>NZ_LR699166.1:3142767-3772857 GCF_902459525.1 Sideroxydans sp. CL21
CTGTCGCGGTGAACTTGCCTTGCAGTTCCAGCAACAGACGCTCGGCGGTCTTCTTGCCCACACCGGGTATCTTGGTGAGCCGACCCGCATCCTTGTTCGCGACCGCCAGCGACAGATCGCCGAGACTCAGGCCGGACAACACCGACAGCGCCAGCTTGGGGCCGACGCCGCTGATCTTGAGCAACTGGCGGAAAGCGATGCGCTCCTCGCCGGTGGCGAAACCATAGAGGAGTTGCGCATCCTCACGCACCACGAAATGCGTATGCAGCACGACTTTCTCATGCAACGCGGGCAGGTTGTAGAACGTGCTCATCGGCACATCCAGTTCGTAGCCCACGCCTTGCACATCCAGCAAAATCTGCGGTGGATTCTTTTCCAGCAGGATGCCGCTCAATCTTCCGATCATGTATTTCCCTTGCTTAAAATCAGCGCCAGCGACAGCAGTGTTCCGTGCGTCATCATCGCGCCGATAGTCAATTTGATCGCATCGCCCAACTGCTGCGGTTGGGCGGCATGGCGAAACAACAGGCATGCTGCCTTCACACTAAATGGCAGCGCCAGCAATACCAGCAGCGCCAGCGACGGCAACCAGCCCAGCAGCACGCTCAACAGTAACCACGCATAAGCCAACACCACGATCAACGCATAACCCCAGCGTGCATGTTGCACTTCAAGGCGCGCCACCCAATGCAATTTGCCTGCCGCAGTGTCGGCCATACGGTCTGGAAACTGGTTGATATAGAGCAGATTGGTCACCAGCAGTGCATAAGACAAGCCCGCAATGAACGGCGCGGCGGCAAATTCTTTGCGCTGCACGAAATCCGTGCCGACAGTGATCGCTAGGAATCCCGCCGCTACACATAACTCGCCCAGGCCGCGACTGTTCAAGCGGAACGGCGGTGCGGAATATGCCCAGCCGACAAACAGGCCAGCGAGGCCGACGTACATCAAATGCGGAGCCGAACGCGCCATCAACCATAGCCCGGCTGCAGCCACGCAGGCCATCAGCGCAAAGCCAAAGTTCCGGGTCTGCGCCAGCGTCAGCACCCCGTTCTGGATAAAGCGACTGCCGCCGGTAAACGGAAAAATACGTTCAGTATTCTGCGCATCGGTGCCGTTCAGTGCGTCGTAGTAATCGTTGAGCACGTTCACACCCGCATGCGCCAGCAAACCGAACAGCAAGGTAGCCAGCGCGAGCGGAATATCGAACTCGAGGCTGCCATGCCAGGCGGTTGCCAGTCCGAGCAGACAGGCCATCAAACTCGCCGTGAGGAAAGCAGGACGAGTCGCCGCAAAATAGCGCGCAAACGGATTCTGAAATGTTGCGAGCGTCGGTTCCATCGGTTGCGTCATACCAGCCTTCCTCCTCGGACTCGAAAACCTTTGGTCGCCAAAGCGCCCAGACCCATGCCGCCGTGTGCGTGGCAGATCGCACAAGCCAGCGCGTCCGCTGCATCCGGGCTGGGTGTGCCGGACAGTTTCAACAAGCGCTGCACCATTGCCTGCACTTGCTCCTTGCCGGCATGGCCGTTGCCGACGACCGCCTGCTTCACTTGCAGCGCGGTATATTCGGCCACCGAAAGTCCCGCCAGTACCGCCGCACAGATGGCCGCGCCGCGCGCCTGCCCCAACAATAAAGTCGACTGCGGATTCACGTTAACGAACACTTTTTCCACCGCCACTTGTTCTGGCTTATGCAATGCAATGACTTCGCCCAACCCGCTCAAGATGGCTTTCAATCGCTCAGGCAGTTCGCCGTCAGGCGTCTTGATGCAACCGCTGGCAACATAGTGCAACTGTTGGCCTTCTTTATCCAACACACCAAATCCCGTAATGCGCAAGCCGGGGTCGATGCCTAAAATCCTTATACGAGAAGGGGGAAGAGGGAAGGGGGAAGGGTGGCTCATCGGCGCTCCAAGGTTTTACCCTTCTCCCTTCTCCCTTTACCCTTCTCTTGTTTCACTCTTCAATCACCGCCGTTGAATAGACCTCTTGCACGTCGTCGAGGTCTTCCAGCGCATCCAGCAACTTGCGCATCTTCACCGCATCCTCACCCGTGAACGTCACTTCGCTCTCCGGCTTCATGGTGACTTCGCCCATCTCGGGCTTGAAGCCTGCCGCTTCCAGACGCTGCTTCACCGCCATGAAATCATGCGGCGAGGTGATGACTTCGATGCTGCCGTCGTCGTTATTGACGATGTCTTCCGCACCGGCATCCAGTGCCACTTCCATCAATGCGTTCTCATCGGTGCCGGGAGCAAAGATCATGTGCCCGCAATGCTTGAACAGGAACGACACCGAACCGTCGGTGCCGAGATTGCCACCGTTTTTGGCGAAGGCGTGGCGCACGTCGGCCACCGTGCGTGTCTTGTTGTCGGTGAGGCAATCCACCATCACCGCCGCGCCATTGATTCCATAGCCTTCATAGCGCAGTTCCATGTAATCGACGCCTTCCAGTTCGCCCGCCCCGCGCTTGATTGCGCGTTCGACGTTGTCCTTGGGCATGTTCTGGTCATAGGCCTTTTCCATTGCCAGACGCAGACGCGGATTGATGTCCGGATCGCTGCCCCCCAGCTTGGATGCGACGGTGATCTCCTTGATTAGCCGGGTGAATATCTGGCCGCGTTTGGCATCCTGACGGCCTTTGCGATGCTGGATGTTCGCCCATTTACTGTGACCTGCCATGATTCTTCCTTGCGATGCAAAATAAGCCGGATGGTAACATTTCGCGCCACATAGGCCAAAACGCCCTGTCGGCGCAGAGAATCGCCTGCATTATCCCCGCCAGGCAAACCTGCCCTCCATAACAAACAGGCCGGCTTCAAGCCGGCCTGTTTCATTCAAAAATGCCTCAGGCTTACTTCTGGTCGGATTTTTTCATGTCTTCGTCGTACTGTTCGTGCATCTTTTCATGCATTTTTTTCATGCCGGCGGCCACTTCTTCTTTGGTGATCTTGCCGTCATGGTTCGCATCGATCTCGTCGAAATGTGCGAACAGCATCGGCATCCCGATCTCCGCCTCGTCCTTGCTCAACGCACCGTCATGGTTGATATCGGACTCGTCGAAGCGTTCATCGAAGGTCTCTTCGTGCCCGCCGGGACCCGTTTCGCATTTTCCGGCCATTTTTTCGTGCACGGAATCCATTTCTTCCTGCGTGATCTTGCCGTCATGGTTCAGGTCGAATTTCTTGAATTGCGCGTTATGGAATGCATCAAACTCCTTCTTGCTGATCGCGCCATCGCCGTTCTTGTCCATTTCCTTGAATATATAGTCGCCATATTCGCCGTGATGGCCGACATCGCAAGCGTGAACCAGCGGCGCGGCGCACAATAGACTGCCCATCATGATCAATCGGGGAAAAGCTTTCATGGTTACTCTCCTGTCTGGTTAATCGGCCCGCACGTCTCGCGCGGCGGCGTCATTGCAGACAGATTAACATGAAGGAAGTTCAGCGGAGGGTCGGCAGGTTATAATCCGCCGGAATTTTTTCAGCACCTCCCAATGAACATATTTTACGAAGAAGACGGCGGTTTCAAGGTCGGCAATATCCTTACCGACAACACCACCTCCCTGCAGGTCGAGAATACCCACGGCAAGCGCAGCAAGATCAAATCGGCCAACGTCATGCTGCGTTTCGCCCAGCCCGGCCTGTCCGAGTTCCTGACGCAGGCGGAACAAGTGGCCGCCGACATCGATGTGGACTTCCTGTGGGAAGCATCGCCGCCGGATGAGTTCGATTTCGACACCCTGGCCAAGGAATATTTCGGCCATGTGCCGAATCCCGTCGAAGCGGCAGGCGCGCTGATCCGCCTGCATGGCTCGCCCATGCATTTCTACAAGAAGGGCAAGGGCCGCTACAAGGCCGCGCCGCCCGATGCGCTGAAGTCTGCACTCGCCAGCGTTGAAAAAAAGCGCCTGCAGGCCGAACTGCAGGCACGCTATACCGAACAACTCGGCAACTTCCAGTTGCCCGCGGAATTCGCCGATCATCTGTCCATGATCTTGTACAAGCCGGACCGCAACACCATCGAAGTCAAGGCGCTGGAAGCTGCCTGTGCCGTCACGCACCTGTCTGCGGCGCACCTGCTGGAGCAATGCGGCGCGCTGCCGTCCACGCACGATTATCACTTGAACAAGTTCCTGTTCGAGAACTTCCCGCGCGGCACCGGCTTCCCAGAGGTGACGGTTGAAGAGCATCCGGAACTGCCGCTGGCCGGCGTCACCGCCTTCAGCATCGACGATGCGAGTACCACCGAAATCGACGATGCGTTTTCGCTCGAAAAGCTGCCGAACGGCAACTGGCGCATCGGCGTCCACATCGCCGCACCCACGCTGGGCATCGCCCCGAACTCACCAATTGACGTGATCGCCGCCCAACGCATGTCTACCGTTTATATGCCGGGCGACAAGATCACCATGCTGCCGGAGAATGTGGTGCAGGCATTCACGCTCTGCGCGGACAAGGTCTGCCCCGCCCTCTCGCTGTATGTGGAAGCGGATGCCGCGACGCTGGCGGTGGTCAATAGCGAAAGCCGCATCGAGCGGCTGCACATCGCGGCCAACCTGCGCCACGACACACTGGAACCCCTGTTCAACGAAGAGACCCTGGCCGCAGGCAAACTCGATTACGCCTACGCACCCGAACTCAAACTGCTGTGGGACTTTGCGCAAAAGCTGGAAGCGGCACGCGGCAAATCCGCCGACAACAGCACGCAACAGATCGACTACACCTTCCATGTGGAGAACGACCATATCACCATCGGCCAGCGATTGCGCGGCTCGCCCATCGACAAGGTGGTGTCGGAGCTGATGATTCTTGCCAACAGCATGTGGGGCAAGCTGCTGGACGACCACGACGTGGCCGGCATCTACCGTACGCAAAACAACGGCAAGGTCAAGATGAGCACCATCGCTGCGCCGCACCAGGGCCTGGGCGTGGCGCATTACGCGTGGTCCAGCTCCCCGCTGCGCCGCTACGTGGACATGGTGAACCAGCGCCAGATCATCAGTGTGTTACGCGGAGAACCGCCGGCCTACGCGCGGAACGACACCGCGCTGTTTTCCATCCTGAGCAGTTTCGACACGGCCTACACCACCTACAATGAATTCCAGCGCAACATGGAGCGTTACTGGTGCCTGCGCTGGTTGTTGCAGGAAGACGTCAAGCAGGCCGAGGCAACCGTGCTGCGCGAGAACCTGGTCAAGTTTGCCGAAATTCCGCTGGTCGGACGCATCCCCTCGCTGCCGGAGACGCCGCCGAATACCAATGTGACTTTGGAGATAGGCAAGATCGACTTGCTCGACCTGGATTTCGACGCGAGATATAAGGCTAACGTGGAAGCGCCTGCCGCATGAAACAGCGGCTCGTCAACGTGCTGCAACAGTCCGGGCAACGCCTGACGTTTGCCGTACTGTTCTCGTTTGCCCTGCATACATTTTTCCTGTTCGGCATCACTTTTGTCGTGCCCAACTCGAAAAACATCCCCACCCTCAGCCAGCCGCTGGAAGTCGTGCTGGTCAACAGCAAATCAAGCCGCCGTCCGAACAACGCCACCGCGTATGCGCAGAACAACCTTGATGGCGGCGGCAACACCGAAGACGATCGTCATGCCAAGACCCCGTTCCCCGTACTCGGCGATGCGCAACACTTCACCCCCGAACAGACTGCCCAACGCTTGCGCCAGACGCAACAGGAAAGCCAGCGCCTGCTGACGCGCAGCACGAGCGATTTCAGCGTCGCGCAGAACAAGACACAGCAACAAAACCAGGACAGCTCCAATGCCGAAGGCCATGACCTGGTGCAACGCTCGCTGGAGATCGTGCGCCTGGAAGCCCAGATCAACAAGAACCTGAGCATGTATGAAAAAATGCCCAAGCGGAAATTCATCGGCGCGCGCACGCAGGAATATCGCTACGCCCAATATGTCGAGGACTGGCGCGCCAAAGTCGAACGCATCGGCAACCTGAACTACCCCGAGATCGCGCGCACTCAAAAGATCTACGGCAGCCTCACCCTCACCGTTTCCATCCGCTCCAACGGCAGCGTGGAAGACATCGAGATCAACCGCTCCTCCGGCCAGCGCATACTCGACGCGTCCGCCGTCCGCATCGTCAAACTCTCTGCACCTTTCTCGCCCTTTCCGCCGGACATCGCCAAAGACACCGACATCCTCAGCATCACGCGCACCTGGACCTTTACCAGCAGCGACAAGCTTGAGAGCGGGGATTAGCGACAAGCGTAGTGGGCAAGTTCCCCATTTGCGGGGTTAAACGTCCGCCTCCTCAGACGACGTTCAGAATCCTATTTACGGACATGCTCACATGAATTCATGACGGTTGCGGACCTTCATATCCTTCAAGAATTACAAGATCCATAGCCGCCGCATGTCGGCGAAGTTTCATGGCCTCTTGATATTCGGGAGAGTGCCAACAATCGACGGCAGCTTGGTACGATGGAAATTCGACTATGGTGTTACGAGACCGAGTATTACCTTCCGGATTTTCGAAGTTACCAGCTCTTGCCAGAAATTTAGCTCCGTATTTCTTGAGTGCTGAACCATTGGCTTCTGCATAAGCTTTGAATTGTTCAGGCTTGGTTACATCTACACGAATAACCCAATATCCCTTTGCCATAATTTTCTCCATGTTAATTTAATTGACCTTCACTTCCGTGGCGTGTTGGTACGAAGATGGCCTCCTTCGGCTGCAAGCAGGCCATCAGCAAACCGCACCCTATCCAGTCCAGCGGACTCGTCAATATGCCAAACGGTCTAGATACCCACAACCCTGTACTTGGCAAGCCAATGGCAGTTAGAATGCGGCCCATGTTGCGCTCCATCCTTCTGAAATCGTTGCTCGCCTTCGCCCTGCTGTTTGCCCAGCAAGGCGCAATTACGCACAGCATTTCACATGTGCTGGCCGAGCAGTCGCAAGACCAATCGCTGCCGCACGACAAACATTGCGACCTGTGCGCGGCCTATGCGCAGATCGGCAGCGCGGTCGGCGTCAGCCATATTGATTTCGATTTTGCCTCATCCTTCGAGGCAACTCTCACCACCTATTCCGTTACTTTCCGTTCCTTCGCGTTCAGCGCATTCGCGGCGCGCGCCCCGCCTTACTCTGCTTAAGACAATTCGACTCCCCGCTGCAAATCGCGCGGGGTTTGTGTGTTTTTTGGAGTAAATCATGTTCACGAAAATCTGTTCGAATACGGCGCTGGCCGTACTGTTGAGCCATTCCATCGGCGCGTCTGCCGCCGACACAAGCAGCGATAATGCCTTTAACCCGGCCTTGTCCCTCATCCTGGACGGCACCTACGGCAACATGCAGCGCGATCCCGCGATCCCCGCCACGGGATTCGCCATGAATCCGAATCCGGCGCAGACGCAAGGTTTCAGCCTCGGGGAATCGGAGCTGGGCATCGCTTCCAATATTGACCCGGACTTTCGCGGGTTCGCCACCTTTGCCATTTTGTCCGCCAGTATCAGTGTCGAGAATGCCTTTGTGCAAACCACTTCGCTGGGCAACGGGCTCAATCTCAAGTTCGGACGCTTCTTTTCCGGCTTCGGATATCTGAACGAGCAGCACGCGCATACCTGGGATTTCGTCGATCAGCCGCTGGTGTACAACACCTTTTGGAACACCCAAGTGATTGAGGACGGCATGCAACTCAAGTGGCTGGCACCGACCGAGATGTTCGTCGAAGTGGGCGGGGAAGTTGGCAGGGGCCTCAGCTTCCCCGGCACGAACACCCCGAAGAACGGCAGTGGTGCAGCCACGCTGTTCGCGCACATCGGCGACGACATCGGCATCGAGCAAAGCTGGCGCGCGGGCATGTCGGCATACCACACCCGGCAGACGGATTACCAGAGCACCGCAGTGCCCGACCTGTTGAACACCGCGGGCGGTGTGAGCGACAGTTTCAGCGGAAACAGCAATACTGCGGGACTCGATTTCATCTGGAAATACGCACCCAACGGCAACTTCCGCGAGCGCTACCTGAAGGTGCAAAGCGAATATTTCCGGCGCAAGGAAGATGGCTCTTTGACCTATGGCACCCAATTGGGCGGCGCGAACCTCCCCGACCGTTACATCGATACGCAAAGCGGCTGGTATGTGCAAAGCGTGTACCAGTTCATGCCGACCTGGCGCACCGGGTTGCGTTATGACCGGCTCGATCCGGGCATCGCCACCGTGGGCGCCCTGAATGTCGGCAACGTCATCTCCAACTATGCCTTCAACCCGACGCGCGTCACCTGGATGGCGGATTACAGCGCCAGCGAATTCTCGCGCATACGTTTGCAATTGACGCACGATAACTCGCGGCAGGGTTTGACGGACAACCAGCTTTTCCTGCAATACATCATGAGCATGGGCGCGCACGGCGCCCACCAGTATTGATATGCGTACTCCAAAAGGAATAATCATGAAAGCGAAACAAGATGCAGTTCCGGTGAAGGCCGATCCCCGCCTGGGCGGGAGTTATGCCGTCGCCAAGAAGATTCTGGGTACGTTCTTTCTGTTGCTGTTGAGCGGCAATGTACACGCCGCGCTCAATGTGTTCGCCTGCGAACCGGAATGGGCCGCGCTTACGCAACAACTCGCGGGCGACAAAGCCAGCATCTACACCGCCACGGGCCCGCTGCAGGATCCCCACCAGGTGCAGGCGCGCCCCAGCCTGATCGCCAAAGCGCGAAGCGCCCAACTGCTGGTGTGTACCGGTGCGGAACTGGAGATCGGCTGGATGCCGGTGGTCGTGCGCGAATCCACCAACAACAATATACAGCCCGGCAGCATCGGGTACTTTGAAGCGGCGAAGTACATCACCATGCTGGAAGTGCCCGGTCGCCTGGACCGTGCCGACGGCGATGTGCATGCGGCCGGAAATCCGCACATCCAGACTGATGCGCGCAATTATTTGCCGATCGCGGCAGCGCTGAGCAAACGCCTGATCCAGCTCGATCCTGCAAACACCGCGTATTACCAGCAACGATATGGCGCATTCGACCCGCAATGGCGCGCCGCGATCGTGAAGTGGGAAAAGCAGGCCGCTCCGCTGCGTGGCATACCCGTCGTGGTGCACCACAAAGGTTTCCCTTACCTGAACGACTGGCTGGGACTGGTCGAGGTTGCCGAACTGGAACCCAAGCCCGGCATGGAACCGAGCGCCTCCTATCTGGAAAAAGTGTTGAACGAACTGCAACAACATCCGGCGCGCATGGTCCTGCGTGCCGCCTATCAGAGCGAACGGCCTTCGGAATGGATTGCGGACCGCGCGCACATTCCCGCCGTCATGCTGCCCTTTACCGTGGGCGGCACACCGCAAGCCACCGACCTGTTCTCGCTGTTCGACGATACCATTCAGCGTCTGCTGGCGGGATTGAAACAGGGGGCGCCATGAACAGCATCGAGTTCGACATCCTGCTTCCCGCTTTCATCGCGGGCCTGCTGGTACTCGCCACCCATATCCCGTTCGGCATGCGCGTGCTGCAGCGCGGTGTGATCTTCGCCGACCTTGCCGTGGCGCAGATCGCCGGACTCGGTGTCGTCATCGCCGGATTGCTCGACCTCACCGAACATCCGCTGCTGGTGCAGCTCATTGCGGCCAGCAGCGCACTGTGCGGTGCAGCATTGCTGGCATGGATCGAGCGGCGCTTGCCGGAAGTGAAGGAAGCCTGCATCGGCCTCACATTTGTACTCTCCGCCACCCTCGGCATCCTGCTGATGAGTCATGACGTGCATGCGGGGGAACACCTCAAGGACCTGCTGGTGGGTCAGATACTGTGGGTGAGCAACAGCCAGCTGATCGCCACCGCAGTCCTCACCGCAGCCTTGCTAGCCATCTGGAAATTGCTGCGGCAAAGCCTCGGCAACTTTGGCTTCTATGCGCTGTTCGCCATCGCCATTACCGCCTCGGTGCAACTGGTCGGTGTTTATCTCGTGTTCGCCAGTCTGATCGTGCCTGCGCTGGCAACCCATCGCCATCTAAAACGGCGTTATCTCTTCGCCTTCACCGTCGGCATCGCGGGCTATGCCGCCGGACTTTTATTCTCCGTCTGGCTCGACTTGCCGACGGGTGCCGCCATCGTTTGGGCGCTGATGTTGTGCGGGGGGGGCATGTTGTTTGCTCCAAAGCAGCACTGATCGGTCTCAAAACGTGTCAGACCGCACATTTCCGCTACGCGGAGGTGTGTTATATTCGCCCACCGCATACGAAGGAATGTCGCATGTCGTTGGCTAGAAAGGTCTTTGCAGCACCCGCCAGAATCTGGATTAACTGGCCGCTCTGGGGCGGATTGCTGGCAATGTTGTTGCTGGCAAAACATGCATGGGTACTGTTCGCGCCTTCCGAACATGCCGTGCCCAGTACTACAACTACAACGCAAGCGGCACAAACTGAACAACTGTTCGGCTCGGTCAATACCGCCGCCTCGACTGCATCGCTGGGCGGAATCCGGGCCATCGGCATTTTCGCAAGCCGCAACAATGGTTTTGCCGTGATGCAAACCGAAACCGGACAGATCGGCGTGGGCCTGGGCGGGCAGATCGTGCCGGGTGTGCGTCTGGTCGAGACGCATAGCGACTATGTAATACTGGAGCGGGACGGCTCCCGGCAACGCGTCGACCTGAGCAAAGCACCTGCTGCCGGCGGTGCCGCTCCGGTTCACGTTGCCAGCCCGGTTCACGGCGATCCGATCGCTGACGCCCAAGCACAGGCGCTCAACAAGCTCTCGCCGGAACAACGAAAGATACTGCAGCTGCAGCAACAAGAATTGATAAGGGGAAAACATTGATTAACTGCATCGTGCGAAGAGCCCTGCTGGCATTCTGCCTGACGATCTTTATCGCGACTCCCTGTCACGCGGAAGGCGCAGTAAAGAAGGAAGATGAACTGGTCTCGCTGAACTTCGTCAACGCCGACATCCAGGAAGTCATTCGCGCCATCTCGCAAATTTCCAAAAAGAATTTCCTGGTCGATCCGCGCGTCAAAGGCACCATCAACATCGTGTCCGCCACACCGGTTTCACCCGCATTGGGTTACGACATATTGCTCTCCGCCTTGCGCCTGCAGGGTTACGCGGCGGTGGAATCGGGCGGTGTCACCAAGATCATTCCCGAGGCCGATGCCAAGCTGCACGTCGACTCTCTGGCAAGAGGCAGGGGCGACGAGCTGGTCACCCGCGTGTTCGTGCTGAAATACGAATCGGCCTCGCAACTGGTCACCGTCGTGCGCCCCATGATCTCGCCCAACAGCGTGGTGGTGGCCTACCCATCCAGCAATGCGCTGGTCGTTACCGATTACGCCAGCAGCGTGCACCGCATTGAAAAACTCATCGACTCCATTGATCAACCCAATTCCGATGCACCCATCATTATTCCGGTCCTGCATGCATCGGCTGTCGATCTGGCCGGCATCATCAACCGCCTCATGCCGGAAGCCTCGGCGCCGCAGACCGGCGGCGATGACAACCAGCGCTTCGTGCTGCTGGCCGACAGCCGCAGCAATAGTTTGCTGCTGCGCTCGGACAACCCGGGACGCATTGCACGTGTCAAAGACCTGGTGGCAAAGATGGACAGTGAATCGAACTCACCGGGCAATATTCATGTGGTGACACTGAAAAACTCCGATGCCACCAAACTCGCGCAGACCCTGCGTTCGGTGATGAGCGGCGATACCTCGTCGCCTTCATCTTCATCCTCGTCTTCTTCGAGCACAACGCAAAGCAGTACACAGCCGACCAGCAGCAGCGCGCCCTCGGGCGGCGGCATCATTCAGGCGGATGCTGCATCCAATACGCTCATCATCACCGCCTCCGAACCGGTCTATAACAACCTGCGCGCCGTGATTGAAAGGCTGGACGTGCGGCGTCCGCAAGTTTTTGTCGAGGCACTCATCGTCGAAGTAACGGCGGACAAGGCCTCCGAACTCGGCATCCAGTGGCAGACTCTGTCCGGCGTCAACAGCAGCGGCAGCAACGTCATCGGCGGTACCAACTTCGGCTCAAATAACAATATCATCGGTGCTTCAACCAATATCATGGGGGTCGGAAATGGCCTGAACGTCGGTGTCGTGAGCGGGACGACCACGCTGCCCGGCATCGGCACGGTGCTCAACCTCGGCGTGCTGGCGCATGCGCTGGCGAACGACACCAACGCCAATATCCTGTCCGCCCCCAACCTGATGACGCTGGACAACGAAGAAGCCAAGATCGTGGTCGGCCAGAACGTACCGTTCATTACCGGTTCCTATGCTCAAACCGGTGCCGTCGCCACCGCCACTCCGTTCCAGACCATCGATCGCAAGGACGTCGGCCTGACACTCAAGATCAAACCGCAGATCATGCAGGGCGGCTCGGTAAAACTGCTGGTATCCCAGGAAGTTTCGAGCGTGGTCGCTTCGACGAGTTCCGCTGTCTCGGGTCCCACCACCAACAAGCGCTCCATCGATACCACCGTCATCGTGGATGAGAACCAGATCGTGGTGCTGGGCGGATTGATCCAGGATTCGGTCAACCAGACGGCAAGCAAAATACCGGTCCTCGGGGACATCCCGTTCCTCGGCGCGCTGTTCCGCTACGAGACGCGGGAGCAAGTGAAGACCAATCTGATGGTGTTCATCCGTCCTTACATCATGTACCAGAGCGACAGTTACAAGAAAGTGACCGCAGAAAACTACGACAAGGCGAGCAACGCACGCGAGGCCTTGCGCATGCCTGACAGCATGGTCATGCAGAACGACGACAAGGACAAGGCTCTGCCTCCGCTGTCACCCGAAGACAGGGGTCCCGCTGCCAGTGCTCCTGTTGCAACGCCTCGCCTTGATGCTGCAAGCGCTCCAGCCGCAACGGCACCTGAGGCCGCCAGTGCGCCAGCTGCAACGGTGCCTGCACCCGAGGCTGCCAGCGCACCGGCTGCGGCGACGCCTTCTGCTCCGGTCGAGACGAAGCCGTGATCCAAACGATCAATCGCCGTGCCGCCCGCCGCCTGCCTTACTCGTTTGCCAAGGCACAAGGCGTGGTGCTGACCGATTGCGATGAGCGCGCTGCGCTGGCAGTACGTCGCGACGCGAAACCCGAAGCCATCGCCGAGGTGATGCGCCAACTTGCCCTGCCCGTCGATGCCACACTGGTTGATGCGGAAGCATTCGAGCGCATGCTGAGCGATGCCTACTCGCAAGCCGACGAATCCACTGCCATGCTGCTCGACGATGCAGAGCAGGACATGGACCTGTCCATGCTGTTGCACGACCTGCCCAAATCGGCGGACCTGCTGGAATCCGAGAACGACGCACCGGTCATCCGCATGATCAACGCGCTGCTCGCACAGGCCGTGCGCGACAATGCCTCGGACATCCACATCGAACCGTTCGAGACGCGTTCCGTCGTGCGCTTCCGTCTCGACGGAACGCTCAAAGACATTGCCGAACCGCATCGCGCACTGCATGCCGCCATGATCTCGCGCATCAAGGTGATGGCCGATCTCGATATCGCCGAAAAACGCCTGCCGCAGGACGGCCGCATCGCCCTGCGTCTGGCGGGGCGCCCCGTCGATGTGCGGGTATCGACATTGCCCACCGGACATGGCGAGCGCGTGGTGATGCGTCTGCTCGACAAGGAAGCGGGACGCCTCGACCTCACCAAGCTGGGCATGAGCGCGACGTCGCTTGAAGCCATGATGCGGCTCACCGCGCAACCGCACGGCATCGTGCTCGTCACCGGCCCCACCGGTTCCGGCAAGACCACCACCCTGTATGCCGCGCTGTCATGCGTAGACGCCAGCGTGACCAACGTGATGACGGTGGAAGACCCGGTGGAATACGATCTCGACGGCATCAGCCAGACGCAGGTCAACGCGCGCATAGACATGACTTTCGCCAGGGCGCTGCGCGCCATTCTCCGCCAGGACCCGGACGTGATCATGATCGGCGAGATCCGCGATCTGGAGACGGCGCAGATCGCCGTGCAGTCGAGCCTCACCGGACACCTGGTACTCGCCACGCTGCACACCAACGACACCGTAAGCGCGATCACCCGTCTAACCGACATGGGCGTCGAACCATTCCTGCTTTCTTCCAGCGTGGTCGGTGTGCTGGCGCAGCGTCTGGTACGCCGTCTGTGCCCGGATTGCCGCGAAGCCTATGCACCCGACGCATCCGAGCTCAAGGTGCTCGCCCCCCACGGCAAGCCCGACGTGCTGTATCGTCCGACCGGCTGCGCGCGCTGCAACCAGACCGGCTATCGCGGACGCACCGGCATTTACGAATTGCTGGAAGTCGACGAAGCCCTGCGCACCATGGTCCATTCGCGCGAAAGCGAACAGCATCTGCGCGATTACGCGATGCAGCACGGCATGCTGAACCTGCGCGACGACGGACTGCGCTGGGTTGTTTCCGGCGACACTTCGCTGGAGGAAGTTATCCGCGTAACGCGGGATTGAGGCGGGGATGGATTGCTGTAAGGCAATAGATAGCGGTTCGATACATTCGCCGTTCGTCTCGATCTCGCGTAGGGCGCAATAACCAACGGGCATTGCGCCGTATGTGCGGGGCCTAAACAACCGGTGCAATGCGCTACGCTTATTGCACCCTACGATCCTGTATTTTTAGCTGTTAGCTTTTTTAATTCATAAACCATGGCCACATTCCACTACAACGCGCTCGACGCAGAGGGCAAACCCGCACAGGGCATGATGGAAGCCGATTCGGCACGGCTCGCCCGCACCCAGTTGCGCGAAAACGGCCTGTTCGTGGTGGAACTGAATGCGCTCAACGACAGTACGTTGCAGGGTGGTTCGCGCAGTTTCACTCTGCGGTTCCGCAAGCGTGTTCCGCTTTCCGAAGTAAGCCTGGTACTGCGCCAGCTCGCCACTTTGCTGGAAGCCGGATTGCCGCTGGAACAGGCCCTGGGCGTGCTGATCGAGCAAGGCGAAAATCCCGCCATGCGCCAGGTACTCGCCGCCTTGCGTTCGGAGGTACTCGCCGGCAACACGCTGGCGCGCGCCATGGACAAATACCGCGACGTGTTCCCCGAAATTCACCGCGCGCTGATCCGCGCCGGTGAAGAATCCGGCGAACTTGCCACGGTGATGGACAAACTCGCCAGCTACTCGGAAGCGCAACAAGCCCTGCAACAAAAAATCGGCCTGGCCATGGTGTATCCCGCCATCGTCATCACTGTTGCCGTCCTTGTGGTCGGCGGCCTGCTGCTCTTCGTCGTACCGCCCGTGGTCGAAGTATTCCAGCAGACACGCCAGGCCCTGCCCTTCCTTACCCGCGCCCTGATCGCGCTCAGCGATTTTCTGACCGCAACCTGGCTGTACCTGATCGCAATACTGGCGGCCGGTTCCTTCGCCGCGCATCGCGCCTTGCAGCAGGAGGCACTGCGCTTCCAAGTGCATCTCAAACTGCTGCGCCTGCCCGTTGTCGGCAAACTGATACGAGGCAGCAACACCGCTCGCATGGCCAGTACCCTGGCGATCCTTGCCGGTAGCGGAGTTTCGCTGCTCACCGCACTCAATGCCGCCTGCGGCGTGGTCAGCAACTTGCCGATGCGCCGGGCGCTGGAAGACGCGGCGATTAAAGTACGCGAAGGCGTGACGCTGAACCGGGCCCTTGCCGCCTCCGGCCTGTTCCCGCCCGTGCTGATTCACCTCATCGCCAGCGGCGAACAGAGTGGCCGGCTCGACACCATGCTGGATCGCGTCGCCAAGCAACAAACGCAGGAAGTCGCCGGCTTTACCACCGCACTGACCTCCATCATGGAACCGTTGCTGATCCTGTTCATGGGTGCGGTGGTGCTGCTGATCGTACTGGCGATTCTGCTGCCCATCATCCAGATGAATCAGATGGTAAAGTGACCAAACGATCGGTCATCCGGTTTTGATGTAATTTTTACAAAGGAAAGCAAATCATGAAATCCATACGCACTAGCAAAGGCTTCACCCTGATCGAACTGATGGTCGTCATCCTCATCATCGGCGTGCTGGCCGCGCTGATCGTGCCCAAGGTGATGAGCCGCCCGGACGAAGCGCGCGTAACCGCCGCCAAGCAGGATATTGCCACCATCACCCAGGCGCTCAACCTCTACAAGCTGGATAACCAGCGCTATCCCACAACAGAACAGGGACTGGCCGCACTGGTGAAAAAACCCACCATTTCCCCTGTCCCGAACAACTGGAAGAGCGAGGGCTATCTGGACCGCGTGCCGAAGGACCCGTGGGGCACGCCATACCAATACCTGCAACCCGGCGTGCATGGCGCGATCGACGTGTTCAGTTTCGGCGCGGATCGCGTCCCCGGTGGTGAAGGCAACGATGCCGACATCGGGTCGTGGCAGGACTGACACTTCTCCGAACAAGAGTGATTGTTCCTCGCGGCTTTATTCCCCACCCTCAATCCCTCCCTCGGGGGGAGAGGGAAGACAAGCGCCCCCACCGGGCGATAACCGGTGACTTGCCGCTCCAGCGGCTTGGTCAGATAGCAGGAAGTTTCAACAGGAATTCCATCAAGGGTTCGGATGGGGGAATGCACGGCTTCACGCTGCTTGAAATGATGGTGGCGCTGGTCGTCGCCAGCATCATGCTCACTGTGGCGACGTTGAATCTGATGCCTAACGCACAGACCGTGTTGCGCGATGAATCGCAACGACTGGCTTTCCTGATGGAAAACGGTGCGATGAGTTCGCAGGCAGGCGGACAACCTCTGGCCTGGTCCGGCACCGGCAACAGCTACCGTTTCTGGAAGCGCACAAAAGACGGCATATGGGAGCGCATCGAACGCGACAACCTCTTGCATCCCCGCATCCTGCCGGATACGGTCCGCATAGGCAAAGTCAGTTTCGACGGGCGCAGCATCGAGCCGGGCTCGCTGATTGTGCTCAGCCCCGAATTATCGGCCAAGGATTTTCGGGTGAGCCTGCTCAGTAACGGCATGGTTTCCGACATCGTCGGCAACGGCCTGGGCAAGGTGGATGTCGTGGCGGGGAGAACGCCATGAGTCTGCCCCGCAACTCAGCAGGCTTCACATTGCTTGAAGTCCTGGTTGCCCTTGCCATCCTCGCCATCGCCATGGCCGCGGTATCGCGCACCGCAAGTTCCAGCATCCGCAATGTCGATGCCTTGCGCATTCGCGTTATCGCCGACTGGGTGGCACAAAACCGCCTGGCTAACCACCAGGCTATGAGCGACTGGCCTGCACAAGGCATCCAGACGGGCAGTGAAGATCAGGCGGGACAAACCTACCCGTGGCAGGAAGAAGTCATCGACACCCCCAATCCCACCATGCGTCGCATCGTCGTCAGCGTGTATTCGCCGGATGACGGCAAATTCAAGCTGCGCGAATTGACCGGGTATCTGGTGCAATATCCGCGATGAGGAACAATTCCATAAAGGGCTTTACCCTGATCGAACTGCTCGTTGCAATGTTCGTATTTGCGATTTTGGCAGTCACCGCCTATCGCGGTCTCAACGCAGTGACCCAGGCGCGCGCCCATATCGATCGCGAGACGCGCAAATGGCAGGCGCTGGAGCGTTTTTTCGCGCGCCTCGACGGCGAGACGGCACAGGTGTTGCTGCGTCCGGTGCGCACGGCAAGCGGCGAGCTGGCGCCCGCCTGGGTCGGCTCGCCTTCCACCACTGAAAGCCTGGAGGATGTGCAACTGGCTTTCACGCGCAATGGCGGATTCGATGCCGACGGCAATCCGTTGTCGCCGCAGCGCGTCGGCTACCGGCTGCGGGAGAACAAACTGGAGATGTTGCGCTGGACTGCGCTGGATAGCGCCCCGTACAATGTGCCAACAGTGGATACCGTGCTGGAAGACGTAAGCGAATTCAATTTGCTTTACCTGACCAGCCACCTGACCTGGGAGACACAATGGCCTCCCGCCTTTCCCGATATTTCAGCACTGCCCAAAGCGGTGAAAGTGGAACTGGTGTTGAAGGGTGGCGATAAACTGACCCGGTTCTTTGCGCTGCAATGAAGACACAAACACAACATGGCGTAGCCTTGGTGCTGGTACTGTTGATCGTGGCCATGGCCACCACCATCGCCGCATTCATGGCGCAGCAGCAGGCTTTCTGGCAGCGCGAGATGGAGAATGGCCGCGACCGCGCGCAGGCGCGTCGCATCGCCGAAGCCGGAATCGACTGGGCGCGAGCGGTGCTGGCGGACGATGAGTCGGTCAATCCGGGAGTCGACAACGCGCGCGAGATGTGGGCGATGCAGTTGCCCGCCATCCCGGTGGAGGGCGGCGAAGTGCAAGGCACCATCGTCGACCAGCAGGGATTGTTCAACTTGAACAATCTGGTCGCTAACGGCGTGTTGAGCGCGCCCGATCTGGCGCGTTTCCAGCGCCTGCTCGCGGCACTGGGCCTGCCGCAGGAACTCGGCAACACGCTGGTAGACTGGATGGATGCGAATAGCGAGACGATGCCAAACGGTGCTGAAGACGAATATTACATGAGTCTCGACAAACCCTACCGCTGCGCCAATCTCCCGCTCTCCGACATCGGCGAGCTGGTTTGGGTAAGGGGTTTTGATGCCACTACCATCCAGCGGCTGCAGCCATTCGTGAGCGTGTTGCCGGAATCGAATACGGCAGTGAACGTGAACTTTGCGCCGCCGGAAGTGTTGATGGCGATACTGCCGGGATTGACGCTGCAGGATGCACGGCAATTGGCCTTGCAGGCAAGTTCGACCCCGTTCATGAGCCTGGCGGATTTTTTACAACGGTTACCCAAAACCGTGATACAAGACAGCACCCTGTTACTCAGCGTAAGCAGCCAATATTTTATGGTGACCGGATATGCCACCCAGGGCGACGGTGCTTCGTCGGCACATGTGCTGCTGCATCGCGCCGGTATCTGGGCGACACAAGTCAGAAAGAGCCTGCAATGAATCTTCGTATTTACCTCACTGCACACTGGCAGGATGCCGCATCGGGCTGTGCCTGGGTGCTGCTGGACGACGCGGGCAATGTACGCGAATCCGGCAACGGCACACTTGCATCGATGCCGCACAGCGACGAGGCAACAGTGATTGTCTCGGCAGAGCGCGTGCTGGCAACGACCGCGGTATTGCCCAGGATCAAACGCAGCAAACTTGAAACTGCACTGCCCTTCGCGCTGGAAGATGCGCTGATAGACGATGCTACCGAGGCGCATGTCACGCCCGGCGCGAAACTGCCGGACGGACGCACTGTGCTGTACACGCTGAACAGGAGTTGGCTCGCGCGTTTCCTTGCCGCCAGCGCCGCTGCAAAAGTGCGCGTGCGCCGCGTCGTTCCCGAATTCTGCCTGCTGCCGACGCGCGCCGGCGAATGGAGTCTGGCGTGGGACGGAACGCAAGGATTCCTGGCGACGACACACAGCCTGGGCGGCGCGCTGGATAGCGGCGACGATGCGCATGCACCGGTATCGCTGCAACTGCGCCTGCAACAGGATGCGCCCGCCGCGCTGCGGCTGTTCTCGCTTGGCAACGAAGTTCAGGTGCCGAACTGGGGACTCGGTGTTCCCGTCATTTGCGAAAAGCAGAGTATCGATTGGCGCAAGGCACCCATTCCCGGCGATGTTCCCAACCTGCTGTGGGGCAAACTGGCTCCGCCGCCGCGTATCAGCGAACTCTGGCCGTGGCTGCGCCCGGCGCTGATGGCAGCGCTGCTGCTGTTCGGCGTGGAAGTCTGCACCAGCAATCTGGAATGGGCGCTGCTCGCCAACGAAAAGCGCCAACTGATGCACAGCATGACGGAGACGTTCCAGGAGACTTTCGGCGCGGACGCCACCATCGTCGATGCTCCGTTGCAAATGCGGCGCAACCTGGCGCGTCTGCGCCATGCGGCGGGCATCAGCGACGACGCCGATTTCTCCCCGCTACTGGACAAATTCGCCGCCGCTTCGAGCTCACTCCCCGGCAGCACCTTGCGCACGCTGCGCTATGCCGACGGCAAACTGGATATCGAGATGGCGCTCGCGAGTGCAACCATGCTCGACAAGCTGCAACAGCGTATCGCCGAAACGGGGTTGACCGCGCAGGTGGTGGACAAACACGATGCGAGCGGCACCATAACGGTACAGCTGCGCGTATCTGCGGGGAGTGTGCGATGAAAGCAATATTTGAAAAACTGAAGACACGTCACTGGAATACGCTCAGCGCCACCGAGCAAAAAACCCTATTGCGCGGCGCGTTGCTACTCATACCGCTGCTGATGTACGGGGTGCTGTGGCAACCCGCGCACCAGGCTTTGCCCAAACTGCAGGAAACCTTGCCGCGACTGCGCGCGCAAGCCGACCAAATGCAGTCGCTCGCCGGGCAAGCGCAATCGTTGCGCCAGAAACCCCAGCTTGCCGTGCTGGACAGCGATGCCCTCAAAATCGCCGTGGAAAAATCGGCACAGGCGGCGGGTTTGCCGCTGCAGGTCTTGCCGGGCGAACAGAACAGCGTGCGCATCAGCGCCGATAGCATCTCTTTTGCACACTGGCTGCAATGGCAGCACGCACTGGAACTGAACCAGCACATCCGCGTTTCGACCGCGATGCTGGCAGCATCGCCCGAACCGGGCATGGTCAAGGTGCAAGCCACGCTGACCAACGGAGCGGACCAATGACGTTACGCCGCATGCTGTTGGCACTGATGTTCGGCAGCGTGTTCGTCATCGGCTTGTGTGTCTTCGCACCCGCCGCACTGATGGGCTACGCGCTCGAACGCATCACCGGCGGCACGCTGTCGCTGGCGCAAACGAAGGGCAGCCTGTGGCAGGGTTCCGGGGTTGCACTGTTGCGAAAGGATGCCCGCTATCAGACGCTCGGCAGCTATCGCTGGAGCCTGAAATTCCCCGGCACGACACTGCAAGTTCAAACCGGCGAATCCGCACCGATGACCCTGCATTACGCCCCTTTCGCCAAACGTATCGATATCGACAATCTGCACCTCGTCCTGCCCGCTTCTTCAATCGAACTCGCCGCCCCCCAACTCGGTCCCTACCAGCTTCAGGGCTCACTCGAAGTGGCCGGCGAACATCTTGCACTGAACGCCGCCGGACTGGACGGCGAGGTCACCGTGGATTGGTTACGCGCCGCTTCCGCATTGTCCGAAATACGGCCGCTGGGCGACTATCGCATCTTGCTCAAGGGCCATGCTGCGGGACTGGATGCACAACTGTCCACGCTTTCCGGCAAACTGTTGCTGTCCGCGACCGGCAGCTTCGACAGAGTGAACGGGATGCTCATCAACGGAACCGCACAAGCCGCCCCCGGTGAAGCGGCTGTGCAACTGAACGAGTTATTGCACCATCTCGGCCCGGAAGTCAGCCCGGGAGTATTCAAACTGTCCCTGATGCCGCAGCCCGCAGCGACGCGTTGACAACAAATCATCCACCAACCCGCTTTCCCCTTTCAAAATATGGGATAGAGGACAGGTTTTTCCCAAATCGCGGCACTGGCGTAATAAAAGCTGCTATAGAATTGGCAAGTCAAACCCAAACTTACTGATAGATTGATATGGGAGTCTTGCAGTGAAAAAATTTTTCTTGATTTTCATGCTTATTGCAGCCGGCTGGCTGCTAATAAGTGTCGTCTGGTCGAGCATATCCATGCACTTGGCGCAATCGGTTTTCCACAGGAGCTAAGCAATTTGATATCCACCGGCAAGCTACGGCTGTTGGCTTTGTCAGCCTGTTGCAGTTGCTCGGCTTAGGACACATTCCATTCCGACAGGTTTTTCCCCGGTAAATATACGCATGCAAATCGATCCTTCCCTGCACTCAAAAGCAGACAACTACAAGTTGCTGACAAATCTGGTAGTTCCCCGTCCGATCGCGTGGGTCACCAGCCAGAATGAAAGTGGCATTATCAATCTGGCACCATTCAGTTTTTTCAATGCGGTAGGCAGCGATCCGCTATATGTAATCATCAGCATCGGCCACAACGATGCGGGCGAATCCAAAGACACCGCAAAGAATATTCTCGCCAACGGTGAGTTTGTGGTGAATCTCGTTTCCGAGGATTTGTTCGAAGCAATGAATATTTCGGCGGCGGACTTTCCGCCCGGGCAAAGCGAATTGCTTGCGGCACACCTGCACTCATCACCCTCGGTTCATATCAAAGTGCCCCGTGTGGCCGAGGCGCAAGCCAGTCTCGAGTGCAAATTATTCAGCACGCAGGTGCTTGGTGCCAATACGCTGTTTATTGGCGAAGTGGTGATGTTTCATGTGGCGGACCATTTGATAGATGCGCATTTGCATATCAACAACTTTACACCCATCGGGCGGCTCGGTTCGCCTTCAGTTTATTGTCGTACTTCCGATCGATTCGATGTTTCGCGCATCACCTATCAACAATGGGTACGCGAATATGATCAATCGCAATGATCGTGATCGAGCGATTAACGGTCTTTGGTAAACCTGAATTGTGAAGGGCCAGAATTGGCCGAGAAGCCGAAGTCGGGAGTAGCAGTACTTTCTTTGATCTGACGGTTGCAAATCAGAATTGGGGAAGAACATTGCCCGATCTGAGAATTGTTTAAGCCATAAAAAAGCGGGCTGCAGGCAGCCCGCTCGTCATGAAGTAAAGTCTGGATTACTGCGCTACATGTTCCACCGAGTTGATTTCCACACGGCGGTTCTGTGCGCGACCTGCTGCGGTCCCGTTGTCGCCAACCGGATTTGCAGAACCCTTGCCATCGGTTGTAATACGACTTGCAGCAACACCCTTACCGGTCAGATATGCCTTGACTGATTCCGCGCGTTCCCTGGACAGGACCTGATTGGCCGCCTCTTTTCCGCGGTTGTCCGTATAACCTACAACCGCCAAATTCGCATCTTTGTATTTTGCCGCGAATTCCACAACGGTATCCAATTGCCCGAATGCTCCCGACTTGAGCTTCGCCGAACCCGTATCAAAATTGGCACCTTCAATGGTAATGGGCTTGTCAGTGAAGATTGTCTTCGGGGCAGGGGCAGGCGCAGGAACTGGTGCGGGGGCAGCTACAGCAACTGCCGGTGCAGGCGCCGGTGCGGTTGTTTTGGGTGACGTCGGCATGCCCTCGTTTGCGGGAACGCCATCGCATCCCGGAATCGCCATGGCAGGAGTCCAGAAGCCGGTATGCCAGCACTGCCCAAAATTGTTCGTTACGATTTGTCCGGTTGAATTTACTGCATATCCATTAGGTGCTGTTGTTGCCGAAATTGCCTGCATGCTGACCATCGCAAAGAAGGTGGCAAGTAGAGAAAGGGCTATTGATTTTTTCATTTTAATATTTCCTTTGATTTTTTTTGTTCGCCATGAATTTGTTTCTTTGGTAATTATATACCGTCGGCAATCTCCCAACTGATTGTCATAGCATCTTGCCCGACTGGAGTTTGCAGCTTTGAAAGCTCGAACATCAATAAGTTATGGCAAGCCGCAGGTCACAGAGTTACGTAATCGGGAAGTGAAAGTTAAATCCCGATTTTTTGAATGGTTAAGTGGGCGCTTGAAATGTGAATCGTTAAGACTGGAAAAACAGATGCTTGGCCTGAGGGATGTAGGCAGTCAGAACTCAGCCCAAAGCTTGCAGTTACAGCGTGTCCGCTGCCGCGGCAATGAAGTTCCAATGTACAATGTTTACAGGCAGAAACGTATTCCGGAGAGCAATCAAAAGCCGTCAGGATAGTTTTTTTGTGGCCTCGTACACATACCTTTTTCAGGTATATTGTTAAACATAACCAAAAACATCTTGGCCGCCTTGTGGTTGACATGAACACCTACGAATTGCAGAAACTTGGATAAGCCTGTATCAGAATTGCCACGCTTCGTGCGGTGTTGGAAGATCTGTTGTAGTTTGATTTTTCTGCTGTCCCTTCCCTTGCTCGCGTATGGCGCGGATGACTTGCGCGTTTTGGTGGTGCTCAGCGAGAGCTTGACGCCATATCAGACCTTTGCGAAAACCTTCCGGCAGAATCTGCCTTCAAATATCCTTGTGAGCGTATTGGAACATCCCGAGGAATTTTCAGTAAATGATCAGCAGGCAGATTTGATAGTAACGGTAGGAGTCAAAGCGACCGATTTGATGATGGACAAAGCCGCACCTGTTTTGGCCGTGATGATACCCAGCACGATGTACCTTGATCTGCAGATAAAGCAAACTCGCGTTAAACAGATTTCCGCGATCTATATAGATCAGCCTTTGTCGCGGCAGGTGGCTTTGTTAAGCGCGGCATTGCCCGAGAGCAGACGCGTAGGGGTACTGTATTCTGAAGGGTCGCGAATAGACCTGAAGGAATTGCACAATGAACTGGACAGGCAAGGCTATAAGCTGATTGCAAAGAAAATGCAAGGCAGTGAGACCCTGTCCTCCGATCTGGATGATGTGCTGGAACATAGCGATGTGTTGCTCGCAATCCCGGATAGCAATATTTTCAACAGCAGCTATATCCGCAATATCCTGCTGAGCAGTTACCGGCAGCACATACCCCTCGTCGGGCTGTCCCAAGCTTATGTCAATGCTGGCGCATTGTGCGCAATATTTTCCACCCCGGAGCAATTGGCTGCACAAGCAAGTGCCGAGGTCCTTTTGTTTGCACAATCGCGACATTTGCCCGGCCCGCAGCCCCCTGCGCTTTTTACCATCGCCGTCAATCGGGAAGTCGCCAGAACGTTAGACATAACAATAAAATCGCCGGATTCGCTGCATATGCAAATCGAAAATAGGGGTGGGGTAAAACGGTGATGCGAAAATCTGTGGCAACATGTTTGTTGCGGCGCCCCGACGCGAGAGCAATCAGGGTATTGAATGCGGACTCTTCAATATTGTTTGCTTACGGTGATCTTGCCGGCATCGACGCGGACATGCCAGAAGATATGTGCTTCGGCAGTAATGAATTATATTTTTTTGATTAATAAAAACGAATAGCCCTGATATGAAGACTAAGGCACGATATCGTATTCTTTCCGTTTCCATTTTGTGCCTGGTTGCAAAGGGAACATGGGCAAGCGACTATGCAAGCGACCAGGATTATTTGCAGGAATTCCCGGTTGTATTAAGTGCTTCGCGCTTATCGCAACCTTTGTCGGAAGCCCCCAATGCAATGACGGTCATTGATCGCAAGATGATCGCCGAATCCGGCTTTCGCTCGCTCCCCGACGTGTTCAAACTGGTTCCCGGCATGTATGTCAGTTATTACGCGGGCTCGCAGGCGGTTGTTTCCTACCATGGTGCATTAAGCCAGGATGCCCCTGGCATGCAGGTCCTGATTGACGGCCGCAGCGTGTATCTCCCTCCTTTCAATACCGTGGACTGGGCGCTGCTGCCGATCACTCTGGATGATATCGAACGCATCGAAGTAATACGCGGACCTGCCGCGGCTTCGTATGGCGAAAATTCGGTGCATGGCGTGATCAATATCATCACCCGCGATGCCGGTGCAGTTGAAGGCATGAGCATTTCCAACACACGGGGCAACAAAGGCATCAACGACGGCGCGGTTCATTTTGGAAAGCACGGAGAGACGCTGGATTACCGGATGACGCTGGCTTATACAGCCGATAACGGCTATGACAACCTCACCACCCCGCCTAACAACATCACCATGGCCCAGGCACAGAACACGGGGTTGCTCAACAACACCAACGACAGCAATCAGGCGCGCCTGATGAACTATCGCGCAACCTATCACCCCGATGCCGTGAACGACATCGACGTGCAGTTCGGCTTTACCCACGATGTGATGGGCGTCGGCTTCTGGGACAGTTCGCTCGACAAGCCGCACAACATGATCGGCTATTCAAACACCGAGCAGATTGAATGGCTGCACCGCACCGACAACACGTCCGAAGTGAGCCTGCGCTTCTACCATATCCAGCACAGCACCAACGAGAACTACCTGCTCGGAACGCCTGCCTACACTGTTGCCACTTCGATGGACACCGGGCGCAACGAGATCGAGCTGCAGCATACCTTGAGAACTTCCGAATCCAACAGGCTGGTATACGGCGCCGGTTATCGCCAGGACAAGGTGGACGGAAACTCATACTATCCGGTCGCGGTTCCATCGTCTTTCCCGGCGTCGTTTGCCGTCACCGAGTTCCGGACGTTTGCCAACGACGAATGGCGTTTCAACGACAAACTGATCGTCAACACAGGCGGGATGCTGGAAAAGGATGCCATGGGCAACCGGGAATTTTCGCCGCGCGCTTCCCTGAACTACCATCTCACGCCGCAACATACGGTACGGGCAGGCGCGTCAATCGCGCATCGCACGCCGTCGCTCGGGGAACAGTATGCCAGCCAGGCAAATCCGTACCAGCTCGGATACAAGTATGAACTGAGCCCCTATCCCACTTCCGGCGGTCTGACACCCGAGAAGATCCTGTCGCGCGAAATCGGTTATCTCGGCGAATTGCGCGACCTGAACACCTCGATCGATCTGCGCCTCTTCAATGACCAGATGAGCAACATGATCTACCCGCTGCCCAATTCCGCCCTGTGGGGCAACGGCATGGAGGCCAGCTACCGCGGGGTTGAAACGACCGTCAAATACGCATTCAGCGATTCCGGCAATCTCACTTTCAACTACACCGATGAAAACGTCGACAGCAACAGCGGCTCACTGTCGCTCGGGCAACTTAACTCACTGGCGGGAAGCCTGCCGAAAACCATCATCAGCACGCTGTATGCGCAACGGTTGCCGAACGATGCGATGTTCAGCGCAGCCTACTACTTCCAATCCTCCATGCTCGGATTCGATCGCGGGCCCATCGATTTCCAGCCCACGCACCGCCGCGTCGACATGCGCCTTGCCCAGCCTTTCAGGGATTTTGGCGGCATGAATGGCGAGGTGGCCGTGGTGGTGCAGAATATGTTCAATACTGCTTACACGGAATACATTGCCACCGCTTTATTCAATCGGCGGGCATTTGTCACGCTGACTCTGCACTGGCAATAACATTCGGGCATCCGCAATTTGCGGTTGATTTAGATTTGCTGCCGACGCCTTTGGGCCGGTTTTTGTACTTTGTTCATCTTGCTTGCAGACGTCCGCTCCGCGCAGCAGGGCGATGAAGGGCGGCCGGATTAGCCTACATAAACTTGGCCAGCTGATGCAGATCCCGAATCAAGCTGCGAGAAATGCGATTGAACTCGTCTATCGACTGATCCAGGCTTTCCCCCGAATTGCTTTGAATCTTGATTACGATGTCCCCGGCGATTTTGTGAAACTCGGCGTGGGTTTTCTTGAGGTTTTCAAAATGGGGTTGGTCGTGGAATATCTTGGAAAAAGGGCTGTGGATCCATTTGCCCAACTCGCATCCCGTGTCAACGGAAACTTCCCCGGGACTGAAAGTCTCTTTAGATTCGCCATTGATCGCATTCTGGAAGCGCGCTTTCCATTTGATATGAGCCTGAATCGCTTCAGCCAGGTCCAACCCGGAGCGCTGTCCGGAATTGTCCGATTCGAAGACTCCCTTCTTCTTTTTTAGCCCTAGCCGGTAAAAGAGTCCCGAGTTGGTCTGATAGGTCTGAATGTTCTCGAACAGTTCAAAGTGCCTTACGAAGGGCCGGCTCAGCAGCGGGTTCTTCAGCATCTGGGCGTAATCGCCTTTTTGGAACTGCAACTGATGGGTGGCGAATGCAATGCCCAGGTTGTAAAGGGAGAATCCATTTTCGATCCAGCCCTTCCAGTTGTCTTCCGTTGCGCGCAAATCCCAATCGACCTCGCTGCTGCTGATTCCGGAAAGCGTCGAAGTCGCCATTCCGTGCTCAATGACGAGTACACCCCGCGGCCGGGGTTCCCCAATGAAACCGTAACCGACACGGGAAGAAAACGATGCCTTCTGCAAGGGCTCGAAGACTTGGGGCGCCGAGTTCCATTCATTCTTCAGGTTGGCAATCCATTGTTCAGAGAACAAGGGGATCATACTTTCAATTTCCTTGGTTGATTCAGAATCGACTTGCCTGCCATACCGGCCGGGATGCGGGACTTGAGCGATAGGACCAAATATGAACAGTAGAACATAGCCAGGATATTTAGAACAATGGCGACATTAAGATCCATTTATTATCTCCCTGTGAGGTTCTTTCAAAACTCCGCATGCGAGCGAAATCAATTGCATTTGACTACGAACAAAGAGGTATGCAGGAACCATTATTCGCAAGATGCAAGATTTCCTGTAACGCATCCATATCCCCATGTTTATCCTACACAGAATGGCACAAAAATGCCTGGCACCTAAAGAGGTAGCCCAAAGGGGTTGGTAGCGTTCTGATTTTTATAGCCCGAATGAGTTTGGTTGGGTATACAGGATGCGACAAAGACGTTCTGCGCCAATCGCGAGGTTGCGCGCTTCGGCCACGCGAAGGACCGTTTCTTGCCCGTTTGTCTTTGCCCTGCGCAACCTCCGCAATGCAGGTCAACTTCTGGCTCATCTTGCCAATTTCGTTTCCTACGAGAGAAGTGATTGAAGATATGTTTGGTCAGAATCCAGTGTAAATTGGATAAAACTTATGCTTGAACGGAACGCTTCCTCAGCACTATCGAAGACCGTGGATGTTATTTTCCCTGATACTTCCAAAACGTGATGTGGGCTTGAAATATCGGCGGGTGGTATATGAATATGCAATTTGACGAGTTTTGAATTTTGCAAATTATGATCGAGGACTAAATTAAGCCCTTTCATCGAAATATCCTTAACTATGCCTTGGAATACATCGTGTCCGTCAACACGCACTTCGGCATGCCATTTGAAGTGTGGGTGAGGCTCGTCATGTATGTCTCTGGTCTTTCTTTGATCAGCAGTGGCAGTTGGAATTACATCGGCAATAGGGACGCCATCGCCACTGCCAACCTTGGTATTTGGCGGGATCTCCTCAATGTCTTTCGGTGGCAAGTCAGCGGTATCACCGGTTGGGGAATTCGATAAATTTTCTTCAACCATGCCTTATCACCTAATGAAGGGAGTCTTGAAAGTCTCTTTCGGTATGTAAAAGCAGTACTCCCAAGGTTGACTTACCACTGCGAGCAGCCACAATCAAATGACCGCTTTGTCCGACTGCGGGATGTCAAACATTTTACTCGCCGGTGCCCGTTGCGCAATCAATCCCGGTCGTTCAGTTTGGCATATGTGAAATTCCGCAGATGGCACAACTGAGATATTCATAATCATGGCGATCAACACGGTTTGGTTTGATTGCACAAATGACAACGGGCACAGCCTGATAGAAGGCCGCGCCCGTTGCTCGAAGTTTCCGCCTGGCAGGATGGCTGGCAACGCCAGCACTCTCAAGCAGTGCGGTGTTGCACTGGATCAATGATGGTTACTTGCCGCGCCAATGTCCACGGTCTCCCGGATGAGGCATTTGATCGTCGAAGATCTTCTGCTGTTCCGGCGTCAGTACCGCGTAGAACTCTTTAAGCGCAGCCAGATGATCGGTCATTTTTGCCTCCATGGCTTTCATGTGTTCCAGGCCTTTTTCCAGACGTTGCGGCGCATTCAGCTTATCCATTTCGGCAGGATCAGGACGGGTCGTGCCGTCCATCATCGGTGGCTGGGCCGCGAATTTCTTCCACGCGGTTTCTTGCTGCGCAGTCAATTTCAATTTGTCGTGCAATTTGGCCAGATGCTGCTCGTGGTACTTTTCCATCTTGGCCGAGTCCCAGCCCATCATGCCGCCGTGCCCTCCGTATCCGCAGTCTTCGCCGCCGTGGGCATACACACTTGCGGACAAGGCGGCGATTGCCACCCCCGCCAATAACATCTTCACTGATTTATTCATAATCGTTCTCCATCGTATCGGTTGAATGACGTGCCTCGAAGCACGGTGCCCATTTAACTCGTTGCATGTATCCGGTGTATGTCAGGCAACGAACATTTTGTACAGAATTGTATCGGCCGCCCGCAATCGCCGATTTCGTTGTAATGTCCGCCCCATGACGACAACTGCCACACCGCCGCGCATCCTGGTCGTGGATGACGATGCAGACATCCGCAGCCTGCTGGCCGACTACCTCGGCGAGCAAGGCTGGCTGATCAGCACCGCACAGGATGGTACAACCATGCAGCAGGTGCTTGACACCACGCCGATCGACTTGATCGTGCTGGATCTCACCCTGCCCGGCAGCGACGGGCTGACCCTATGCCGTGATCTGCGTGCGCGTTCCACCATTCCGGTCATCATGCTGACTGCGCGCAGCGCACCACTGGACCGTATCCTGGGGTTGGAGATGGGCGCCGACGACTATTTGTGCAAGCCGTTCGAACCGCGCGAATTGCTGGTGCGTATCCGCAACATTTTGCGCCGCAGCAGTACGGTGACTAATGAAATATCCGGCTCCGCATCGTTGTGGCACTTCGCCGGCTGGACGCTGGACGAGACCACCCGGCAATTGCAGAACAGTGCCGGGCTGGTGGTCATGCTCTCCGGTGGCGAATACCGTTTACTCAAGGCCCTATTGGAACGCCCCAACCGCGCGCTCAATCGCGACCAGTTGTTGACCCTGACCCAGGGCCGCGAGACCGACCCGCTCGACCGTTCCATCGATTTGCATATCAGCCGCCTGCGCCAGAAGCTGGGCGACGATGCCCGTGCGCCGAAACTCATCAAGACGCTGCGCAACGAAGGGTATCTGCTGGCGGCTACAGTAAAGCGAGGTGAATGAGATGTTGACGATCTACCGCTCCATGCATGGCCGCCTGTTCCTGATCCTGTTGACCGGCATGATCGTGACAGCCGCCGGCACCGTGCTGCTCACCCATTCCAGGCAGCAGGAGATGTTTGACCGCATACGCGCCCAGCATCTGGCCACCGAGATCGCCGAGATGGCGGAGTCGCTGGAACGGATCCCGCTGCCGCAGCGCGACGATTTCCTGCATGAACCGCACGGTATGGGTATACGCGGGCACCTGGACAACGTTGCATTGCCTCCCATCACAGCCCGGGACGCCCTGCTGGAAGATGCACTGCACCAGCGACTGGACGGAGTGGATATTGAAGCCGAATTGCCGAATGATGCGGCTTGCGCCGGTGAGCCCATAAGATGGCCGCGACGCATGCATGAACCACCACAGTGCGAGCGTGTACACATTGTGTTGCAGGACGGCAGCAGATTTTCACTGCTCATGCCCATGCCGCCGATGCGCGGGCAGCTCTACCCGCCGCCGGTCTGGAGTGCAATGTTGTTGTTCGCACTGTGCATCGGTCTGCTGGCCTGGCTGGTGGCACGCATCGCCACCCGTCCTTTGCGCCAGTTAGCTGATGCCGCGGACAACCTCGATATCTCCCGCGTCGGCAAACCATTGCCCGAACAGGGCAGCAACGAAGTGCGCGTTGCGACACGGGCCTTCAACCGGATGCAGCGGCGCATCTATGACGATGTGCGTGAACGTACCGGCATGCTGGCCGCGATCACACACGATCTGCAAACACCGCTGACCCGCCTGCGGCTGCGCCTGGAAAAACTGCCGGACGAAGCATTGCGCAACAAGCTGGTCGGCGACATGCAATCCATGCAGCAGATGTTGCAGGAAGGACTGGAACTGGCGCGCAGCCTGGATACCAGCGAGGCGACGCAACTGCTCGATCTCGATTCGCTGCTGGACAGCCTGTGCAGCGATGCAGTCGAAGCCGGACAGCAAGTGGATTACATCGAACATACAGCCGTGCAATTGAAGGCTCATCCGCTGGCCTTGCGCCGCGCATTGTCCAATCTTCTGGACAATGCGGTGAAATACGGGCAGCGCGCCGAAGTCTCGTTGAGCCGCGACGCGCGCCAGTGCCATATCCGCATCCGCGATTTCGGCCCCGGAATACCGCCCGAACTGCTGGAAACCGTATTCACCCCCTTCTACCGCATCGAACACTCCCGTTCGCGCGAGTCGGGCGGCACCGGTCTGGGCCTGAGCATCGCCCGCAGCATCGTACAACGTCACAACGGTGAGCTGGTACTGACAAACCATCCGTCGGGTGGGCTGGAAGCGTCTGTCGTATTGCCCTTAAGCGCATAAATTGGGGGGATGCTTCCGATATAATCCGCTTCTCGATTCTGACGCCCGAACCAGCATGACCGACCGTTACGCCGTCATCGGCAACCCCATCTCGCATAGCAAGTCTCCCCTGATCCACCAATTGTTCGCGCAGCAGACAGGACAGGACATGAGTTACGAAGCCATCGAAGCGCCGCTCGACGGCTTCGCCGCGACCATCCGGCGACTGCGCGCAGAAGATTACAAAGGCTGCAACGTGACCGTGCCGTTCAAACTGGAGGCATACCAGCTATGCGACAGACTCGGCGAACGCGCGCGCGATGCGAAGGCGGTCAACACCCTGATATTCCAGGACGGCAAGATACTCGGCGCGAATACGGACGGTGCGGGCCTGCTCAACGACATCGAACAGAACCTCGGTTTCAAATTGATGTGGAAGAATGCCCTCCTGCTGGGTGCCGGCGGCGCGGCATCGGGCGTGCTGTGGCCGCTGTTCAACGCCGGGGTCGGGGTGGACATCGCCAACCGCAACATCGAAAAGGCACAGATCCTGGCCAAGGAATTCACCGGTTCCGGCACGGTCTACGCTCGCCGCTATGAAGAACTGGCCGGAAGACAATACGACCTCGTCATCAACGCCACCTCCAGCAGTCTGTCGGACGAGTTGCCGCCGTTGCCGGACGGTTTGTTCAAACCCGGCGCACTCGCCTATGACATGATGTACGGACGCGAGACGCCGTTCATGGCATTTGCCCGCAGGCAAGGTGCAACAACTGTCTCGGACGGGCTAGGCATGCTGGTGGAGCAAGCCGCCGAAGCCTTTTACCTGTGGCGCAATGTGCGCCCTAACACTCAAGCTGTGCTCGGCCAATTGCGCAAATGAAAAAGACAAAAAGTCTTTTTTGGCGCATTCTGCTGGCGATTTTTCTGCTATTGGTCTTGTATCAGTTGTGGCTGTTTGCGCATGTCTGCTGGTGGATCAAGTTCAATCCTGCCACAAGCGCCTTCATGGAAGACCGCCTGGAAGTGATGCAGGACAAGAATCCAAAAGCGGAGCTGCAGTACAAGTGGGTGCCTTACGACCGGATATCCGACAATCTGAAGCGTGCACTAATCGCCTCCGAGGATGCAAAATTCGTGGATCACGAAGGCTTCGATTGGGAAGGTATCGCCAAGGCCTACGAGAAGAACAGGAAGAAGGGCAGGATCGTTGCGGGCGGTTCCACCATCAGCCAGCAACTGGCGAAGAATCTGTTCCTTTCCACCAAGCGCACGCCGTGGCGCAAAGCGGAAGAAGCGATCATCACCCTGATGCTGGAGGCAGTGATGGATAAACAGCGCATCCTGGAGATATACCTGAACGTGATCGAGTGGGGAGAAGGTGTATTTGGCGCTGAAGCGGCGGCTCGGCATTATTTCGGCGTCAGCGCCGCGCAACTGAGCCCCGAGCAAGCGGCGAAACTCGCCGCCATGGTGCCCAACCCGCGCTACTACGACAGGCACCGCGAAGCTCGCGGCATGCTGGCCAAGACCATTGTCATCCTGGATCGCATGCCGGATGCCGATATTCCCTGAGCGGGAAATCCGGAGCCATACCCGGTTGTTTGATTTTAGAGCGGCACCTACTTCTTTGGAGGAGTATCCATGATCGTTCCAATACCGTATGTCCACTGCGGAATCGGGTTGCTGACGGCCCTGACTTCCATTCCGCTGATCCTGAAGAAAGTCCCGATGAACCGGGTATATGGAATCCGCATCAGGAAGGCGTGCGCCTCGCAGCACAACTGGTACGAAATCAACGCGTATGGAGGCAAGCTGCTTTTCGCGTTCGGCATTTTTCTGCTTGCTTACGGATGGTTCAGCCTGGACTTCGTACCACCGCCGACCAGCCCCTGGACACCCGTGTTTCTGGTCTTGCCTCTGTTGGTCCTTGTACCTGTTCTTGCAATGCTCAACGCCTTTGCACGTCGCCTGCCGGACCAGTAACTTTCATGCAGGTATAAATTCTCAATGCAATGAATGCAACACCAAGGAATAACTTCTTCAGTTTCGTATTGATTAAAACATGCTGGAGACCATGCATCCGAAGCCGGAATCAGGGCTTCCCGCTGCGTACCCCTTCAGCAGGTAACCGCGCAGATAGACACTCGTGCCGATTTGGCGGCTGGCGTAGAGCGTGGCCTGCCGTTGTTCCGAAAGGATGGCCGAGGGCTTCTGAACATATTTATATTCCACCCCCATGCTCGTCTTGGTGTTGAAATTGTAGCTGCTCCCCACTGCCCCATAGTACACATTATTCAACACCAGTTGAGGCGAGCTTCCCAACACCTCATAACCGAACATCACGTTGGGAACAAAATCACCTATCCCCCGATAAGCGAACATTTGAACTGCATAGTCATTTTGACCGGTGCCCAATGCCGTGCTTGCCGTCCCAAATTTCACCCTTCCGGACAGGTCGATGCCGGAAACTTGCTCTTCCCCGGAATAAAGATTGTAGGTCAGCATGCTCACCACATCACCCAGGCCGGACTGGGTTGTGCGCCGTCTGCTAACCGTTGTGGTTGTTGAGGAATTTGCACCCTTCCCTCTGTAACCGCCGCTGGCGATTACCTCGCCGTCACCGGTGACTTGCAGATACGGCACTGTCAATTTCAATGACCACGGTCCGGTCGTGTAAAACGCCGTGACGGGAATCGTGACGATGTCGGTCGTCGAAGCGGTACCATACGTTCCCGACGTATGTTCGTAACCGGCAATTAGTCCGGCATACCGGTCTTCTTCTGCATGAGTTGCGCCAGCGGCAAGCTCTATCGTTGCCGCCAGCATGCATGCTATCCATTTGGTTTGGCATTTCATGCTATACCCCTTCATTATCGATTGCGTCCGCCGCCCCGGTTCATCGGGTCGCCTCGAAAACCAGCGGCACCGCCACCCGTACTTCCATCATGCTCCATGCGTGCGCGATATCCTTTTCCGTAGCCGCTATCGGCAGGTTTGATTTCCTTCTGATCAGCCTCGCTTTTTTCCGTCCCGTCACCTGTTACAGCGCCCTGCTTCTGCGCGCCGGATGTGGCATCTTTCACTTCTTGATCGAGTTGCAGACGATATTGTTCATATTCTGCCGGACTCATGGATTTCATCTGCTTATGATTGGCACCATACGCTTCTTCTGCCGCAGCCACCGCGGCGTACAGACCACAATACAGTGACATCGTCACGCTCAATATAATCATTCTGGTTTTTTTCATCTCTGCTGCCTTAATCTCGCGGCAGACCAACAATCTTGCGCGAATTGAAACCTGCGAATGGCCCGAGATCCCCAAGACGATGTCGCTCCATTCGCAGCTTCAATCCATCTGATCAGCGCCCCATACCCTGCCCGCCACCTGCCCCCTGCGGGCCATTTCCGCCGCCCTGGGAACCAGCTCCGGATCCGTCGCGCGCTTTCAGTCCGTTACCGTTTCCTGCCCCTTTTTCTTTGGAGGCTCGCACTGCAGCTCGCTGCTCTGTGGTCATTTCAGTCCGCTTCTGGGCCCGGTATTCTTCCCGCTCCTGTTGCGTCATGTCTTTGGTTTCTTCACGGTGCTGCGCGCGGACCGTTTCGCGATCCTGTACCTGATTGGCAACTGGCTCATCCGCAGCAAAACCCGATCCGGTTACGACCAGCCCTAAAGCCAGTGCAATACGGGGCAATATCTTCTTCGTGTTCATGATGATCTCCTGTCGATTGTTTTATTTCGTCAAAATCAGGCGTGTCCTGATGGATGCATGGTGCGACAAGGCTGTTGCCAAACGATTTCCGTTTTGCAGCAAGTTGTAACGATGTGTTACAGGAAAGCTTCCGCCTGTGACAGAGCAAATCCACCTCATGTATAGTGGACTGCATGGATACCAAACATATTCTGGTAGTGGATGACGATGCAGGCTTGCGCGAACTTCTGCAGGAATATCTCACCGCGCAAGGTTATCAGGTGGCAACCGTCGCCGACGGCATGGCAATGGATGCGCATCTTGCCGCTCATGTTGCGGATCTCGTCATTCTCGATCTGATGTTGCCGGGTGAGGACGGCTTGGCACTGGCCCGAAAATTGCGGGCGCAGGGTGATATGCCCATCATCATGCTTTCGGCACGCGGGGAAGATGTGGATCGTATCGTGGGCCTGGAAGTGGGTGCGGACGATTATCTCGCCAAACCCTTCAATCCGCGCGAACTGCTGGCTCGCATTCGCGCCTTGCTGCGCCGCAGCGACAGTACTCCGCGTGCCAGTCTTGAAACAACAAAACAGAGCACCTACCGGTTCGGCGACTTCCTGTTGAACGTCGACACGCATGATTTGCACAGGAACGGAATGAACGTTCCGTTGACCGCGGGGGAATTCAACCTGTTGCACGTATTTGTCGAGCATCCCAATCGCGTTTTGAGCCGTGACATTATTATGGATCTGCTCAAGGGTTATGAACGCTCTCCTTTCGATCGCAGCATCGACGTGCAAGTCACCCGGTTGCGCCGCAAGATCGAGGATGATCCAAACTCGCCCATGTATATCCGTACCGTTTGGGGGACCGGGTATCTGTTTGCACCCGGCGGCAACAGTCAATAATGATAAGCGCGCACCGTTCCCGTTCGTTGTTTCGCAGCATTGCATCCACGATAGCGTCCGCGCTTCTGATATTTCAGTTGATCCTGATCGCTGCCACTCTGAATTACGTGATGCTGCCGATGGCAAAGCGGTCTGCGGACGATCTGGCTGCACTACTGGTGTTGTCGGCACAAACCTGGGTCGAGCTTCCGCCCGAGACACGCAAAGACTTCGAACTTGAGTTGGCCAACAAACACCAGTTCATGCTGTTTGAAGATGCCGCCATATTGCCGCCCCGAAAGGGCTTTTACCCCTATTTGGCACTGCTGGACAATGCGCTGACATCTCGAACCGGCGAACCGGTATCAATCAAGGTGACCCATATTGATACCACCTGGTTTTGGGCCGAGATACATACGGGCGGCAAACTGATCCGTATCGGTTTTCCAAAGGATCGCCTCAATATGGATCCACCTTCGATGTTGTTGTTGGCACTGGTTGCAACAGTTGCGTTTACCCTGCTCACCGCGCTGGTACTTGCACGGCGGGTCACCAAGCCCCTGACGCATTTTTATGCCGCGGCCCAACGCATCGGGGAAGGGAGCATTCCCGAGTCGTTTCCGGAGACGGGTATTAGTGAACTTTCGGGTCTGGCCTCCACATTCAATAAACTGGCGCTGCAGGTGCGCGAGCTGCTCGCCAACCGCACCACGATGCTGGCCGGCATCTCGCATGATCTGCGCACGCCGCTGGCGCGTATGCGCCTGGCGATTGAATTGCTGCCTGAAAGCACCGATCCTAAGCTGGTGGCCCGCTTACAGCATGATGTGGAAGAAATGAATCAGCTCATCGGTCAGTTTCTCGTTCTGAGCCGTGAATTGCATAAAGAACCCGCGCAACAGGTTGATGTCAGCCTGCTGCTGGGAGAATTGGCAGACAATGCCAGGAATGAGGGTGCAGACGTGAAATTTCGCACGCGCGACAATGCTGTTTTATCTGCAGGCCCCATGGCATTGCGCAGGATACTGAACAATCTCCTCAGCAATGCCGTTCATTACGGCGCCAACAAGCCGGTGGAAATCGATCTTTCCCTGAAGGACAATCTTGCGGTAATTCGTATACTGGACAGGGGCAACGGCATTCCGGCGCAGGAACTCGAAAATGTTTTTCATCCCTTTTACCGCGTGGAATCCTCGCGTAGCAATTCCACTGGCGGAAGCGGACTGGGACTTGCCATTGCCCGCCAATTGGCGGATGCCAACGGCTGGAAGATTGAGCTCCTTCCCCGCCCCCTCGGTGGCACCGAGGCAAAGCTGTCCATCCCCCGCGATTAGTTATCGTGCCAACTGCCGATCCGGACGGCATTGCTGACACTCAGGGCGTATCGGATGGGAAGGGAGGCTGCCATACGAATGGCGAGTTCAGAGCGTGTACTGCAGTTCCATCGCACAATGTGCCATACGGCCCAACACGTCATCCACAAGGGTTATTTGTTCAGCCGAAGTTTCTCGCGCTTCTCGGCAAGGCGCAGCAATTCGAATGTGATCCACGCGACGATCACCATGCCGACGGCAAACGCGGCATAGGAGATCGGCCAGGGTATGCCCTGTGTCATCATGGAAAATTCGGACATACCGCCGATGCCGGCAATCACGTTGAGCGGCATGAACACGACGCTGAGCACCGTCAGCCGCTTGATGACCTTGTTCTGGTTAATATTGATGAAGCCGACGGTGGCATCCATCAGGAAGTTGATCTTGCCGAACAGGAAGGTGGTATGCCCGTCCAGCGATTCGATGTCGCGCAGGATCTGCTGCGCGTCGTCCAGCTGGTGGCGCTCGATGACCCGGCTACGCATCAGGAAGGAAACCGCGCGGCGGGTATCCAGCACGTTGCGGCGGATGCGCCCGTTCAGGTCTTCCTCCTGGCCGATATCCGCCAGCATCCTGGCCGCCTCTTCGTCGGTCATCTGTTTGCTCAGCACATGGCTGCCGACTCTCTCCAACCCCTGATAGACATCTTCGAGCGCATCAGCCGAGTATTCGACATCCGCCGCATAGAGATCAAGCAGCACATCGCGCGCGTCGGAAACATAGTTCGGCTGGGAGAAGGCGCGCAGGCGCTGCAAGCGGAACACGGGCAACTCTTCCTTGCGCACCGAGAACAGGATGTCCTGATGCAGGATGAAGTTCACTCCCACGTTGCGCGACACATCTTCCTTGTCGAGCAGGAAGTCGGAACGCAGATGTATCTCGCCGTTCTCTTCCACATAAAAACGCGCACTGGATTCGAGATCGCTCACCCGGTCCGGATCGGGCAGTTCGATGCCATAAGCCTCGCCGACCCAGGCGCGCTCCTCGAAAGACGGGTCGACCATGTCTATCCAGATCGGTTTGGCGCTAATCAGATCTTCCTGAGTACTGACGAGTATCTCGCGCATGCGGCCTTCGAACAGTTCGAAGGCCTTGATACGGGAACGATCATTCTTGAACGCCCGTTTACCCAGGGAATGGAGAATGGAAGCCGAGACATCCGGCAGCACCTGTTCCTTGCGCCGCTCGTCGATCTGGTCCCAGATGAACAGCTGGTCTGCATCCGGCAGGATTTCCAGCAATTCGGCGATCTCGGCGGGTGCCATCTCGCTCAGCAGCAACTGGATGCGCGCCAGATTCTGTTTCCGCACCAGTGTTTCAACCAGATCATGGTGGGGCATGTCCTGTTTATGCACCATTTCTTCGGTCACTCTGCGCTTCTCCAATAGAGTCAGCACAGCCTGACGATGGTTCTGGTTCTGAATGTTAGGCTCGTTCGGCATGGGGTAAATTATAGCCTTACAACTGTTGAAGGATCGGACACATTTCGTCGGAGGATTGAACTGGTCGATGCCCCGCATTAATCCCTCAAGTTCAATCGATGTGTAAGAAATCGGACGGGTGGTAAGCGGTGCAAGGATCTTATATTCCCCGGGTTTGGCAACGAGCTTCCTGATCCGTCAGGCTTTCACCACTCAGCTGAACGGTTCGCTGTTCCACTTTTCCAGCCAGGCGGGCAACGCGCTGGCTCGCATGGGCCGGGCAATTCCATAGCCTTGCCCGTATTCGCAACCCATTTCCACCAACTCGCGGAACAGTTCTTCCGATTCCACGCCCTCGGCCACGATCCTGCGGTCGAACGCTTTGGCCAGTGCGATGACCCCTTGCACGATCGCCCTGTCTCCCTTGTCGTGCATCATGTCGCGAATGAAGGATTGGTCGATCTTGAGCGTATCAACCGGCAAGCGTCCCAGATAAGACAGCGAGGAATAGCCGGTGCCAAAATCATCCAGAGCGAAACTGATGCCCAGCTTGCGACAACGCTCAATGGTGTCGCTGACTCTGGGAATATCCTCCAGTGCGGCCGTCTCCAGCACTTCGATCTGCAGGCAGCCTCTCGGCAGATCCGGATAACGCAGCATTTTGCGCTTCATCTTCCAGGCGAAATCCTTCGCTTGCAGATGGCGCGCCGAGATGTTGATGCTCAGCTCCATCGGTAACCCGGCAAAATGCCATCGCTCCAGTTGAGTGAGTGCCGTCGCGACAACCCAGTCGCCCAACTCAACCTCCAGGGTAGTCCCCTCGATTTCGTGCAGGAATTCGGAAGGCGCGAGCATTCCGCGCTCCGGATCGTGCCAGCGGATCAGGGCTTCAGCCCCGACCGGATGCAACGAACGCATGTCGACTTTGGGCTGGTAATACAGTTCGAATTCGTTTCTCTCCAGTGCAAGTTTGAGCCTCCGCAACAATTCGTGATGAGTGCGCGCCCGCTGGTCGTTCTCTGCATCGTAGAGATAGTAGCGGTTCTTGCCGGACTGTTTGGCGGTGTACATGGCCTGATCCGCATGCCGCAACAGGGTATCCGCATCGTGATCGTCGCCAGGGTAGGTCGCAACACCGATGCTGGCGCTCACCTCGAACAGCTTATTCCTGATCTCGATCGGTTGGCTGATCGCTTCCAGCAAGCGGTTCAGGCTGGCCGAACACTCTTCCGCCGCGTGCAGTCCAAGCAGCAGCACGGCAAACTCGTCACCGCCCAGACGCGCTACCGTATCGTCTTCCCTGATCGATCCCTTGATACGCTTGGTCACCTCGATCAACACCTTGTCGCCCGCCTCATGACCCATCGTGTCGTTGACGAATTTGAACCCATCCAGATCAAGATAACAGACAGCAAGAATAGATCCTTCCCGTTTGCTGTGCGCCAATGCCTGTTGCAACCGGTCAGCCAACAACAGACGGTTGGGTATGCCTGTCAGCGCATCAAAATGCGCGATGTGCTCCAGTTGTTTCTCGTGCTGCTTGATCAGCGTGATATCGGTAAATGTGCCTACCATGCGCAGGTGGGCTGCAGCGTGCCGTATGGCAGTACCCCGGCAGAGCAGCCATTTCCAGCTACCATCCTTGCATGCCACGCGCATTTCCGAAACGTAATGCCCGCCATTGCGCTTGAGATAGTCCTGCAGTTCGTCACTGACCCTGAGTTCGTCGTCGGGATGGATGATCCTGAAAAATTGCTCGGCATGTTCCCCGAACTCTCCGTCGTCATACCCCAATATCTCGGCGAAACGCCTGGAGTAGTGAAACTCTCCCGTTTCCGGCGTCCAGTCCCACACCGCATCTCCGGAACCTTCCAGCGCATGGCGCCAGCGCTGCTCTGTCAGGCGCTGCACTTCCTGTTCACCTTCACTCGTGGTCTTGGATTCCTTGAATGTCTGGTAATTCTCGAGCACAAAGGACAGCGCGATCAGATAGAGACAAGTAGAGAATATGTCGAAGCGGGAATAACCCGTGTCGACATACGGCAATACATGGACAGCCACGATACTCAGCAGGATGATGCTCAGCCAGATGCGTCCGGCATTGCGCCCTTTAAGAAAGAACGCCCCGGACAACAGCAGGAAAAAGAGCGACAGTCGCATAGTGTTGTAGGGCGCCAATAGATAGACGGCCATGAACAGAACGAACGAAAGCACCAGCACGGTGGAGCTCACCTGTTCGACCTTGCCCGGGTAGCGGTACAGATAAACCAGAAAAGCCAGACAAAGCCCGGCAAAACCGAAATCGATCATCCCCATCGTCGCACTGGCTTGCCAGCGTATGAAGCCCATCAGGAAAGCGGCCGTTCCATTGAGGAAGAGCACGCTGTTCAGGAATTTCAGCTTGTATCTGTGATTCCGTTCCATATCGGACGCATCCGAATTGAACGTTTCGAATTTTTTCATCGAAGCGAATCTCTCCTGCCCGGACCATACCGGACTTAGATTATTTTTTTCCGCCCGAAAGCGTGTGGATATTGCACTTGTCGGACAGAATTCGTCTTCGATGCTGAAAACTCATAGCCAGCGAAACGGGACGTGTGCTATTTTCCGACCTTGTTGATTTACATATCATCGCAGTAATATTACCACGCACCCGACACGGAAATGACCGATAGCTCATCCACACCGGATCCACTGCTTGAACACGCACTACTGGATATCGGCATCCCCCCTTGCCCGGAGATCCTTGTTCGAATCATGGCGGAGATGGATAAAGAAGAACCCGATTACCATCGCCTGAGCCATATCATCAGCGCCGATGTCGCCCTTGCAGCAGGACTCATCAAAACGACCAACTCGCCTTTTTTTGCACGCTCGCAACGTGCGCGCTCCGTGCACGATGCACTGACAATTCTCGGTCTCAGGGCCTCCAGCCACACTATCGCCGGTATTATTCTGCGCAACATTTTTCCCAGCACGCCGAACCTGACACGCTTCTGGGATGCCTCGGCACGCAAGGCACGGCTTTGCGCCTGGTTGGCCCACAAGCTGGATATCCACGGATTCAATGCGGACGATGCCTACACTTTCGGTCTGTTCCACGATTGCGGTATCCCGATTCTGATGTCCCGCTTTCCAAGTTATAGGGACGTATTGGGGCAGGCGAACCGCGACAGCCTGCATGAATTCACGGCTTCGGAAGATTCACTGATCAAAACCAACCATGCCGAAGTCGGCAGTGCACTGGCACAAAGCTGGTGGCTTGATGCAGACATGTGCCTGTCCATCCGCAACCATCACAGCCTGAAGGCATTAGCCCCGGATTCGACTTTATCGAAACCCAACCGGCTGTTCATCGCGACCGTGCATTTCGCTGAACACTTCTCCCAACAGCAACTGGGTCTGGATATGACGCAGGAATGGTCAAAATTCGGCGTAGCTTGCCTGGAAACACTCCAGATCGACGAAGACGATATGGAATTTTTGTATTCCGAGGCAAAGCAGGTAGTCGCTCTGCTGGATTAACCCGGACCATCGCAACTCCTTCAATACCCCGATCCACTTTCGATCGGCGAATCGCCGACGCCATGCCATAAAAAATTAATAACAATAGAGAGATAGCTTATACGCGCCGCTTTCAAAGCATGCGTAATAAAGGGAGGTAAGCGGGCACGGTTCGCTGAAGAGGCTCAACAAACACTAAATGAAACGCACTGCACTCCGTACAAAACGGAGTCCGCAGAAAGGGCGAAACGCAACGACCCGGCGCCCGCCCCAATCTACGAAGCTTAGGCGCCGAGGATGCCTTTTCCTGCAGCAGGAGCGGATTTCTTCGCTACGGCTTTCTTGGCAGGTTTTTTCGCTGCTGCTTTTTTCGCTGCCGGTTTCTTGGCGGCTACTTTTTTAGCGGCTGGCTTCTTTGCTGCCACTTTTTTCGCTGCCGGTTTCTTGGCGGCTACTTTCTTGGCGGCTGGCTTCTTTGCTGCCACTTTTTTCGCTGCCGGTTTCTTGGCGGCTACTTTTTTAGCGGCTGGCTTCTTTGCTGCCACTTTTTTCGCTGCCGGTTTCTTGGCGGCTACTTTCTTGGCGGCTGGCTTCTTTGCTGCGGCTTTCTTGGCGGCCGGTTTTTTAGCTGCTGCGACTTTTTTAACAGCTGGCTTCTTTGCGGCAGCCTTCTTGGTAGTGGTGCTTTTTGCTTTGGTTGTTGCAGCCATTTTCATTCCTTATAAAAATTGATGGACTAACCAGTTAAAATTTTCGTGCACCAACTGCACTCCCGATGCGCCTTTCTACAGCTTGAAATCTCCCAACACGCACGGTGGCTGCATTCTATGCGCGATTAAAAAAAATGCGCAACACTTTTATGCATATTTCGCGAAATAATTTCACGCGATGATTTTCTCTGCAGCGTAGAGCTGGCTTACTGTTTCGCGTTCCCGAACCAGGTGCACGACCGAGCCGTCAACCATCACTTCGGCTGCCCGAGGACGGGAATTGTAGTTGGAACTCATGCTCATTCCGTATGCGCCAGCCGACATCACAGCAAGCGCATCTCCTTTATCCACGGCCATCTCGCGGGCATGACCAAAAAAATCCCCGGTCTCGCAGATCGGCCCGACCACGTCGTATTGCTGTGTCTCACCCTCTCTTTTTCGAACCGGCAGGATGGCGTGCCAGGCATCGTAAAGTGCCGGACGCATGAGGTCGTTCATCGCAGCATCGACGATCGCGAAGTTCTTTTCTTCTCCATGCTTGAGGTACTCGATGCGCGTAAGCAGTACCCCGGCATTGCCGACCAGCACCCGGCCAGGTTCGACGATGATCTTCTCGGAACGCCCTTGTAGCGCGCCCAGCAGGGCTTTTGCATACTCGGCGATAGAGGGAGGAGTCTCGTCGTCGTAGCGGATACCGAGACCGCCTCCCAGGTCGAGATGCTCCAAAACAATGCCGGAGGCAGCCAGCAGATCCACCAGTGCCAGCACTTTTTCCGCCGCCGCGATGAACGGGCTGGTCTCGGTGAGTTGCGAACCGATGTGGCAATCCATGCCGGTTACTCGCAAATGCGGCATGGCAGCAGCCTTGCGATATAGTGCCAGCGCTTCGGTGTAGGCCACACCGAACTTGTTCTGCTTGAGCCCGGTCGAGATGTAGGGATGGGTCTTGGCATCCACATCGGGGTTCACGCGCAAACTGATCGGCGCGACCTTGCCCATGCTGCCCGCAACCATATTCAGGCTATCCAGCTCTGACGAAGATTCAACATTGAAACAAAGTATTCCGGCCTCAAGTGCCTGCCGCATCTCGGCTTCGCTCTTGCCTACGCCGGAGAAAACCACTTTGTTCGCGGTACCTCCCGCCGCCAGCACACGCTGCAATTCTCCGCCGGAAACGATATCGAAGCCGGCGCCCAGACGCGCAAACAGATTGAGGATGGCAAGGTTGGAATTGGCCTTCACCGCATAGCAAATGAGATGCTCGCGGCTCTTGAACGCTTTGGCGAACTGGCGATAGCCGTCGGTCAGGGCGGCCCGCGAATAGACGTAGCACGGTGTTCCGAAACGCCGGGCGATGTCTTCCAGTGGCACGTTTTCGGCGAACAGGCGGTCTTGCTGATAGCTAAAATATTCGTTCATGATCATTTTTTGGTTTCGGGATTTTCGGCAGAGGGTTGCGCCGGAACAACTTGAGAAGCAGCCTGTGGAGCAGTTTGGGGGGCGATTTTCGGCGGCGGCAAGAACAGCGGAGCTTTGCGCCCGCAGCCTTGCAGCATGAGTACCAACAGCAACATAATGCCAAGGATGCGCATGACTTTATCTTTCATAATGTTTGGAATCGGAACGGGCGGGATTATATGATGGAAAGTCCAGGCAACGAACCGGACAGCGCGCTGTTCGCTCGTATCCGGAAGTTAGTAAACGAACGCGGGGTGGACATTCGCCAGAATCTGAACGGCAATGCACTGCACCTGGATTTCGCCGATGGCCAGCGCATCCTCGTCAACATCGACGCGCAAACGAATAACGTATGGCTGGCGGCACGTTCCGGTGGCATTGAATTCATCCATTGCGACAGCACCTGGCGCGCTCATGACCAGAGCGAACTGTTCGCCAGACTGCGCGAGCTCATTGAACAGGCTATTGTCAGCAATCCGATCAATGCTCGCGCACCTGCCCAACAGACCCTACGCCCTGCTCCCGTCTATCTTTATGAAGCCAGGAAGAATCACAGCCTGCGCAATGTGCTTATCATCCTGCTGGCAGTTACTGCCGGCTTCTGGGCAGCACAAAGATTCAACCGCCCGCAAGTTTCGGCCGATACCGGATCAAGCAAGCAAACACAGTCCCGGAGCAAATTGGACTATCCGTGCGAAAGCAGCTTCCCTGCCAATGGCAGCATCGCCCTGTTTGCCGAAGGTGGCCTGCGCGCCGACAATCCGAACGATCCCGAGATCACCCTAAGAAACGATCATGCCCATCCCGCGCTTCTGATCTTCTCTGCACCGAATACCGCCATTCCCCTCTTGTCGGTGCTGGTTCATGCAGGGCAGAGTACCTCACTGCACCTGCCACCCGGACTGTACGACATGATGTTCAGCGTCGGCACCACATGGTGCAATCCGCATAGCGGTTTCTCGGAGGGGCGCTTGCTTAAGTTCGACAAACCCCTGGCTGTGCAGACGGACAAACCGGTACAGCTCGCCATACAGTCGTCCGGAACAGGGATGGAGGATTTTCAGTTGTTCGTCAAAACAACCAGTCCCGAGGTGATCGCGCCAGCGCCGACTTTCAACGGCGACGGCAGCATGGAGGTACAACGTCGGGCGAACGGGCATTTCTACCTGCCCGGCACCATAGACGCGATACCGGTCACCTTCATGGTGGATACGGGCGCTTCGGTCACTTCCATCTCCGGCGAGCTCGCGCGCCGGGCCGGTATCCGCAACTGCAAGAAAGTGCAGTTCCAGACTGCAAACGGTGCAGCGAACGGATGTATCGCACTTGTGCCTCACATGACCGTCGGTAACTTTACAATGGAGAACATCACCGTGGCCGTGATGAACAACCTGGAAACCAACCTGCTCGGCGCCAACGTGCTGCGCAATTTTCAAATCAGCCAGAACGACAGCAGCATGCTGATCGGACGGCGTTAACCAAGGACTACACATGACTGAGAGTGAATTCAACGAACTGGCCGATGCCGTATTCCAGCGCATCGAACTGGCAATAGACGATGCAGATGCGGATATCGATTACGACAGCAACGGCACGGTACTGGAAATGGAATTTGCGGACGGCAGCAAGCTTATCGTCAACCGCCATGTGCCGAACAGGGAGATCTGGCTGGCCGCAAAATCCGGCGGATTCCATTACGCACTGGAAAACGAGCGCTGGTTCAGCCAGCGCGACGGCAGCGAACTTTTCGCCAAATTAAGCGAACTGGTAAAACTGGGAACAGGGCAACATCTGGATTTCTAGCTAAAGCGCCGGTTTGGCGAACAACGCTGAACGAGTTATTGGTAATAGATGAAGTGCCAAGCGAAAGGGATTCGGTGTGTCGAAACTTCAGTCATCTGGGGGAGGAGACTACTGTGTATCGCTTCCTCTCCGCTTGGCAAGACGGACTCTAAAGCCATTTTAGTCATTTTGGAATGCGTCATATTGTCGCAGGCAACATGCGCCCTGTTTTGCTACTCCGCCACCCCGTAGCTGCGCAATTCCGCTCGGCACTGTTTGTAGTCCGGACATGCGCTTTCCACAACGCGCCAGAACGCAGGCGAGTGGTTCATCTCGATCAGGTGCGCCAGCTCATGCACCACCACGTAGTCGATCAGGTGCAACGGCATCTTCACCAGTTGCCAGTTCAGCCGCACCACGCCCTGCACGGTGCAACTGCCCCATTGGGTGCGTGCCGCCGTCAGCTTGATCTCCCGCGGCGACACTTGCAGCAATGGCGCGAAATGCGCCACGCACTCTTCGAATACCCGCAACGCTTCGTTGCGATACCAGAGCGTCACTGCCTTTTCAATTTGCGCCGCCTCCGCCTCCACGCCGACCGGTACGTGCAATACCTCGCCGTGCAATTGCGGCGCGGCCCCGCGCGATCTGGGTGTCAGCGTTACAAGGAATTCTTCGCCGCGGAACGGGATGCGCGCGCCTTCTGCCCAGAATATTGGCGGGGCCTTCTTGGATTGCCAGCCGTCGAGTTTTTCGACTACCCATTCTGCCTTGTCCTGCAGCACGCTGTGCAGCCATTTTTCGGAAGCACGCAAGGGCGCGTTGACGGTCAGGCCGCGGTCGTCGATACGCAGGCTGATGCTGCTGCGGTAGCCGCTGCGCTTGAGGGTGAAACTGATTTCTTTACCGGACAGGTGGATGTTGCGTTGTTCAACGACAGGTGGAGGACCTTTTCGACGTAATGCTTTGAACATCAGTCGAGCCTGATCATTTCAGCCTCTATCCAGTCCTCCACGCGGCGGTTGATCTCTTCCGCCTTGAGGCCCGCCGGATCGATGGGCTGTCCGATACTCATGACGATGGTGCCGGGATGTTTCAGGAAGGAGTTGCGCCCCCAGAACTTGCCTGCATTGTGGGCCACCGGCACCACGGGGGCGCCGGAGCTTACCCCCAGCATCGCGCCGCCGATCTTGTACTTGCCGCGCACCCCATAGGGCATACGCGTGCCTTCGGGAAAGATGACCACGCAGAAGCCGCTCGCCAGCCTGGCCTTGCCCTGTTCCAGCAATTGCCGCATGGCCTGCTTGCCTTTGCTGCGGTCGATTGCGATCGGGCTGGTCAGCGCCAATCCCCAACCGAAGAACGGCAACCAAAGCAATTCTCGCTTGAGTACCCACACCTGGTCGGGAAATACCGTCTGCAGGGAAAAAGTCTCCCAAGCAGACTGGTGTTTGCACATCACGATACACGGCTGCTGCGGGATGTTCTCCGCACCGCGCACTTCCATGCGGATACCGCAGATCGCGCGCAACAGCCATATCGTGCTGTAGGCCAGACCGGTGGCGACGCGATAGCGCGTGTGCGGTTTGAGCGGGAAGGTGAGGAAAAACAACGATGCATAGATCGGCGTCCAGACCAGTTGCACCAGGAAAAATATCAGCGAACGTATGAACGTCATACCAGTGTCGCCACCACGGCCGCCAGATCGGGGTAGATCAAAGTACCCTCGGGCAAACAGCCTTTGGCCTGTGTCTTGCCGCCCTTGCCCGTGAGCACGAGAATAGGCTGCGCTTCGATGCGCGCCGCCGCTTCCAGATCACGCAACGAATCGCCCACCGCGGGTACACCTTTCAGGCTGACACCGTAACGCGCGGCGATCTCTTCGAGCATGCCGCTCTTGGGCTTGCGGCAACCGCAATTTGCATCATTGGTATGTGGGCAAAAAAACACCGCATCGATGCGTCCGCCCAATTGCGCGCACGCCTTGTGCATCTTGTCGTGGATGGCGTTCAGCGTCGGCATGTCGAACAGACCGCGCCCGATGCCGGACTGGTTGGTCGCCACCACCACGCGATAATCGGCCTGGGTCAGGCGCGCGATCGCTTCCAGGCTGCCGGGAATGGGCTTCCATTCGTCCGGATTCTTGATGAACTGGTCGGAGTCGAAATTGATGACGCCGTCGCGGTCGAGAATGATGAGTTTGCTCATGCTGCCAGTTTCGAGATATCCGCAACCTGATTCATCAGGCCGCCGAGTTGCTTGAGCAGCAACGCGCGGTTGATACGCAACTTCTGGTCTTCAGCCATGACCATCACCTGATCGAAGAAATCGTCGACAAACGACTTGAGCGTCACCAGCGCCTTCAGATTCTGCCCGTATTCGCCGCGGATAAAATAGCCCTGCACGAACGGCGCGATATCCGTCATCGCCTGGTGCAGGTTGCGTTCGGCATCATCCGTCATCAGACCCGCATCGAATGTCGCGCTCGCCATCGTCGCGCCAAGCTCCTCGTGGTTCTTGCGCATGATGTTCTGCACGCGCTTGTTCGCTGCCGCCAGGTCCTTCGCCACATCCATCGCAGCGAAGCCGCGCACGGCCTGCAAGCGCGGCATCACCTCGTGCAGACGGCCGTTCAACACGGCCAGCACGGCCTCGATATGCGATATGTCGAAACTGCGATCACGCAGATAGCCGCGCAGGCGATCCATCATGAAACCTTCCACATCCGCCGCGACTGTCGTGCTCAACATCCCCTTGGGGAAATTTTCCGCCGTCGCGTTGAGCAGAGCCGGCAATGGCAGGTCGAGCGGCGTCTCGATCAGGATGCGCAGGATACCCAGGGCCTGGCGCCGCAAACCGAACGGGTCCTTGTCGCCGGTCGGGACTTGTCCGATTCCATAGATACCGACTATCGTTTCCAGTTTGTCCGCCAGCGCCACCGAGCATGACACCGCCCCCATGGGTAACGAGTCTCCGGCGAAACGCGGGTGGTAATGTGCCTCGATGGCGTTCGCCACTTCCAGCTCTTCGCCGTCGTGAAAGGCGTAGTAGCGCCCGATGATGCCCTGCAGCTCGGGAAACTCGCCGACCATGTCGGTGATCAGGTCGGCTTTGCACAAGCGCGCCGCCAGTTCCGCATTGGCTTTATCCGCCTGCAACAGACGAGCGATAATCCCGGCCAGCGTGGTGATGCGTTCGACGCGCTGCAACTGCGAACCCAGTTTGTTGTGATAAACGACTTTGCCAAGTTTCTCGACGCGCGATTCCAGCTTCTGTTTGCGATCCTGATTGAAGAAGAAGCGCGCATCGGACAAACGCGGGCGCACCACGCGCTGGTTGCCTTCGATGATGTGATGCGGATCGCTCACCTGCATGTTAGACACGATGAGAAACTTGTTCAGTAGCTTACCGGTGCCTGCGTCCAGCAGCGGGAAATATTTCTGGTTCTGCTGCATGGTGAGGATCAGGCATTCCTGCGGAACGTCGAGGTATTCCTTCTCGAACTCGCCGACATACACCTCCGGCCATTCAACCAGCCCTGTCACCTCGTCCAGCAACGTGCTCAGCACACCGCGCTCTTCGTTGGACATGGAGAGCAGTTTTTCCAGGTCGAAATTGGCGTGCCCTACCCAGATCGCCGCGTTCTGCTCGGACAGGTCGTCCAGGCGCGCCACGATGCTTTCGCGACGTCGCGCAAAACTGGCGATTACGCGCCCGTCACGCGCAAGGATTGCTTCGTAGTCGTCCGCATTGTCGATCGTGACCCGTTCGCTGCACATGAAACGGTGGCCGCTGGTGACGTTACCGCTGGTCAGCCCCAGAACCTCCACCGGTACGATACGTTTGCCGTGCAGCACCACAAAGCCATGCACCGGACGCACGAACTGATGCTCCGAATCGCCCCAGCGCATCAGTTTGGGCACCGGCAGCTTCTTCAGCGCCTGGGCAACCATCTCCGGCAGGTGCTCTTCCAGCGACTTGCCCTTCTGTTCAACACGAGCGATGAAGTATTCCGTCTTGCCGTCGCCCAAGCGCTGCAACTGCGCCAGCGTGACATTGGCCGAGCGCATGAACCCTTCCAGTGCCTTGGTCGGCGTGCCAGCGGCATCCAGTCCGGCACTGACCGCCGGACCTTTGCGTTCGATGACGCGGTCGGCCTGCTGCGATTCGACTTCGGTGATGCTGATCGCGAGGCGGCGCGGCGTGGCATAGGGCGTGCACACGCTGTTTTCGCTCAGCAAGGCCTGCTCTTTCAGGGCAGCAAACACTTCGTTCGCAAAAGTGGTGGAGAGTTTTTCCAGCACCTTCGGCGGCAACTCTTCCGTGAGCAGTTCGATCAGTAACGTCGCTTTCATTTCTTGCCCCCGATCCTTGCCATCGGGAAACCCAATGCTTCGCGCGAATCGTAATATGCCTGGGCCACTTGCCGCGCCAGAGCGCGCACTTTGCCGATGTAGGCCGCGCGTTCGGTCACCGAGATCGCACCGCGCGCATCCAGCAAGTTGAAGGTATGCGAGCACTTCATCACCATCTCGAAACCGGGCAGCGGCAGCCCTGCATCCATCAGGCGCTTCGCCTCGGATTCGTATTCATTGAAATGACGGAACAGCATCTCGACGTTGGAATGCTCGAAGTTGTATTTGGACTGCTCGACTTCGTTCTGGTGATACACGTCGCCGTAGGTGATGACCGTGTCGCCGTTCTTCGTCCACACCAGGTCGAACACGTTCTCCACGCCCTGCAGGTACATGGCCAGACGCTCCAAACCGTAAGTGATCTCACCGAGTACCGGCTTGCAGATCAGCGAACCGACTTCCTGGAAATAGGTGAACTGCGTCACCTCCATGCCGTCCAGCCACACTTCCCAGCCCAGCCCCCAGGCGCCCAGCGTCGGCGATTCCCAATCGTCCTCGACGAAGCGGATATCGTGCTCGCCGGTGTTAATGCCCAGCGCGCGCAGGCTATCGAGATAGAGTTCCTGGATATTGTCGGGAGAAGGTTTCAGTACCACCTGGTACTGGTAGTAATGCTGCAAGCGGTTGGGGTTCTCTCCGTAACGACCGTCTTTCGGGCGGCGCGAAGGTTGCACGTAGGCAGCGCGCCAAGGCTCGGGTCCGATCGCGCGCAGGAAGGTTGCCGTATGGAACGTGCCTGCGCCGACCTCGATATCGTAGGGCTGCAACAACGCGCAGCCCTGCTTGTCCCAGAATTGCTGCAGCGTCAGGATGACTTGCTGAAAAGTCGGCCCTTGGCCGACTTTCGGTGAAGACTCATGCGCAGGGCGCGTGATGTCGGAACCAAAACTCCGTTGGGGTGAAGACTCATGCGCAGAGCGCGTGATGTCGGAACCAAAACCCCGTTGGGGTGAAGACTCATGCGCAGCGCGCGTGACGTCGGAACCAAAGGTTTGCATATGCTCGATAACCGCCAGTATTTGCGAAAGGCCGCATTTTACGGGTTCCCGCGTGTTACGTCACGCCGCAATATCCCCGTGGCGGGCGCCGGGAACGTAATTCGTACCTGTTAAGTAACGTTGCCCCAAGCAAGCAGGCGATACAGCATGGCAGCGCCCGGCCCCTTGGAAAAAATAGCCGGAATCGCCCCGGTATTCAAGCGCCGCAAAAAACAAGCGGTTCCTCGCTCCAAAGGAACCGCTTGCCGTTGCGTGTTTAGAACTGATAAACAGCAGAAGCAAGTGCGCTCAGGTTGTTGTAGCCTGCATCGTATGGATATGCACCCCCACCAAAATTGACCGTGGTGTTGACCGTGACCGTCGAAAGCCGTGCTTCAGCACGGAACAGCAGGTTCTTCACCCACGGTGTCTGCCACTGCACACCGCCGAATATTTCCAAGCCGGAGCCCTTGCTTTGTGAGCTCGCGCCACCCACAGAATAGGTCGGGCCACTAATGGAAATAAAGCCGGCGCCAACGTAAGGAAGCGCCGGATAGCGGGCGATATCGAACGGTTTGTCGATCAGATATGTGCCGCGAATTTCGGTTATGGTGAAGCTATTACCGCTGCTCAAGCCGATCGATGCGCCAACGTTATCGCTAAACCAGTGCCCAAGCGACGCCCCGATCGTGGAATTGTTCACGTCGACCGTAGCCGCGACTTCGTTCGTATCGGCCACGTGCCTAACCTCTGCGTGCGCCGATGCTGCCGCCAACAATGCACCCGCCAGAGCAACGGAAACCACCAAATTTTTTTTCATGCAAACTCCTCATTGTTTGAAATAACCAGGGATGCGCCGAACCAGTTTGTCCTTTTCCGACGGAAAAGAAAATCGTCCGGAACCTCCCTTAAATCAGTCTACTCCCATCCTGTTGGTTGCGATGGGTGTTTGATTCTTCCAGAAGTGACCGGAAAGTTGAAGAAAAACGATATGGTGCGGCCTTTACGCAACAGAGCTGGCAACCCGGTCGGCTCACGGCATCTATTGCGAGTCAAGATTAAGGCTATGCATCAGCAAAACAGCGCAAGCTTGTCCGCGCGCGGCAAGGACTTGATCTCCCGCTCGCGCTTCAACGCGGAGGACTTGTCGGCGCAGGGCTCCTGGTAAACCAAAGTGACCGGGGTGCGGCCGCGGGTATATTTGGCGCCTTCGCCAGAGTTATGGGCGGCGAGGCGTTTGCTTAGGTCGTTGGTTATACCGCAGTAGAGGGTGTTGTCGGTGCATTGGAGGAGATAGCAGACCCAGGTGTTGTTCTTTGGTTTCATTTTTTAAGTACCTGATGACCGTTCGCCCTGAGCTTGTCGAAGGGTGGGCGAAGCCCGCTGGTTACAGCCGTTCGTGCTGAGCCTGTCGAAGCATGAACCTTCCTCTAAACCAACACCGTCGGGAGTAGCCCGACAGCTAGTCACTTTTTCTTGCTTCGCCAAAGAAAAAGTAACCAAAAAGAAGGCGACCCCGGTTTGCCGCCCCTTCGGGGTTCCCTGCGTTGCTCGACTGGTCAGGCTTCCTCATAAACTCGCACGATCCGCTGCGCGTCCACGTGCTCAAACATATTCGTCAGAATTCCCTGACCAGCCTGCGCTACTCGGCGGCGCACAGGGGAAGGAAAAGCAAAAATTCAAAACCACCGCGTGGGCACTGCGTGCCCACCCTACTTGGCTAATGTCTCACCCCAATAAGCACAGCTTCTAAATCCTTGAGTACGACATCTTGCTTGCTTCCAGAGTCGCTACGCATGATGGCTACCATGCGTGTGAACGTAGCACGCTGTTCAGCAGTGTTCATGGTGGCACCAAGTCTCTCGAATTCAGCGAACGCTGCAATTGCAGCAACTGATCCATACAAACAGATACGAGCTTTTGCATCGGCTGTCTTGGCAAACATTTCACGAGCTTCCGGCGATTTGGGCTGAATTCCTAGATTCGCCAGATCGCAGACACTTTTCAAGTAGTCAGTGTAGGACTTTGTTCGCAGATCTCGGTGATACTTCTGACTGTCGAGGTGACGCGTAAAAAAGTACTGAAGCGATCCACCTGCAACGATACCAATCAATGAAAATATAGCTGCACTCATGCCCACCTCCGATAAGAGAACCAATTATAGACGTAGCAGTCGAGTAGGGTGGGCACGCAGTGCCCACGCGGTGTTTTAGATTTTGCTTTTCTATCCCCTGTGCGCCGCCTCGATATTTCACCAGCAAGCGGAGGTTTAGGCGAGCACTGTTTGAGCTCCGCAGTGGGGCACGGTTTGTGTGCCCCGCCAGGGCGAGTTGCGCAGCCCCGCTTGTTGGTGAAATATCGAGGCGGCGCACCGGGGTCGCCTTTTCTTTGGTTACTTTCTTTTGGCGAAGCAAAAGAAAGTAACTTGCCGCAGGGCAACCCCCGGCAAACTATGCGTCCAGTCATGCATGGTTCGACAAGCTCACCACGAACAGCTTCAGCTGTAGGGCTACTCCCAACGTTGTTGGGTTTAAAAGTAAAAGGGGATGTGCGGCAATGCATCAACCATGCAGTCGAGTAGTGTGAGGGTGAAAATTTAACGAGTTATCTCTTGAGCTTTTCCGGCGCGCTGCCGGAAAAGCAGGATACAGGCAATCATTATCGCCATGAGCACTGCCGAGGCTGAATACCGGTCCAGTGCAAGGCCGCCCGCATTCAGCGGTTTGTCGAGAAAATCGCCCACGACAGCCCCCAGCGGCCGGGTAAGAATGAACGCAGCCCAGAACAGCACAGTCCTGGAAATACTTGTCCAGTAGTAGGCTGCGGCCACCACTCCCAGCAGGATGCTGAAGATCATCGTCCCGCCGCCGTATCCAAGCCCTGCGGTGTCGGCCGTCCAGTCTCCCAGTGCGGTCCCCAGGGTCTGGGAAAACATGATCGTTATCCAATAAAACATTTCAACTTTCGGGGTGCTCACTGTCTCAACCGAAACAGAGCCCAGCGATCTGTGCCAGACAACCAGTGAGCCCATCAAGAGGGCAAACAGCAAAGTCGTTCCTCCGGCATAGCCGATACCCAGCGAACGGTCTGCGAAATCGGCCAGGGTCGTCCCGACGGTTGTCGTGGCAATGATGGTTGCCCAGTACAGAAACGGATGAAAGCCTTTCGCCCGGATCTGTGCGATCACGGCAACAATAAACACTGCCGCGAAAATTGCTGTACCGACAAGGTAGCCCAGGTTCATCGACATGGATACTGCATCGCCGCCGGTCTCGCCCAATGTGGTGGCAGCGATCTTGATGATCCAGAATATCAAGGTGACTTCCGGAACCTTGCTCAAGGTGTGTTCAGCGGAATTATTCATTGGGATTCAACACAGTTTATTGATTTTCGATACATCAAGGATACGATGAAATGACCAGCACAACGAAACTGCGCGGAATGATTGCCGGCCTCGGTTTCGGCTGCTCTGCCGATGCTGGCGGAGTCTTGCCAAATGAAGCCGTCACAAGATAGGCACGATGCTTGACCGCATCATAAGCCATGGTCCGCGCCCCCTTTTGCGTCTTGATATTTTTCAATACGGAAAAATGGTCCGGGTCATCTTCCTTGACTGCGGTCAATGTTCCGTCTCCGTTCGAGCTGAAAGCGATTCCCAGGTCTTGGTCAAAGGCCGCCGAGTCAGGACCTTCGCCAATGGCGACTTCGGAAATAATTTTTCCGGTGACAGAATCCAGTATGACCATTTTCCTGTTGGCGCAGACCGAGAACAGCCGGTCATGCTGGCGATCGATTGCCAATCCGGTGGGCTCAACTCCATTGCCCAACGAGTAACTTCCGAGAACCTTGTTGGAGACACCATCAATCACAGCGATTTCATTTTTATCTTCGATATTCACAAATACCTTGCCCGCATTGTCGCTGACTGCCAGTTCCGGCTTCCCGGGCAAAGCAATCGTATCGATTTCCTTGAGCGATAGCGCATCAATTACTGTGGCGTTGGCCGAGCGGCCATTGAAAGTGAATATATGTTTTGACTTCGGTTCGTACAGAATCACATCCGGATTCAAACCGGAAATATTGATGGTTGCAATGACCTTCAGCGTGGCCAGATCGAATGCCGTGACTGAGTTGCTTTTGCCGTTACTGGTAAACCCGGTATTCAAATCATCCGCGAGTGCGATGCCATGCACGCCGTCCGTACCGGGAATTTCTCCAATGACTTTTCCTGAGTCGGTATCAACAACCTGAACATGGGTAAACCTGCTGATAAACAGGCGATGACGCTGTGCATCAAAAGCGAGCAGATCCCATTTTTCATCGCCGCCAACGTGGTAGCGATTGGCCAGTTTGAATTCGACATTTGCAGCGGGTTGAGCCGACTGGGCTGCAAGACTGCCCAAAAGGCAAACAAAGAAAATAGCTCGAATCAGTGTTTTGATATGCATATTGTTTTCCAAAAAATTATCGCCAGAAGATCGGATTGCTATTTGACCTGCACCAGTTCACAGGCTGAATGGCTGCCATTCATGCTGCAGGAATTGACTTGATGTCCTGTGGTATCCCACACCTTGGCCTCCCACTGGTTGGTGCCTGTGCGTTCCATCGTCATGAAGCCGAAACCGCCGACCCATGAACTGTGGTGTTCAACCACGGCACCCGGTGCCGGTGTGGCGCCGCGCGGAAGCTCGACCGGCAGCGGAACCACGTCTTCCATGGTTCCGGAAAAGCCGGCCACAAACTGTGTGGGGTGCGGACTGGAAAAGCTGACTTCCTGCCACATATGAACATGGCCAGAAAGCAGCGCGTTGATGCGTGGCGGCATGATCAGCGGATTGATGGCGCCGAATACGGATTGCACACCCTGGTTGCCCGGCCACACCGTCACTTTACCCTGCTTGTCCCGGCTGGCAAAAAACCCAAGTATCGGATGGTGATTGGCCACAATGTTGTAAGACGCTTGCTGCGACAGCTTCTCAAGCTTGCCATACATATCGCGATATTTGATCTGGCGGATGTCTCCTTCGGGGATCACACCCGAAGAAGTATTTGAAGTATCCAGCACGATCAATTGCGCATCGCCGCCGAGTGAAACCGCATAGGGATCGCTGTAGTCACCCGTCTCGTCGTTGGCCGTATCGTTGCAATCGCGTCCCGGCAGCAGGGGACGCGGATCGATCATGCGCCGCCAGCCCTGCCCTGCACGCACGCAGGATTCGTGATTGCCGCGGACCATCACCCAGGGCGCCGCTTTCAACAAGGCTGCTGCGGGCTCGAAGAAATCGGCACGCCATGCATCCCAGCCGTAACCCCAAGGGCTGCCCGCGCAGCCCGGATTGTCTGCGGGACACTGATTTTCGCGATAGAGAAAATCTCCCACATGGATCACCAGGTCGGGTTTCCAGTTTGCTGCCGCCGCTGCCACCCTGGCGAATGGATATTGATCGCTATCGTTGCAGGCCTGATATGCCGCCTCGCCTTTCTTCAGGCGACAACCCGTGTCTCCGATCACGACAATGCGTTTGATCTCGGCTGCGGGCAGCGGCAGTGAAATATCGCCGATGGTTGCCTTCTGAGCATCGGTGGGAATTGATTTCTCGCAAACGCGAATCGGAAACTCGGACGGTTTGGAATCGGCGGCCGCCGATATCGTGGTACGCAATGGCATGGAACCCGGTACTGCGCGCGGCTCCATCCGTACCTCGCGAGTATCGAATCGAATGACGGGACATTGCGCATCTGTGGTCAGCAGCCGCGCAACCGCTGTTCCGTTTTCTCCCATCACGACATAGGCAGTGCGTGTAGCGGCAGGCAGTTGCTTGTTCGGTGTGGCGCAACCGAACAGAAGGCTCGCAACCGCAATCATGAATAACGGACGACGAAACGGAACGCCGAATTGCATTTGCATGGAATGCTTCCGATGAATATGAGTTGCCGATTGTCTGCTATTCGCGACGGAACTCAACCCAAACCTGATAAACATGATCGCTGCCCTGAATTTCGGGTGGCGGCTCGGGATACTTCGCATTTTGCACGGACTGCAACGCGACCCGGTCTATCATGCCCATACCGCTGCCAACCAGCACGCGGACTGCACTGGGCACTTTATCGCGCATGTGGAACTCCACCTTCACGCGTCCTGTGTAATGCAGGCTGTACGCTGCCGGAGGTAGGAATTGCGCCGCCTGCACCGCAGCCCGGACTTTCGCCGCATATTCTGCGCTGGGTTCGGCATTGCCTGCCACAGCAACAGGCGGGGGCGGAGTGGGTTCGGTAAATGCATTTGCCTGCGCTTCCGCTACTTGCGGCAATTCCGGCTTGGGCTCTTCGGGAGCCACTTGCGGTTTCGGCTGCGCCTTGGGTTGTGGCTGCAATTGCGGCTTCGGCTTCGGAACAGGCGTCTGCGGGTCTTCATTCACGAGCGAGATGGTCTCGGAACCGGATAGCACCGGCTTCGTCGAGGACGTGCTGGCCAAGGCGATCGCCGCCCCCGCCAGCAGACCGAATTCAATCAGGGCCGCCAGCCCAACGGCCTGAAATTGATAACGACTATTCCCGGCCATGATTTATTTGCCCGCAGCAGTGCGGGTAGCAAGCCCGACTTCGGTTGCGCCACCCGCCTTGATTGCATCGATGACAGTCATGACCTGTTGCAGCGAAGAAGTATCGCTGCCGGCGATCGTCACTGCGGTTTTGCTGCTGTCGCGCTGGTGCAGCAGTTCCGTCAATTGCGCGGGAGTCAGGGTATGGTTTTCCACCTGCAGGGAACCGTCCGGATTGATTTCAACCAGCAACTTCGGGTGCGGGATCGCAACGGCAGTGGAGCTTGTCGGCAGCTTGGTCACATGACCGGAACTCGGAATCATGCGCAACGTGAGCATCGCAAAAAAGACCAGCAGAAAAAGCATGATGTCGATCATCGGAATGATCTCGATCCTGGCCTTGCGTGTTTCCAGATACCTCATCTCATGCCCTCGCCTGGGTATGAAGCACTTCAACTGCACAGCGAGCCGGTGCTGCCTGGGTCCTGAATTGGTCGTGACGGTTCAACATCATGATCTTGATCGTTTCGAGCTGGTGCAAGATGATGCGTACACGGGTATGCAGGGCATTGAAGAACACCAGGCCGACCATGGCGATGAACAAGCCGGATGCCGTGGCGATCAGCGCCTCGGCGATGCCGCCCGTCACCTGCGTTGCATCGTTCTGGACATCGCCCAGCGCATGAAACGCGTTGAACATGCCGATGATCGTGCCGAACAATCCCAGCAGTGGCGCCAGCGTGATCACCGTATCCAGCATCCAGAGCGAACGGTCCAACGTGGGCACCTCGTGCATGATCACCTCTTCCAGATGTCCATCTAGCGTGGCGCGGTCCGCATTGCTGACAGGCTCGTTTTGCAGGGTGGTGAACAGATTCGCATGCGGGAGTTGCGCGAGCTTTTCCGGCAAAGCCAGGGTTGCTTTCTGCGCTCCTTCTTTCAGCATTGCGATCAGTTGTTCGCCGCCATGCTGCATGTTGGATAGATAGCGGGTGCGTTCGATGATCACGGTGAGCGCGACCAGCAACAGCAGCAGCATCAAATAAAGTGTGCCGCCCGAAGCGTTTGCAAGTTCAAGTATGTGTGAAATATTCATGATCTCTAATTGGTAATGGGGGAGACGAGCTCCCCCACAGGTTGGTTGGCCGGAAAGTAATTACATATCAGCCGACAGCGACACCATGAAGCTGCGTGTCGGTATTGTGTAGAACATCGGATTCTGTGCGGCGCTTGCGTCATTGGCGAACGATGCAAAGATGCTGTTCTTGTTGAGCAGGTTATTGATCTGGAAACCGACCTTTGTGTTCTTGCCCAAACCGTCATCCTTACTAAATGTATAGCTTGAGGCAAAGTTCACGATGGTGTAGCTCCCCATAGAGATGGGATTGCCATTTGGATTCACGCTGTAATCCGTGCCGCTATAACGCTGCCCAACCTCCTTGGCAATCAGGGATGCGTAAGCCGGCCCCTGGTTGTAGATCAGTCCTGCGGTTGCCGTGTTCTTGGGCACATTTTGCAATGTTCCGCCGGCTGTACTCATGGAGTAGTTGTTGATGGCATAGTTGCCGTACAGGCTCATCCCCTGCCCCAGAACGTAGGTGCCTTCGCTTTCGACACCGTTGTACTTCACGCCACCTGTATTGTTGAAACAGGTATAGATACCGCAAGGCGTGCCGGTGTTCTGGTTGGAGAAGTCGACCATGTAGACATCGCCGGAAAGGGTCAGGCGCTTGCTGGCCCAGGTCGTGCCGAGCTGGTAGTTCGTCGATTGTTCGGGAGCGAGTTGCGAGGGAAGCGTCGCAGTCGTTCCTCCTTTAGGATAGAACGCGTTGATGTTCGGTGCCAGCATGCCTTGCGCATACTGTGCATAAGCCGACCATTCCGGCTGGATCATGTAGTGAGCAGTCAACGTCGGCAAGGCCTTGGTCCAAGTCTGTGAAGTGTTCAGCGGAGCGCCGGTTGCACCCTGATTCACGGTCGCATCCATCATGCGGTTAAACGACACATACTTCAGGCCTGGCGTCACGGTCAACGCTTCGGATGCTTTCCACTCGTACTGCACATAGGGCTGGATGGTAGTCAAGCTATCCCTCATATTCCGGTCTACGCCGTTCACGCCGCCGCCTGCCGGATTGATTGCCTGTCCCAGCGAGAAATCGACTTCCTTCTGCCAGCGGTTGTTGGTCTGGTAATCGACCCACGCGCCGAAGTCCAGTTTGCCTGCCCCCATGGCCTCGGACATGCGCAGCATGTCGCCGACTGACCTGTAGTTCATGGTCATCATCTGTCCCGGAACATTGTTTGCACCGTAACTTGTGCCGTTCGCCTGGCCAAGGCCGGGGTCAACGCCGTTGAATCCGTTATGGTAGTAGGCATAGGTGTAAAGCTTGTTGTCCACCGTCAGGTCGCCCTGCTGGGATTTCAGATCGAGGTATTCGAAGTCGGAGGTAATGTCGTCGTAGTTATATCCAGCGTAGTCCTGGCTGGTCGGATCGTTGTTAAGCCCGAAATTCGCTCCGTATTTTTGAATATTGGCTGCGGTCGTACCCAAAGCCACGTTCTGATGCAGCTTGTTCTGCATCGTTACAAAGGTCAGCACGGTATTGTCCGAGATTGGCTTGGACAATTTGAAGAAGACGTTTTCGCGGCGCTGGCCGGCGTTGGTCAGGTAGCCGTCCGAGGTCAGATTCTTGTAATCGACGAACGCGCTCGCGTCGCCGTCGTTCTTCAAGACACCGGTATCCAATTGCGCGCCGAACAGGCGCGTGTTGAAGCTGCCGAGGGATGCATAGAGGTTGGTATTCGCTTCCTGCATCGGATCCTTGGAATTGACGGCGATCGTACCGCCGAAGGTGGCATTGCCGATATTGCTGGCATCGCCGGGACCGCGATCGACGACGACATTGCCGATATCCTGCTGCATGAAATAGGACGTGGTGTGTTGTGTGAAGTCGTTAGAGTCGCCCCAGGGGATCCCGTCGAAGGTGACGTTGTATTGTCCGTTCTGGAAGCCGCGCATGGTCAGGCTCTGGGTTTCCATCAGGCCTGGGCCGTTGGGGTCGACGCTGAACACGCTGGGAGCGATATTCACGATGTCGGAAAAATTGGACGCGGCGGACGCGTTTTCCTGAATGTAATGCTGGCTGATCACGGACTGTGGCTGGGTCGCAATCAGGGAACCTTTGGTTGGTGCCTGATAGGCCGCAGTATCTTTGGCTTTTGCTGCAGAGTCATCGGCGGCTGCGGTGTTTTGTACTGTACCCAGATCGACGACGTCATCGGCGAACGATCCTTGCGCGGCAGTTACCAGTGCTGCGCACAATATCAATTGCGTAAGGTGTTTCATTTTGAAATCAAAGCTGACTTGCATCACTTCCTCCTGAAGAATGGTATTAAATCGGCGCTAACATCATGCAGTTGCTCGATGGCTGAACTTAGCGAGGACGCAAAGTACGCAGGCAGACTTAAACCAAAGTGAAATATTTATTACATTTTCATTACCAACTTGAAATTGAGATGAGATCTTCCGCGGAAGCTGCTGAAGGGTTTCATTTTTATGGGATCCGCTCATTCAGGCGGGTGACATCGATAGATTGAATGAGACCGCCGCAAGCAGGCCGCTCCCATCCTGTCTGTTGCTCAAGCTGATTTCGGCAGATTCCTGGGTTGCAATCGCAGTCACGATGGCAAGCCCGATACCGCTTCCTTCGATTTCATGGCCACCTACCCGGAAGAATCGATCGAATACGCGCGGGAGTAGTGCCTCCGGAATTCCCGGGCCGTTATCCAGGATTTCAACCCTGGCCTTCTGGCCCGAAACCACAATGCTGACATCGATCCGCCCGCCTTCCGGTGTATAGCGAATGGCATTATCAAGAAGGTTATTGAACAGGATGCGCAGGTCGCCCGCATTGGCCCGGATAAGTGCAGGCTCATCGTGAATCATGCCGAGATCAATGCGGCGCTTTTCGGCGATGGGTATGAAATCACCGATGCAGGATTTCACAAGTTTGCCCAAATCCAGGTCGGTCCGGATCGTCTGCTTTTCAGCCCCGTATCGGGCCATGTGCAACAATTGCCCGACAAGATGCGACGCACGCTGTATGCCTGATTTCAATTCCGCGATCCGTGCTTCAAGGTCTTCCTGCGAGCGCCTTTGCGACAGGTTCTCGATCTGCAATTGCAGTGCGGCAAGCGGGGTGCGCAATTCATGCGCTGCATCCAGCATGAAATGCCGTTGCGTATCTATCGTTTCCCGCACACGCAAAATCAGGCCGTTCATTTCGGTAACCAGGGGCGCGATTTCTGTCGGGAGGTGTTCTGTGGGAAGCGGGTCCAGGCTGGAAGCGTCACGTTGCGTTGCCGCTTTGGTCACTATGGCCAATGGCTTCAGAATGTGTCCGACCCCGAACACAACAAGCACCCATGACAGGGGATACAGCCCGGCTATGGGAATCAATGCGCGCAACGCCGCATTGGTGGCGATCTTGCGACGCACCTCATGCGATTGGGAAACCTGCACTGTACGGTCCGGGTACACGATGGTGTACGCTCTCCATTTTTGCCCGTGCAGCGACACATTCAAATACCCCGTGGCATTTCCCTTCAGCAGTTCGAAGTCCGGGTGCGATGAACGCACTTTCTCATTTTCGTACCAGACCTGAATCACGAAATCGGACTCCTGCTCTTCCTTGCTTTCACCCAGATATTTGGCCTGCATTGCAGGCAACTGCGAACCCTCGTCGATACTTCCGGCAACCAGAAGCAACTGATGATCGAGAAGGACATTGGCATCCTGAAGTGCGAGCAAATAGGAAATTCCGCCCGCAAGCAGCCCCACTACGGTGAAAAGCCCGAGCGCCCAGACGATAAGTTGCCGTTTCAGTGAGATCATGAGGAGTGTTTGGTCACCATCCAGCCGATGCCGCGCACGTTGCGGATAATTTCGTTGTCGAATTTTTTCCGCACAGCATGGATCAACACTTCAACGACATTGCTTTCGACTTCCTCGTTCCAGCCATACAGGCGTTCCTCAATCTGGCTGCGCGAAAGGATCATTCCCGGATATTCGATGAGCGCATGCAGCAGGGTAAATTCTCTTGCGGACAGCACATGGGTTTTTCCGCGGTAAGTCGCTTCTTTGGTCATCGTATCTATTGTGATCTCGGCGCTGCCAAGCAATGTCTGGGGGTTGCTGCTGTTGCGTCTCAGGGCACCGATAATCCTGGCTACCAGTTCCTTAATCCCGAACGGCTTGACCAGATAATCGTCCGCGCCCTCATCCAGCCCGATCACCCGATCATCAATTTCATCTCTTGCAGTAATAATGAACAAAGGAGTCTGATCTCCATGAGCCCGCATTGCTTTCAATACATCCATGCCGGATTTTCCGGGCAGTCCAAGGTCGAGCAAAACCAGGTCATACCCCCCCGTTTCAATTGATGTCTGCCCATTGATACCGTCCCGAACCCAGTCGACCTTCATGCCGATGTCATTCAGCGCCCGAGTCAAACTCTGGCCTATCATTGGGTCGTCTTCAATCAGCAGGATCGATTTGGCGGCATTCGTGCCTGAATAGCCGCTTGCATGTTGTAGCATTTTGTCTTGAATTCAGTGGGCTATTAGCCGATTGCTATATTTGGCGGAAACGCCGGGGAGATGACTTGCCGATCTAGATTCAAAGCAAAAAGCCAGCCCCGGAAATTATTACAGTAATGTTAAGCGCGGAATGTTGCTGAAATATGACAAGCGGGCGAAAGAGGTAAACGAGCAGTGAACTGAACAATTGCAGTCGCCTGCCGAAAATCATGCGAGATTTCGTTTTGCGGACGGTCTTCCGGATAATTGAGCTGACTGGCGGCTGTAGCAGAGTGCCTGCAATGCGGTCATGCGCCTCGAAAGGAAATCATGAACATAGAACTCTATATCGCAATTATGGCCGGTTTCGTCCTGGCGTTTTTCCTGATGGTCAGCGAGATCATGTTGATGCGCAAGCAGGTAGTTGCTTTCCTGACCCGCCTGAAGAATTATTATCGATCCGGAAAATTCGTACGCCTTTTCCTTTTCACCTTTGCCATGCTTGGGCTCATTCTCGTTCAGCCGTTGATAGTCGGATTTCTGGTCGTGATGGCGCTTGATAAGGTTGACCCTCATTTTTCAACATCGGTCATTCGGGAAATACTGCAGGGGTTGACCGGAATCCTCGGTTAGGTCGAAGCAGCACGGACTTCGCATGCCACAACCCGGCTGATCGCTGCTTTAGCTTCCAAAAGCCGCAGACAGCGCCGCAATCATGTAGGCGTGATCATGAACCCCGGCGCTTTCGCGCGCGCTATGCATCGCCCACATCGGCGAACCAACGTCCACACTCGCGACGCCCAGCTGTGCCGCAATCATGGGACCGATGGTACTGCCGCAACCCAGGTCGCTACGATGCGAATATTGCTGGTACGGCACACCTGCCTTTTCGCAAAGGGTCATGAAACGTGCCGCAGTCTCGGCATTGGTAGTGTAGCGCTGGTTCACGTTGGTTTTGATGACCGGGCCGCCATTCACCACCACTTTGTGCCCGGGCTCGTAGGCTCCCGGGAAGTTCGGATTGTAGGCATGTGCCATGTCGGCGCTGATGAAGAAACTGCGCGCAATGGCGCGTCGCCTGTCCTCCTCGTCCAGTCCTGCCTGAAGGCTGATGCGGTGCAGCACATCGATGACGAAACTGCCGCCTGCCCCGGTAGCGCTCTCGCTACCCACTTCCTCGTGATCGAAAAAGGCTGCCACGCAGGTGGCGGCAGGCTGCTTCGTCGCAATCAGCGCGGAGAGTGCGGCGTGAGTGGATGCCAGATTGTCCAACTGGCTATCGGCGATGAACTCCTGATTCGCTCCCCACAGGCAACCCTTCTGCACGTCATAGACTGATAATTCCCAGCTCAGCAGATCCGCCGCATCGGCCTGCACCGCGTCAGCCAGGAGCTTGCGCAATTGCGCTTCGGCATTATCACCTTCGCACATCAAGCCCAGGATCAGGGGCAATTCCGTTTGCTTGTTGAGCTTCAAGCCTTGCTCATTTACCTCACGGTTCATATGAATGGCCAGATTGGGAAGCCGCACCAGCGGCTGCGCGAAGCGCAGCAATCGCGTTTCCTGACCAGTTGCCGTGCGCAGCACGACACGACCGGCCAGACTCAGATCCCGGTCGGTGAACGTGGCCAATATTGGTCCGCCATATACTTCAACCGCCAGTCGCGAGATGCCATCTCCGCTCATGGCGGCCTTCGGCTTGAGCCTGAGACCCGGTGAATCGGTATGCGCGCCGACGATGCGCAAGCCCGCTTCGGCCATGGGCTGGCTGCCCAGCACGAATGCAATCGTCGACGCACCGCCACGCACGACGTAATAGCGTCCATTCGCCGCAAGTTGCCATCGATCACCTTCTTCAAGCCTGGTGAACCCATGCGCCCGCAGCAGTACCTCGGCACTCGCCACGGCGTGCCATGGGCTGGGGCTTGCATCAATGAAGTCGATCAGTTCATGAGCGGCAGTTCGGAATTGGGTGATCGCGGACATGGGGAGTAACAATGAGATTGATGGAATGGGAAGTATACAAGATGTACTCGTCCTCTCCGAACTATGAGATTGATCAGCGAGAACGGCGCCAACTTGGTAAACATCTGAACATGGAAGTCAAAGAGTGCGCCAAATTTTTCAAAGAATAAGTGGACTGTGGCGGTTTACTGAAAAGGCTGTCGGCCCATCCTTTTGCAATGTCCGGCTTAGAATTTTTCGAACAATCACTTTCAGCCGTTTCGGTAATTCAAACTTAGCAGTTCAATTTCTCCAGATAAGCATTAACGTTGCGTTCAATATTCCTCCATCGTTAAATTTCTCCGAATTCACACAATCAATGTCGATTTGAGAACTGCCTGTTCGACTACTTGTTGAGTAGCTATCTACTCATTAATTGAATACGACATTACAGATGTCGAATTCGCGTTGAACTGTTCGACCAGGAATATATATTGAAAGGAGTACTGAAAATGAACGGGAAGACATATGCAGTAGTCGGCGCGACCGGGCACGTCGGGTCAGTGGTGGCTGAAGAGCTTAAGGCTCAGGGCCGTAATGTACGGTTGGTTTCTCGCAGATCGGGCGTATCCATCGATGACATTGGTGCCTTAACTGACGCATTTTCTGGAACCGATGGCGTGTTTCTGATGATTCCTGCGGAGACGAATGCACCGGATTTGCGCGCACGGCAAAATGAGATTGGCGGTAAATTGGTAGATGCGTTGAAAAAAGCCCATGCGAAACGTGTAGTTTTTCTCAGCAGTCTCAATGCCCAGTATGAAACAGGAACCGGCCCGGTCTTGGGACTCCACGACATGGAAAATCGGCTAAATGCGCTGGACATTGATGAAGTGATTCACCTGCGCCCTGCCTACTTCATGGAGAACCACCTTTGGGGTTTGGGGCTTGTCAGGCAAGCTGGATTCTATGGAACCTCGTTCAAGTCGGACGCCGCGCTACCGATGATTGCGTCGAGAGATATCGGGAAAATGGCAGCGAACCTGCTTATCGATAGGCCATCCCGGCATATACAGATCAGAGAATTGCTGGGCCCGCGCAATTACACTATGGAAGAAGCAACCCATATTCTTGGCGTGGCAATAGGAAAGCCCGACTTGAAATACATTCAGTTTTCATATGAAGATGCGCGAAAGGCAATGCTCAATTTGGGAATGTCGGCAAGTTATGCCGATGCTGCGGCGGAGATTAGCCGCAGTTTCAACGAAGAAAAGGTAAAGGGAACTGAGGAACGGTCCGCTCGGAACACGACAACCACCACGTTGGATTGCTTTGCCGCTGAAGTGTATCGACCGGCTTATGAATCATTTTCCGACAACATCAGTTGATGTCGATTTCGCGTTGCACCATTCGACTAAGGACTGAAAGAGGCGGTCCTGCGCTGAAATCTAATGGTTTGTCGGGTGGGTTCGCTGCTTTCATTATTCACTAACTTTCACAAGGAGAAATCATGAAATACCTGTGCATAATTTATGAAGACGAAACCATGTATCAAAAGATGCCGGAAGCCGAGATGCACAACATCATGGGTGAATACTTTGTCTTCAGTGAGAATCTCAAAAAGTCGGGGCGCTATATCGGTGGCAACGCATTGCAGCCGACCAGTACGGCGACAACCGTTCGCGTGCGCAAGGGCAAAGTCTCAACGACAGACGGCCCTTTTGCGGAAACCAAGGAACAACTGGGAGGCTACTATCTGATTGAGGCCAAGGACCTCAATGACGCTATACAGGTAGCTTCACAGATTCCGGGGGCTCGCTTTGGGTGTATCGAAGTGCGCCCTATCATGGAATTTGACTAGCATAGCATCGTGGCAGGCGTGGACAAAACGACAGGCATGGTCGAAACAGTTAATACAGTATATAGAACTGAGTCACGTCGCGTCCTCGCCACCCTGATCCGATTGCTCGGCGACTTCAACGTTGCCGAGGAAGCATTGCATGAAGCCTTTCACGCGGCGCTGGAACAATGGCCAAGCGAAGGTCTCCCTGCAAATCCCCGTGCGTGGCTGGTGTCATGCGGCCGCTTCAAGGCAATCGACAACATGCGCCGCATGCGGCGATTCGTTGCACTGGATGATGTATATGAGCAAGTCGAAGCTATCATAGATGAGCGTGCCGAGAAGGGTGATGAGAACATTGAAGACGACCGGTTACGCCTGATCTTCACCTGCTGCCATCCTTCCCTGTCACCTGACGCACAGATCGCGCTTACGTTGCGGGAAGTGTGCGATCTTGCTACTGAAGAGATCGCCAACGCTTTCTTTATTCCTGCACCGACACTAGCGCAACGTATCGTCCGTGCCAAAACCAAGATCCGCGACGCCCGGATTCCCTATGAAGTGCCGGCACAGGCTGAACTTCCGCAACGTCTGGAGTCAGTGCTGCACGTTATTTATCTGATCTTCAACGAAGGGTACTTTGCCTCCGCAGGTTTGGCGTTGTTTCGTCCCGACTTGTCCGTTGAGGCGATACGTCTGGGACGGTTACTGGTCGAGTTGCTCCCCGATTCAGAAACGTTCGGCCTGCTTGCCTTAATGCTGCTGACCGAGGCGCGGCGCGCGGCGCGTGTGACTCAGGATGACGATATCGTGCTGCTGGAAGACCAGGATCGTTCATTGTGGGATTTGGCGATGATCGCCGAAGGACTTACCCTTGTCGAACAGGCACTTTCTCTGCGCCGCTTCGGTGTATACACCTTACAAGCCGCGATCGCTGCCGTGCATGCCGAGGCCAAGCACTCGGTTGACACTGACTGGGAACAAATAGTAGGTCTCTATGACGTGATGATGAGGATTGAACCTTCGGCAATCGTCGAGTTGAATCGTGCAGTTGCTATCGCGATGCGAGATGACGCAGCCAAAGGGCTTGCACTGATAGAGTCTATATTGTCACGCGGCGAACTGCTCGATTATCATTTTGCTCATTCGGCAAGGGCCGAGCTGTACAAGCGAACCGGAAACATGGAGGCAGCACGTATCGCCTTTGAACGGGCCTTACAGCTTGCCCAGACGGAACCGGCAAGGCGATTCCTACGCCGCAAACTGGAAGAACTTTGAGAGTTTGACTTATCGTTTCACGAATAAAAGGTGAACCGATAGCCATTTCAGAGAACTACCGTAGTTCGCTAAGGCCGATGACTAGCCCGGATATTTCATAAGGAAGGTATCGGCACAAGCTTGAAACCCGCATAGAATCAGGTTGCGAAGAAGATCATGTGAGAGGTTGTGCCGCCACCCTTCGTGTCAGGCTGCTCAAGATCGGGGCTGCCATCGTTCGCAATGCCCGCCGCGTACGCATCATGCTGGCTTCGCACCATCCATCGCACAAGGTCTATCTGATCGCCGCTCGCGCACTGGCTCCATAACGCTCTCCGAGTGCTGCCCCGGCACAATGATAAACAGCGGGGGTAAGGGGGAATTCGTCCGCAATTCGCCAAATTGATCAATTCTTGTGCATCCAACAATCAGATGATGCTTGATGTCGGTTGCGATGCTTCAAAATCGGTTTGGGGTGCGGGGTGGTGAAATATGCGGGCTAGCCAAAGCACCACAAAGCAGGCGTCCGTTATTACTGGAATTTACCGCGTAACTGTCAGCTTAGGTTTAATTGGATCCACAGAAAAAAGCGCCGCAGCTTCAGGAACTGCGGCGCTTGTAACAACGATGCTGGTGGCGGTGACGTTATGCATAACCACCAATCACCGGTTACTCCTCATGTTGCTGATGAAAATTAAACAGATGGAACAAATCTCCAATCGCCGGCGAATTCACCGGAACGTAAGGATTGTTCGGAAGCTGCATTGGATTAGGCAGATTGTCGCGGCTGCGTTTAGTTATGGGTTCCAAGTCCCAGTTGCGTTCGATAAACTTTGCGATGGACGCGTGATCATTGTACGTGTGATCAATTCGCCCTCCTTTGGAATATGGCGATACGACAATCATGGGGATACGCGGGCCGTCACCGAAGAAGTCTACCGGCTGGATATAGCCGGAATCATAGTAACCGCCACCTTCGTCGAACGTGATCAAAATGGCCGTACTCGCCCATAGTTCAGGGTTGGCCTGTACCGCATCAATCAGCTTCTTTGAGAAACCTTCAAATAGGCCGAGTTTCGAAGAAGCCGGATGCCCATCAAGCAGGCCACCTGGTTTGACGATGGATACTGCAGGGAGGTTGCCATTGGAGATATCGGTATAAAGATCGGTCGTATCCTTCAAGTGCTCGGAAACAAGAGCCGGGTTCGTCATGATCGATGTTTCATACAGGAAGGGATTGCAGATGTTGCAATAGACGCTAATTGGCGATTTAGCAACGTAGCTGTTCCAGCCCTCTCCGTAGTACTTCCATGATATCTGCTTGGCGAGGAGCGAATCACCTATAGTTGGCACCGAAGTAGGAGGAATTGTGAACGCACTGCTGGTGTTCACGCTGCCGTCGCCGTTGTAGCCAGGGTTGTAATTATTGAGCAGATAATACGCACCGGGAGCGCAGTTCGGGTTTGGGTGGTTCGGCAGCGATTTCAGATAGCCTACTACCGCACCAACTCCTGGCTGTGTGGTATCGGAACATTCACTGTATGAGCCGCCAGAGTAGCCATCCTGCGTGTAATAGTTATTGGTGCCCGGTTGTGGGTTCGGGTTTTCGATCTGGTTTGCAGGAGGAGTGGCAGGGTGACCATTGCCGTCAGAGTAATAAAACGCATCGGCCGAACCAAGCATGATGTGATTTGCCCCGGTACCGCCCTGAACACCTTGGTGGTAGTTATCACTCATGGAGTAGGTCCGGGCGAGCTGCGTAAAGTATGGCGCATCGCCTTTGTTTACGTTATAGAACCCCATGGAGGTGGAGCCTTCACCCGTGCTTTGTTCGTTAAACCCGACTGGCTGGGCCTTGCCGTTGCTTCCAGCGCCTACGCTTACTTCGACCCATGGGTACAGGTCTGACAGGCAGCCGCTCGGATTGATCCGCGTGGCATGAGTCACATTACAGTCAGATTGTTGCCAACCTTGATAGAAACGATGCACCGGACTGGCGGCATAAGCGTCATACGAAACACCTGGAGTAAGCGGAAAAGGGCCACTGGGCAGTTTCGCGACATTGGCAATCCGGGTGTCTGCGCTGTACTGGGGCAGGCCAGTAGCACCGGTTGTGAGGAGCGGAAGATCCGCGGGAAGAAGTGCGCCGCTCTCCAAATAGCTTGCTAGTGCAAGGGAAGCTAAAGGCGGTGGATTCGTATCGCTCGCCGAGGTGTGCGCGCTTCCGGTCAGTGGTGTGGGAAGTACTTGATAAGCCGTTTTCGCGGGTGGGCTGATAGTAAATTTCAGCGGCCCCGACAAAGTGGCCTGATATTGCGCGGCAAGCGCGAAGTTGGGGCCCGGAGATCCATCCGCTTTAATGATGCCCTTGGACAAAAGATTCGATACGGTCTGGTCGTTGGAAGGGCGAAAAGCGCCGAAGACGTGATCAAAAGTCCTGTTCTCGCCAATGATCACGATAACGTGCTTGATGGGAGAGGTAGTCGGGATATCTGCGGCCAACTGTGTTGTTGCTGCGGCAAGCGTCGGGATACCCAGCGACGAGAAACCGAAGCATGCTAGGCTAACGCCAGCCACAATGCGCTTGACTTTCCGGCTCAGTAAAACTTGGTGTTGTTTCATGGTTGCTCCTTATAACGGCTTAGTGGTTAAGGGCTGTTGACTGGTTTCCATGTGACATGCGTCCATGACACATGGACCATCGTTACACTTCACCATGACAGAATAATGTTGAGTTAAGGCTGTTCGGGTAGTCCGATTGGCTCATTAATCAGCGGGAGTAGGGATTCGCAGATGCTCGTCTAAATTTGGCATAGCACTGGTTTTGCGGCGTGCAACAATTGAAGGATTGTTTTTTAATTCGAATTTCCAGAATGTCTCGAAAGTGCCGGTTCAAGAAACTTGAAGGGGATATCCAAACTGGCTACATCAAGAGCCATTTCAGCGTGCGACCTGAAAGTCGCACGTGTTTCTGTTTCACAGGAGGTGGTATGAACTGATGAAACCGGTCGTTCCATCAACATTCTCTACCTGGACATGCGAAGCTGGTAATCGCTTGGTGTGAAGCTCCAGGACAATGTAACCGCCGATTAATTCGGTACTTCAACCCGCGAGGGGAAACGGAATCTGCCGGCAATGAGGCGGAGAGGTGCTAGAGATGAGCGGGTAATTATATCCAGAAGCATATTACTGTGCGAACAAGTGGGCGTCAGCTTTTGACCGACTGCCGAAGTCTACCCATATCAATTCACTGCCGCAAAGCCGCCGTTCAGAACCACTTCTTGGGCATATTTGAAAGTTAGGTTCAGACACTGTCTGTCAGATTAAGTCTGCGCTAATGCCATTAAGGCGATGTGCTTGCCCAATTTTGTATAAGCATTGTGCCGACAGATTGAAGTGCATTATTTCTTCGCGCTGATGGCGGTCAGTATGCCTTGCAGGATGGCAGTGGGCGTGGGCGGGCATCCGCTTACCACCACGTCCACGGGGATGACGTTGGAGATCTTGCCGCGGGTGGCATAGCTCTCGCCGAATATGCCGCCGTCGCAGGCGCAATCGCCGATCGCCACCACCAGCTTGGGTTCCGGCGTGGCGTCGTAAGTGCGCTTCAGCGCGATCTCCATGTGGCGCGACACCGGGCCGGTGACGAGGAGCAGGTCGGCGTGGCGCGGGCTGGCAACGAACCTGATGCCCAGTCCTTCGAGGTTGTAATAGGCGTTGCTGACGGCGTGGATCTCCAGCTCGCAGCCGTTGCACGAACCGGCATCGACTTGCCGGATCGCGAGCGCGCCGCCGAAGGCATCCAGGATCTCCTGCTGCAAACGCTGTTCGACATGGCGCATCGCCTCGTCCGTTTGCGGCGGCGTTTCGGTCTTGATGCCCGTCTTGATGATCTGTTTGAGTATCTGGTACATCTGCTCGCCCCTACAGGTCCTGCCCCGAGTAGCTCAGGTTGAACGATTTATTGATGAGCGGAAAATCCGGCACGATGTTGTCGATGACCGCGTGTTCCAGCAACGGCCAGTTCTGCCAGGAAGGGTCGTGCGGATGCACGCGCGCCAAGTTCCCCCCGGCATCGGTATGGATCGCCACCAGCACTTCCCCGCGCCAGCCTTCCACCATGCCGATACCAAACCCATTGCCGGGCAGCTTTTCCAGCAGCGGCGGTTTCTCTTCCTCATTGATCAGCTGGGCCAATATCTCGCCCTGCAAACGCAACGACTCGAACAGTTCATCGAAGCGCACGATGACGCGCGCCGCGACATCGCCGTTGCGATAGGTCGCCATCTGCACATTCAGCTTGTCATACGGCGCGCAGGCAAACTGTACGCGTGCATCCCAGGCCTGGGCGCTGGCGCGTCCGGCAAGCCCGCACAGGCCGAGCTGGGCCGCCAGTTTCGGCTCTACCCTGCCGGTGCCGATGAACCGGTCCTGCATGCCTGCATGCTCGTCGTATATGCCCCGCAGGAGCCGCACCTGCTGCTCCAGCAAGTCGCATTCCTGCTCGATGATGCGCTTGCCTTCGATATCGAGGTTTACCGTGACACCGCCCGGCACGATCTTGTCCATCAGGTAGCGATGGCCGAACACTGTTGCGTTGTTGCGCAGCACCTGCTCCTTGAGGATCCAGAACTGGGAAAGACCGAACGACAGCGCGACATCGTTGCCCAGATAGCCGAGATCGCCCAGATGATTGGCGACACGTTCGCGTTCCAGCAGCAATGCGCGCAGCCACAGCGCGCGGTCCGACGGCGTCACGCCGGCAATGCTTTCCGCCGCCATCGCATAGGCCCAGGCATAGGCAACGGTGCTGTCGCCGCTCACGCGCCCCGCCAGCTTTGCGCCCTGCTGCAGGCTCATGCTCTCGAAGCGTTTCTCGATGCCCTTGTGCACATAGCCGAGACGTTCTTCCAGGCGTAGCACGCGCTCGCCGATGATGGAGAAGCGGAAGTGCCCCGGCTCGATGATGCCCGCATGCACCGGGCCTACCGGTATCTCATGCACGCCCTGCCCTTCCACTCGCACGAAGGCGTAGTCGTCGGGCTCTTCGGTGCGGCTCGCCGCGGCATCGAAATCCTTGCGCAGAGGGAAACTGCCGCTGTGCCAAGCGCCGTGGCGCAACCATTTGCGATGATCGTGGCCTTCCTGTGCATAGATGCCGAGCAGGTCGTACGTCGCTCGCTGCATGCGATTCGCCGCCGGGAATATCTGGCTGATGTCCGGATACACGGATTGCTCGGCCGACAGATGCACGTTCAGACAGACCATGCCGGTCTCATTGATCAGCACCACATGCAGCATAAAGCCGCCATCGGCCCGCTCTGCTTTTCGTGCATCGCTGCCCCATAGCGCCACCAACCTGCCGCCACCGTCATGCACCTGCCGGCAAATTTCATGAAGATCGTCCGGCGAAATATCGCCCGTCCAGGCCGGCAGCGCGTCGCTCAGTCGGCTCAATTTCAGGTTGGGATGTTTGATCGGCATGGTCGTTTACCCCAGCAGAGCGGCCGCCTGGCGATACCAATCGGCCAGATAGGGCGGCATATACAGTCCGAGCATCAGCACCAGCAGCAGATGCGCGAACACCGGAATGAGCGCGGGCGGATGGGGCAATCGAATCGCCGTCGTCTCGCCGAACACGACGGGCTGTATCTTGCCGAAGATGGCAGCAAACGCGATGCCCAGCGCGATCAACAAAATCGGGGTGGTCCAGGGATACTCGTGCATGGCAGTAGTGATGATGAGGAACTCGCTGGCGAACACCCCGAACGGCGGCATGCCGAGGATGGCAAAGGTGCCGATGGCCAATCCCCATCCCACTGTCGGACTGACTTGCAGCAGGCCGCGGATATTCTCCATCACCTGGGTTCCGGTCTTTTGTACCGCATGGCCGACCGCGAAGAAGATCGCCGATTTGGTCAGCGAGTGCACCGTCATGTGCAGCAAGCCAGCGAAGGTCGCGACCGGGCCGCCCATGCCGAAGGCAAAGGTGATCAAGCCCATGTGCTCGATGGAGGAATAGGCGAACATGCGCTTGATGTCTTTTTGCCGGAACAGCGAGAGCGAAGCGACCACCACCGAGAGCAGGCCGAAACCCATCATCAGGTTGCCGGCGAAATGCGTCCCGAGCGAACCGTCCACCAGCACCTTGCTGCGCACCACCGCACACAGCGCGACGTTGAGCAGCAATCCGGAAAGCACGGCAGAAACCGGCGTCGGGCCTTCCGCATGCGCGTCGGGCAGCCAGCTGTGCAACGGCACCAGGCCGACCTTGGTCCCGTAACCCACCAGCAGAAACACGAAGGCCAGTTTGAGCACGGTCGGCTCCAGCCCGGATTTGACCTGGTTCAGGTGCGTCCACAGCAGCGCGGTGCCGCCTTCGCCGAGCAGGCGTTCGGCCGCGAAGTACAACAGGATGGTGCCGAACAACGCCAGCGCGATGCCCACGCCGCACAGGATGAAATATTTCCACGCCGCTTCCAGGCTGGCCGGCGTGCGATACAGGCTGACCAGCAGGACCGTGGTCAGCGTCGCCGCTTCCATCGCCACCCAGACGATGCCCATGTTGTTGGTAGTCAGCGCCACCAGCATTGCGAAAGTGAACATCTGGTACATGCTGTAGTACAAGTGCAGCATGCCGACGGAAAGCTTGCCGTGATGCTGCTCGATGCGCATGTAAGGCCGCGAGAACAGCGACGTCGTGAAGGCGACGAACGCCGTCAGCGCGACCAGGAAGACATTGAACTGGTCGATAAAGAACTCTTCGCCGAAGGCGACCTGCGGCCCCGAATCGATGATGCGCATGGTCAGGATCACCGATGCGACAAAAGTGCCGAAGCTCATCAGCGAATTGAGCTCTGCTGCCCAGCTGCGCGAGCCGAACACGGCCAGCAACAGGCCGCCCGACAGCGGGATGAGCAGCAGCGCCAGGAGTTGCGAGTCAATCATCCTTGAGCTTCTCCATGTGGGTGATGTCCAGGCTGTCGAACGTCTCGCGGATCTGGAAGAAGAAGATACCGAAGATGAAGGTGGCCACCAGCACGTCCAGCGCGATGCCCAGTTCCACCACCAGCGGCATGCCTTGCGTGGCGCTGGTGGCGGCGAAGAACAAACCGTTCTCCAGCGACAGGAAGGCGACCACCTGGGAAACTGCCTTGCGCCGCGTCAGCATCATCAGCAGCGACAGCAGCACACTGGCCAGCGCGATGCCAATCAGGCCGCGCGTAATGCCCTCGGACAATTGCGAGATCGGTGCGGCCAGGTTGAAGGAGAAGATCACCAGCGCGATGCCCACCAGCATGGTGGTGGGAATATTGATCATCGTCTCTACGTCCCAGCGCACATTCAGTTTGCGGATCAGGCGATGCAGCAGCCAGGGCAGCACCAGCACTTTCAGCAACAAGGTGAGTCCGGCCGAGTAATACAAATGGTGCTGCGAAGTGGAATAGGCCACCACAAAGGTGCTGAGCGCCAGCACGAAGCCCTGCAACGCAAACAGGTTGATCAGCGACAGAATGCGCCGCTGTGTAAGCATGGCGAACGCGATCAGCAGCAGCAACGCGGCCAGCAGGTTGATGAACTGGAGGGTGAGCGGAATCTGCATCTCAGGCCCCGAGCAGGAAGTGGATCAACAGGCCCAGCACGGCGAGCAGGAACGCCGTGCCCAGAAACTCCGGTGCGCGGAAGATGCGCAGCTTGGCCGATATAGCCTCAAACACGGCGAGCCCCGCACCCGCCGCGAGCAACTTCAGCAGCAGCAAAGCAATGGCCAGCGGCAAGCCCGCCCAGTTGCCCACCTCGATGATGCCCTGCGGCAGGAACAACGCGATGCCGATGGAGATGTAAGCGAACAATTTCAGGCTGCTTGCCCATTCGATCAGCGCCAGATGCCGTGCCGAATATTCGAGGATCATCGCCTCATGGATCATGGTCAGCTCCAGGTGAGTGCTGGGATTGTCCACCGGGATGCGTGCATTCTCGGCGAGCAGCACGATCACGAAGGCCAGCGCCGCAAAGGCCAGACTCGGATACAACATGAAATGATGATGCGCCAACGCATCGACGATGCGCGGCAACTGGGTGGAATGACTGATCATCGATGCGGTGAAGAACACCATCAGCAGGGCCGGCTCGGCAAGAAAGGACACCAGCATCTCGCGCCTGGCACCGAGCGAGCCGAATGCCGTGCCGATATCCATCGCGGCCAGCGCGAGGAACACCCTGGCCACCGCGAACACCCCGACCAGAGCAATCACATCGGCGGCCTGCGAGAACGGCAGGTCCACCGCGATGATCGGAATGATGGCGGCCGCCAGCCACATGCAGCCGAACACGATGTAGGGCGTGACGCGGAACAACGGCGACGCATTGTGCGCGATCACCGCATCCTTCTGGAACAGCTTGCGCAGCACGCGATACGGCTGCAGCACGCCCGCACCGGAACGGTTCTGCAGCCACGCCTGACATTGGTTGACCCAGCCGGTCAGCAGCGGCGCAAGCAATACCACCAGCAGCAATTGCGCGAGCTGGAACAGGATGGCGAAGATCAGGTTCTGGAATTCCATCACACGAACACCAGCAGCACGACCAGCGTGACGAAGGTATAGGCCAGGTACAAATGGATGCGCCCATGCTGCAATAGCGAAGCCAGGGAAGAGAGCTTTTCGGTGAGCAGCTTGATCGGCAGATACAGGATGTACCACAGACGGTCTTCGGTTTGCCCGTGGTAACGGGGATGCGTATCGAACGGGCTCGGCACTTCCCTCTCTATCTTGAAGAACGGTTCGAAGATGCGCCGGATCGGTTGCCCGAAACCTTCCGCGGTGTCCTGCATGCGCGCAGTCTGCGCCGGGAAGCCGCAGTCCCAGGCTGCACTGCGGCGCAACCGGCCGTGATACATACGCCTCACCAGTACGGTGGTCAGCAACATCACACCGAGCACGGCCAGCAGGAAATACAACGGACTATAGCTCGCGCGTTCGGTATCCACCGGCGCCAGGAATACCCAGTTGGCAGCATTGCCCAGACCGGAGCCGATCAACGCATGCGAGACCAAATCAATCTGTTGCACCACAAACACCGGTGCGAGCCCCAACACCACACAGCCTAGTGCCAGCCAGATCATCCCGCTGCGTTCCCACAAATCCGCGTCATGCGCATGTTCCAGTGCTTTTTCGCGCGGTTGGCCGAGGAAAATGACGCCGTAAAATTTCACCATCACATACGCAGCCAGCGCGGCTGCAAGGGCGATCACCGCCGCGGCCACCGGCACCAGCATGTTGATGTAACTGTTCGGCAAGCCCGGCGACAGCAGAAACGCCTGCAGCAGCAGCCATTCGGACACGAAGCCGTTGAGCGGGGGCAACCCGGCAATCGCCAGCACGCCGACCAGCATCAGCACTGCCGCCCAGGGCATGTGGTGGATCAATCCCCCCAACCGTCCCATGTTGCGCTCGCCGGTGGCATGCAAAATAGCGCCAGTGCCGATGAATAACAGGCTCTTGAAAAAAGCATGGTTCAGGCTGTGATACAGCGTCGCGGTGAGAGACAGCGCTGCCAGGGTGTTCTTGCCGTAAACATGAAAAATGATGGTCAACCCGATGCCGACCAGCAACAGGCCGATGTTCTCGATCGAGGAATAGGCAAGCAGCCGCTTCATGTCGCCCTGCACGGCGGCGAACATCACGCCGAACACTGCAGTGATCAAACCCAGCGCCAAGGCCAGCACGCCCCACCACCAGAGCTGTGTGCCCAGCAAGTCGAAGGTGACGCGCAGGATGCCGTAGATCGCCGTCTTGAGCATCACGCCGCTCATCAGCGCGGATACCGGCGACGGCGCGGCGGGGTGTGCCTCGGGCAGCCACACATGCAGCGGCACGACACCGGCTTTCGCACCGAAACCGAACAGGGCCAGCAGGAATGCCACCGACGACCAGAATGAACTCAGGTGCGCGGCGCGCATCGCATCGAAAGTGTAGGCAGCGATGCCGTTCCCTCCCTGCATCACACCGAAGCTGAGCAGGATCGCAATCGCCCCGACATGCGCGATCAGCAGATAGAGATAGCCCGCCTTGCGGATTTCGGGAATATTGTGATCGGTGGTGACCAGGAAATAGGAAGACAGCGCCATGGTTTCCCACGCCACCATGAACATATAGGCATCGTCCGCCAGCAGCACCAGCGTCATGCCGACGAGGAACAAGTGATACTCCAGGCATACCAGACCGAGTGTGCCCCCGCCATGGTTTTGAAATAACCCGCGCTATAAAGGGACACGCCCATGGATGCGCCGCCCAGCAGGATCAGGAAGAAGGCAGACAGCGGATCAAGGCGGAGATGAAATGGAAGATCGGGCAGGCCCAGCGGCAGCACCATGATGTTGGGTGCCGCGGCCAGGGCCCACAGCCCCGTAAGCGCCATCAGCAGCGATGTCAGCGCGCTGAGCGGAAAGATTACGCGATTGATCAACCGCGGCGTGCGTTGCAATGCAAGCCCTGCCACTCCGAGAGCTATCCAGAACTGGACCAGCCAGCCAATTACATCTAGAGGCAATATTCCAACGGCGTCCATCTGGTATTACTTGTACACCCCTCGATTGAATGCGCAGCTTGCAGGCGTGCGATTCTACTCCTGCGCTTGGAGGCTGTTCAAGAAACGAATCACTGTTTCGGACCATTCACCCCAACTGTGTAACCCGCAGGGGCTATCAAGATCGGCGCACACCTCGATTGGCCGGCCCGGTTTCGGGTTGTCACAAACTGCACGCATCATTGCTCGCGCCCCGGTCAGTGTAGTCCGGAGCCCGCGTCCGTTGAAGCATTTCCTGTTTTCTGTTTTGCAATTTCTGCAGCCAGCTCATCCAGATTCTTTTTGGTCTTGAATTGCTTCCAGATAGCCTGATCATTGCTCATGCCGGCCTTGATTGCAGTTTCGACGACGTTCTGAATTCCCGCTTCATCCAAGCCCACCAGCACGAACATCTCCCCGTCAGTCGCCACGATGCTTTTGAATATCCGGGAACCATACAGCGTTTGATCGGTGATCTGCCTGGCGACCGAAGCACACACGCGCCCAATCATTTCCTTGCTTCCGGCACCGCTTGCTTCGGCATATTGTTCGACCATGTTTTGCGCCTGCACTTTCAACTTCTGCGCGAGTTCGACACGCGCGTCATTCGCGGCGATTTGTTTCATGAAGGCAGTACCCGCATCCGATCTGGCTGCCGAGCCAACCGCCCCGGTTGCCATACCTTCAACAGGAGCGCCGCACACCCACAGAGGAGCCGCGTCGTCGGAATCGGGAAACATGCACACGGGCATTTTTTCCACTTTGGCGGGTGGTGTGGAACATGCGGCGAAGCCCAGCCCGATCACAATCACGAACAACGCTTTGGTGATTTTGGACATTTGAGGACACTCCTGATCTGAATTGGCAAATTCAAGCCGTGCAAAGATTCAATGACAACATGCCGGGGCGGCCTTTAGTCAGTTCGAAACCGTGACAGGTTGTTGCCCCGTTTTTCGTTGAACCTGGCAAGAATCTTGACAGATATTATGTGAAATTTAGAAAGATGGTTGAAAAAGGCGCGCGGCTTAACGATTTCCGTACCAGGCAAAAAATTCATTTGCGGGCATCGGCGAGGCGAGGCCATAGCCCTGCGCATACCCGCAACCCATTTCAGCGAGCACTCCCACCAGTTGCGGATCCTCCAAACCTTTGGCGACGGTCAGCCGACTGAATGCCTTTGCCAGCGCGATCACGCCTTGCACGAGGACTCTGTCACCGTCATTCCTGGTCATGCCCTGTATGAAAGCCTGATCAATTTTTAGCATCTCGGCACCGAGTTTGCGCAGATAGGCCAGCGAGGAATAGCCTGTGCCGAAGTCATCCAGGGCAAAGCTGACGCCCAGTTTGCGGCAGGCTTCGAAAATTTCGGCGGACTGGCCGATGTCTTCCAATGCAGCCGTTTCCGGCACTTCGATCTGCAGTCTGCCGTGCGGCAATTCCGGATACTGCCGCAGCTTGCGTTGCAGTTTGCCGACAAAATCCGGGGAATGCAAATGACCTGCGGAGATGTTGATGCTGACTTTCAAATTCACTCCGGCCTGCCCCCAGGCCTGGATTTGCGCCAGTGCGGTTTCCATCACCCAATCGCCCAGTTTGATCCCAATCTCGGAATTCTCGATGCCAGGCAGGAACGCCGCCGGATGCAATACCCCCCGATCCGGGTGATTCCAGCGGATTAGCGCTTCCACGCCCGTTACCTTGCTGCTAGCCAACTCCAGTATGGGCTGGTAATACAGCTCGAATTCACCCGCCCCCAGACCGTACGAAATACGCTGACTGTTTTCACGCAGCAGACGCATGCGCTGGTCGTAAACGGCATCATAGAGATGGTAACGGTTCTTGCCGCTCTGTTTGGCGATGTACATGGCCTGATCGGCATGGCGCAGCAGGGTATCGCCATCTTCATCGTCGGCGGGGTAAAAGGTGACGCCGATGCTGGCCGACACGGCGACCTGGATCCCGCCGATTTGTATGGGGATCGCGATCGTCTGCGTGATCCGGTCCAGCACCTGGAAGCACTCGGACTCCTGGGACAGCTCGTTGAACAACACCACGAATTCATCCCCGCCGAGGCGCGCCAGGGTATCGCCCTCGCGCAAGATCTCCTGCAGCCGCCGCGTGATATCCACCAACAGCCGGTCCCCGGTCTCGTGACCGTGATGATCGTTGACGACCTTGAAACCGTCTAGATCGATGTAGCAGATGGCCAGCATCCTGCCGCTGCGCCGTGCATGAGCAATAGACTGCCCCAGACGATCCACAAGCAAGCGACGGTTGGGAATCCCGGTGAGCGCGTCGTAATTGGCGACGCGGCTCAGCTCGGCCTCATGCGCCTTGAAATAGGTGATGTCGGAAAACACCGCCACATGGCGTTGTACCTTGCCAGCATCGTCCCGGATGACCGAAATGGAAAGCAGTTCGGCATAGATCTCGCCGTTCTTGCGCCGGTTCCATATCTCGCCGCGCCATGCGCTCTTGTCTTTCAACGATGTCCACATGTCGGTATAGAACGCACTGTCCTGGTGGCCGGAACTCAGTATCCTCGGGTTTCGACCCAGCACCTCTTGGCGATCGTAGCCGGTGATGTGCGTGAATGCCGGATTGACATTCACGATGAAATTTTCCGCATCGGTGATGACAATCGCCTCCCGGCTGTTATCGAACACGCTCGCGGTGATGCGCAATCCCGCCTCGGCCCGTTTCAGTTCGGTGATATCGCGCCCGATGATGACCAGCCCCTTGCGCCCGCCTGCCTGATGGAACAGGGGCTTTTTGATGACATCGAATGTCAGCTCATCGCCATCCGGCTGCGGGATGGTCTCTTCAATGCGCAGGACATCGTCCTTGTGCCAGGCATTTTCGTCTGTCTCATGGCAATGAAGCAGCACCTCCCCGAAATTCGGGTCGGCGGTCTCCGCAAGCTCCCGATCAGTCTTGCCTTGCCAGTCCAGCCCTTCCAGGCCGAACGCATGGCGAGCGGAACGATTGGATTCCAGCCAGCGTCCCTCACCATCCTTGAACTGGATGGGATCGGGAATCGCCTCGATCAGCGTGCGCAGCAGTTCTTCGCTCTGGTGCAATTTGGCCGACTTTTCCTCCACCAAGCGCCTGAGCTCTTCCTTGCTGCGCCGCATCTCGGTGATGTCCACCAGCGTCCCGATGACGGCAGGCCGTCCCTGATATTCGATACGGCGTCCATGTGCATCCACGACCATCGCGGTGCCATTGCGCTTGTACGCGGTAAAGCTGTACCGCATTGCAGCCACCTCGCCATCGAGGCGGCGCCGGAGGTTCGTCTCGACCAGCGCCCTGTCCTCGGCCTTGACGAACTGAATGGCGGGAATCACATCCACAAGTTCATCCGCCGAGTCGTAGCCGAACATATCGAGCAAGCCGGGGTTGGCATAGCGGAAAAACCCGTCCTGAATGATGTAGATGCCGACCAGCGATTGTTCCACCAGTGCGCGGAACTTGGTCGATTCTTCCACGACCAGTCCTTCCAGGCGTTGCCGATAGTTATCCAGTTGCTGCGCGGTCTGTTTGCGGCGGGTGATGTCGCGCGATACGCCCAGCACCCCGATCAACTGTCCCTGACTGTCACGCATCGGCGTCTTGATGGTCTCGAACAATCCGCGATATCCATCAGCCGCGAAGGTCAGCCATTCTTCGTTGAAGATCGTCCGGTCCTCCTGCATCGCCTTCAGGTCGTTTTTGCGAAAGGCTTCGGCGGTATCCTGGTCCACGAAATCCCGGTCGGACTTGCCGACGATGTCTTTCTCTTCCGCACCGTACAGGAGCTGGAATCGGCGGTTGCATGCGAGATAGACACCGTCGATATCTTTCAGCCAGACCATGTCGGGGATGGTATCGACGAAAGTCCGCAGAAACATTTCGTCCACCTGGAGCTTTTCGTCCAGCAGCCCGGACGCCATGGTCCGGGTCAGGTCGTGCTCGTCGGCCAGGCCGACCATGCGGCCCGTGTCGTCGACCAACGCCAGGTGCCGCACTTTCTTTTCCAGCATCTGCTCGGCGGCATGGTTGATGGTGGCATCGCTGGAGATCGTCAGCACCGGCGATGTCATCACGTCCGCGAGCCGGACGGCGAGCCGCTCCGGCTCGCTCGCATAGAAACGCACCACATCCCTTTCGGTAACGATGCCAACCGGCCTCTCGTTTTCGACTACCACCACGCAGCTCGCGCGCACTGCCTGCATCAGATTGAGTCCCTGCATCAGGCTGCTGTGGGGCGGCAGGCTCGGAACGGCGCGTTGCGCAACCGAGATGAGCTGCCGCCGCCCTGCCAGCGCGCTAAGATTCAGGTGCAGGCGAAAATCCGTTTCGTTGACCACGCCGGCAACCGCACCGTCGTCACCCACCAGCACCAGATGACGTATCCCTTCGCGCAGGCAGACCTGATAAGCATCCAGGCAGTCCATCGTGCAGGGGACGACAACGACCGGCGCAGACATGCTGGTACGCAACGGAGTTTCAAGCGGAGAGGAAGCACGCATGGCGTGCAGGATGTTGCGCTCGGTGACGATACCCACCGGATGTGCGTCCTTGTCGGTCACCACGACGGAAGAGAAACGGCGCCGCGCCATGAGGAGCGCAGCTTCGCCGAGGTTGGAATCGACCGGAAGGCAGGTGACGTCGCGTGTGGCAATGTCGATCAATCGTTGTTGTGTGTTCATTGTTATGTACAGCCCGCCCGGCAAAGCGTTGTTTCGCAGCACGGGAACGCTATCGCATTCCACCCAATAGTCGCGTGAACTCGTCCCGCACCACGGCGTAACATTCGCAACACATCTTTTCCAGCCGGGGACGGTTCAATACCTTGATGTGGCCCCGGTTGTAGTCGATCAATCCCTGATCGCGCAATTCGCCTGCCGCCTCGGTAATGCTCTCCCGGCGCACACCCAGCATGTTGGCGATCGCCTCATGCGTGAGCCGGAAATCGTCGGAAAGCGACTTGTCGTTGATCAGCAGCAAATGCTGGCACAGCTGCTGAGTCAGAGAGTGGTGCTTTTCACAGACCACCGTCTGCGATATCTGGGTCAGCGAGGCTTGCGCATAAAGCAGCAAAGTATCGCGCAAACTTGCCATGCGCCCATTCATCTCGCTCAGTGTGTCCGACGTTACCTGAAACACATGCCCGGAAGTTTCCACGGTCGCCCAATATGGCATTGCCGCGCCGCCCAAAACTTCGGCGACGCTGAACATACCCTCGTTCCCGACAACGGCAACACCCGCCGACTCTCCGCTTTCCAGCCGGTAGAACAGCGCTATCGCGCTATCGATCGGAAAGTACACATTGCTCAGCCGTTCGCCCGACCTGGCAATCTGCTCGCCAGCCTTGAGGTGGACGACCTGCATATGCGGAAGCAATTCCTGAAGTTCGTCCGGACGCAACGCGGCCAGCAGACGATTCTGGTTGGGGTTATGGTGGTGCGACATCAGAGTCCCTGTTTATTATTTGACTCGCGCCTCTGCGCTCAACGACGCATTGTTTCAGCTGACCCCTAAACCTCTTGGTGGAGAAACGACCTCTTATGGAGAAACGCGAACTCCCACAAACCCATCGGGCCACAAGAGTAACAAGGTAGGCCTGAAACAGTCTGTACGGTAGCACACACTAATGGAGATATCAGGCATTAACAGAGCAAAAAACAGGGTTATGCGTAGACGACCTGCACGTTCTGCGCACCACACATCGCACGCAATCCGTCGAGCAATTCATCCGGCAAGGTGACCTGCCATGGATCACCGAGCCGCAGAGGAGCGCTGCCGATCAGGTTGCGATAGTTGATCTGTACCGGACATTTTCCGCCGCAATAGGGCTTGAGCAGTTCAGCCAGTTGCGGAACGCGCACTTTGTCGTCGATTGAGCAGGTGATGTCCAGCCGTTTGGCGAAGGTCGCGCGCGCCTCGGCAAATGGGAACAGCTCTTCTGCCGTAACGCGCATATTGCCCGAGTAATCGTCCAGATTCGCCTTGCCACTCACCACCAGCAGCTCGTCGTCGCGCATCCAGACACGGTTCATGTCATAGAGTTCGTTAAACACCGTCACTTCAAGTTGTGCACTGCCATCGTCCAGCGTCACCACCGCCATTTTGCCGCGGCGCGTCTGCAGGATGCGCACACCGCTGACCATGCCTGCCAGTACCAGCGATTTCGCGTTATTGCGACGTCCGCCGCCACCATTGCCATAACCGCCGTTCCCGCTTGCGGGTGCAACGATGTCCGGCGTGATATCAGCCAATTTGATTTTTACAAAGTTGGACAACTCTTCCGCAAACTCCTGGTACGGGTGCCCGCTCAGGTAAAACCCCAGCGCGGTCTTTTCCTGCGCCAATTGCTCGCGCATCTTCCAGCGCGGCACATCCGCCATCCGTACCGGCATGGCGTGCGCCTCGTCGTCGCCGAACAGGCTGTTCTGGTTCGCCGCACGCGCTTTCTGTTCCGCGCTGCCCAGTGCCGCATCCAGCGATGCAATCAGTTGATAGCGATGATCGTTGATCTTGTCGAACGCGCCGGCCCTGATCAGCGCCTCAATGGAGCGGCGGTTCACGATGCGTTTGTCCACGCGGTGGCAAAAATCGAACAAATCTCTGAACGGCCCTGCCTTGCGCGCTGCCACGATGTTCTCCACCGCAGCCTCGCCCGTGCCTTTTACTGCGCCCAATCCATAGGCGATGGTCTTCGCATCCACCGGCTGGAAACGGAAGCACGAGGAATTGATGTCCGGCGCCAGGATGGTCAGCCCCTGCTGTACCGTATCCTGGTAGAAGAAACTGACTTTGTCGGTGTTCACCATTTCCGAGGTCATGGTCGACGCCATGAACGCGGCAGGGTAGTGGCATTTAAGATATGCGGTCTGGTACGCCACGAGCGAATAAGCTGCGGCGTGCGATTTGTTGAAGCCGTACCCCGCGAACTTCTCCATCGTGTCGAAGATCTCGTTCGCCTTTTTTTCTTCGATACCGTTTTTCCCCGCACCCGCAACGAAAATGCTGCGCTGCTCGGCCATCTCCTCGGCCTTTTTCTTGCCCATCGCGCGGCGCAGCATGTCCGCACCGCCCAGCGTGTAACCCGCCACCACCTGCGCCGACTGCATCACCTGTTCCTGGTAGACCATGATGCCGTAAGTATTGCCGACCACCTTCTCCAGCAGAGGATGCGGAAGAATCACCTGCTGGCGACCGTGTTTACAGTTGATGTAATCGGGAATGAAATCCATCGGGCCCGGCCGGTACAGGGCGTTCAAAGCAATGAGGTCTTCCAGGCAGTCCGGCTTCGCCTTTACCAGCGTGTCCTTCATACCGCGCGATTCGAACTGGAACACGGCGGTGGTGTTCGCTGTCTTGAAAATGCGGTCGTAGGTTTCCTTGTCGTCGAGGGGAATGTTTTCAATTGCAAAGGATTCAGGATCCTGGATACGGGATACAGTAGAACCCGCTGCCCCCTGCGCGCCGCTACCCTCCCCCTGTATCCTGTATCCAGGATCCTGTATCCCGAGCCCTTTGATGTATCGCACCGCCCAATCAATAATCGTCAGCGTGCGCAAGCCCAGAAAGTCGAACTTGACCAAGCCGACGGACTCCACATCATCCTTGTCGTACTGGCTTACCGTGCTTTCGCTGCCCTCGGCGCAATACAGCGGACAAAAGTCGGTGAGCTTGCCCGGAGCGATCAAAACACCGCCCGCGTGCATGCCGACGTTGCGCGTCAGGTCTTCCAGACGCTCGCCCAGCTCCATCAATTCTTCCACACCCTCTTCACTGGCGATGACGGCATTAAACTCCGGTTCCATCTCGCGCGCCTTTCTCAGCGACACCGGCTTCACGCCTTCTACCGGCACCAGCTTGGAGAGTCTGTCGCACAAACCATAAGGAAAATCCAGTACGCGACCGACATCGCGAATAACGCCCTTGGAAGCCATGGTGCCGAAGGTGGCGATCTGCGACACGTTCTGCACGCCGTACTTGTGGCGCACATATTCGATCACACGCTCGCGCCCATCCTGGCAGAAGTCCACGTCGAAGTCGGGCATGGAGACGCGTTCGGGATTGAGGAAACGCTCGAACAGCAGTTCGTAGCGCAGCGGGTCGAGATCAGTGATGCCCAGCGAATACGCCACCAGCGAGCCCGCGCCGGAACCGCGCCCCGGCCCCACCGGCACACCGTTGGGAAACTTCTCGTCGCGGAAGGATTTTGCCCAGCGGATGAAGTCGGCCACGATCAGGAAGTAGCCGGGGAACTTCATGTTGATGATGGTGTTGACCTCGAATTCCAGGCGCGCCTGATACTCCGGCATTTTGGCCGCGCGCTGCACCGCATCGGGATACAGATGCAGCATGCGCTCCTGCAGTCCGCGCTGCGATTCGCTGCGCAGGAAGTCGTCCAGCGTCTCGCCGTTGGGCGTGGGAAAATCCGGCAGGTGCGGCTTGCCCAGTTTCAGCGTGAGGTTGCAGCGTTTGGCGATCTCCACGCTGTTCTGCAAAGCCTCCGGCAGGTCGGCGAACAGCTTCGCCATCTCGGCCTGCGTCTTGAAATATTGCTGCGCGGTAAATTGCTTCACTCGGCGCTTGTCGTTCAGCACATAGCCTTCGGCGATGCATACGCGCGCCTCGTGCGCCTTGAAATCGTCAACGGTCATGAACTGCACAGGGTGAGTGGCCACTACCGGCAGCCCGAGTTCTGCGGCCAGCTTCACCGTATCGCGCAGATGCACCTCTTCGCGCGGCGCACCATAGCGCTGAACTTCCAGATAGAAACGGTTGGGGAACAGCCCCGCATATTCCTGCGCGACGACTTTCGCACTCGCCGCATTGCCGTTCATCAGCGTCGCCCCGACTTCGCCCAAGTGCGCACCGGACAAGGCGATCAATCCATCCGTTCCGGCGCGGAGCCACTCCTTGCGTATCTCGGGACGGCCGCGATACTGATTCTCCAGATAAGCCTGCGTGAGCAGTTCGCACAAGCGCAGATAACCCGCATGGGATTGGCACAACAGCAACAAACGGTATGGCTGATCGCGCACTGCGTCATTGGTCACGAACACGTCGCAGCCAACGATGGGTTTGATGCCCGCGCCGCGCGTTTCCTTGTAAAACTTCACCAACCCGAACACGTTGGACAAGTCGGTAAGCGCTAACGCCGGCATGCTGTCTGCCTTCGCTGCCGCTACCGCTTCGCCAATGCGCACGATCCCGTCGGCGATGGAATATTCGCTATGCAGACGAAGGTGAACGAAGGAAGGGTGCATGGTCGGCGGCTAAAATTTCAGGCGCCGATTTTACCACCGCAGCTGCGTTTTACCGACGGAAATAACCGGCAACGCATAACATGAAATGCCCTGCATTGGCGTATTCATTGGCATTGCGGCCCGACATGCAAGCAGGACGCGCATTTTATCGAGACTCCCGATGAACAATGGTTTGTGGTGCATATCCTGTAAGCAGCATGCAATAAAAAGAGCGGGGAGACCTGGAAGATAAGTTCGGCTTGGGGGTAGAATGCACGGCGATAGAATCAACGGCCTTTAAATCAATCGTTACTCAAGGAGAACAAGCATGAAGCGGGTAGCAGCACTATTGCTGGTGTTTGGAATGAATCTGGCGCACGCGGAGGCCGGCAGGTTGACGGCTCCCAACAATCCCAAATGGAAAGAAGAGTGCGGCAGCTGCCATACCCCCTACCCTCCGCAGCTGCTGTCGGCAGACAACTGGCGAAGCCTGATGGGCGGCCTGGATAAGCACTTCGGAACAAATGCAACACTCGACGCCAAAGACAACAAGAAAATTCTCGCTTTTCTGGAACAGAATGCCGGCAGCGGTGAAAGGTATAGTGCAGCCAGCTTGCGCATTAGCGATACGCCGTGGTTCAAGCATGAACATCACGTAATCAACGAAAAGGAATGGGTCAATCCCGAAGTGAAAAGCCGCTCCAACTGCTCGGCCTGCCATGGCAGGGTTGTACTCGGCGAATGATCGAAAAACACGCGGTTGTGCCGAACAATGCGCTTATTGACTCGCTGTCTTGCTCCGCTCCCTGAAAACGCGCTCGATTGAGACAGACAGAATGGCGATGTCTTGCGGATGAAGATCCGGAAATGAATCGTGCAGAACAACTCTCAGAAAATGCGCCGATCCGGCATTGCTGAGGGCTTGGCCGGAATCAAGCAAAGGATAGGCAACCCGGTAGGCGTTTTCGAACAAGTCGCGCAAATGCAGGTTTGTGCGGCGTTCCAGGCCTTCATTCCAGGCTGCCGCATCCTTGCCGTTCGATCCAGCCATGCAATAACCTCCTCAACGAGTATTACTTTACCGCATATAACCGGTGCACATACTAAAACCAAGGAAGCGCTGATCAAGTCTGCTTTCCCCTCTTCCAAAAGAGAGGTGGTTTGTTCGGCGTTTCCCTATATCAAGATCGGCTTTATTCCAGCCCGGCAATAAGTTCCGCGAGGCATTTGGCTCATCCTCCAGCCGATTTCGCCGCCCTTGATTATGCTTGCTGCCATCTCGCTTGATTCATTGACTCAAAGCACGGCAAATATGCCGTCACGCATGTCACGCTTTCAATCCCCGAGAAAAGCGGTTTACAAAATGAGTTGAAGGTTATTGTCGGGTAGTTTAGCCGGAAGCAAGGGGGTACTACACGATCATCAGTTCACTTGGGGATTTGGTCCGCAGCCTTCATCGATTGCGATGGCCCAACCGAAGCTTGCGTAACCGGTTGCTGTCCTTCCATTTTTTCTTTTGTCCAATCTGCCGCATCTCCTGCTCCCCAGGATAGTAATGAGGCAAGCCCCAGCACCCACAAGTTACGCTTTCTACCTTCCGGAATTCCACGATCATGCAGATGGTTGCGGATGTATTTGGCCGCTATTGAAAACACGATAGTGGAGATAATCAGATTCCAAATGGATGGCAGTGAAAACATGGGCAATTAAAATGGTAAATGCTGCATTTGGTCAGAACGGCTCATGCTGGCCATGCTGTTTCTTTGTGAAGGTTGATTTTACTCCGTTCTACCGCATGCGGGAGAGGGGATGCCACCAATTCACTATTGATTGAGAAGTGGAATCAATCTTAAGGAGACTGCCGCCCCCGCGCATCTTTATGGCATGATCTCAACGTACTCGTAAATCTCCGCATCGATCAGTTCCTTTCTCACCGGCAGAGCAGCCTCGGCGAACCATGCATGGGGATCATGTCTGTCGATCTCGCGCCCCATAAAACGGACCAATTCACAAATCGGCTCGACTACATTGATACGGTAGCGTTCGTCCTTCTTCACGTACCCCAAGTAGAGATTCTTCATGCAGTTACCTCGACACCAAGAATAGGCTTCGCAGGCGGCGCATGGCATATCGGGATGCAATTGCAACGGGCTTTTGTTAAGCCAGTTACCCTGTATCTCACCCATCTGCATACTCGGCACGTATGTCATGTCGGGACAGGGAAATATCTTGCCGTCCGGCATGACGTTGATGATGTGCGTCGAGACGCGGCACTGTGTTTGTCCGGCGTAGAGCTCCTTGGCGCGATTCGGCAACACCTTGTTGCGCACGATGCCCATGATCGGGATCAATGGGTAAAGCTTGTCCGTGCGAAGAAAGAATTTGTCGATAAGCTGAATCAGTACTGCTTTGCGCTTGTCCAGCGAATCGCCGAAATATTGTTCGTCGGCGACGAACTGCCAATACAAGTAATCGAACGATTCCGCGAGATCGTCGAGTTCCCCGAAGCTGGTATCGGAGCTCCCCCAAGTCACGCGTGCGGTGACACTGCCACCCAGCCGGTCACGCACATGGTTCACGTTTTTGTGCACTTGACGCCAGACACCCCTGCCCCGGTAACCGTCCGTGGTTTGCTCCCCGCCATCGACAGAGACAAGAACATTGGACAACTTGTGCAGCATCCAGTCAGGCAAGTTATCCAGAAGCGTACCGTTTGTCTGCAACTGGTAGCGGAAGGACGGGAAACGGCGCATCACCGTTTCCATCATCTCCCGGTTGAGCGTTGGTTCGCCACCATAGAATGTGACATAGATTTCCTTGCCGCCGAGGTTCCGTTCAATGAAGGCGGCGAGTTGTTCGATGCCGTATTTCAGCTCGGTTTGCGAGCCCAGCACTTCACCCACGCTCATTGAACAGTAGCTGCATTTCAGATTGCACTTGAGCGTGGTGAGAAGTTGCAGCTCGACGCGACCACCAACGATGGGATGTTCAGCATCGGTCATGTGTAACTGTGTTGTCGCAGGAGACAGGGAAATGGTGCGGGCGGTCATGTTCATTCTTTATCTTTGAGATGGATGGAACAGTCGCCGTAATTCAGCTCAGAAAATAGAATGAGTGTTGAATTGCATTACTGATTGGGCCACTTTACCCAAAGTAATCCATTTAACTTTGATCCTCGTCAATTAAAACAAAACACCAATAGAACTTTTCCTTGAAAGAAAGACGAAAGGTCATCCAGAACCGCAAGGGGGAGTTACCGTTAATTTAATCGACGTGTTGTCTTAAATCTGCTCCCTGCAGCTTTTGTATTCTTCGAAAAATGCCAAGGCGATGGAGTGACGTGGAGAACGGGTTCGCAGCGAACTTTGCGATCTATTCCGTGACCGTCTTGAGGCTATCGAGTCCGTATTTTATGGGCTGGATTTGAGTGCTCATTCAAAGGCTCTGACAGTGGGGTAAAAATACACTTGGGACTAACGCTAAGTGTACCTTGAAAAAACAAAGACCCGCGTGTGGCGGGCCTTTGCGAGACAGATGCACAATGCCTTGTGCGTATGACATATATTGGCGGAGAGGGAGGGATTCGAACCCTCGGTAGGCTCACACCTACGCCTGATTTCGAGTCAGGTACATTCGACCACTCTGCCACCTCTCCGGATACTACCCCGCAACCTGCGCCGATAATGCTTGGCATCGCGAGGGCGCGCATTTTACCAGCAACATTTGATTTTCGGGCAGAATGTTGGGGAACCTCCAATTGAGTCCACCATGAACCGCGTTGCTAACAAAAATGGGATGATCGCAAGGCGCGCGACGCCGGTAGCGCCTGCGACACGTTACTGGCAAAGCCAGCCGTTTGCGGGAGCAGTCGCATGCCGCCACTCCCGCACTCACCGCTTCACGCACCGTGTCATGGCGGCAGTGTTACTACGATGCCAAGGAGCGCAACGCCGCGAGCGCCCATTTTTGTTGGCAACCCTTCGGGCACACGGTTTTGCGGGCGGTTTGCGTCGTCAAACTCCTAGCGAATGGAATAACCATTCGCGTTGTCGTTTTCCTTGCATCCCATCCCGCAAAACCGTGTGCGCGGTCATGGGGGACTCAATTGAAGGTTCCTGAATGCGCAGCTTGCTCCCTCTACAACTCGCGGTCGTCCTTGCGCTGTGCGCATGGCTCTGGATGAAGACCACCGCCATCGATCCCTTGCCAGACTGGCATCAGGGCGAACTGGTGGTCATCGTTCCGCCTGCAGAAATGGAAGCAGAAAACGCTTTTGAAACCGAACTCGCCGAACAGTTTGCCCAACAGTTGCAGGTAAAACTGAAGATTGTTCCGCTTCCGGTCGGCCAGGCCCTTCCTGCATTGACCGCGCACAAGGCCCATCTGGCAACCGGCGTCCGCAACACAAGCGATTACGCGGTGCGCTTCGGCAAGGCTTATCAATCGCTTGAAGAACTGCTGATCTGTCACGGCAAGACGCCGGATGATCTGGACGACCTTGAAGGCCGTGAACTCGCCGTCGCCGCCGGATCGCCGCAAGAGGCGGCTTTGCGCGAAGTGCGTCACGAGCATGACAAGCTGGGCTGGAGATCGCAGCGCAATACCTCGTCCGCCGAACTGCTGGAAGAAGTCGCCTACGGAAAACTGGACTGCACGGTTGCTAACGAGGAGCAGCTCGCAACCGCACGAAATTACTACCCGGAACTGGGGGTCGCCCTGGATATCGATTCGCCTTCAGATATGTCCTGGGCTTTTGCCGTCGATGGCGATCCAAAACTGTTTGACGAAGCGCAGCAATTCTTCGCCCGCATCAAACAGGACGGTTCCTTGCGCCAACTGATCGACCGCTATTACGGCCACAATGACCGTCTCGATGCGATGGATGCCGAAGCCTTCATCGCCCAGACGCGTACCCTGCTGCCGCATTTCAAGCACTGGTTCCAGGAAGCCGCCGATCTCACCGGCATCGATTGGCAATTGCTTGCCGCGCTTTCATACCAGGAATCGCACTGGAATCCCAATGCCACCTCATACACCAATGTGCGCGGCATGATGATGCTGACCGACGAGACTGCAGACCGCATGAATGTGGAGAACCGCCTGGACGCGCATTCCAGCATCCTTGCCGGTGCCCGTTACCTGCAATTGCTCAAGGAACAGCTGCCGCTGCGCATCAGCGAAGAAGATCGGCTGTGGATGGCGCTCGCTGCCTACAATCAGGGCATGGGGCATCTGGAGGATGCACGCGTCCTGGCAAGCCAGTCCGGATTGAACCCGGACGTGTGGGCCGACGTAAAACGCATGATGCCTTTGCTGTCGCGCCCTTCGTTTTACAACAATGCCAAGCACGGCAAGGCGCGCGGCGGTGAAGCAGTGATCCTCGTCGAGACCGTGCGCTTATACCAGGACATGCTGAAACGCCTTGATGCCCAGGAAAATCTGTATCAATTGCCGCCAACTCTGAAAAACAGTTTCGTGGGCAGTCTCATCAATTAGGTTTACCGTCGCGCCGACAACAGGAACCGGTTGATCCACAGTGCGAGGCTGACGGAGCAAGTTCCGATCCGACCGCGAGGAACTTTTAACGAGGTCAGGCTGCCTTCCCCAACTCACGTCACGAGCGCAGAATCGCCATCAAGGCTTTGCCTGGCCATTCGAGCAGAAACCAAAAACCGGAGAATGCAAAGATATACAGCAAGGGATTGGCCTGTTGCTTACGCACGGCATCGGCGCACACCACGAGGGCGAGCATGCACATGATCCCGCCAACAACGATGGAGATCTTCATGCCGAACGAGTACTTCATTCCCTCTTCCAGATGCGCTTGCATGAGGAAAGCAACACTGACTACGCCGACCAGGAGCCACGGGATGGCGACCAATAGCATGACCAGCACCGTTTTACGGAAGGGTGTCAGCTCCATCATGCTGGCCCCACCCGGAAATCAGATCGCGTTGATGGAGGTCAGTCCGCCCATGCAAGGGCGCAACACTTCCGGCACCAGCACGCTGCCGTCGGCCTGCTGGTAGTTTTGGCTACGGCCACTCGCTATCGCTCGTTTAACATTCGCTGCGCTCATATTAGCCTCCGCCACAAGTATTCTTGCTGTGTAGGCTAACCCGCATTCGGGTTACGCCGGAACTAAAACAATCAACTTGCCCGAATGCTTTCAATCCCGCCCATATAGGGGCGTAATACTTCAGGGACTTTCACGCTTCCATCTGCTTGTTGATTGTTTTCCAGCACTGCCACCAATGTGCGTCCCACGGCGAGGCCGGAACCGTTGATGGTATGCACCAGCTCCGGCTTGCCTTGAGCGTTGCGGAAGCGTGCCTGCATGCGCCGCGCCTGGAAAGCTTCGAAGTTGGAGCAGGAAGAAATCTCGCGGTAAGTGTTCTGTGCCGGCAACCATACTTCGATGTCGTAGGTCGTCGCGGCAGAGAAACCAATGTCGCCGGTACACAGTTTGACTACGCGATACGGCAGGCCGAGTTTCTTCAAGATCGTTTCGGCATGGCCGAGCAATTCTTCCAGCATCTCGTAGGATTTTTCCGGATGCACGATCTGCACCAACTCCACCTTGTCGAACTGGTGCTGGCGGATCATTCCTCGCGTGTCGCGGCCGTAGGAACCCGCCTCGCTGCGGAAGCACGGCGTGTGCGCCACGTATTTCAGCGGCAATTTTTCCAGCGGCGTGATCGTGTCACGCACCATGTTGGTCACGGGAACTTCGGCGGTGGGGATTAGGTAATAGCCTTTGTTTTGTTGTAAATAATTCTCAAGCACTCCCAATATAGCTATTTCGCTCTCGTTAGAGCGCGCCGCTTGCGTAATATTAGTTACCGAATCATAAAACGATGCACAGAACTCTTTGAAAGCCTCCGTGTTACTTTCGTCGATATTTTTAAAGGTACAAAACAGGTCTTCTTCAAACTTCGGCAACTGGCCGGTACCGCGCATCGAATCCGCATTCACTAAGTAAGGCACATAGGTCTCGGTGTAGCCATGTTTCTCGGTGTGCGTGTCCAGCATGAACTGGGCGAGTGCGCGGTGTAGCCTGGCCAGCGGACCTTTCAGCAGCGAGAAGCGCGCACCGGCGATTTTCGTCGCCGTCTCGAAATCCAGTCCGCCCAGCCCCTCACCGATGCTGACGTGATCCTTCACCTCGAAGGCGAACTTCGGGACCTCGCCGACCTTGCGCACCTCGACGTTGTCGGCTTCCGACTTGCCCACCGGCACCGTCGCGTGCGGCGTGTTCGGAATGACCGCCAGGAACGCATCCATCTCCTGCAACAGTTGAGGCAGCTTCGCTTCGAGCTGTTTCAGCTCGTCGCCCAATGCACCGACCTCCGCCATGATTGCTGTGGTGTCTTCACCTTTGGCCTTGGCTTGTCCGATCAGTTTGGATGAAGCGTTGCGTTTGGCTTGCAGCTCTTGTGTGCGGGTCTGGATGGTCTTGCGCTCCGCTTCCAGTTGCTCGAACTTCGCCGTATCCAGCGTGTAACCGCGTGTCGCCAAACGTGCCGCCACGGCGGCCAGGTCGTTGCGTAATGCTTGTATGTCTAACATCTCTGCTCCTGTGTAGGTCGGGTTAGCGGCTTCATCGCGTAACCCGACATGAAATTCCGATCAACTGCAAATGTCGGGTTACGCGGCGCTAACCCGACCTACATTTTCTTTGCTTTTGCATCCAGCTCGCGCAGATGCGCCAGCTTCTCCGAAATCTTTGCTTCCAGCCCGCGCTCGGTGGGTTCGTAAAAACTTACTTCCGGCATACCGTCGGGGAAGTAATTCTCGCCCGCCGCATAACCGCCCTCTTCGTTATGTGCGTAACGGTAGTCCTTGCCGTAATCCAGTTGCTTCATCAATTTGGTCGGCGCGTTGCGCAAGTGCAACGGCACTTCGCGCGAGCCGTCCTGACTGACAAAGGCGCGGGCGGCATTATACGCGACGTATCCGGCGTTCGACTTGGCGGCGACCGCGAGATACAGCACGGCTTGCGCCAGTGCCAGTTCGCCTTCCGGAGAGCCAAGACGTTCGTAGGTAGCCGCGGCATCGTTGCACAGCTGGATGGCACGCGGATCGGCCAGGCCGATATCTTCCCATGCCATACGCACGATACGCCGCGCCAGGTAGCGCGGGTCGGCACCGCCGTCCAGCATGCGCACCAGCCAGTACAGGGCAGCATCGGGGTTGGAACCGCGCACCGATTTGTGCAGCGCGGAGATCTGGTCATAGAAGGCTTCGCCGCCCTTGTCGAAGCGGCGCAGTTTTTGCGCCAGTGTGTTGTCGAGGAAGGCGACGTCGATGTTCTTCAATTTGGCCGCAGCCGCCGCAGTCTGCAACTGCTCCAGCACATTGAGCAGCCGCCGCGCATCGCCATCCGCATAGCCGATAACGCGCTCCCGCGCCGCCGCATCGAATGTGATGTCCGGCAACGCCGTTTGCCGCGCCCGCTCGAACAATTGCGCCATCTCGGCTTCTGACAGGGATTGCAGCACATATACCTGCGCCCGCGACAGCAAAGCGTTGTTCAATTCGAACGAGGGGTTCTCGGTGGTCGCGCCGATGAAGGTGACCAATCCCTGTTCGACGAACGGCAGGAAGGCGTCCTGTTGCGACTTGTTGAAACGGTGGACTTCGTCCACGAACAGGATGGTGTGGCGGCCACTCTGCTGCAAAGTCTGCTCGGCCTGCGCGATGGCTTCGCGGATGTCCTTCACCCCCGACAGCACCGCCGACAACGGCACGAACTCGGCATCGAAAGCCGATGCCATCAATCTGGCCAGCGTGGTCTTGCCCACGCCCGGCGGTCCCCACAGGATCATGGAATGCAACTTGCCCGACTGGAATGCGAGGCGCAACGGTTTGCCCTCACCCAACAGATGCGTTTGGCCTATGACTTCGTTGATGTGTTTGGGCCGCAGCCGTTCGGCCAGGGGCGCGGCGGGCTGGTTGGGGGCGAACAGATCCGCGCCGCTCATTACTCGCCCAGCACGTCCGCACCTTTGGGCGGCACGAATTTGAACTGCTGTGCACCGAAAGACGGATTGTTTTTTAAGCCGGAAAAACGCAACACGGTGTGATGTCCGAAAGCATCGTGCAATTCCATCACCACCAATTCCGACTTAACGTTGAACGCCATGAGTATTTTCTGGAAAGTCGTCTCGGCCGATTTCGGAGTGGCTTGCAGCCATTCCAGGCCATCGCGATCGTCAACGTCCTTGAGCGAAAAGTCGCGTTCGATCTCGTTGCTGCCCGAGAGCAGCGCAGCGGGACTGCTGCCCAGCGCCGCATCCAGTTTCTTCACCGTGACCTGGTTCAGGTCGGCGTCATACATCCAGAATTTCTTGCCGTCGCCGACGATGAGCTGTTCATACGGCTTTTTATAGACCCAGCGGAACCGTCCGGGGCGCTCGAACTGCATGGTGCCGGAAGCACTCTGGATGCGCTTGCCGTTCTTGTCCAGCACCTCCTGCGTGAAGTCGGCCTGTGCGGAATGCGTCGACACGACAAAGGTGTGGAGCTTCTGGATGGCACTCGCATGCGCGGTTGTCGATGCAAGCAATAAAAGTGTGATGAGTGATTTTTCTAACATGTTCCAAACCTGAGTTATTGGGGGAAGGGAGAAGAGGGAAGAGGGAAGGGTAAGAACCGTGCCGCTGCAGATTTTACCCTTTCCCCTTCTCCCTTTACCCTTCTCTGGTTGGTGCGAGCACTTCGCGGTTGCCGTTGCTTTGCATGGGAGACACCAGCCCGGCTTTTTCCATCGCTTCGATCAGGCGCGCGGCTCGGTTGTAGCCGATGCGCAGATGGCGCTGCACGAGCGAAATGGAAGGACGGCGCGTTTTCAGCACGATCTCCACAGCTTGGTCGTACAGCGCATCGACCTCGGCTTCGCCTCCCCCGCCATCGTATTCACCCTCGGCCGCTTCATCCAGCGACGTCAGCACGCCCTCGACATAGTTCGGCTGGCCCTGCGCCTTGAGATATTCGGCGACGCGATGGACTTCCTGGTCGGAAACGAACGCCCCGTGTACGCGCTGCGGATAGCCGCTGCCCGGCGGCAGGTAGAGCATGTCGCCCTGGCCCAGCAGCGCTTCCGCCCCCATCTGGTCGAGAATCGTGCGCGAATCGATCTTGCTCGATACCTGGAACGCGACGCGCGTCGGTACGTTGGCCTTGATCAACCCGGTGATCACGTCGACCGAGGGGCGTTGCGTCGCCAGCACCAGGTGGATGCCCGCAGCGCGCGCTTTCTGCGCCAGGCGCGCAATGAGCTCTTCCACCTTCTTGCCCACCACCATCATCAGGTCGGCGAGTTCGTCGATGAAGATAACGATGAACGGCAGTTCTTCCAGCGCTTCCGGATTCTCCGGCGTGATCGTGAACGGATTGGTCAGCGGCTTTCCGGCTTTGACAGCGTCGCGTACTTGCTGGTTGTAGCCGGCGATGTTGCGCACGCCGAGTGCGGACATCAACTTGTAGCGCTTGTCCATTTCCTGCACACCCCAATTGAGGGCGGATGCGGCCTGACGCATGTCGGTGACTACGGGGGCCAACAGGTGCGGAATGCCTTCATACACGGAAAGCTCAAGCATCTTGGGATCGACCAGCAGCAGGCGCACTTGCTGCGGCGTGGACTTGTATAGCAGGCTCAGGATCATGGCGTTGATCGCCACCGACTTGCCGGAGCCCGTGGTACCGGCCACCAGCACATGCGGCATCTTGCCCAGATCGGCGACCACCGGTTTGCCGGAAATATCCTTGCCCATCGCCATGGTCAGCGGTGAATGCATTTCGGCATAGACCTGGGAGCCGAGTATTTCCGAGAGGTGCACGATCTGGCGTTTCGGGTTGGGCAGTTCCAGTGCCATGTAGCTCTTGCCGGGAATGGTCTCGACCACGCGGATGCTGACCACGGACAAGGCGCGCGCCAGGTCGCGCACCAGATTGGTGATCTGGCTGCCTTTTACGCCGACGGCGGGATCGATCTCATAGCGCGTGATGACGGGACCGGGATAGGCACCGACCACTTTGACTTCGACGCCGAAATCCTTGAGCTTGCGTTCTATGAGGCGCGAGGTGAATTCAAGCGTCTCGGCGGAAACCACTTCGACCTGCTGCTTTGCCTCATCCAGCAGATGCAACGGCGGCAGATCCGAATCCGGCATATCGGCAAACAGGGAGACCTGCTTCTCCTTTAGCACCCGCGCCGAGCGCGGCACTTCGTAAACCGGCATCTCGATGTGGATCGGCTCGTGTTCTTCCACGCGTTTTTTTTCTTCTTCGACCACCACACTGCGTTCCTGCATCGCCTGCGCGCCGATGCGTTTGTCCTGCCGCGTCTGCCAGGCATTTCGCGCCCAGAACCAGGCCTCTTCCAGCACCGTCCCCAGCCAGTCGGCAAAACGCAACCAGGACAACCCGGTATAAAGACTGAAGCTCACCACCATCAATGCGAGCAGAAACAAGGTGGCGCCGATATAACCCAGGGCATGCGACAACGCCCCCCCCAGTGCGGCACCAAACATGCCGCCGGGTGCCAGCGGCAATGCAATTTTCCATGTGTAAAGGCGCAGGGCTTCCAGCGCGCTGCTGGCAAACAGCAACACCAGGAAACCCAGCAAGGAGACCCAGAGCGCGCGCTGGTCGAAAATGCTGTCGGCACGAATGCGGTGATAGCCGGCCCATACGCGCTGCAACATCAGCGTCACCCACCACCAGGCAGAAAAGCCGAACAGGTAGAGCAGGACATCCGCCAGCCACGCGCCCAGCACTCCGCCGGGATTGTGGGTGACGGCAGCGCTCGCACTATGCGACCAGGAGGGATCGGCGCGGTCATAACCAAACAGAATGAGAATCAAATACAGCGCTACCGCCACCAGCAGCAGCCAGCGCGATTCGCGCAACAGGCCGAGCAATCTTTCCGGCAACGGCGGGCGGGGGCTTTCGGGTGGCGCCATTAAATTCCCTCGGAGTCGTTGGGGGCGGGCGGAAGGAATCCCAAGCGACGTGCCGCACTGACTGCTTCCAGTCGCGAATTGACATGCAAGGCCTGATAAACCGCCGCAGTGTGTATCTTCACGGTGCCCTCGGCCAAATTCATCCTTTTGGAGATCTCCTTATTCGCCAACCCCGAGGCAAGAAAGGTCAACACTTCGAGCTGGCGCGAGGTAAGCCCGAATTTGGCAGCGCGTTGCGAGCGCTTGTTCACCTGCGTCTCGCCCTGGTCGACGCTGTTCATCGCTTGCTGCAGGAGTTGCGGAGGCAGATAGACTCCGCCCTCCAGCACCATGCGCAACGCGGACAACATGATCTTGCTGGACGACATCTTGGAGATGAATCCCATCGCGCCCGATTCCATTACGCTCTCGATGTCGTCGCGATGATCGGAACCGGAGACGACCACCAACGGGATATCCGGGTAGCGCAGATGAAAAAACTGGATGGAGGGAACACCTTCGCTACCGGGCATGTTCAAATCGAGCAGCGCAAGATCGATGTCGGTATTGTCATTTACCAGTTGCAATGCGTCCTGGAAATTCCCGGTATCAAGAATCTCGACTTCGTCAGCAAGCTGCTGCAGAACATAGTGCATGCCATCGCGGAACAACGCATGGTCATCCGCCATCAGCACCTTGATTTTCATACCCCCCCTAATATCTCTTCAATCCTTGCAAGAAGCCCCTCTCTCGAACTCTTTCCCCACAAGCGAGAGTAAGAACGTGAAGACCCTCTTCAATCTTCGCCTGCAATCATACCACTCCAGGCAATGGCTTCTGGTTTTCACCTTGCAGGGCAAAATGCATCATCGCCCGCAAGCGTATCGGCGCGATCGGCTTGTGCAGCAGGATCGCGTTGCTGTCATGTATCTCTTGCAGGGTTGCGCTGGCGGTATCGCCTGTCAATACCACTGCCGGCAAATCATTGCCCCATTGTTCACGCATCATTTTGATGACATGGATGGCCGTCATGCCGTAGGGCAGGCGGAAATCGCACACCAGCAAATCGGGCCGCAATCCGGCGATATCCAGCTTGCGCATGACATCTTCGGCATACTCTCCGGCCCGCACCTTGCATCCCCATTGCTCCAGGAGGTCGACAATCACTTCGCGGATATCCGGATCGTCTTCTACCAGCGCCACGACACGACCGTTCAAGTCGTAGTGTGAATGGGTGATGACGAAAGGTTGTGCCAGGTTTTCGGCATTGCCTATCGGAACCTCGAAACTGAATACCGACCCGACCCCTGGCGTCGAATTGACCCGCACTTCGCATTCCAGAAGACTCTCGATCCGGCGCACGATGGACAAACCCAGCCCCAGTCCTTTGCGCCGGTCCCGGTGCGGATTGTCGGCCTGATAATATTCCTCGAAGATGTGGGGCAAAGTTTCTGCCCGGATACCGATGCCGGTGTCGGAAATTTCAAGACCAACCATCCCTAGCTTGCAGGTACAGCGAACGACTACGCCGCCGGTATCGGTATAACGAATGGCATTGGAAATAAGGTTGCGCAGCATGCGTTCCAGCAGGAAAGGGTCGCTATAGATCGCCACATTGCATACGTTTTGCGGGCCGCACTCGTTGCCGATGCAGAGGGGCAATTGAAAACTCAGTCCTTTAGCCTGTGCGACCGGAGCAAAGTCGCCGTATATCCGGTCGAACAACTCCCCCAGCATGAAATGCTGCTTGCGCGGCTCAACAATACCCGCGTCCAGACGCGATACATCCAGCAGGTCATCAAACATATCGACCAGGGCGTTGACCGATTTGCCGATCTGTTCAGCGAGGCGGATCGTATCCTTTTCCCTGGCCGTATCCTGCAAGGCATCGGAGAACAACCGCAATGCCTGCAAAGGCTGGCGCAAGTCGTGACTGGCGGTCGCGAGAAACTTCGATTTTGCCTGATTGGCCTGTTCGGCCACCTGGCGCGAAGCTTCGGCTTCCCTTTTTCGCTCCAGCAGAGCGCCCACCAGAAGCTCATTCTCGAACCTGCGCCGCTGCGACTGTTCGAAGGTGCGGATCAACTCGAGTGACGACTTGAGCACGAAAATGAAGAACATGATCAACATGCCGAACAATATCCAGTGCGTCGCATCGTTTTCCCATGCGAGCCGCCCCAGCAGTGGCAGGATCATGATCGTCAGGTAGATGAACATCGACGGAGGATGGAACGGGTTGCTGGTCGCCGCGCCCGCCGACATGCCCATCACCACGCAGATCAGCAGTGCCTGATATGCCAGGTCGCCGGGGACGAACATCAGCACGCCGGCACTGCCCCATGTGATTGCAACCAGCGCGGTCAAACGCCTGAACGTGCGATCCCAGTCGAGGTTCTGCAAAACGGTTTTGGTGAGCGTGCCGCGGCGGCGGCAGAAAAAATACTCGATTCCATGCACGCAATAAACTATTGCCAGCCAAACCTGTAGCACGACATGAGAAATCTTGTTCCACATCAGCATCACCAGCATCGGTGCCAGTATCAGTTCTGCAACCAGCATCAGCGGATAACTGTCGATGCGTGCCCGGACCTGCTCCGCGCGTATCTGCAGATTTTTTTCGTCCAGCTCGAACCGCAACAGGTCGATCAATGAACTCATCTGAATGCCAGCAATAACCTGACGTCCTGCACCCACATGTCGGAATGTTGCCAGAACGGCGACAGCAGGATCGGGCGGCCCCTGGGCGCAATGAAATAGGTCCCGGCAGAATGATCCAGATCGTAACCGCCGTTCTTGTTCGGTTGTTTCTCGTAAGTCACGCCGAATGCCTTCGCCACCTGCGCGGTTGCCGCACTATCGCCTGACAGTCCCTTGAAAGTCGGATAGAACGCCGCCGGATATTTCGCCAGCAGTTCCGGTGTATCGCGTTCCGGGTCGAGCGTGATGAACAGCACCTGCACCCTGTCTGCATCTTTCCCCAGTTTGCGCATCATCTGCGCCAGTTCCGCGAGTTCGGTCGGGCACACCTGCGGGCAATGCGTATACCCGAAGAACAGCACCACGACCTTGCCGCGAAAATCCTCCCGACTGACCGGCTTGCCGGTGGTGGCATCGTTCAGATGAAAATCCGCTTGTGCATACTTGGCACTCACGTCGCCGGCCTGGAACGGGGAGGGCAGGGTCTGCTCGCCGCACGCGGCAAGCAGGGACAGCAACAAGAACAGCAACAGGTTACGCAGGGACATGACAGCTACCGCTCCATCCGTTTATATAAAATGTGTATCCGACCTTGATCAAGCCGTACACGCCGAACATCGCCACCAGCAACCCCGCCATCAGCCTGACGCGGGGCGACTGCACCCAGCCCTTGATACCTTCCCAGAACAGACCGATCGCGAGCAGATTCGGCAGGGTGCCCAGACCGAAAGCCAGCATGATGAGTGCGCCGCGCATCGCGTTGCCGCTGGCCAGTGCGGTGAGCAACACGCTGTACACCAGCCCGCACGGCAGCCAGCCCCATAGCGCACCCAATCCCAGCGCACGCGGCACCGTGTTCACCGGCAACAGTCTGGTCGTATAGGGCTGCAGGCGTTTCCACAGACCTCCGCCCAACCGTTCGAGTTGCCGCACCGCCCCCCACACACCGGCAAGATACAGGCCCAGCACAACAAGCATCAGGCTCGACAACGTAAAGAGCAAATGTTGCACCGGAACCGCGTCGCGCATCAGCAAGCCGGCTTGCCCCACCGCACCGACCAGCGCCCCTGCCATCGCGTAACTCATGATGCGCCCGCTGCTGTAGGCCAGGTGGAACGGCCAGCGCGCCGCATCTTTCGGCACTTGCGCGGTAAAGACACCGACGATGCTACCGCACATGCCCAGACAATGTACGCCGCTGAGCAACCCGACCAGGAACACCGCGACAAGACTGAATTCAACCATCGGTTTCTTTTATCTCCAACATCTCCAAATTCAAATGCGCAACCGCCGCCCTGGCATCCGGTTGCGGCTGACAGGGAATGACACCCAACAGCGGCGCCGCAATGCGCTCGCGCAATGCCTGGATGTTCTCCTGCAAAGCGGGCATGCCCGCATCCAGCACATTGGCCACCCAACCCGCACATTCTAGTTGGTAATGGGCGATAGCGTGCATCGTCAGCAAGGCATGATTCAGGCATCCCAGCCGCATACCCACCACCAGTATGACCGGCAGCCCGAGCTGTCTGGCGAGATCAGCACTGGTCTGCCTGTCGTTCAGCGGCACGCAGAATCCTCCCGCCCCTTCGACGATGACCTCGTCGGCCTGCCCGGCCAGCTCCCGGTACGAGGCCATGATGCGCGGGAACTCAATGTTCACGCCGGCATGCCGTGCGGCCAGATGCGGGGCGATAGGACGATGGAAACAATAAGGATTGATCTGGCCGTAGGTGGCCTGCACCGTGCTCGCGGCGCGCAGCAGTTTGGCATCTTCGTTGTGGTCGTCATCGTCGCAACCCGCCGCCACCGGTTTGAATCCGGCCACACGCTTGCCCCGCGCGGAGAAGGCGTGCAGCAGCGCACAACTCACCAGCGTCTTGCCCACGCCGGTATCGGTTCCGGTGACGAAATAACTCATAGCTTGAAATCCGTCCTGATGATGGCGCGCCCGTCCGCAGTCGCCTTCGGCGCAGGTTTCCACGCATGGCCGTAGATGATCTCGAAAGTGGCCGGCAGTTTGCCGTCGCGGCGCAGCTTTTCGTAATTCTCGATAACCCGCTGCCATGCCGCCTTGCCCATCATGCCAGGCGCGCGACCGGCGGTGGCATTGTGCGCACCGATGCTTTTCAGGTCCTGCATCACCGCCCGCACATCGTTGTAGGTCAGCGTGATCCGTTCCATTTCCATCACCGGATCGGTGAAACCTGCCGCCACCAGCATATCGCCGATATCGTGCATGTCGGCGAAACGGCTGAGATGGTTATAGCCATCCACGTCATGAAAGGCGGTTCGCAACTCCCGCAGGGTATCCACGCCGAAACTGGAAAACATCAGCAAGCCGTCCACTTTAAGCACACGGTTCAATTCGACAAAGGTGGCAGGCAGATCGTTGCACCATTGCAGCGCCAGATTCGACCACACCATCCCGATGCTGCCTGAGGCGACAGGCAGAGCCTCGACATCGGCACACAGGTAATTCTCGCGCCTGGACGAGAACAACTTGCTCCACCAGCCCGACGTTCCGCGCGCCAGTTGCAGCATGCCGATGGCGATATCCAGCGCGGTGATTTCCGCTTTGGGGTAGCGCTCGCCCAATTGGCGCGTGCCCCACCCCGTGCCGCTACCAACATCCAGCAAGCGCGTGGGCTGCAGCTTGACGTAGTCCAGTCGCTCCAGCATGCGCGTACACACTTCGCGCTGCAAGATTGCGGCCGCATCGTATTGTTGAGCTGCGCGGTTGAAGGCGCGCCTGACCTGCCGCTTGTCTATCTCGAATTCATTCATGCAGAAAACTCTTTATTTGTTCGACAAAAATTTCAGGGTGCGACAGAAAGGGGGCATGTGCCGCACCTGCCACTTCCATCAATCGCGCCGATGGCATGGCTCGCGCCAGATAGCGCGACGCTGCGGGTGGCGTCAATTTGTCGCGCTCACCGGCAATAATCATGGCTGGTTGCTTGATATGCTGCAATTCTCCGCGCAGATCGACATCACGCAGGATATCCAATCCGGCACGCAGGGCAACCATGTCCGGTTCGCCGCGACTGAACAGGCGTTCGCGCAACCGCACCTGCAATTCGCGTTCGTTCTCGCTGCCGCGCAGCTGCAACGCGATGAAACGGCGCAGGGTGGTCGCATGGTTCTGCTCCAGATCGCCGGCGAATTGCGCCAATACCTCGCTCTCCATGCCGCAACTCCAGTCTGCGCGCCGGGCGAAACACGGCGTGCTCGCAACCAGGATCAGGCGCCGAACCTTGTCGGGCTCGCGTGCCGCCCAGTGCAATGCGATCTGACCTCCCAAAGACCAGCCGCATACTGCAAGCGGCTCATCGAAACTGGCAGACAGCTCGTCAACGATCGCATCGAGCGTGGTGATTTTTCCCGCTTCGCTGTAGCCATAACCCGGCAGATCGACGCTATGCACCCGGATATCTGCGGCCAGCTTCTGTGCCACCTCTTCCCAGACACCGCCGTGCATGCCCCAACCGTGAATCAACAACAACGGCGCTCCGCTGCCAGTCACTTCAATATGCATAGAGCCTCCCTCACCCGAACCCTCTCCCGAAAGGAGAGGGGCCAAGCGTACACTGCGCGCATTTACGACTCCTGTGCAAGCTCATGCAGTGCCCCGATGAGTTGATCCACATCTGCCGCGCTGTGCGCTGCCGATAGCGTAATGCGCAACCTTGCCGTGCCCTGCGGCACGGTAGGCGGGCGGATCGCCGCGACCCAGATGCCGCGCCCGCGCAGACTCTCACTCAGCTTCAGTGCCAGCTGGTTATCGCCGACCAGGAGCGGTTGTATCGCGGTATCCGAAGGCATCAGTTGCCATGGCAGATCAGACAGACCGTTGCGCAACTGCGCAATGAGCTTCTTCAGATGCATGCGCAATCCATCACCCTGGGCGATCAGCTGCAGGCTCTGCGACAGCGCAACAGACAAGGCAGGCGGCGTGGCCGTGGTGTAGACGTAGCTGTGTGCATGGTTGACGAGCGTGTCGATGACAACCTGCTCGGCCGCGATGAATGCGCCCGACACGCCTGCTGCCTTGCCCAATGTTGCCATGTAGACGATACGTTCGGACGCGATGCCGAAATGCGCCATTGAACCGCGTCCCTGCTCGCCGACAACACCGAAACCGTGCGCATCGTCCGCGTACAGCCATGCATCATATTGCTCGCACAAGGCCAGCAATTCTCGCAACGGGGCGATATCGCCATCCATGCTGAACACGGCATCGGTAATGACAAGTTTGCGCCCGCTGCGCGTTTGTGCGAGCTGCTTTTCCAGTTGCGCCACATCCCCATGCCGGTAGCGCGTCACCTCGGCACGCGAGAGCAGCATCGCATCGTTCAGCGAAGCATGGTTGAGCTTGTCGGCGAACACCGTATCACCCTTGCCGACCAGTGCCTGCACTGCGCCAAGATTCGCCATGTAACCGGTGGAAAACAGCAGTGCTGCTGGCTTGCCGACAAACACGGCGAGCTGTTGTTCGAGTTGGTGATGTGGGTCAAAGTGTCCGTTCACCAGATGCGCTGCTCCCGCACCGACTCCCCATTGCTGCGCACCCTGTTGCAGCGCCGCGATCAGTTGCGGATGATTGGCGAGGCCGAGATAATCGTTGCTGCAGAAGGCAAGATAGGGTTTGCCGTCCACAATGATGTGAGGGGACTGCGGACTGGATAGCGTGCGGCGGCTGCGCAACAGACCAAGTGTCGCGCGTTCATCCAGCTCGTTTTGTAATTGTATGAAAGGCATTGTTGCCAAAGAGTACACAGCGAAAAGCGCCCTCTGCTTTACATTCTCCGCATACTCTGTGTTCCCGGTGACTAGTGGTTATCCGTAAGCGGGTGCATGCCGAGCTTATCCATCAGCGCGCGATCCCGTTCGACTGCAGGATTGCCCGTCGTCAATAACTGGTCGCCGTAAAAAATGGAGTTGGCCCCGGCGAGGAAGCACAGCGCCTGTACCGCATCGCTCATCTCCCCCCGTCCGGCAGAGAGCCGCACAAATGCTTGCGGCATAGTGATACGCGCGGCGGCAATGGTGCGCACGAAATCCAGCGGGTCGATATCTTCTGTATCTGCCAGCGGCGTGCCTTCCACCTTGACCAGATTATTGATGGGCACGCTTTCCGGGTAAGGATCCATGTTGGCCAATTGCGCGATCAGGCCGGCGCGTTGCGTCAAGCTCTCGCCCATGCCGATGATGCCGCCGCTGCAAACATGCATGCCTGCGTTGCGCACGCGTTCCAGCGTGTCGATGCGGTCCTGATAGTCGCGCGTACTGATGATGTTGCCGTAGAACTCGGGTGCGGTATCCAGGTTGTGGTTGTAGTAATCCAGCCCGGCGTCCCGCAACTGTCCGGCCTGCTCGTCGTTCAGCATGCCCAGCGTCGCGCAAGTCTCCAAACCCAGTGCCCGCACCTCCTTGACCATATCCAGCACAGCCGTCATATCTTCCCTGGAAGGTTCGCGCCACGCGGCTCCCATGCAAAAGCGGCCGGCACCGGCTTGTTTTGCCGCTTTGGCTGCCTTCAAAACCTCGTCAAGTTCCAGCATTTTGGTATTTTCCACCCCAGCGGAGTGGTATGACGACTGCGAGCAGTAACCGCAGTCCTCGGCACAGCCTCCTGTCTTGATCGACAATAAGGTAGAAAGCTGCACCGCGTTCGGGTCAAAATGCTCGCGGTGCACTTGTTGCGCGCGATACATCAGGTCCGAGAAGGGCAATTTGAACAGTGCCTCAACTTCCGCGACGCTCCAGCGCTGCGGCGTCGTTTGGGATTGGGCGGGACGGGCGAATTCGACGGTTTTGGTTTGCATAAAAATATGAGCAAGCAAGTAGAATGACAGGGAATGAGCTTCGCCCCGGAACATCACAGGATCGGAACGACTTGTCTATTTTATCCCATCGCCTGTTAAACATCAGTGCAAAATTTATACACCTGTTGCCTGCACAGCCCTGCCTGCTCTGTGGCGCGCCCAGCCGGAGCGGTCTGTGTTGCGCGGCTTGCGATACCGAATTGCCGCGCCTGACCGGAAAGCACTGCCCGGTTTGCGCCCTACCCACCCCGGCTGGCGATGTGTGCGGGGAATGTTTGAAGCAACCTCCAGCCTTCGACCATACCGTGGCCGCGTTCAGCTATAACTTCCCGCTCGACAAGCTGATCCAGTCACTCAAGTTTCGCGAACGATTGATACTGGTCAATTATCTGGCCGATGCCGTTGTAAAGCGGGTAAACACAATGCCCGATTGCCTGGTCGCCTTGCCGCTGCATCCATTGCGATTGCGTGAAAGGGGTTTCAACCAATCGATGCTGCTGGCGCGCCGTATCTCGCGCAGGCTGGGCATACCCCTGCTTGCGCATGCCTGCGAGAGGGTGCGCAACACGCCGCCGCAATCCTCGCTGCCGTGGAAGGAACGCGACAAGAACATGCGCCAGGCCTTCACCTGCAAGCCCGACGCCGATGTGCGCGGCAAACATGTTGCGATCGTGGATGATGTGATGACGACAGGCGCATCAATCGGTGAGTTGGCACAGGCCATGAAGCTGGCCGGTGCACGTGAAGTGAGCGCCTGGGTGGTGGCACGGACATTGCCGCACGACCATTAAACCTAGAAACCTCAGTTGACCGCTTCATTGAGGTTGTAAGGAAGTGAATATGAAAACAATTCGATACTTGTCTACGCTCACCCATTTGGTGAAGTCGCTACGAAGTGCATTGCATGTCCCTCGCGGCGCATGGCGGCGTTGCTCCTCCTCGGAATGGAATGTCCATTCCTCGTTGTCGCGCCTTGCCCTGCACCACGATGAACATACACTACACTCCGTCCAACTGAGGTTTCTAGGTTAAATTCAGAGTTCTTTGAGCTTGTTCTGCACGAATGCCTGCAACTGGGCGCTCAGGCTATTCGAGGCCAGCGCGCGCTGGTAGGCGTTACGGGCATCGTCGTTGCGTTTTAGCGCCTGCAGCGAGATTCCAAGACCCATCAGCCAAATACCGTTATTGGGTGCCAGTTTCAGCGCGACTTGATAATGTGCAACGGCCTCTTCCTGAAGGTTCTGGCGCTGCAACAAGGCTGCCAGAAATGCCTGGTAATCGGCCTGATCCTCGGCATATGGCAACGTCTTCTGCAGCGTTTCAAGGGCCAGCGGCATAGCGCCGCGCTCCACCTGCAAACGCGCCATCAACATGGCAAAGGAAGCGTCGTGCGGGTCGCGCTTCAACCCTTTTTGCAGCACGCGTTCGGCGTCTTCGTTGCGTTTAAGGCTGATCAGCAAAGCGACCCAGGCTTTGCGCGCATCCTTATGCGATGAATCAATGAGCAACGCATTCTCATAGTCCGCCAGCGCGTCATTCGTTCTCCCTTCCTGCAATGCCAGATTGGCTTTGCGATATTCGCCCTCAGCCCGTTGTTGCGGGCTGACTGTCTTGAGTTGCAGGTCCTGAGAGTTTTCTGCAGGTATGCCACCCGAGTTGTCGGCAATCCGATCCGTCACATGCTTAGGCTTGTGCACGGCCTTCTTCGCATCAGGCGCGGTTACAGGCTGTTCTTCGCCCTTCACCACAAGTATCTGCTTGCCATGCAAATCAGCGGCAGGCGGAGATATGCCGGACCCGGGAGTCATGCCCGCAGTCTCGACGGGGGCTGAAACTATCGCCGATGCCGGACCCGCTGGCGGGAGCACGACTACCTTCGGTATAACCGCAACTACAGGCTGTTCGTGCGCAATAATCATTGTGCGTCCCAGATACCACTTCGCCGACGCCAACAGGATCAACAACGTGACCGCCGCAAAAACATAGCGCATCACATGCGATTGCTTGCGGGGAGGAACGGCACGTATCGTTTGCTCGCCCAGGGGCACGTTTGCACCCCGGCTTTCCAGCTCGTTCAATACCTGGTTGATGAGGCTCATTTCAGCCACATTCCCAACGCAACAAGCGCAGACACCGCCACCGCGGCAGCTCCCGACCAGACCCATACCATCCAGTCCTTGTATGCTTCCGGCGTATCGGCCGCGGCTTTGCGCACATGCCGCGCCTGAACCTGCTGGCGACCTTCCGCATAGCTTAGCAACAATGCCTTGTGTGCGACGATGTTCGCCAGCCTGGGCGTGCCGCGCGTAACCCGGTGCAGCAGATTGACAGCCCTCGGACCGAACAGCGTCTCCCCCTTGAAGCCGGCCACGGCCAGGCGATGGCGCAGGTAACGATCCATTTCGTCCCGATGCAGTCCTTGCAGTTCATATTGAAAGCTGATGCGCTGGCGCAACTGTCGCACCGAATTCTGCTTGAGGCGCTCGTCCAGTTCCGGCTGCCCGAACAACACTACCTGCATCAGTTTGCGCTTTTCAGTCTCCAGATTGGTGAGCAGGCGCAGCATTTCCAGGCTTTCCAGCGGCATTGCCTGCGCTTCATCCAGACACACCAGCACACGCTTTCCATCGCGCGCAAAATTGAGCAGGGTACGCGTCAGTTCCTTCAGTAATTGGTGCTGGTCAAAGGAGTTATCTACCTCGATGCGAAACTCTTCCGCCAGCGCCAGCAAAAGGCTGCGCGGTTCCAAGTAGGGATTGGGGATGTAAGCGGTAATGAATTTCGCCGCATGGCGTCCACTGACACCGCCGTCCTGCGTTCCGATGGCCGTGGTGGTTTCTCGGTCACTGTTGAGCGTGGCGATGAACTTGCGACACAGCAAAGTCTTGCCGTTACCCACCTCGCCCACGATCTTGATGAAGCCTTCGCCGGTGCGCGCCGCCACCAGCAGTGTGTTCAGGCCTTCCTGATAATTGGTGCAGGCAAAGAAGAAGCTGGTGTCGGGCGTCAGCGAGAACGGCAATTCGCGCAGGCCGAAGTGCGCAAGATACATATTATTTGGACATGTTGCTTAAGCGCTCACGGCTGCGCGCGATATCGTCCGACCAGTCCTTGTCGCTGTCCACTACGGTCGGTTTGATCAGTATCACCAGTTCGCGTTTCTCGGTGGTCCTGTTAGTCTGTCCGAAGATCGATTTAGGCAATCCCGGTATGCCGGAATTGTCGTTAGTCTCTGCCTGACGCATCAAGCCGCCTATGGCCACGATCTGTCCGTCGCGCGCACGCACGATGCTATCCGTTTCCGAGACCGAGCTCGATGCCAATGGCAAATTCATGGTTCCCAACAGCACGCCCAGGTCTACAAACTTGTTGACGGTCGAAACCGTGCTCACTGAAGGATGCACATGCAGGATGATCTCGTTGTTCTCGTCGATGCGCGGTGTCACATCCAAAGCGATTCCGGAAAAGAACGGCTGTACCGTGACTGTGGGCGGAATACCCGGCACCAACTGCGTCGATGCCATGCCGCCCGTAACCCCCGTCACGAAAAACTCGTCCGTGCCAACTTTCAGCACGGCCTTCTGGTTGTTCAAGGTGGCGATACGAGGGCTGGACAGCACATGCACATCGCCTTGCGTCTCCAGGAAATTCAGCAGCGAGGCAAAGTTGCTGTTCTGGAAAGCCATGCCGAACATTGTTCCCGGAGTCGTACCTGCCGGCAATGCCGTAGTCGCTGTCGGAAGCAGCGATGAGCCAGCCGTCGCCGTGAGCGGGATGCTCGACAATGCCGTCCCGGGCTGAGTCAGGGAACTGCCTGGGCTGCCCTGCCCGGCGGTCAAGTGACTATTCGGTCCGTTCTTGAATATCGCCCAGTTAACGCCGGACTGGAAAGATTCGTTCAGTTGTACTTCGACGATCTTGGCCTCAAGGATCACCTGGCGCTCAATGGATATCTGCGAAGCCTTGAGATATGCGCTGACGCTCCGCAATTCGTCCGGCATGGCACGAATCACAATCACTCCCGACATCGGACTGATGACGATACTGCGGCCTTTCTCGTCGCCCACAATCGTCTTGAGTGCCAAGCTCAATTCATTCCAGAAGTCGGTCGACGTCGTGGTGGTGACTTTGCTGCTGTTGTCGGTGCCGCGCTCGAATTTCAGGTTCTTGTTTTCTCCGCCGCCGACTATCGTCGTTCCCTGGTTCATATTCTGACTTGCGCCGCCGCCGGCACCGCCGGCTGACGATGTTGAAGAACTGTCGGTCAGCGCACTTGATGTCACGCGCACCGAGGAGGTCCCGGCTCGATTTCCGGTCAGATAATTCACCTGGAAAATGCGCGTCTGCAATGTCAACGGCTGGATGTAGATCCGGGTGCCGTCCACCTTGTATTCGTAGCCGTACAGCTCCCGTATCGATTCCAGCGCGTCGAACACGGTCACATCTTTCAGGGAAAGAGAAATATTCCCGCTCACGTCCGGATGCACCAGCACGCTGTAACGTGTGCCGGAAACGATCGCCATGAACACCTGCTTTGCCGGAGTGCTGTTGACCGCCAGATCGAACCTGGTTTCAGGAGGCTTGCTGTCGGACTGGGTAGCGACCGCCAATGGAGGCAACAGTGCCTGATTTACAGCCTCCTGCTTTGCAGCCTCGTGCGATGCGACAGCTGCATCCATCTCCTGATTGATCTTCTCCGCCGCCACGTTCTTGGGGTTGCCGCCCGTTGCGCAGGCAGACAACAGCAATACCGTCAGCAATACTGACACTCGTTTCATTTAATTCCTCCTACGGCTTTCCCCGGCAGAATAGCCTGCTCTGATATGTTGTCTTGTGCTGGCGCTTCTTGTTTAGTGTCCCCATTTATCCTGATGTTTACTTTGGGAAACAACTCCAGCACGCGCCGACCCTGCGCATTCTGCAGCACGACACTGCTCTCTCTCACCTCGACCAGCCTGGAATCTCCAGACTTGCCGCCGATGCTCACCGTCTCGCCATTGATGATCGCTGCCCGGTGTTGCGTAGAGATAATGATGGACTGCAGTCCGTGCGATACATCTTCGGTTGGCAAAACTTCAGATGCTCCGCCCGCTCCGCTACTATTCAGGTCTATGGAAGGACGGGTCGGATCAGGCAACAACTCTGCCGCCGCATTCAAAGACGCACACAGCAGGGGCAAACATAACAGCATCCTCAAACCTGTAGCCATGTCTTGTCCAAACTTAGGGTGTATAGCGTCAGGGTCAGTTCAACGGTAGGATGTTGCACCACATCCATTTTTACCACCCCCCAGTACATCTGGGTAGGCAATTTTTCCAAAGCGGTCAGATACTGCAACAAGTCTGCATAACTTCCGCGCACGGTGATCTTTACACCGTGTTTATATATTTGTCTTTCCAGCCCCGTTGTTTGGCTGGGAGGCGCATCCGCGGATGGCTCGATCAGCAGACTCACAGGCAAGGTATTGAGTGCGACCAATTTCAAACGGTCATTTTTGTTCAGCACTTGTTCCAGCAGTTGAGCCATTTTTTCCGGCGGCACCAGCTTGTCGCGTCGATCATTTAGGTAGGCATTCCCATCGACGATCTGCTGGCGCAATAAGCGTATGCGCTCGCGCTGGGGTGAGTTGGCATCCGCCTGCTTGGCCTGCAATAACGCGGCAATCTGGGATTGCGCTTCCTTCATTTTTTCCTGCTGCTGGACAACCTGGGTGGAAAGCATCTTCTGTTTGACCAACAGCGGCTCAAGAAACAGGGCATCGATCAACGATACAAGCAGAAACGCAGCGGCGGCGAAGATCAATGCACGTTCGCGCAAAGACATCGCGTCAACTTTGGAAACGACTTTATTGAGCTGCACCTGCATGGTCATTTCTTCGTGTCCTCGGATAACGCAATCGAACGCAGGTTGAATTCGACATAGCGTGGCACAAGTCGGTCACCATCCTTCTTCGGCTGCTGCATCTGCAACGTGGAGAACGTCTTGCCGCGCATGATCTTCTCCTTGCCCAGCCGCTGGATATACGAAGGCACCAGTTGCGGGTTCACCACAGCACCGCTCAAGCTCATTTGTACTCCGTCCCCGACAATGTCGAACGCGGTAAGCCAGAGTCCATTGACAGATTGCCGCGCAAAGGCGCGCATATATTCCGAATAGCCTTCGGTATTGCCGATAATGCCGCTCTTCAACGTTGTCAGCACTGCGTCTTGCGCCTTTGCCTGCGCCTCGACTTGCTTCAACTCATCTTCCAGCATCTGGCCAGAGCGTTGCAGTGAAAATTCATTGGAATAATTGGCCAACCTGACTTGTTCAGCCGCATAACGTTTGGTCGTTTCCTCCGATTGCCTGGACAGTTGTGCAACCTGATAAACAGCGTAAGCATAGAACACTGCCGAACCCAACACGATCAAACCCAGCGCCTGCAGCATGGTGACCACAGAAAAATATTTCTTCTGTTTCAAGAAGATCGGATTGAACAGATTGATCTGCTGGCTCATAGCGCCTTCTTTTCCTGGCGCAATGCGGCTCCCAGCACGGGCAATGCGTAGCTGGCAAATTCACTGTCCGACAGCTCCGGCACAGCAAAAATATCCATCCCCTGCGCCAGATCCAGCATCTCCACAGGCATCCCCAGACTGCTGGTCAATAGCTTGTCCAGCCCTAACGATTGCGGCGCGGAAAGCAATATGCGGCTCACCGGAATGTGCTGGAACTGGCGATCGAAGTAATCCAGCGAACGCTGCGCCTCCAATTCCACGCGGTCCAGATATTGCTGGCGCAGGTTTTCGTCCGCATCCTGCAGCTGTCCCAGCGTGATATCGATCCGGCGCGCCAAAAACAACTCGCCGTCGCATGTAATGGTGAGTAGCCCGCCCTCATCGCCGAATGTCAGCATCGCCAAGCCGCGCGCTTCCATCTCGAACAAGGCGGCGATGTTGCGTTGTGCCATTTCCGGAATGTCGATCACGCTCAATTCGATTTTTGCTTTTTCGAACAGCGCGATGCGCTTGCGTATCGTCTCGTTGGATGCGGCGACAGCATAGAGCGATTGCGGACGGTCGCTGCCGTATTTATTGCTCGGTATCTGCATGACGTCGACGGTTGCATCGTCGATGTGGTAGCTGAGTGCATCCTTGATCTTCCAGCGTATCGCGGTCTTCAACTCATCGACCGGGACATTCGGCGCATCCACCATCATCAATTGATATTCGCTGGCGGAAAGCAGCGTGGTGAATCTGGAGGTATCAAGTTGTGCATCCTTGCGTACCTTTTCCAACGCTGAAGCCGAAACTTCAGCGAGCGGATAAAAAGCACACTTCGTCACTTGCGGGCGAGTACCCACATATTTGGCCTGTGCAATATGGATGCCACGCTTGCTGATGGCGACAGCAACCCAACTGCTATCGCGGCTACTTCGCTGAAAAGCTTTAAAAATTTGCGGGATTTCCATAATTGGCGTGAAGTTAATTCACTAACCTATTGCTGTCAAGGGATTTTTCATCCAAAAATACATCTAGCGACATCAATAGCTTTCCCGGCGGTAGATGTAATTGTTATTGTTCTTGTATACCCCAAAAGTTGCAGTCCCGGATATGACCGGCAAGTAACTGGGTGCTGTCGGAGTAACCGTCGCAATACCCGCACCGGCGCTTGGTTTGCCCAAGGTGATGGTCAACACCCCGCCGGACAAAATACCGGTTGCAGGATTCAGCGTAACCGCAGTTGCGCCCCCTCCCACAGGGTAGCTTGTCGCCAACGTCAACGGCGTGACGCTGTCGGTTGTGCTATTTAACCACCCAGTCGCAGTGTAGTACTGCGCTGTCGCTGACAACGTCAGCGGCAGCAACTCGCTGCCATAAGCATTGGACACCTTGATGTGTCCGCTTGCCACCTTAACGCCACCTTCGATTGAGGTGGTAGTTGGGTTAACCGTCCGCAACGAACTTGCCTCGCCGTCATTTGCACGAATGAAAATGTTGGTTGGCAAGGTCGGTATTGTAGTGAACGAATAACTCTCGTTGGTTTCGGTAAGCGTACCCAATACAAACGCCGTCTCACTTGATACACCCAGAGTACCTGCTCCTGTTGGTGCGGTCGTAGTACCAGGCGCGCCCACAACGGTAAGATTAGCGGTTTTAGCGAAAGTAGTCGCGGTGCTGTAATTGAGAGTAGTCTGGTTGCCAGCATTTTGCGCAGTCACGGTCAGACTGAACCGTTGTCCGGAATAAACCATGCCGTTATAAAGCAACGGACACGTGCTATCCGGACAAGCCATTGGCACGCCCGCAGAAAAATTCACAACGGTAATGAAATGGTCCGGAATGAACCTGCCTAAACTTCCGGTATCGGCTGTTATCCCAAAGTTGCAACCGTACTTACCGTTGATATCCTTGATGTTTGAATAGGCCGTTGCTGACGTGCCCGAGATACAGTCGGCTGTGGCGCCGCTATCGATGGCGGTCCAGGTGTCATCATAGACGCCGGGTATGCGGGTAGGTATTAACGTAAAGTCCGGTCCCTGGAAATAGAAATTTCCCACCTCACTATAGGTAAAGTTGCCCGAAGCAGTAGCCGAAGAGGTTCCGGCAGTTGCAGCCGCGAAACTGCCTGACAGAGTACCCACCGTGGCAGGACTAGCCACCTGCACTGAAGCAGCATTGATCTTGGGGACACCACCGGTATAGCCACTATTGCCGCTAATTGGCGTGGTGGTTGCCGCAAGCGCAATATTGTCGCTGCCGGCCTTGTACATACCCAATGTAGATGTTACCGCCACCGATGCGAAGCCGGACGGTCGCACGGAAAAAGCATCCGTTGAGCACCCCGTGGTCGTGCCGTCGCTCATTTGCACGATCAAATTGGAATAGGCGGGAACAGTAAAGTTGGCAGACTGCTTGAATCCGGCATCTGATGAAGTAAAGATCATTGGCTGCGTTGCAACCACCGACTTGCTACATGCCAAGCACGCCGAGGCGGAAACGTTGCAGGAGGTACCGACACTGTCATCGATCAGTTTCACTGTGACCGTCTTGCTTCCTGACGAAGCATATGCGGACAGAATGCCTGTACCTGTCGAATTCAACGCGGCCACTTTTACCGTAAAAGGCGTGCCCGCCAACTTGGTATATAGATGACCCTGCAGGGCATTCGCATCACTGCGCGTATACGCTTCATCAATGGCGTTGAAACTGCTGGGCGTGCCGCCACCGCTACCGCCTGTGCACGGATGGGTTTGCACGGCAAGAGTGTTCAGGGCCGCTTGTGTAAGCGCACCGTTAAATACCTGCACTTCATCGAGATTGCCGGAAAAGTGAAAATAAGGTCCGGTCTCGGCAGAACTGTTGTTTTCGCCGCCTATGGAAGCCGCACCATTGTCTGTGCCCCAGCCCGTCGAATTGATATTGGCACTGGTCACGAACCCGCCCGTCGCGTTGTACACATAAATGTAGCGCTTGGCATTGCTGATATCGGCTACCGCAGCAACAAAATACCAAGTGTTGTTGCTAATTACATTGGCTGTATCGAGGATAATTTGCGAAGAACCCCGTGCGTAAAAACGCAGCATGCCCGTGCCGCCATCGCCCAACGAAAAACCGTAACCGCCCGTATTGTTCTGGTCGTCAATCAGGATACGCTGACCGCTTTTAGTGTTGTCGGTGGTGCGCATCCAAGCGGTGATAGTAAAGTTGGCGGTCAGGTTGGGAAACGCGTTGGGGAGCGCGACATAATTTGAAATTCCATCGAATACACCATAGCTGCAAGTGCCCGGATTCCCTGCAATAGCCGGTGTTGTGTTTGCTGTAGTCGCGCCGTTGACAGCCATACCGTTAAGTCCATTGCCCGAACTGTCTGTGACTTCACCGGGCGTACCCGCCCATGACGCTTCATCCATATGGTATTGCAAGTACGGCAGTGTCGCACCGCATGGCCCGGTACCCAGAATGATTAGTGCGGCAGATTGAACCTGGGCGCATGTCGGGCCGTAAAGATTGAAGTAGGTGCTGCCCGACGGGATTATCGGTGCAGTGCCATTCGGGTAAGTCACCGTATTTCCGTTTGCAGATGCGTAAAGTGTGCCCTGAAATCCTGCAGCGCTACCCAGAGTCAGGCTTGAGTTGGCACCTTGTGTCCACGGCACACCTGAGTCTGTGGTCAATGTTTGCGATATTACCGTGCCGTTGTTGGTCAGTACATCGCCAGCAACCAAGGTGATGTCAGACACGGGCGCATTGATTGAACCGCCACCTGCAACGGTGATATTCGCGTTGCCATTTCCGTTCAGGATGGTGTTGCCATTTTGCTGCCCACTTCCAGTAATTGCCCCGGCGATATTGAGCGTAACGGTATTGGGCGGCGGCGCATTGGGGCCGACATCGATCATGCCGCCTGCGCTGAAATTAAGCGTGCTGCCTGATGCAATCGTCGCGCTGTTGTTGATTTGCAAAACACTATCAGCGAAAGTACCGGTACCGGATATAGCTACATTGGTACCATTGGCAATCAGCGAGCCGCCGCCCCCTACAACGCCAAACGTTCCATTGACCGTAATGCTGCCGCTGACGGTCAGGTTGTTGCCATTGTCGTTGATGATGCCGCCGTTACTGATGGTCAAACTAGCAATCGCATTGTTGTTTTGAGTTAGCGTAACCGTACTGCCATTCGGAATGATTACCGCATCACCACTCTGAGGAGTGTTGCCGCCACAAGCGGTCCAACTGTTGGAACTGCTCCAATTGACATTACCTGTTTTCGCCGTGCAGGTTCGAGCCAGCGCGCTCTGCGCAAAGGCCGTCAGCGCAATCAAACCGAACATCCTCAACCAATGATTTACTCTTCTCATTTTCCAACTTTCCAAAGATTAATCGGGATGGCGCTGACAAGTTCTCCGTTCGTGCGGCAAACAGACTAAACATCTGCGTTTCCCGGAACCATTATTTCTACATCTTTGCATTGACGACGCGCTCAACATAATCCGTCGTGCCCGGCATCCCATACACGGCGCTGGCAGCTATGTCGTATGTCCACATATTTCCAACCAGTGCACCTGCTGTTGCGGCATCGCTGTGCGCGACAGCGGTGTACCCCACATTCACGGTAAACGGCGCCAACTTCCCGCCGAGCGCCGTACCCGTGCCCGGCACGAAAACCGGAGCGGCCGCCTTCGCCACCCCGGGATTCATTGCGATGTTATACGCCGCCCATTCGATACCCGCATTGGCCGCTTCATAAGCGCGCGAACCCATTGCATCCAGCGCCTGGCCCTGGTCTTGAGTCGTCGAAAAAGTGACCATCGCCGCACCGAGTACTGCCAGCACCACTAGCAGGAAAATGGCGGAAACCAGACTGAAGCCACGCTGAAGTTGATTCACTTTCGCTTCTTCCTCACGGTATATTGTTCACATGAATTTCGTGGTAGAGGCTTACGTTCTCGCCGCTACGCGTCAGGGTAAGCGAAATCGCCACCAGACTGTCGCGTGCATTGCTGGTGTTGTAAACGAAGCTGCATGCACTCACCTTGTCTGCAAGGATAGCGTTGGAACCACCCAGTGGAGGGGCTATTTGAATCGGGTTGAAGCCGTATCCCCAATAACGGGTAAGCGTGCCTGTTCCATCTCCATTGGTATCGGTACCCAAATTCAGGCAGGCATAAGTCACTGCCTGCTGATCGTTCGGCACAACTTCGAAACGGTGCCCGTCCTGTTCGGCAAAAACAGGTAACGCAACAGTTGATGTCATGACGACCGCAGTCGCCGCTCCGACCACACCGTTGTAAGCGCGACGAACGCCGGTTGCCGAAGTTGGAAGCTGATAGGGCGGATTGCCACTGGACTGCGTGCTGCCGATCACAATCTGGTCACCAGCTGCAAAAGTGATTGGTGAGCCGACGATCTCGAAGCACGTATCTGCCGCAGCAAAATTAAGATCGTCACCCGCAGCGCCGCACCCGCCGCCGCCCCCCGTTGCGCTTACCCGATAACGCCCGCCATCCTTCGTCGGCATAAACTCGACATACGTCGAACCCGCCGGAGCAGGCACACGCACACTGTTTGGAACTGCCGTGCGCAAATCACGCCCCAGCCGCCGCAACGAGGTATCCGCGATGTCGGTCATCTCGGCTCGGCGTGCGCTATCCACATAACCCTGCACCGGCGCACGGATGAACATAGCAACCATACCGCCGATGATGCCGGTGATGACGATCACCACGATCATCTCGACCAAGGTAAAGCCGCACTGTGATTTCAGATGCGCATGCATCATTTACCCGCCCTGTAGCCTGTCACGCCTACCGTTGCCCCTGTCGGGTCAGCGACTGTCACGGTAATCATGACTCCGCTACCTGCCGTGATCGGCGTGCCGCCCAATGTGGGGATTTGCGTCACGGCCACACTGGCGATGTTGTAGCTTCCCAAACTGGATACTTGCACATTGGTAGAAAAGTCCCGAATACCATTTGTAGTGCTGTAACCGTTGTAATCGCACACACTACTCACATTGACTCGCGCCGCATTCGCTCCCAGCGTGCCTACGCATGCTGTACCGGACAAAGCTTGCAGCTCGATTTCTTCCAGCATCGATTCGGCGACCGCAAATGCCTGCTTGCGAACAAGCGGATCGGCGCTATGTCCCATGACCAGATTCATCACGAGCAATATCCCGACCATCGATACGCTGATGATGACGATGAACATGATGAGTTCGATGAGGCTGATGCCGCGCTGAGTCCGAGACAATGAATTAGTGGACATAGCCTGTTTCCGCTTCCACTGTGATGGGCGCGTTGCCGCTGACCGTAATGCTCTGCGGTGCACTCGGCCTTCCTAGAGCGTCAAAATTGAAGGTCCCCGCAGTAACCGTCACGCCCGTCGACGTGGAGACTGGCACAACCCCGGTCGCAGGGTTGGCTAAAGGACTGCCTGGGCAACTTGCCACTGTATGCCCCGCACCGGGCGGAGTCGCATCGTAGGTCAGGGTGACGGCGTTATTCGCTATCACGACACAGACGAAACGTCTTTGTGAAATGGCTGCCTTTTGCGCATAACGCAAGGTGGAAATTACCTGATCATAAAAACTCCGGCTATCGAATGTGCCGCGGTCAACGAATCGCGGGATAGCGGCGACACCAATTATGCCAATTATGATAATAATTGTGATTAATTCGACCAGCGTGAAGCCCCGTTCGTTTTTCTCGCCCGAATCGAAGGACTGCATCTTTACCTTAACGTGGCTGAGATATCCCACCTCTTGCTTGATACCTTCAGTTTGTTCAGTACTAAGTAGCATGTCACAATATCCCTTACAACCTGCAATTCACACGGTATTGCAGTGTAACAAAGCACAAGGTTGCGGAATAATTAAACAGGGGGCCGAAGCCCCCTGTTTAATTATTCCTGGTACATTTCTAGGCAATTATTGCATCATACCCAACTTAACAGGTACCTACTGATACAGTCACGACACCAGTCGTGCCGTTGTAGGAAATCCCGCAAGTTGCAGAGCCACCATTATTTGGCCAAAAAGTGGCGGTACCTGAATAATTTACAGTATAGCCATCAATTAAACCTGAAGAGCCGGTCTGCATCGCATTACCAATGCCTGCAGCGGTAGCAACTGGAACACCTGAGCCGGCAGTAACTGTCACTAACGTCCCATCCATCATAGTTACGGTTGTAGCTGTGCTGCTACCAACTATCATATATTTTGCTTCGACTAAACTGACAGCAGAACGAAGCGCGCCTGCCACACCATTTACTGAAGCGATTCGAGCATCTGTTTGTACATTTATAAATCGAGGCAATGCCGTTGCCGCCAAGATGCCCAGAATCACGATCACCACGATCAATTCGATCAGTGTAAAACCTTGTTGCTTTCTCATATTTCTCTCCTAAAAATTGAGGACCGCAGCCCCGTATATTGTTTCAAACCGTCCATAGAGCCTGATGCCGCAACACCCAACCCTGCCGAACATATTGCCAATCTAGTTGATCTGCATTCAAAAAACAAGCGAAATCATTCTTGCAGCAATGACTTAGGATGAACGGTTAAAGTATTACCGACAGAAGGTCAGCGATAATGACTGAACCAGAAGGTCAGCAACGTCAGTGTATAGAGACTACCCAGCACCAGCAGGATGCCCGCCTGACGGCCATATTTGAAGATATATTCATCCACCCCTGCGCGCCCTATTTCCAATGGCTTCAACCCGCGACGCAGCGATACCCAACGGTTTGCGCCTTGTTCGAAGTCGCGCAACATGCTGGGGCGCAGCAACAGAAACAGGCTGACGAACGCGGAAAACAATGCACCCAACAGGGCACTCAACACCATTGCATCCAGCAATCCGCCAGCCAGCCCTTCCGGCAAATGGAAATACCTGGAAAGCCCGATGACAGTGTTCGTTCGATTCAGGCCGACGGTAAATGAATAAATAATGTAAGCGGAGGCCAGCAAAATCAGCCAGGCACTGGTGCGGTGATGGCGATAGAACCATGGGTCAATCTCTACGACGCGATCCAACGTTTGATCCAGATGGCGGGTGGATATCCAGCGATTGAGCAAACTGCTGACCGCTCGTAAACGTTGCGGAAACCACAACAGCAACGCACCGACGACGAGACCGGCAAGGCTGCCCAGCATCAGAAACAAGACGGCAGAACGTAACAACAGTGCTTCGACGATGGGGTTCACAAGTGCCTCAATCAAACCAGCGATAAGGCTCGGTAGGCTCGAATAAAGTCGAGGCCAGCTCTTTTTTACTTCCCGCGGCATCACCTACCGGCGATTCATACTCAAGCTTGACGTGGAAACGTATCCACTTCTGCCCGTCTTTGCCGGGAGTGAAATAATCACTGCGATCCAGTACATAGATCAGTTCATGCGACTTCAGATCGAACATCCAGTGGCCCGGCGTGACGGTCTTGGATGTCGGGTCAAAAAACTCGCCTGCGTAGTTCTTGGGTTTCTGCTGTAGCAAGTCTATCGGGTTGCCTGTAACAAGTGCATTCAACTCTTTTTCTGTCGCAGCTCCGTGCGTCATCAGGGAACCGGTACGCATTACCAATGCACTTTGCAACGCGCCCGCCGTCTGCTCCACGACCGTCTTTTCTGCCTGTTCCTGATAATAGGGTATACGCGATAACAATGAACCCGCCAATATCGCGACGACGCTGATGACAACAATCAGTTCGAGGAGGGTAAATCCTTTGCAGGATTCAGGATGCAGGATACGGGAATCAGGCGGCACCCCAAATCGGTGAGCGTATTCATCACCCTGTATCCCATATCCTGCATCCCGCATCCTCATCTGTGCAACGCCACTTTGCCCAAATCCCACATCGGCAAAAAGATGCCCAGCGCGAGAACCAGAACCATGCCTCCGAGCAAGACGATCATGATGGGTTCGATGTTCGCGCTCAGGCTTTTGATCTCGTATTCCACTTCGCGCTCGTACATGCCGGCGATCTCGAACATCAGGCCGTCCATGTCACCCGTCTCTTCACCCACGGCAATCATCTGTAACACGGTCGGGTTAAATACACCGGTAGCCGCCGCAGTGCGCAAGATGCTCTCTCCGCGCTCGACACCGTCACGCATCTGCTCGACACGGCTGCGCATGAATTCGTTATCCACCACCAGCCCGACCGAATTCAAACCCTGCACGATAGGAATGCCGCTCTTGAACGACAGCGCCAGACTGCGCGCAAAACGCGCCAATGTCGCCTTCATGATGATCCTGCCCGCAATCGGGATGTGGAGCTTGTAGCGATCCCATTTGTAGCGCCCGTCCACAGTACTAATCCAAGAACGGAACCCTACCACCGCACCGATCAGCAACGCCAGCAGGATCGGCCAGGACTGCACCATGAAGCCGGAGAAGCCCATCAAAATCCTGGTCATCAGCGGCAGCTCGGCATGGAAACCTGCAAATACTTTGGCAAAAGCGGGAATGACGAAGATGTTGACGACGACGATGGCGATGCCCATCGCAATCACCACGAACATCGGATAGCGCACAGCCGCCTTGATGCGGTCTTTCATGTCTTTCTCAAACTCAAGATGCTCATACAGCCGCAGGAAGGTGACATCCAGCATGCCGGTCATTTCACCGACCTGCACCATGCTCAGATAAAACGGGGAGAACACCTTGGGATGGCGGCGCAACGCGGTAGAAAGTTCTCGTCCGCTGTCCAGACTTTCCCGCAGATCTTGCAACATGGCGGCAAATGCGGGGTTCTGCGTGGATTCCTGCAGTCCGGCCAGAGCGCGCATGATCGGCACGCCCGCCTTGAGCAGGGTATACATCTGGCGACTGAACAACATCACTTCCTGTGTGTCGACCTTCTTCTCCATCGTAAGCCTGTTCCACAGACTTATCTGAGCACCGCTGGTACTGCGAACAACCTGGGACGTCAGCTTGATGTCGGTCGGTGTAATGCCTGTTTTCAACAACTGGTCGGCGACGACTCCGCTATCCACCCCTTCCAGCGAACCCTGAACGAGGTCGCCGCGGCTGCTTCTTCCCTTGTAGGCGAATACGGGCATCAGTCTTCAACTTGGTTGCTGATGCGCATGACTTCCGAGACGCTGGTGCGTCCCAGCTTCATTTCACGCAAGGCAGCGTCAAGCAGGGTCTTGCCTTTCAGGTGATCGCGCGCGACTTGCATGAAGTGCGAGTTGTCGTCATGCGCGGCGGCCTCAACCAGTGCCTGCCCCATCTCCAGCATTTCGTAGACACCCATGCGCCCGTGATACCCCGTGCCGTTGCAATGCGAACAGCCTCGGCCATGCAGCAACGTGCCCCAATCGTTACGGGATACGCCTTCCGCTTCCAGCCATTCGGCTTCTTGCGGCGTAGGAATATGTTTTTCGCTGCAGCTTTCGCAAACGCGGCGCAGTAAACGTTGCGCCAGCACGGCCTGCACCGACGAAGCCACCATGTATTTTGGCGCGCCCATGTCGACCAGGCGGAACAGGGTACCGGCGGTGTCGCGGGTGTGCAGTGTGGACAACACCAGGTGACCGGTCATCGCGGCGCGCATCCCGATCTGTGCCGTTTCGGCATCGCGCATTTCGCCGACGAGAATAATGTCCGGATCCTGGCGCAAGGCGGAGCGCAGCACACGCGAAAAAGTCAGTTCGATCTTCTCGTTCACCTGTACCTGGTTGATGCCGGGCAAGCGGTATTCCACCGGGTCTTCCACGGTGATGATTTTCTGGTCGATGGTGTTGATCTCTGCCAGACCGGCGTACAGCGTGGTGGTCTTGCCGCTACCGGTCGGACCGGTGACCAGTACCATACCGTTGCTACGCTGGATAATTTCGCGGAAACGCTTGAGCATATCCGGCGGCATGCCGAGCTTGTCCAGGGTCAGAAAACTGCCGCTCTGGTTGAGCAGACGCATCACCACCGATTCTCCGTATTGCGTCGGCATGGTGGAGATACGCACATCGATCGCCTGGTCGCGAACGCGCATGTTGAAACGTCCGTCTTGCGGCAACCGCTTTTCGGAAATATCCAGGCCGGACATCAGCTTGAGGCGCAAGGCCAGGGCATTCGCAATCTTGCTGTCCGTCTCCGTTTGCAGGTGCAATGCCCCGTCGATGCGGAAGCGTATTTGCAAGCGCGATTCCTGCGGCTCGATGTGGATGTCGGAAGCGCGTACCTGGGTCGCATCGTCGAACATGGTCTGCAACAACTTGACCACCGGCGCTTCTTCGAGTCCGACTGAATCGCTCAGGGTACCAAAGTCGATGTAGCTATCGCCCAAGTCTTCCGAAACTTCGCGTGCCAAACCGCTAATTTCTTCGGTGCGGCGGTAGACACGGTCTATGGTCTCCAGCAACTGGCCTTCGGTAACGACGGCAACATCAATATCGCGCTTGAGCAGACGCGCAATCTCGTCAAACGCGAACAGATCTGTCGGGTCTGCCATGCCAACCAGCAGCGCACCGTTGCGCTCTTCCAGCGCGACCGCCCGGAAACGCCGCGCCTGGTTCTCCGGCAGGCGGCGCACAATCTCGAGATTGACGTTGTAGTACTTGAGGTTGATGAAGGGGATGTTGAGCTGTTTGGCGATGCCTTCGGATATCTGATCTTCGCTGACGAAAGCATTATCCACCAGCACGCGGCCGAGCTTGCGACCACTGCGCTTTTGCTGCTCCAATGCAAACTGGAGCTGATCCAGTGAAATGAGTTTCTGCTGCACCAGCAGATCGCCTAAGCGGATTTTCTCCGGACGCGCCATAATTCCCCCCTTGTGACTTTCCAAACCTTGTTGATGGGGACGGAAGTTAGCCGTTTTTCCCTGTACTGACAAGCCTTCTGAGTGTTTTCTTCATGTTTAACGTGATCTTGTACGAGCCAGAAATCCCGCCCAACACCGGCAATGTCATCCGTTTGTGTGCGAACACCGGTGTCCGCCTGCACCTGATCCGCCCGCTGGGGTTTGCGCTCGACGACAAGCATATGCGCCGCGCCGGCCTGGATTATCACGAATACGCATCAATGCAAGTGCATGACAGCCTTGCTGATTGTTTGCGCAGTTTGCCTCAGGCACGCCTGTTCGCCTTTACCACCAAGGCCGTACATCACTACCACGAGGTGCAGTATCAAGCCGGGGACGCCTTTTTGTTCGGGCCGGAAAGCCGCGGACTGCCAAACGAGGTATTGGAATCGATCGCGCCGGAGCGGCGCTTGCGTTTGCCGATGTTGCCGGACAACCGCAGTTTGAACCTGTCTAATACGGTGGCCGTGGTGGTGTTCGAAGCTTGGCGGCAGTGCAACTTTGCCGGCAGTCAGCCCATGAATTCGCTGCCGGGCTGACGGCTCAGCAGCGCCTCGACTGCTTTGCCCACCGCAAGGTTTTCATACAAAACGCGATATACCGCCTCGCAGATCGGCATCTCAACCCCGCGTTGCGCGGCAATGCAGTGTACTTCGCGTGCCGTGTACACACCTTCCGCCACGTGTCCCAACTCATCAAGGATAGTCGCGAGCGACTTGCCTTGTGCCAACAGCATGCCGACCTGACGGTTGCGTGAAAGATCGCCAGTACAGGTGAGTATCAGGTCGCCCACGCCGGACAGCCCGCCCAATGTTTCAGCATGACCGCCCATTTGCAGGCCCAGCCGTGTCATCTCGGCCAATCCGCGGGTGAGCAAGGCGGCACGTGCATTCAGGCCCATATGCATGCCGTCGCAGATGCCCGCCGCGATGGCCAGTACGTTCTTAATCGCTCCGCCGATCTCGACGCCGACCACATCGGTGCTGGAGTAAATGCGCAAACGGGAATGGTGCAGCGCCTTCGCCGTGCTTTGCGCGAACTCGCCATCGCCGGAGGCCAGCGTCAAGGCCGTCGGCAGACTGCGCGCCACTTCCTGGGCGAAACTGGGACCGGACAGCACACCGCGCGGAAAAGAGGCGGGCAATGTCTCGGTGACGATCTGATGGGGAAGTTGAGAAGTACCGCTCTCGAATCCTTTGCACACCCAAATCACTGCAGGGAATTCAACAGCGAGAGGGAAACGGCTAGCAATCTGTTGCAACGTGCTGCGCAGCGCCGCAACCGGAACGGCAACGATAACCAACTCGACACCGGCCAGGACCTCGTCCAGATCGGCGGAAAGCTTCAGTTCTGCAGGCAGGGTGATATCGGGCAGATAGCGTTGATTCTGGCGAGAGCTGCGCATCGCCTCTACCCTGTGCGCATCTCGTGCCCACAGGGTGACTTGGTGGCGCGGGGCGAAACTGACTGCCAGTGCCGTTCCCCATGCCCCGGAACCCAATACTGCGATTTTCATCAGTCGCCCCACACATCGCCGGACTTCAGGTAACCCGTGCTACCGTCCGCATGGCGTACCTTGACCCAACCTGTACCTGTATTGCCGAGCCATTCCAGACCGAGTTGCTGTGTGGCCTTGAATACCACGTCTGAATTATTGTCAGGATTGCGATACACAGTAGTAGTTGGAACCGTCACCATGACGTAGCGTTTGCTGCTCAGATGGCGTTTTTCTATCCAGAACAACTTGCCCGAGTTGTCACGCACCTTGACCCAGTTGTCCAGCACAACCACTTGCTCCAAGGGCAGGTAGCGTGTGGCTACGAACAATTTTTTCGCCTTCAGCGAATTGGCGTCGTAGAGGATGGCAGGCTCGGCAACCGAAACAAAGTCAAAAGCGTGGGCCGCATGGACGACGCCCAACAACAGCAGGACTGTCGCCAGGCGTCTCGCCAACCTTAAACTCGCGCAGCGATTCGTTCGTTCCCTCGCCCTATGGGAGAGGGTTGGTGCGAGGGTTAGGGGCATGTCGAGTTTCATTATCGAATGATGACTCTATCGCAATGCCCGTTAGTGCTTGACCGCCTCTGTAGCCTGGCTTTCAGCTTGTGACTGCTGCTTTTGCTGCTGAAAGAGTCCTTCGAAATTGATCGGATTGAGAAGAACCGGTGCAAATCCGCCGCGTACCGCCACGTCCGACACCACTTCGCGCAAATAGGGATAAAGAATATTGGGGCAGGCAACCGCCAGCACCGTTTCCATATCTTCCGCCGGCAAATTGCGTATCTGGAATATACCGGCCTGTTTGGCCTCGATCAGGAACAGCACTTTGTCTTTTCCCTGTAGCTTTGCCGTGACCGTGACCGTGACGGTGACATCGAACAAGCCTTCTTCGAGAGGCGCAGCCTGGGTCTGCAATTGCAGATCGATCTGGGGATTTTCGCGCTCCAGAAATATACCGGGAGCATTGGGTATCTCCAGCGACAGATCTTTCACGTACAGTTTTTCGATGTTGAAGACGGGCTGCGTGTTTGTTTGTGCTGCTTCAGTCATGACATTTTCCTCATTGATTTTTCGCCAACATGGCATCCAGTTTTCCCGCCCGATCCAGTGCCGCCATGTCGTCGTATCCTCCGACATGTTCGCCATTGATATAGATCTGCGGCACGGTACGGCGACCCGATTCCCGAATCATAATCTCGAGCATTTCGGGCTGGAGATCGACGCGTATCTTCTCGATATCCTTTATCCCCTTGCGCTGCAACAGATGTTCGGCGCGCACGCAATACGGGCAGACTTCCGTGCAATACATGACGATCTTGGCCATCATTTCTCCAGCGGCAGACCGGCTTTTTGCCAGGCCATCACACCGCCATTCAGGTTGTGGACCTGGGCAAATCCCTGCTTGCCCAGTACGGCACAGGCGGAAGCCGAACGCTGGCCGCTGCGGCACACCGCGACGATGGGGCGTTCGCGATATTTTTCCAGCTCACCGATGCGTTCCAGGAGCTTGCCCACCGGAATAAGCTTGCTGTTCAAAATATGCCCGGAATCATATTCGTTTTGTTCGCGCACATCCAAAACCAATGCGTTCTTGTGATTGATCAACTGCATTGCGGCCATATGATCAACCTCTTTGATACCGCGCAAACGGTTGCCAAAGAACGACCAGAACAGCATCGCTCCGCTGGACACTGCGACCAGGACTGTCCAGCTGTTATTTTGCAGGAATTGCAGCACGTTGGTACTCCTCGTATTTTTGGGTGGCGAATTCTAACAGAGCGGAAAACCGCGCGGGGTCCTTGCGCGCCAACTCTTCCAATTCAGTACGTGCTGTTGGGTAATCCATGGGGTAAGACCAGATGGCTCGTTCCAATTGTGCCTTGGCTTCCGCCTCACGATCGGATAGCGCCAGCAGTGATACCTGATGATAAACCACTGGTGCGATCGGAATAAAACGTTGCGCGCGTTCATTCAACTCCAATTTCTGCTCCAGATGGTCGGCGCTGAGCTCCATCGTACTGGCAATGAATAAGTCGGCATACGAGCCCAGCAGCGGAGACTGGTGAACAGCCATTAACTCGTCTTGAACGCGCGGAACGAGACTGCGATCGGCGCTTGTCTTGCCTTTCATCACCAGTGCGTTCTCCAGCCGTTTATATCCCAAGAACATCTGCGTCAACGATAGCGCGCCCAAAACCAGCATGGCGGCGGCGGATGCGCGCCCTACATTGCGCAACTCCAAACGATAGGTCGTCGTATCGAATATACCCAACATGATTGCGGCCACGCCCATGAAATACAGGTACCACAGCGGGTATTCAAGCAGGCTATGGATACCCAATACAGCCAGAATCGCATACCCCCACCAGTGATAAATAGTGTATTGCGCCCCGCGCACAGATTGCCGGAACCACATGCCCAATGTACCCAGCAGAATCAATACGCCCGACAGGCCGGCTTCCGCCGCAGTCTGCATCACCAGATCGTGTGCATTGTTGTATAAGCCCGTCAGGGCCGTATTGTGCAATTCCGCTGCGAGCTGAAAATGCTGAAAAGCAAACTGCCCGAAACCTGCCCCCAGCAACGGAAATTGCAGGAAGATCAACACCGCCTCGCGCCACAAGTGCAATCGGATTGCGCCGCTGGCATTATCCCCGAACAAGCGCTCCGTCGTTGTCACGCTTCCGGTTGCACCTTCCAGCCAGGGTATTTGCACCACGAAGTGCATCAGGCCGAACGCCAGCAGCAGTGCCAAAGTGAAGTACAGCAGTGGTCGTAGCGTTTGATCTCGCCGTTGCCACAGGAAAGCCAAACCGGCAGCGGACAATAAATACAGCCAGGAACTGCGCGACCCGGACAACACCATGACAAACAGCATCGGGACCGCTAGCAGTGCCACTTGCCAAATGCGCATGGAAAACCTTGCATACAGCAACCCCAGCGAGATCATGCCCAACGCGATGTAATTGGCATAGTGGTTGGGCTGTGCCAGGTTGCCATACACTGCGTGAGAGGTCTTGGCAGTAATGACCGGGTTCAGGAATGTATTCCAACGGTAATGCTGCAAAATACCCGCCAGCGTATTCAGTTCCGCTCCCGCCAGCAGAAATACGGCCAGTGCTGTCGCCAATGCCGGCAATCCCAACTCAACCCGCAGACGCTGCCCCAACATAATGAGCAATGCGGCAAACATGAAGTACAACGCCAGAAGCATCAAGTGATCGAAGTAGCTGATGCGCCCGGCCAGGAACTGCACCATGAGCAACAGCATCAGTCCAATGGGCAACATCACAATGCGCGGTACTTCGGGTGCTTGCCAATAACGACTTGTCAGCAGCAGCGGCATCGCACACAAACCCAGCAAACCGGCGCCCCACTCCTGGTAGAAGGTGGTGATGGGATAGGCGTGGTTGTAGTACAGAAAAGGCAAAACCCACATCAGACCAACGAAGGTCAGACTGATGCGGGCAAGGCCGAATGAAAAGGAAGAAGGTTTGTTTAGCAACTGCCTTTGATACCAAAGCGGGCAAGAATGCTATTCAAGGGACATATCTGCGTGAAACCGCTCTGAAACAGGTTCAATCCTACGAAAGCGGTGAATAGCAAAAAATATTTACTGACAAACAATGGACTGACTTCCACACCCAATGCCAATGACAACAGGATGAAACTGCCTGCGACGATACGGACTATGCGTTCAGCGTTCATTTTTAAAACTCCTTAAGGTCAGGGATTTTACTGGAATTTCATGTATGGCATGGCTTATTGCTGCGTCTGGCCGACTTCGGTCAGAAGAACTGAGCCATGTTCAGGTTGAACAAAACACATCTCGCATCATCCCCACCAGCTTGAGTGTGCGCGGATCGCCTATCCGATAGAACACCCGATTGGCGTCTTTGCGCGTGGCCAGTACGCCTTTGTCGCGCAGGATTGCAAGATGTTGCGAGATATTGCTCTGTGTCGTACCCACGCTGTCCACGATTTCCTGAACGCTTAACTCATCGCCGGCAAGCACGCACAATATTTTCAGGCGTAGCGGATGCGCGATGGCTTTGATCGCCAGCGAAGCTTCCATGATATGTTCATCTTTATCGATCAGTTTATTCGTCATTATTTCGCCCGCCATCTTTGGAAGTGGGGGCATGTCTCGCCCCGAAATCGGCTAAAATTCTGCACTGACGCACTGGTGCCTCGTGGTGCACTAAATTAGCAACTACTTATATTTTGATATCTTGGTGAGAAAAAAGCCAGCATGACCGCACAATCGACTCAACCAATCACTCCTGTTCTTCTGCTCATCCTCGATGGTTTCGGTTATCGCGAGGATCCCGATTTCAACGCCGTTGCCAATGCTCGCAAACCGAATTGGAACAAATTATGGAGTGAGTATCCGCACACTCTGATCAACGCTTCCGAATTGCGCGTCGGATTACCTACCGGTCAGATGGGTAATTCCGAAGTGGGCCATTTGAATATCGGTGCCGGGCGAGTGGTATACCAAGACCTGACCAAAGTCGATCTGGCCATCGAGAACGGGAGCTTCTACACCAATTCCGCACTTGTGCAAGCAGTTGATTCCGCAAAACAACGTGGAACAGCGCTGCACATACTCGGTCTGCTGTCTCCCGGCGGGGTGCATAGCCATGAGGCACACATACACGCCATGCTGGAGTTGGCCGCGCGCGCCGGGCTGAAAAAAATCTTCATCCATGCCTTCCTTGACGGACGAGACACCCCGCCCCGCAGCGCAGCACAGTCCCTGCAATCACTGCAGGACAAATGCGCACAACTCGGCACGGGACGTATTGCCACCATCGTGGGGCGCTTCTTCGCCATGGATCGCGATAATCGCTGGGAACGCGTGCAGATCGCTTACGACATGCTCACTTTGGGCAAGGCGTCGTTCAGTTTTGCCACGCCCCAAGCTGCCCTAGATGCGGCTTATGCGCGCGGAGAGAACGACGAATTCGTGCAGGCAACCATCATCGGCGAATCCGCCGCAATGCAGGACGGGGATTCAGTGGTGTTCATGAATTTCCGCGCCGACCGTGCACGCGAGATCACGCGTGCCCTGACCGACGACAAGTTCGACGGCTTCGCCCGCACTCGCTTCCCCAGACTGGGGAACTACACCACCTTGAGCAGCTACGGAGAAGATTTTCATCTGCCCTGTGCTTACACGGCAGATTCCATCCATAACGGTATCGGCGAATATCTTTCCAATCTGGGCTTGAAACAACTGCGTATCGCCGAAACCGAAAAATACGCGCATGTCACTTACTTCATGAATGGCGGCAGGGAACAGCCCTACCCTGGAGAAGACCGCACGCTCGTGCCTTCGCCCAAAGTGGCCACTTACGACTTGAAGCCGGAAATGAGCGCATTCGAAGTCACCGACAAACTCGAAGCCGCAATCCGCAGCAGGCAATACCAGGCCATCCTGTGCAACTATGCCAACGGCGATATGGTCGGCCATAGCGGCATCCTGGAAGCGGCCGTGAAGGCGGTGGAAGCGCTGGACATCTGCATAGGTCGCGTAGTGAAGACGATGCTGGAGTGCGGCGGCGAGGTGCTCATCACCGCCGATCACGGCAATGCCGAACAAATGCGGGACTTGTCCACACACCAAGCCCACACCGCCCATACCCTCAACCTGGTTCCCTTCGTTTACATTGGGCGCAAGGCGAGTATTGATGAACCCGGAACCGGCGCATTGCAAGATGTTGCCCCGACCTTGCTGGCGATGATGGGACTGCCGCAACCGCCGGAAATGACCGGCAAGTCGCTTATCCATATTCTGTGACCGTATTGTCTCGCTTCGCTCTGCTGGCGATGCTGCTCCTCGCAGGAGCGGCACAAGCCTCGCAGCAGGATGACCTGGAAAAATTGCGCAAGCGCATTTCCGTCCTGCAGCAGGATTTTGACAAATCCAACGAATCCAAAGCCGAAGCGGCAGATAACCTGCGCGAGTCGGAACGCGCCATCAGCAACAGCAACCGCAAACTGCACGAGCTCGCACAGCAACAGCAATCGGCCAACCGTGAGCTCTCGCAGTTGCAGCAGCGCGCCTCGGCAATTGACAAGGAACTGCAAGGCCAACAGGCCATGCTTGGACGCTTGCTGTACCAGCAATATATGGACGGGGGCGAACAGGAATACCTCAAACTGCTGCTCAATAACGACGACCCCAACCAGGTCGCACGCGAGTTGCGTTACTACGAATACATCGCGCGCAACCGCGCTGCCACCCTGCAGTCCTTGCGCAACGGCCGTGCCAGGTTGCAAGCGGTAACCGATCAGGCGCGCAAAAAGAGCGACGAAATCGCCTCGTTGCAAGCGGAAGAGCGCGACCAACGGCAGCTTCTGGAACAGGACAAACATGCACACCAGTTGATGCTGAACAAAATATCGCAGCAGATGAAGCAACAGCGCCGCGAGATCGGACATTTGCAACGCAACGAAAGCCGTCTGTCGCAATTGGTCGAGAAACTCGCGCATGTTTTGCCCGACACCCAGGCAGACAGCGTCGCATTCAAGTCGCTCAAAGGAAAACTGACCTTGCCGGTCAAAGGCAAGGTGACCAACAGGTTCGGCGCGCGGCGCCCGGAAAGCACCATGGCCTGGACCGGCTGGTTCCTGCGCACCTCCCCTAACCAACCGGTCAAAGCGGTGGCTCCCGGTCGCGTGGTATATGCCGATTGGTTGCGCGGCTTCGGCAATCTCCTCATCATCGACCATGGACAAGGTTACATGAGCCTGTACGGAAACAACGAAACACTCTACAAGCAGGTAGGTGACAGTCTGCGCGGCGGCGACCTTATCGCCACCGTGGGTAGCAGCGGCGGCAACGCAGATTCCGGTTTATACTTCGAACTGCGATTTGAAGGTAAACCCTTCGACCCGGGCAAATGGGTCAGGCATTGAAGTCCGGATTGCCTCTCTCCCGCTTGCGGGATTGCCCCCGACTAGGCTACCACCGCTCTTTTGCTAGTCCAGCCGAATGGCTAGTTGTTTCAACAGAGAGTTAGAGAGAAACAGACATAAACAAGCGTCAACATCCGGGGTGGTATATTCACCATATCCGTTAACAAGGAAAATCAAATGAGTCGTCGCTTCAAGGAATATGGTCTTGTGGTCATCGGTCTGGTGGCAGGTATTCTGGTCAGCCTGAATTTTTCTGCCGTTGCGGATAAAGATACCGAATTGCCGCTGCCGGTTGAAGAGTTGCGCGCTTTCTCCGAAGTGTTTGGCCGTATCAAGAGCGATTATGTCGAACCGGTGAGTGACAAGGCTCTCATCACGTCAGCCATCAATGGCATGTTGAGCGGACTCGACCCGCACTCTGCCTATCTGGATGCCGATGCTTTCAAGGAACTTCAAGTCGGAACACAGGGCGAATTCGGGGGACTGGGCATTGAAGTCGGCATGGAAGACGGCCTGGTCAAAGTAATTTCACCGATAGAAGACACACCCGCTTATACAGCCGGAGTCAAGAGCGGTGACCTCATCATCAAGCTCGACGACACGCTGGTAAAAGGCCTGACCCTGAACGACGCGGTGAAACGCATGCGTGGCAAGCCCGGAAGCGTGATCGTACTCACTATCTTGCGCAAGAACGAACCCAAGCCTTTGCAGATCAGCGTGACACGCGCGGTCATCAAGGTGCAGAGCGTGAAATCCAAACTGGAAGAACCGGGATATGGTTTCGTGCGCATCACCCAGTTCCAGGAACATACGGGGGAGAACCTCGCCACTGCGTTGAATAATCTGCAGAAGCAAAACAACGGTCCGCTCCAGGGATTAGTACTCGACCTGCGCAACGATCCGGGCGGCTTGCTGACTAGCGCCGTCGGGGTATCCGCCGCCTTCCTGCCCAAGGACGCGCTGGTGGTCTATACCGAGGGACGCACGGAAGACGCCAAAATGCACCTTACTGCCAACCCTGACAATTACCTGCGTGGCAGCAGCAGGAACGATTACCTGAAAGATCTACCGGATTCATTCAAAAAGGTTCCGATGGTCGTATTGGTAAACGGCGGCTCGGCTTCAGCTTCCGAGACCGTCGCAGGTGCGCTGCAGGATCAGAAACGTGCCGTCATCATGGGTACGCAATCGTTCGGCAAGGGCTCGGTGCAGACAATATTGCCGTTGGGTAACAATACCGCGATCAAGCTCACCACTGCTCGTTATTTCACTCCCAGCGGACGTTCCATCCAGGCCAAGGGGATCGTGCCCGACATCGTGGTCGAAGATCCGGCGACTGCCAGTTTCGATAATGCATTCCGCCTGCGCGAGGTCGATTTGGACAAACACCTGAGCAACAGCCAGGGTGAGGACAAGAGTGAATCGACAACAAAAACAAGCAAGAGCGAAACCAAGGCCAAAGATGGCGACGGCAGCAAAGTCGAGGTTGCCGAATTTGGTGCGAAAAACGACTACCAATTGAACCAGGCCCTGAATCTGCTTAAGGGCTTGAACATATTGCGCGGGAAGTAACGTGATTAATCCGTTCGAACTGCAAAAGGAACGTCTGCTGGTCTTCAGCGGTGACCCGCCAAACCAGCTTTTTCACGCATATCTGCTGCTGATTGGGCTGGAGAATTTCCACGTAGAAATTGGTTCGCAGCCGAACAGTCTTTTGATCCGTTATAGCGTTCAACATTACTCTCTTGAGGCACTGGAAAATGCGCTCACCCGTGAAGGCTTTTGTCTGGAGTACAGCCTGCTCGATAAGATCAGGAATCAACTGATTCACTACTGCGAAGACGTTCAGTACCATAACTTAAAGACTCCGGAGCCTCGAACCAAGAACAACTCGCAAGAGATATTCGTCAAAGCCTACGATCTTCATCCGCATGGCAATCACGACGACACACCGAAAGAATTGCGCGAATTCAAGTAATGGCAAAGCCGCCACGCCACTACCCTACTCAGGCTGGTGTAATTTGCGATTGATTTTCCTCTGTTTCAAAACCAGGTATCGCATCAAAATCCACAACCGTATTTCGCCCTGCATCCTTTGCCCGGTATAGTGCATTGTCGGCATTCAGCAGCAACTCGCTTGGAATGATGTTCCTCAGATCGGTAACACACCAAAAACCGGCGGAAACTGTCAAACGTTGATGCGGGGATTTCAGGTTCTCTATGTTCAGTGCAAAAATACCTTGTCGTAACTTCTCCGTGAATTGTCCGGATTCTTGTCTATCAAGCCCGGAAGTCACGATGGAGAATCCTCCTCCTCCATAACGAAACACGTAGTCTCCCGCTCTCAGCGCAGTATGCTTGAGGACTTCCGCGACTTGTTCCAGCACGTTGTCGCCAAACAGGTGTCAATTCTATATTTACGCTTGGCTACATGGCGAAAGGCTGTTTATCCAGCATGGCATTCCAAAGTACCTTCCAAGTTTCCCAATCGTGCCCACCTGATTTGACGATTGCACAATGTGACGGGATACGATCGAGTAATAACATGCTTGCCCCTCGATAACGATCTTCACTCCCAAATCCCAGATAGACGACAGGAAACTGATCCAAGCCAATCTGACTGCACCGGATCTGTTCAAGCAGCGCACGTTCATGGTCGCGGCTTTCAATCTTTCCTGCTTGCCAGGATGCCAGACCGCCCGACGCCTCCACTTCTGCGATAATTCCACGCGTCCCCAAAAAGGGCGCCAGCAGGAACATGCCCTCGATTTCCGCCGCGCGTTGTGTAGCGCAAATCATCGCACCCGAACCGCCAAGCGAGATTCCAAGCAGCCAGATTCGGCGGTAGCCATGCAAACGAGCCTCATCCAGCGTGCGGTGAAGTAGCTGCTCGATGCCGACGCGATCTAGATACAAATCGGCATGGGCATCCAGGGCAAGGACATCAACCGGCAAATTCCTTTCCCTCAGGGATTGAATAAGGCCGTTTTCCTTTAGATGCCAGGGGGTATTCATTGCACCCGGCAACATAAGTAGCATGATAGGTTCGCCAGATTCGACGGGCGCTATATCGTAAATTGCGTTTTCCGGTAGACGCATATCAGCTATGGTTGACTGGCTTCCTGCGCAAATCGAAGCCGGAAAAATATATGTGAGGCTCGGCTCCCAGCTTTTTCAGATGCAGCGTCTCGCCCTTGCCCGGCCCCAGGCCTTCCGTTACCAGCTCGTCAGCGGCGACCGGCTTGAATGCTACGCGAAACACGAAACCCGGCTTTTCAGCGAACGTAAATTCGCCGATGAGCAGACCGTCTTCATACACAATGCGCACCGATTGCGGCAAAGGACCATCGTATTTATTGATGATTTCGTATTCGCCGACATAATCCAGCATGCGCGGCGGAATGGTAACAGGCTCAATTTTCTCGCCAATCAGCATGGATTGATTATTGCTCTTCAAGGCCAAAACATCGTGCCCATCGATTCTGTGCAGGGAAATATTCAATTCGTCCAGCGCATCAATCTTGAGGGGAATGAAACCAAACAGTTTGAATCTCGCACCGAATTGATTTTCTTCGCGCGGTATTAATTCCAGCTTCTGCCCCATTATTTCAGCCACAAGATCTCCGGATTTGGCGCTTACTTTTACAAGCCCGATCAGCGTATCAAAATATCCATCATAGGCCCGAACATCTGCCTCGGTGAGTGGAACTTCTTTCGTTTCCTGAACCATCTTTACAGGCTGAACGATGCCGCGCTTTGATTCCAGAGCAAGTTTGAGTGTCTCGGTTGCAATTTTGCCGACCATAGCTTCTGCCGTAACCGAGTTGGACATCACCACCACGCCCAGCTTTTGTTCGGGCAATACCACCATCATGCTATGGTAATTAAGCGTAGTGCCGCCATGGCTTGCTACTGTCCCTGCGCGCGGCACATCTATTCCGCTCAGCATCCAGCCCAGTCCCATCTTGAAATCGAAGTCCAGCGCCACATTAGCGTTCTGCACGCTGAACATCTCTCGCAATGATTCCGGCGTCACAATCTGCCTGCCAGCATATTTGCCATCCGCAAACACCATCTGCATGAAGTGCGCCATATCGCTTGCGCTCGAAATCAGGCCGCCTGAAGGCAAATCGCGCAGCGGTATGGCTTCGATTTCTTTACCCCTGTCGTAGCTTTTACCCGGGATTCGTGGCGCGAATTCAGAATGCATCATATCGAGCGGCTGCAGCAGATGACTATACATATAACATGCGTAACATTCCCCGCTCCGCTTTTCTATACTTGCCCCCAGTAGGGTCACGCCCAGATTTGAATAAGCAAACACATAGTCCGGCGGATAGGCCATGTATTCATCTTTTAATGCTGTTACCACCTCGGTGAACGGACCAGGATTCCGTTCGCTCATGCCATGCACCCAGTTGCAGGGCAGCCCTGAATGGTGCGTCATGATATTGCGCGGCGTGATCTTGTTGATGTCGCCTGCGCGACTCCTGATTGAAAATTCCGGCAAATATGTTTGCAGTGGCTGATCGATGTCCAGTTTGCCCTGCTCGGCGAGTTGCATCGCCGCTGTGGCAGTGAACACTTTGGCAATGGAGCCCAAGTGATACAGCGTGTCCGGTGTTGCCTTGATGTTTGCCTGCTTGTCGGCGTACCCAAATCCTTGCTCCCACACTACATGCTGGTCATCTACCAGCGTTATGCTCAGTCCGGTTACATCGGCATCATTCATCTCGCGCTCGATCAACCAGGTGATGTACTCCCTGGTGAAGGTGTAATCTCCCCGCACGTTGGAAACAGGTTTTTGCGGCGGCGTGCTGCACGCGCTCAGGACGAGGATAAAAATTGCACAAATTATCTTGCTTACTTGCACAGTAACTCCGTGGCGATATACTCAGCATGACATTGTATAATGCGGTTAAAATCCAATATGTAACGTGCCGATGCAATTCCCCTGCCACAATTGGAAGCCACCACTCGCAATCAGGCTTTCCATACTGGTACTCGCCAGCTGTGTGATCTTTACCCTGTGGAAAACCTGGTTTTGGCCATGGTTGTTAGGCGTCGTCTTCATTAATCACGGAATTTTCACTATTGCCGGACTGCTGCCACGTAGCACTCTGCTCGGGCCAAATATCATTCGCTTGCCGCATGATGCTGAAAACCGCAGAGAGGTAGCAATTACCATCGACGATGGACCAGACCCCGAGGTTACTCCGCAAGTGTTAAATATTCTTGATTGCTACGGAGCTAAAGCCACTTTTTTTTGTATCGGCAAACTGGCCGCTCAATATCCTGAATTGTGCCGCGAGATTATTCGTCGCGGCCACTCCATTGAGAATCACAGCTTATCCCACAAGTGGTATTTTTCGTTGCTCGGCCCCTGGAGCATCCTTCGTGAAGTTCGTGGCGCTCAGATACTGCTGAGCGACATCACCGGTCAGCAACCGCTTTTTTTTCGCGCTACGGCGGGTTTCCGAAATTTCAAACTTGATCCTGTGCTTGCCCATCTGGGGCTCCGCCTGTGTAGCTGGACCAGGCGCGGATTCGACACGCAAGTGAGCGAACCAGATATAGTTTTCAACAGGTTGGTTCAAGGCCTTAAATGCGGCGATATCTTGCTGTTGCACGATGGAAATTCCGCCCGAACCCCTGAAGGAAGACCTGTCATCCTTGATGTATTGCCGCGTCTGCTGAATAGTTTGGCAGAACTGAATCTTCATTCCGTTTCACTTCGCTCCGCCATCAAATGACAGAACGCTTTCGCCGCATTTTACTTGCCAGAGCCGCGCAGCCTTACCGCGCTTCGGGATTCTTTGCCTGGAACTTCGCGAAAGGCAAACTTAAAGGAGACCCTGCATTCTTCGGACTGCTTGAGCATGGATTGATCCCCAGTGCCAAACGCTTGATCGACCTCGGCTGCGGCCAAGGTCTGCTAGCATCATGGCTGCTTGAAGCCCGAACACTGCATGAATCGGGCAACTGGCCTGTTCAATGGCCTGCCGCGCCTAAAATAGAGAATATCTGGGGCTTGGAATTGATGCCCAAGGATGTGGAAAGAGCCCGTGCCGCACTCGGCACGCGGGCAGAATTCGCACTTGGAGACATCTGTAACACAGACTTTGGCAAATCCGATGTGGTGGTCATCCTCGACGTGTTGCACTATATCAGCTATGAGGCTCAGGAAGATGTATTACGCCGCATACGCGCCTCTTTGCCTACAGGAGGTACGTTCATCACCCGTATCGGTGACGCTGCTGGTGGTTTGCCATTTCATTACAGCAACTGGGTAGATCGCGCAGTATTTTTTCTGCGCGGCCATCGCCTGAATCGCATCTACTGCCGCACCCTACAGGAATGGCTGGAAATTTTTAGACGCTACGGTTTTACTGTTGAACCGCTTCCCATGCACAAAGGCACCCCGTTTTGTAACATCGTGCTGATTGCAAAAGCAGTTTAATCAGCCACATCTGTCATTTGTCCGCAATTGACAAACAAATTGGCTGACACCTGAACATTTCAAAGATGAATTTTTCATCAAGAGTGAATTAACCAAGGATGCATACTGTTCTTTAGAGTATGACATCCCCTCACCCGTATCGATGAGTAGTCACCAGCTGATCCTATAGAGGACAACACCCCCTCCACATAGCCGTGGAAAATTTCCGAACTTGTCGTCAGATAGCGGTGCGAGCCTTTGCATTGCACAGACCAACTACGATACGCCAAGCAACACAATGAACGTTTCTTAGAGGAGACAGAACCCCCGCACTTTCCCAAGCGCACAGAAACTACCAAGCCTGTCCGGCTCGCTATCCGACAACCGTGAATCAGCCCCGTCCTACTGCCTGATCGGGGCTGCCTTCACAGCCTCCCACCACATTAGTTCGGCTTGCTGATGCCGGGTGTAGGGAAAGGCCAAGTCGCAGCCGGACGAACCGGGGCCGGTGCAGATGGAGCCAGTGATGTTGCCGCCGGAGCTGCAACTGGTTTGGCTACAACTGCGGCAGGCTTCTTCGCTGCAGCTTTTTTGGCTGCCGGCTTTTTGGCAGCGACCTTCTTTGCTGCCGGCTTCTTCGCTACAGCCTTTTTAGCAGCGGGCTTCTTTGCTGCTACTTTTTTGGCTGCCGGCTTTTTGGCAGCGACTTTCTTTGCTGCCGGCTTCTTCGCTACAGCCTTTTTAGCAGCGGGCTTCTTTGCTGCTACTTTTTTGGCTGCCGGCTTTTTGGCAGCGACTTTCTTTGCTGCCGGCTTCTTCGCTACAGCCTTTTTAGCAGCGGGTTTCTTTGCTGCTACTTTTTTGGCTGCCGGCTTCTTCGCTACAGCCTTTTTAGCAGCGGGTTTCTTTGCTGCTACTTTTTTGGCTGCGGGTTTCTTTGCAGCCGCCTTTTTTGCCGCGGGTTTAGCTTTCTTTGCTGATGCCATTTCAACCTCCTTGAATGATGAAAGTTAACAAAAAAACACACTACAACTAGACAACTACTACACCTCCAACATACCGCAAACGGCATGGCTGAAGCCCTTGCAACAAAGGCTGCCAAGCAGCCTCTGAAAATCCCGCCTCAATACAAAGTAACGCCCGTCTGGCAAGCGAAAGATCGCTTCACGAACGTTGTGTTCCGCACACTATTCTCCAGCAGAGGCGCATCGCCCTGCCCCGAAAAGTTCCCGGTTTGAATTGAACCTGTATTTGGAACCCCCAAGCAGCTATAGCTCATAGTCAGTTGTGGAATTGATACGCAATGATGAAGGTTGATCAAGCCGACTTGACGACGCTACAGGCAGCTTGGAAATTTGGAGGGAGAGGAACCCCTGAGAAAGAATCTCGCTTTTGATTTGCGCCATCGGCGCTATGTAAGTCAAATCTCGATCTTCAAGTTCGCGCAAGCGAAATCCCCTTATTTGCCTCTTTATGCATCTTTATGCATCTTTTGAACACTACAGCTAGTGTTTGGCGTAGAAAGTTATTACTACATCTTGCGGTTGCAACTTTATCTTAAATATGTTTGCTGTCAATATATAAATTGTGTTTTTTGCATTTTTTTGCTATATCGCCGCCAATTTTTTTATTGCTGACCACTGGCACACCCTCGATCAAGATTCTTTTCTGACCGCGCAAAAGAATTTTTCTCGCCGAAAATTATTTATCAAGACCGCCTCGTCACCGAATACCCTGCTCGACTTCCCCCAAAAATCTAACGCTTCAGAGTCGGTTCAGCGCCTGAAACAACAAAATGCAATTAAATATCCCGACGCGTAGCGACTGTTTGTTTCCTCAGACCGGCCATAACCGAAGCAATAGGCTCACCCGTGAAATTGAAAACGCCCCTGCAAAGGGGCGTCCGGTATATCAATTCAACGGGCTGGGCTTATTTATGCGGGCCGTCCGCCCAGAAGGCTGACTAGTCATTAATCCCAGGACAGCGCACCACCTGTCTGATACTCGGTCACGCGAGTCTCGAAGAAATTCTTCTCTTTCTTAAGATCTATCATCTCAGCCATCCATGGAAACGGGTTGGTCGCCCCCTGATATAGCACGTCGATACCGATCTGCTGGCAACGACGGTTCGCGATAAAACGAAGATATTCCTTGAACATGCCCGCATTCAGGCCCAGTACGCCGCGCGGCATGGTGTCTTCGGCATAGCGGTATTCCAGTTCCACACCCTTTTGGATCAGGCCGCGTATCTCTTCACGGAATGCCGGGGTCCACAAGTGCGGATTTTCCAGTTTGATCTGGTTGATGACGTCCACACCGAAGTTCAGGTGCATAGATTCGTCGCGCAGGATGTATTGGTACTGCTCGGCAGCGCCGGTCATCTTGTTCTGGCGACCCAGCGCTAGGATCTGCACAAAACCAACATAGAAGAACAGGCCCTCCATGATGCAGGCGAACACGATCAGACTGCGCAACAGTTTCTGGTCGTTTTCCGGCGTGCCGGTCTTGAAATCCGGGTTGGTCAGCACATCGATAAAGGGCAATAAGAACTCGTCCTTGTCGCGAATACTGGACACCTCGTGGTACATGTTGAACACTTCCCCCTCGTCCAGCCCCAGACTTTCCACGATGTATTGGTAGGCATGGGTGTGGATGGCCTCTTCAAATGCCTGGCGCAGCAAATACTGCCTGCATTCCGGGTTCGTGATGTGGCGGTATGTGCCAAGCGCGATATTGTTTGCGGCCAAACTGTCGGCGGTACTGAAAAAACCCAGATTACGCATCACCAAGCGGCGTTCATCGTCGGTCAAGCCATTGGGGTTCTTCCACAAAGCGATATCCGCAGACATATTGACCTCCTGCGGCATCCAATGGTTGGCGCAGCCAGCAAGATATTTCTCCCATGCCCATTTGTACTTGAACGGCACCAATTGGTTCACATCGGCATTGCTATTGATGATGCGCTTGTCTTCGACTCGAATACGACCGGTGGAGGTCGAGGCAATGGTGTAGGTGTGCTCGTTCGAATCGGCCTTGATAGCGGCGCCGATTCCCATAACATCCGCACGCATGCCGACTGTTGTCGCCGCCACAGTCATGTCGTCTTCAAAATTTAGCATTTCTGTTCCTTTGCAACTTAGCGTTCACCGCTTGGCGCGGCGAACAGGTTATTGTTACTGGCAAGCCTCGCATTCAGGATTGTCAATCGAACAAAATTTCGCTTCTTCGACAACGGGCACAGCGGACATCCCGCCCGTACTGCCGCTCGATACCGCGTTCAGGGAACCGGCGCGAGAAGTGGATTTTTCTGCCGACGTCGCCCCCAAGGCGCGCAAGTAATAAGTGGTCTTCAAACCGCGCACCCATGCCAGCTTGTACGTTTCATCCAGTTTCCGGCCCGACACCCCGGACATGTAAATATTGAGCGATTGCGCCTGGTCTATCCATTTCTGGCGGCGCGAAGCTGCTTCGATCAGCCATGTCGGCTCTACTTCAAATGCCGTGGCGTACAGCTCGCGCAAATCAGCCGGAATACGGTCGATCTTGGCCAGGCTGCCGTCAAAATACTTGAGGTCGGCGATCATCACCTCATCCCATAAGCCCAGCGCCTTCAAGTCACTCACCAAATGCTCATTGATGACGGTGAATTCGCCGGACAGATTCGATTTCACGAAAATGTTCTGGTAAGTCGGCTCGATACATGCCGACACACCGATGATGTTCGAAATCGTCGCCGTGGGGGCAATGGCGACGCAATTCGAGTTGCGCATGCCATTTTGCTTGATGCGGGCGCGTAGCGCGTCCCAATCCAGACTGGACGACATGTCCACTTCGACGTATCCACCGCGCTGTTCGCGCAGCATTTCCAGGGAATCTTGCGGCAGAACACCCCTGTCCCACAGGCTGCCGCGATAGCTGGCGTAGCGCCCGCGCTCTTCTGCCAGTTCGGTAGAAGCCCAGTAGGCGTAAAAACAAACCGCCTCCATCGAACGGTCGGCAAACTCCATTGCAGCATTGGACGAGTAAGGAATGCGCAAATCGTGCAGACAATCCTGAAAACCCATGATCCCCAGCCCAACAGGACGGTGCTTGAGGTTGGAATTGCGTGCTTTGGCCACCGCGTAAAAATTGATGTCGATCACGTTATCCAGCATGCGCATGGCCGTCGTTACCGTGCGTTTGAGCTTGTCATGATCGATCTGCCCTGCCTTGGCATGTGTTTTGGGATATAGATGGGCCGCCAGATTGACAGAACCGAGATTGCACACCGCGATCTCACTATCGGAGGTGTTCAACGTGATCTCGGTACACAGATTGGAGCTGTGTACGACGCCGACGTGCTGCTGCGGGCTGCGGATATTGCATGGATCCTTGAAGGTCACCCAAGGATGGCCCGTTTCAAACAGCATGGTCAGCATCTTGCGCCAAAGCGACTGTGCCGCCACTTTCCTGAACAACTTCAATTCACCGCTTGCAACCTTCGCTTCGTAACCCAGATAGGCCTTTTCAAATTCTTTGCCAAACTTGTCATGCAGGTCGGGACAAGTCGAGGGCGAAAATAGCGTCCATTCTGCACCCTCCATCACACGTTTCATGAACATATCCGGAATCCAGTTCGACGTATTCATGTCGTGCGTGCGGCGGCGGTCATCGCCTGTATTTTTGCGCAACTCCAGGAATTCTTCGATATCTAGGTGCCAAGTCTCCAAATAGGCACACACCGCCCCCTTGCGCTTGCCGCCTTGGTTTACCGCTACGGCAGTATCGTTCACCACTTTCAGGAAAGGCACCACTCCTTGGGATTTGCCGTTGGTGCCCTTGATATGGCTACCCAGTGCACGGACATTGGTCCAGTCGTTTCCCAACCCTCCCGCGAACTTGGACAGCAATGCATTTTCTTTCAGTGCTTCGTAGATTCCGTCCAAGTCGTCCGCAACCGTAGTCAGGTAACAGGAAGACAACTGGGAACGACGCGTGCCCGAATTGAACAAGGTCGGCGTGGAGCTCATGAAATCAAAGCTGGACAGCAGGCGATAGAACTCAATGGCGCGCTCTTCGCGATTGACCTCATTCAGACTCAAACCCATCGCCACCCGCATAAAAAATGCTTGCGGCAATTCGATGCGATCATCATTCACATGCAGGAAATAACGGTCATAGAGCGTCTGCAACCCAAGATAATTGAACTGCAAGTCACGACTGGAATCCAGCGCCTTACCGAGACGGTCCAGATCAAAACGCGCCAACTCTTCGTTCAATAGTTCGGCCTCAATACCTCGTTTGATGAATTTTGGAAAATATTCAGCGTAGCGTGCCGCCATGTCGGCCTGAACCACCTCTTCGCCAAGAATCTCACAAAAGATGTTGTTGAGCAGCAAACGCGCCGTGACAAAGCTGTACGCCGGATCTTGCTCTATCAGCGTGCGCGCGGAAAGAATGGCGCACTTGCGCACCTCTTCGATAGCAACGCCGTCATACAGGTCTTTCAAAGTAAGCTTCAGTATCTTTTCCTCATCGACGGCAGACCCCAAGCCCACACAGGCCGACTTGATTTGCGCAATCAATGCATCCACATCCAGCGCGCGGATCGCATCGCCGTCTTTCACATTCAGAACATGCGCGGGCTCAGCGTCTTTCTTGCTTTTTGAGCGCTCCTGCGTGCGTTGTTCACGGTACAGCACATAGGAACGCGCCACATCATGCTCGCCGGAACGCATCAGTGACAATTCGACCTGATCCTGGATATCCTCGATATGCAAGGTTCCGCCGTGCGGCTGGCGACGGACCAGCGCATTCACTACATTCGCGGTTAATTGCTCCACCAGCTCGCGCACTCGCGCAGACGCCGCACCCTGGCCGCCGTTCACCGCAAGAAATGCCTTGGTCACAGCGATGGATATCTTGCCTGGTTCAAACGCAACCACGGAACCATTACGGCGAATAACTTTGTATTGATCCAAGGGCAAACTACTGGAGGAAGCGACAGACTCGGAATCGTGATAAGCAAGCGTGGATGGAACAGATGTGGAAACATTATTTGAAGCAATCAGCATACAACTCCCCTTGTGTGCTTGAGCCGGAACCAGTTATATGAAGCCGAATCCAGCCAGAAAACAAAAAACCACTATATTTAGTGGTACAACCTATACATTTCTACTAATTCTAGTGCATCACTAAATTTATGCAAGAAGAATTTTGGTCTATATCTTTATATTTCACGGTCCGTGGTTTTTATTTTCTTCTTTAGAAATATAACCGTGAGATGCCGGTTATTTTTGTCTTTCCGAAAAACAATCCCAATTGAAGAAAGGCCCTGGATCGGTCTTGCGACCCGGTGCAATATCTGAATGGCCGACGATATCAACTATGGGATACATGCGCCTGAGGCGCCGAACCAGTCGCACCAATGCCTTGTACTGTCGCTCGGTGTATGGCTCAAAGTCGCTACCCTCCAGCTCAATGCCGATGGAAAAGTCGTTGCAACGCGAACGCCCTCGCCACATTGAAACGCCGGCATGCCATGCACGTTTGCTGCAGGGAACGAATTGGACGATCTGGCCGTCTCGCCGAATCAAAAAATGGGAGGATACCCTGACGTCCTTAAGCTGCTCATAATATGGATGCTCAGAATGGTCCAATGTATTGGTGAAAAATCTCTTGATCGCATCCCCGCCATATTCATTGGGCGGCAAACTGATATTGTGGATGACCAGCATATTGATATGGGTATGTGGGGGGCGACCATCATGATTTGGCGATGCCACCCGCCTCACACCGCTCAGCCAATCCTGCGAGTCGGGTTTCAATCGATGTTGTCCTTATCTGTAATGGATAAGCGCTCCATGCGATAACGCAGCGCACGAAACGTTACGCCCAGTATCTTGGCTGCGGCAGTGCGGTTGAAACGGGTTTGATGAAGCGCCTCCAGAATGGCATCACGCTCGATTCGATCCAGATAATCGGTCAGGGGATACTTGCCAACCCCTCCTGGCATTACCTCGCCTTGTGCCGACTGCAACGGCATCAACTGCAAATCAACGGGCGCAATGACGTTATCAAAACACAACGCCAGTGCACGCTCAATGATGTTTTCCAGTTCCCGCACATTGCCGGGAAAGTCATACCTTTCCAGTTCGCGCAGCGCCTCTGCTGAGAATTTGGCGGTCGAGCTTCCGCGCAAGCGTTCCAGAACCTGGTTGGCAATTTGCGGCACGTCCTCGCGCATCTCTCGCAATGAGGGCATATGCAACGAAATGACGTTGAGGCGGTAATAGAGATCTTGTCGAAACCTGCCTTGTTGCACGCAAGCAACCAGGTCATGATGAGTTGCGCTGAGGATGCGCACATCCACAGACTCTTCTTGCGTAGAACCGACACGGCGCACTTTCCTTTCCTGAATAGCCCGCAGCAGCTTGACCTGCATCGCCATTGGCAAGTCAGCCACCTCGTCCAATAGCAAGGTTCCCTGATTTGCCGCCTGGAAGAACCCTTCCCTATCCTTTTCCGCCCCCGTGAATGCACCCTTGCGGTAGCCAAAGAATTCGCTTTCCATCAGATTCTCGGGAATTGCGCCGCAATTTACTGCAATGAAAGGCTGACCATGCCTTGAACTTTTTTCTACGATCAGTCGAGCTGCCAGCTCCTTACCACTGCCGGATTCACCGCTGATATGCACCGGCGCCTGACTGCGCGCCACACGGTTGATCAATTCACGAACTTGCGCCAAGACAGGCGAACTCCCCAGCAAAACGCTTTCCTCGCCTTTTTTGAACTCACTTTGCCCGGGCAATCTGAGCGCTGAGGTGACCAGCGTGCGCAATTGATCCAGCGCTACCGGTTTGGACAAATAATCGAACGCCCCGGCCTTGAGGACTGCCACTGCGTTCTCCAGATTGCCATGGGCAGTAATCACCGCCACCGGCACATCCAGACTGCGCTCGGCAATGTGCCGCACAACCTCAAGTCCTTCACCGTCCGGCATGCGCATATCGGTCAGACACAGATCAAAGCTTTCCGAGTCCAGGCGTTCCTTGGCTTGTTTCACGCCGCTTGCACGCACTACCTCCAACCCCATGCGCACCAGCGTCAACTCCAATAATTCCAGGATGTCCGCCTCATCGTCCACGATCAGCACACGCGGGATCTTTTTTGACTTAAGACTCATCGTCACTCCTGAATATGATGCGGAAACATGCTCCGCCATCGATGGCTCGCTTGTATTCGATCATCGCTCCGTTCGCTTCGCAAAGTTCGCGTGCAATATACAACCCCAGCCCCGTCCCGCTTGCATCGGTCGTGAAAAATGGTTCGAATAACTTCTGCACCGCATCGTTTGGCACGCCCGCTCCGTCGTCGGACACTTCAAGCACCACCCTCCCGCCATCGGCAGCAAATGCATGCAGACGAACACTGCCCGGCAATTTCTGGCTGTACCGCAAAGCATTGCGACACAGATTCCAAAGCACCTGCTCGAAATGTCCCTTATCAAAATGTGCCGTGCATGCCGGATCAAGCCGCAACTCGAACACTGAGCGCGAGACCTGCGAGACTTGGCACAGGTTTTCGACAACCTCCTCTATACGCAACGCTAGATTCAAGCTTTCCGGACGCAGCCGATCGCGCCGGTTGACCTGCATTACATCCTGCACGATGCGATTCAGGCGCATCGTATTATCCAAAATAATTTGCAGCAACCTCGCCTGTTTCGAGTCATGCTCCTGCTCTTGCAGCAACTCAGTCGCATAGCTGATGGATGACAAGGGGTTGCGAACTTCATGCGCGATATTTGCAGTCAACCTCCCCAACGCCGCAAGTTTGACCTGTTGTGCCTGTTCTTGAACCCGCTGCATATCTTCCAGTACCACCACCACACCCCAAAAGCCGTCGCGCTGCACGGGCAAGAAGCGCACACGTACCGGATGGTTAGTTCCGGGCAAGCGCAGCACCTCATGTCCAAGCGCCTTGTTTTGGCGCCATGCTGCGAACATCGCATCCAGCAAAGGAGAGCACTCGGCTAACTGAGTTTTAACATTTGTCGGAAAAACATAGCCCAACAGCCTTTCCGCACCGGGATTTGATTGGCGCACTACCCCGCGCTCATCCACTACCAGCACCCCATCCGGCATATCCTGAATCATCAGGCGATTTGCTTCAGCCATATTGGAAAGATCCACTCCGCGACGTAACGCGAGTTTTTCACTGGCCACGGCATACTTCGACAAGGTATGGGCCAACCAAGCCACTGCAAAGTAGGATGTACTCAGGATGCCCACCTGAAGGAACTGCGCCCCGGCTGCGTCCCGGGTCAATACTGCATATCCGTGTTCCAGTAGCATGGCAATACTGGCAAGTGCGGAAAACAACAAGGTGATGCGGCCACGACCGATCATTCCGGCCAGTGCCAGTGACACCAGTAACAACATACCCAGATTGCTCTGCACACCCCCACTAAAATATGTCAACAATGCAATAGCAGCGATGTCGGTGCATATCTGGAAGGCTAATTGCAAGGTAGTTCGCGGCTTGCGAAGACCTACCGCCAGCACCGAAATCAACACCAGCAAGGTATAGGCAACGGCAACCCAGAAGAACAAGGTTCGGTCATGAACATTCAGCGAGAACATTTCGCCGAATAACGCCGGCACAAGCAACATCATCCCGCCGAGGACCATGCGGTAAAGATTGAAGAAACTGATAGAACGCCACAAACTTTCCTGCGATAACGGCGCCGCCGTTTGCAAGGAGGGAAATAAGCCAGTGAGGGATAGACTATCCCGCATTCAAATTATTTTGAGGTATGTTCGCGGCGGTGCGCATCGCTGCAATAGAAATTGCCGCCCGCCAGAATGCTTTCACTTTTGGGCAAATGAACGCCGCACTTTACGCAGCGTACCATTTCCTCCGCAGAAGGCGGGGTATCCTGCCGAAGTGATTGTCTGCGATATGATCGCAACAAAAGGTAGACTAAGATGATGACAGCCAAGAAGAATAATAAGCGACTCATGCGGCACACTCCACAGACAGCCGCATGCAAGCGGCAAATTCAAACTCGGCTCATTGTAAATGTAATGCGCACATGGAACAAACCAATCGCTGATAATGTTTTTTACAGAAGATCGGGTAGAAGGCCTCCAAGCAAGCATGCCCTGCCGGGGACGCCAATAAAAAAGGCCAGCATTGAGCTGGCCTTGCGATTAACTCACTACGGGGCGGTTTTTAATATGCACCCCGTAAGCGAGCGAACTCCCCAAGCATCTGCTTTAAAGACTGGCTGCAATACTAGCTATTGTGACTGATAACGCAGTGAGCCAACCGAGATCGCCAATAAATTTGGTATCTTCAGTTGAAAGTTTCTCGTGATTTTTAATTTTGGCGTTGATTCTTTCCAGTTCAACCTGCAACTCTTTAAGTTTTGCCTGTTGCATTTGCAATTCTTTCAGCTTTGCTTGTTGGTTTGCTTTTAATGTGCCGGCGTCAGATTTTTTTTCCATAAAATTTCACCTCGTAGTGATATGTTTTATAACAAAAAGTTACGATCGAACAGTCAGCCAAAATTATTTCTGAATTACGTTTTTATACTATTCTTTGAGTTGGAAGATGTCAATTTAAAGAGGCCAATTTTTAATTTATATATGTCGTCGGCAACCGCTGGTCGTTCATGAGAAAATCCACAATTAATACTTGACCTCAATGTATAGTTGGGTCGGCCCAAATTAACCGGTAATGCTATTAATTTAACTATCCTTGAGGACTTAAATTCTAAGATGAACAATTGGCTATTTCGAATTCCAAACAGGTATTTAGCTTATTTCGCCCTTTCAATTTGGGCGATACTCGGTTTCATGCTATTGCACAAAACATCTTATGGAATTGATGAAGGCGCAGCTCATGCTTTATTGCTGGTCTGGTCGGTATCAGACAACATTGTCAGCCCGATTGTAACTTTAGGCTTCCCTGATTTTCGTACGATCTTTCTTGCCCCCGCCGGCATCTTATGGACCGGAAATATACTCGCAGCCAAATTAACAACAATGCTTGTAATGGCAATTGCAGCCTGGGCTTTTCATGCTTGGCGTTTTCGTAGCGGATATGGCGAAAGTTCACTATTGGCCACTGGATTGCTGTTGATCTCTCCGCTGCTAATAAGTCAAATTGACACAATATCTGTCGCGCCATACCTCCTGTTTGTCTTTGCGCTAGGAGCTTGGTCTGATCAACTTTACCGTGAATCTAAGCAGGCATTCGGAGGAATGTATTTTGCTCAAATTTTATTATGTTTAGTCAGTATCACTCTTCACCCCTTGGGCCTTGCCTATCCTTTAGCACTGTTATGGTCTTGGTATAAAAATCCGCTCGACCAAAAACATCGAATCTATTTTTATAGCGGAGTAGCATTTGCTGTTGTTATGGCTCTCGCATTAACTTCCGGATGGGGCAATATTGAATGGTTTGCCAATCCGATCAAAAGCTTATCAGGAGTTTTTTTAGGCACGGCCGAGGGCGACACATTTGGCCCTTTCCATTGGTTTTGCGGCATTGGAATATTGTTCACTTTGATCTTGGTAATTTGGAAGCAATTCGGCAATTTATGGGCGGACTTTCTTGGTCGAATACTTATATTCGCGCTCATAATTGGCTTACTAACCGGCGATGAAATATTTGGAGTTGTAGCGTTGGTAATATGCCTGTATTGGGGCTTTCCGCTTTTGTTGCAGAAATCCACAAATCAACACAGAGGCTTTTGGACACAACAAGGATCGGTTTTATTACTATCTTTCGTTATTTCTACGACCTTCATGGTAATTGACAAGGAAAATTATCAATTACTGCCTATGGATTATCTATCGCCACGAGATGCTCTGATCAAAACGTTAGCGGAAGATAGCGGATTATTTTCAAATAGTGATTTAAATCAATCTTCTGATGCAAAAACTCCTATGCGGGTGGCAAGTCAGTGGCCAGGATTAACTATGCTGGCCTGTAGATGTGATGCGCTTCCCCTGCCCCCAAACGCACAGGACAGTGAAGCGTTATTTTCAATGCTCAAAGGTATCAATTATTTGATATTCGATCCGCGCAATCCGAAAAACAGCTCTCTTTCTCATAACCTTGCGATGATGGATGCAGGAAGAGTGGAAACCGTCGCTTTGCAACTAGGTGGGGTAATCGTTCAAATCAAGCACCCTTCTTCCGATATAACTCCAGATAAGAAATCATGATTGTTGAATTATTGATTTTCTTGCTTGCCGCAATTTGCGGGTTGTTTATTACCGGCTTCGCCGTGCATATGTTTATAGGTGGATTGGTCAGCACTGAATCCGAGTATCAGATTATAGGCGTTGCCTGTCTTTTGGTTGCTTGTGCAATTGTGTGTATGGCATGGGATGTTATTGCAAGGCGCGTAGGCAAAAAATAGCCGCTTCGCCATTAGTTTCGGCATTCATTCAAATGCATTTTAAAGAGTTGCGGGAGTATGTGGATTCCGCTAGACTTGACCTCAAAGTTAGACAGCCAGTCTGTTTACTTTTAAATACATTTATATATCTTTGAAGGGGAGTGTGCCATGCCAGTTGAACTTCTAGTACCGGTTGCAATTTTTGCTTTGGGAGTCGCGGTTGCTATTCATCTTTCCGGAATGGGAATTGATCGCATCGTTGATAAGAAGTAAATAATATCCAACAATATTGACTAATACAGCATCAGAAAACTCTGGGGAATTGCCAGACATTTTCTGATGCTTTATTTTATCCACTCAAGTCCAGACAACTCCTTAATCAGTTCAAAGTCGTCCGAGGACTCGTATATGTACATTAGCACCCTGCGATGACAACAAACATTCTGCATCGGCATCTCTTAAAGTTTCTGCTACTTTCTGCTCTTTCATTTTTTATTGGTACCATTCACGGCATGTTTCAAGTCATGCCCCCCGTTCGCGCGTGGCTTGATTCAATTGGTAGCCCTTACGGTGGTCCCGGCCATATGATTGACCCTTTGGCTCATGCACACATGAATTTGGTAGGTGGCGTGGTTCTGCTTGCTATGTGCGTAACATATTATTTACTGCCAATTTTTACTGGAAAAAAAATATATTCCATAAAACTGGTTCAGCATACATTCTGGTGGGTCAGCATAGGGGTGTATAGCTTTTACATAATACAAATGGTATTTGGTATTTGGGAAGGTCTTCTAATAAGTAACCCAGGAGACATGGCTTCGGTACACCGATTTTATGGGCCCGTTATGGCGCTTTCCGGCACAACAATGGCCATAGGCTTTTGTACCTATCTGGCAAATGTGATTTTGACGATAACATCCCGATCCAAGGACGACATTACGGTTACTTAAGTATTATTCTTTGCCAGCTTCAGTGGGAATATCAGTACCTTTTTATCCGTACCTTGTTGCAATTGCACCTGAAGTGCTACTGATTCACCGTCTCCAATATCTATACCCCGACGATACACTCCAATATTTCCATCTTGTATCGCCTGCACCCATTGCATAGAGTCATTTCCACGCAGCGACACCGTCAAGTCCTGGACAGGACGTCCGCGTAGTCCCGTCACAATAACGACAATTTCGGACATTCCGGCGAGCGGTGGATTTGGATGTGTTTCTATACGAACGTCTGCCTCTTTCCAATGCTGTGCAGGAATCAAAATCTGCTTGCTATTGTCGCCGCACGCGACAAGATTCATCACGATAAAACTCAATATAACTGGCAGTAGCTTTTTCATTAGTTATTTATCCGAGCTACCACCTTGTTTATTCTTTTCATTTTTTTCTTCATTCTGCTTTTCCTTGTCGGAATCAAGTCTTCCTCCAACATTCGAGCCGTACATATTCACCATGTAATACACAAATGCGGCAGCTGCAGCTATATATACAAGCGAACCTAGGAATCCCGGGTCTTTTACCCAATCAACCCAATTGACTACCACCCCCGGTCGCAGGCCCCAGAATGGAAAACTTAGCCCAACCCCCACGAGCAATACAATCACCACAACCGCCATGAACCAATATGGGACTTTTTGTTGAGATTCTGGAATTTTCTCCACCAATTCCCAATCTTCCAGCCCACGTTTTTCCAGGCGTTCTTGATCGGATTTGTAGCCGAAATTATCCTTGCGCAGCTCACCCCATTTGGTCATTTCATCCGAATGTTCCAATTTTTTGTCTGTGTTTTCCATGACTAGATACCCCTATTCAACAAAATGCTGAAGATTAAAACGTCCGGTCCAGCCATCATTGGAACGAACCACCACTGCAAATGGATGCAAGCCTCGCTCCAATTTCGGTGACACGGTAAGAAAGACTGATGTTCTGCCGACCGATTGCATACTTACTGTTGGCCTGCTCAGGGTGAATGCGCTCTCAGGCAAGCCTTCCACAGCAACGCTTAATTCAGATGGACGATAACGTTTGCTGGATATCTCGATACGGTAATCGCGCGCAGTTTGATTATGTTCCGTCTGCAAATAGCCCACCGCGATGTGATATGGCTGATATGACCATACTCCCCATGTAAACAGAATGATACCCAGAATTGCAAAGGGGGCGGTCCAGCGAAATCTCGATAGTAACGACATCGTGTTATCTCTAAGCTTTTGGATCTTGCCCGATGCTCGCTGTCCGAACTCAAACCGCAGCAAGCCAATTCCTCCCTTTTTTGCATGCAAATTGTTGCATGCATCAATACAATCACCGCAATTTATGCAACTGTCATAAATTTCTGTTTTTCGGGGGTCCAACTCGATAAAACAGGTCGTCACGCAGTAATTACATTTTTCGCATTCGTTAGCCCGGGTGGCGTCGTAAAGCACGTGCAACGTTTCCTTGGTTTTGAACGAATGTTGCCAAACCCTGTAGACGCAAGCAAAACGGCACCAGAAATGCCTGAGCACCGCTATATCCAAAAGGATCATCATTACCCATACAGAATAAATCCAATACAAGGAACCAGCCAGTCTCGAATCCGTTCTGAAAATCATGAAAGACCAAACCACATCCGGCGGGTAAAAATACAGCAATGGCAACAAGGCAAAAAACATCGCCGCGCCTATGAACGAGAGCGCAAGCAACGTCCAGTTCAGCGCTTTATTCTTGGCTGCAGCCACTTTTGGCGCTTCACCGGTCAGGCTGACTTCAGCACGTTTGCCTAGCAGTTTATGGGTCATGTGATTCGCCCATTCAGCTATGGTGTTTTGCGGGCAGGCCCATCCGCAAAACACAGTACCTGCGATGGAATACAGCGCGACCAATGCGCTGGCTATCATTATCCACAGGCCGGATATCAGAAAAAAATCGGCGAACCAGATTTGCCAGCCCAATACAACTAACGCCCCATTTTCAGGGTCAATCCGGAACAGTCCGGACACCGGAATGATCACCAGCAGAAATAGAATGATTATTTGAATTGAGCGGCGCTTCCATTGATAATTCCCAGCCCCATTTTTCATGCCGGGACCGATCACTTTGACTGGAATGCTGGATAGCGCTTTGTGCATACTGGAGGACATGTTTACCTCTTAACTAACTGCATAATTTACAAATTTATTGAATTGATCTCGCTTCACTGTCCAAGGGTGAATTTGCAAGCAAACGTGAACGGTACTGCTCTGCTATTTGTGGTTTACCCTCAGTTGACTCCAGATGCCACAGGGCACGTAAAGCACCAACATGGTCCGGGTACACTTTAATGATGCGCTGCAAGGCATCACGCTCGCTCAGCCCCCGTTCCTTGGCTTGTGTTAAGGACTGCCACATGCTATCAGCTAGTGAATTTGCTATCCAGCGATCTTGAGGGTTAGCCTGATAGGCCAACCAAATCAGATTTCCCGCCTTTGCGGCATCACCTTGAATGGATAAAACCCACGCACGAACTGTGAGTTCAGTTGCCACATAGTCGCGCCCGAATTTACTCTTGTCACTCTCATCTATTGCCAACATTTTCATCGCGGATTCTGGCGCTGGATGACGTTGCAACAACCACGACATCAAATTAGCAAGATTCACATTGCCATCGTAGCGAGCTCTCGGCAATTTATATTCGATATATGGCTCCCACTCGTCCTGAATCGGACCGTTCATTTCATCTATTGGCCCCCAATATCGTCCTATCCAGGTCCAGCCCCCTTCTCCACCTGTTGCCTGGCTTTGCTCCGAAACATCCATCCGCATTAAGTTCTGTAAAATCGAACTTGCTCCAGTAAATTCATCTTTGGGACCAACCAAGGCCAAATGCATGCCATCCATAAACAATTGTGCGTTTGGATACACGCGCTCAAAACTTCTCAGCACCACCTTGAGTGATTCTATTTCGAATTGGTTAAGCGCCAGCCATTGCACAAATACCCCGCCCTGGTTCAGCCTGTTTTTTGCTCTTTCAAATTGCTGCACTGATAGAAGCGACCCCATTCCTGCTATATCCGGGTGAAATAAATCTCCCACGATGACATCGTAGTGGCGTTGTGTGCTGCTCAGGAAATGTCTTGCATCATCCCTTTGTATTTGTACTTGATCCAGAATATTTCCATTGACCGGCGAGAAGAGGTACTTGGCCGAGTTAATCGAGCCCTGTGATAGTTCCACTGCACTTCGAATCAGACTTGGAAATGGCTTGGATCCTGCCACTGAGATTCCGGTTCCCAACCCAAGGAACAATACACTTTTCGGTGCAGGGTGAAGTAGCAATGCAAGTCTGGCCTGATCTTTCTGTATTTCAACCGCACTCGGATCGGTTGAGGCATCCATACGCTGCAGGTCGCTCAGCAATATCCGTTGTCCATCCGGCTGGCGGACAACATGAGTTAACGAAATCGCATCTTCATACAGATAAAGATTCCGGCTATCTGCTTCGATTTTGGGCAGCAACTCATGCACAGGAGGCATGGTGCGCAACGGCCAAGCTGCCACGAGCAGTACGACAAATCCCAACCAGGCTCTGCGCGAATTTGCCCAGATCAGGCCAAATGCGGGGATTGCAACTGCGCACAAAGCAATCATCCCTACGGTGCCCAGCAGAGGAATGCCAACCAAACAGGCGATAATTGCTCCGGCACCCCCGCCCAGGCAATTTGCCCCATACAACCAAACGCCGCTTGACTCAGCATTTTCGTAACGGGTTGCCAACAGCGGTAACCAGGCTCCCAGGGCCAATGTAATCGGGAGTGTAAATATTCCCAAAATCAATGCCTGATATGTTGTTGCCCAAAAAAATGATTTGAAATCACTTTGCTCTATCCAGGCAGAAGTGGCCGGCAAGAGGAACAAACCCAGCAACACACCTCCACCAATTGCAAACGGCATCAAAATTGACAGACCGTATTTCTTCAATCGCGGCAAAAAAAGGCTGCCCAGTGCGATCCCCAAAAGAAACACGGCCAGTATCAAGCCAAGCACATATTCTGTGCGTAACATGATCATGCCGTATATGCGCACCCATCCAATCTCGAGCATGATGCTTCCGGCCCCGATCCCGGCATAAATCATCAGCGCCGAAACGGGTGGTCGTTCGTCATTCTTCTTTTCCGGTAATGATGCCCTTGCCTGGCTGATTGAGCGAGACAAAGCCAGTGCTGTAATCCCGACTCCCAAACCTAATACCGCCATGATTCTCACTGAATCGGCCCATCCAATTGCCGGCAGACTCCACAACGGAAATATTGCTCCGGCTACTCCGCCTAACGTATTCAACCCATAGATTTTTCCGAGGGAAATTGGTGTGTGCTCAACCACTTTCAGCACCAGCGCAAAACCTACTCCCATGGCAAACGCCGGGATCAGCAACAAACACAATGCTCCCGCACCTTGGAGCAGATACCACTGCAGCAAGGTCAGTTGACTTGAAAGTCCTTCCATCCATCCGCTTGTGTAACGGAGAAATATTGGAAGTAAAAGGGCATATATTGCTATTCCAATTTCAAGAACTGCAAATACTGATATGGGGTTTTTACTTTGCCCGGCCCATTTGATTCCCGCCAGGCTACCCAAGCCCAATCCAATCATGAAGGCTGCAACAGTCAGGACCACGCCGAAGATACTGACCCCAAACTGCATGGACAGCATGCGCGACCACAGCACTTCATAGGCAAGACTTGTCAAGCCCGAAAAGAAATACAGGATTGCTACCAGCCACCATATCTTGTGTGTATTTCCTGAATTGATGTTCATGGGCGGAATGAGTGGCGTTGGTACTACTCGAAATTGCTGAGGCTTAAATGGGAGTGGAATTTGTGTAAGGCTACGAAGGGGATGCGCAACAAATTGCGCGATGCCTGAGAGCGCAACAGGCAATCTGCTTGTTTAATTCCTAGAAAGGATAAAACCACACTAATGCCACGACCGCGTGAACCACAGCCAGCGTCATGCTGAGCCCGGCAAATATCATGTGAGCCACGAACACCGACTTCCCGAACAGCCCCATCGCGATTCCCAACCCTCCGGTAATCAGTACGAGGGTTAACAGCGAGGCCCCCAACAAAAACATGACGCGCTGTTTGTCTTTATCGGTGATTGATTTTGCATGCTCTGTTTCTCTGTGTTGTTTATTAAATGCCTGCAAAATCTGGGCGCTTTCACCTTCATGGGGTGCGTCCTCTGCATACGCAGGAATAACGCAAGAAACCGACAACAGGAATGCCAGCAAAACAGGAAAGGTTCGAGAAATCGATAATCCGAAAAATGTCATATGATTTTCAGTAAAATTGTCTATTGATGCGAAGGATTCTGGCCTTCTTCTGTAATTTCAGAAGTCGGTTTTCGCATGGCATTTCTCCATGCCAGTATAACCATCAATACAAATGGTGCAAAAACTCCCATCAACAAGAAGATGAAAATGTACCATGGAGTTGCAATAGTAACGTGTGCGAATCGGTAGCTATCGACTGCCGCCTGCGCCAGTGGAGCCACAGCCAGACCGATGAGGATCAGGGCAGTTCTCATCCAGATGGAACTCATAATATACCTCCGATAATTAATTAGTTTTCACGCTTGATGCACAGCGAAACCCATAAAAGTCTGAGGCATAGTTGGGCCAGGAATAGTCCCTATGGTACGTTGCGGTCGAAAATGGATCGCCCTTCCAGGACCCGCCGCGCAAGACTTTGTAGTACTTGTTTACCGGCACCAAATCGGCTACTTTCATCGCCTGGTCCTGCTCGTTTTGGACTTTGGCGATTTTCCCCTTGAATACCTCTGCTTCTGCATCCGTGCCTTTATAAGGCAGGAAATCGTCTTCCACCCATTCGTTCACATTTCCGGCCATGTCAAACACGCCATATGGACTTGCACCATTTGAATATGTCGTTACATTAGTCGCTGATCCCACATTGTAGTAAGTATTCAAGCGGGCCGGATCCATTTCATTACCCCATGGCCAACGCCTGCCGTCTGTACCTCGAGCTGCCTTTTCCCATTCAGCCTCCGTAGGCAGGCGCTTTCCAGCCCATTTCGCATAGGCTGACGCGTCGTACCAATTGACCAGGGTAACAGGATACTGCAGGGTGCCTTCCTGAATTTTCCCGTTTTTCCAATCGGATGGCGGACGATGTCCGGTCGCCGCGATGAATCTTGCATACTGTGCATTGGTCACTAAATATTTATCGATCTGGAATGCATCCAGATTGACTTGGTGTTGGGGATGGGAAGCCGCATCGGCATTTTTCAGGTTTGTGCCCATCAGAAACTTCCCGGCAGGAATCGTTACCATACTATCCAACTCTTTCCACTGCTCTTTTGTCAGCAGCGCGTCTGCTTCAGACACCGTATAACCTGCGGATTGATTCTTGCGGTTTTCGTTTTCTTCGTGAAGAGCAATATCTTCTCCCGCAGCACGTATCCTGGTTGATTCTTCCTTTAGGTTATAGGTTGCCAGAGCGCGCATTTCACCCATACGTATCGAACCCAGTTTGACTACGTGCAAACTTCCTCCGACAACCACCAGCGCTATGCATGTAATTATTGTGGCTGAAAAGAAGCGCTTTCTTCGAAGTTGTTCAGCCGGACTTAATATGATCTTTTTGTCCAATTTCGACATCAGGAGTTCCTTTCCGCGATCGGCGACTTGTCCGCGGCGGCAGTTATTTTTGTGCGTCCATACACCCTCTTGATCATGACTTCACCAACTATTCCGCCTATTCCAGCCGCTTCCATTGCCAGGATTACATAAAATCCCCACCAGCCCATCGGGTGCAATATGCTCCCATGGGGAACACCTGTGACATACAGAATTTCAGCATAACTTATGCTGCGCACTATCAATGGCGGGAAATAACACAGCCATTTTCCGCCCATGCCGAATATCCAGGACACGACCAATCCGACAAAAAACGGTAAAACGAACAAATCTACTCCCCAAGCAAAGCTGAAGGTCGACAATCCTGAAAACAGCTCTATTTTCACCCCCAGCAATCTGTCGCCCAAATGATTCAGGGCTATGCCTGCCAGGAGTGCTACCAGACCCGTTAGATATCTATGCTTCATTTCTGGGGCTCCGTTCCATTCAATTTCTCAAACTCTAATTTCTTAGTCTGATCGAGATACCAGTCTTTAACTTTCAAGCTTGCCAGGTATGCTGATAGAACGCGCCGCTCTTCATCCGGCATTTTTGAATAGGAAGGCATCCGATATTCCTTTTTCAGTCTTGAAGGTAATACTGACTGTGGATCTGCAGATGAAAGATAATCGTAAATCCATGATTCCGTGCGTATTGAACCTATTCCGTCCAACATGGGCGCCGGTACCGACTCCATCATGTTTTTCAAGGTCCAGAGCGTATGGCAGTTTCTACAGTTATTGCTGCGGTAGATGTCCATCGCTTTGCTGGCAACATCGTTGCTGGCAGTGCTGTAGAAAGGAATCTCCCGGTCATGCTGCTCTTCGACATGCAGCAGGGACCTAAGCATCCCTGCCGCAACGACCAGCCCAATGATGAGCAGTACGGCTTTTTCTCCGCGCTTCATGCCCCGGACTTGTGCTTCTCGGCATCTGCAGCCAAAAATCGATCACGGCTTGCAATCTGGGCTTTGATTACAGACTGGCTTTTTGCAAACTCTTCCGGCGCCATCTTGGGCCGATCCTTCTCGTCAAAAAGCACATATTTGATATCTTCATCAAACTGCTCATTTTTTATGCCCCAGCGTATCCAGTAAATTACGGCAAGAATAATTACCGCTCCTATAATCAGCCACAGGTATATGGTCCAACCATCGGGAAGATTTTCAATGAAATTTGCCATTATGTTCCTCCACCAAAATATTCAGAAAAGGTAGCCGCCCAGCATTTGCACTGCGCCTACAATTACAGCAACGACTATACCCATTATTATCGCTGTGAACATGAATCGTTCACCCAACTTCATTTCTTTCGGTCGATTTTTGCTGAATATAAAAGCAATGACAATCCCTGAAAAGATAATGATGCTTATCAGCAAAAATACGAAAATCCACTCACTGAACTGTTGACTGCGCATCCCTTCGATACTGAGGTCAAGTTTCGGAGAAATTTCTGGGCTTATTTGCGAAACAGCGGGAACGGCGGAATTTAAATCGGAGATTTGAATCGTAGACTCCCGCAACAATTTGATAAGTACTGATTAGAAACCCCGGTTTCAGCCGGGGTTCCATACCGTCTAATTATTTAAACGGGATTAATTTTGCCTAAAGTGCTACGGCTGGACTTTGCCTTCATTTCCTGAGCGCACCCATTCAACTGAAAGCATCGATTTATTTACCCATTCGCATCCTATCAAAATAGCTTCAATCATGCTGGTAAATTTGACTCCAGCTGAAATTGATTTGATTATTTCTTAATGCGATCAATAAAGAACGAGTAAATTGTCGGCGCTATAAACACTATCAATATTATCCCGCCAAGTACGCCAGGCCCAAAATCGACTTCTATCATAATAATTGCTCCTATATTGTTTGCCGACGAACCGGATTGACCTTATTAATTCAGGCCAATCCGATACGAATTATCAATGCGTATGCTTAGGCTGCCAGGTTGAAGGCGGCAATCTCTTGATCAGGATAATCACCATCGTAAAGAAATACAGTACGTAGAAAATATCGATGGTGTAGCCCCTGTCCCACCATGGCTGCTTTCTTTCAGGGGTTCCGTCTGCCTTGACGTTGCCCTCGAAATTCGCCAGAACCACTCTATCTCCAACGATGTTGTATTCCTGCAAATCCACACCCTTAGCCATCAATGCTTCGATTTGTGGCTTGATGATGCGCAAATCATTCATGCTCAGAGGGTGACGCTCCAACAGCTCATCATATTTGCCGCCCAAATTCATCTGAACGATCTTTTTCATTGCAGCTTCATCATCCTGAATCGCCTGCACTTCAGGAGTGTTCATCGCTTTTACGTAGCCTTCGTAGATTGCTGCATTTGGGCGTTGCCCCCACAACGGGAAAGTAACTGCAAAAGCAGTGAGAACAGTCAACACAACGAGCAATACAACAGGCATAGGCATGCGATGGTTGTCTTCGGTGATTCCACCCAAGTTTTCCTTTTCCCAAAGCACTTTATCGGCCTCGTTTGTCGCGGGATCGCACATCGTGACTAGCGGCTTATTAAAATTCCAAGACATTTTTGTATCCTCCTCGTTACTTCAGACTCAGCATGAAGTCAATCAGACTGCGGATTTCAGAATCGCTGGCATAAGCAGGAACATCCGGAGGCGATACACGTTTGCCTTCGCGATATTCGTCATACTCTGCACGCCATTTGTCGTAATCGATCTTGTTACCGGACGCATCCTTTTCGCCCCACAGATAGTCGAAGCGCGGCATGATCGAATGCGGCTGGACCAGGCGTGGATTGAAGAAGTGCATCATCAACCACTCTTTGGAAGAGTTGCGAGAACCTACGTGCATCAAGTCTGGAGCCTTACGGTCCGAACCGAACGCGGTTGGAGATTCGCCGTTGAAGTCACCCAGCATCGGGGGCGCACCGAATACCTGCCAGTCCTGTGTCTGCTCCGGAAGCAGGGTATGGCACCACCAGCACCCTTCACGCACAAAATACGTCTTGCCGGCGCCTGCATGAGAAATATCCTCATCCTTGGCTAAGTGCATCACGTCGGCCGGCATCCACCCTTTGGTAGCAGTCAGATTATCGATATAGCTGAACTCTTTCCCCTGGTACGTCCCTTTGCTTACGGTAAAGACCGCGCCGTAGGCCTTTTGCGCATCGGTAATATGACCCTGCTCAACGCTCAGCTGCTCGATACCCTGCCCCAGAATCCGCGGATGCAATATCCCGGCAGGAAATGTCGTTCCCGGTTGATACACGAACACTGAAACAGGCTCTCCGAGCGGCTGGCCTGTTTTCGGGTCAGCCTTCAGAGCGACAACCATAGGCTTGTTCTTGCCCTGCAGAAACGGGTCTTCCAGATTGAAGCCCGTTTCATGGCCCACTGCCAGTTGCTTCGAAAGCGCTACATCAGTCGAAGATACCGACGCAATATTGATGCTCGGAAAAAACAACGTAATCGTCATCGAGCCGCCAAATGCCATGGCGAATAACCTCGCACCAACTTTATATTCTCTAAATCCAGCCATGCTTATTCTCCCTAAATTTTACACTGGCTAATATTAGCGCTCGTATCCCAGTTCATGCGGCATACGACCCTCAGGCACTTCAGTTCCCTTGCGCGCTGTCATCCACATGTTGTACAGCCACAGAATGTTGCCAGTGAATACCAGGGTACCGCCGATCCAACGGGCGATCATGTACGGGTGCTCAGCAATCACAACATCGATATACGGAACCTCGTAAATTTTGCCAGCGCCCTGAATCAGACCGGCAATCGTCATGGAAACCCAGTAAATCGAGAAGCCGATCAGCAACAGCCAGAAGTGCATATTGGCCAGCGTCAAGGAGTACAACTTGCGCTTCATGATTGTTTGCAAGCCCAGGTAAACCGCAGCAGCCTCGAGGAAGGTAGAGAATCCGAGCAAAGCCAAGTGTGCGTGAGCAACGATCCAGCCTGTTCCGTGGATGTACCAGTTAATCGCACGAGTTTGCTGGAAACCGCCTTGCATATTCAGGGGAATAGCCATCAAGCAACCCGTGATGGTAAAACGCACCTCGATGTTCTCGACGAACATATGCCACTTGCCCTTCATCGTCAGCATGATGTTCGATACGAACGCAATCGCTGGCACCAGGATCAGCACACCTTCAACGGAAGCGAAAGACTTCAACCACTCAGGCAAAGGCGCCGACATCAGGTGGTGCGCCGCCGGAGTGGAATAGAACACCACAACAGACCAAAAGTGCAAGTGACCAATGCGGTGCGAGTACAGCGGATTTCCCGTGACCTTGGGGATGGTGTAATAAGCGATCGCAGCAGCCACCGGAGTGATCCAGAGTCCCAGTACGTTGTGCGCGAACCACCAAGTCAGATAAGCCTCGGTAAGACCGGTCAGGTGGAAAAACTCAGGAGAGTTACCCACCAGGAACACGATGATCACCATGAAAATGGCAGAAGCAAAGAACCAGTTTGTGGTGTAAATACCTTGAGTACGGCGAGTCAAAACCGTCATCCAGACGTTGATTGCCAACGGGATGAACACGAAGAAGGCCAAGTACAAGTCTATAGGCCACGGAAAGTCCGAATATTCACGGCCGGACGTGATACCCGCCCACAAAACGGTCAGGCCAAGTGTCAGCCCCACGTTCCACAGCAAGCAGTTCCACAGACCCAATTTTTCGGACCACAGCTTTGTGTTGCCCAACGCCGGCGTGATATACATCATGGCCATGGCAAACGCCATGGAAATCCAGCCAAAAATAACCGCCATCACGTGAACCTGGCGCATATGACCAAAGGCGAAATAAATATTCCCGGTCACAAAATCCGGAAATGCAAGTTTCGCCGCATTAAACGATCCCAGTCCGGTACCGATTACGAACCAGATAATCGCTGAAAATCCGAAGAACACCGCCGCCGAACCGGCGGGTATATCTTCGTTCTTGGCAAACAAATATTTAAACATGTTACTCCCCCTCAACTCGAAAAATTAGTGATTATCGCCACTGCTGTCATCTTCATGTGGGACAAGTATGTACCACGATAACAACATGCTCGAAAACGCTAATAGCACGCCCAGTGAACCCGCAATTAAAGCCATAGCACACCCCTCAAATAATTAGTATCAACAGAAAGCACGAGGCCGCCCCTCTAACTCAGGCAGCATCGCCTTCCAATTTATAGTGGCGATTCAAGCCAACATACAGAATTCCGCAAAACGCAATTCCGAAAACGATCATTGCCTCATCAATAAACCCGGTGAAGGTTGACGGGTCATACGCCATCCACGCAGATCCACCCCAGTTACTAAACCCCCCGCGCCCCATCAGGCACATTAAAGTCGCGCCAAAAACGCTGCCATTACCCATTCCCGTCAGCATCCCGCTCACAAGAATCAGCCAAATGGATAGAGATTTTTTCTTTGTACTCATGACCCCCCTTAAATTAATAAAAATCAAAACTTGCCAAAAAAACCGGTTACCCCATAACTCGAGACACAATCGAATTTCATTTGAATTACATTTAAATCTAAAAATCAATCAGTTGAAGCATTGCGGCCAACAACGAATTTTTAATACAAACTTTGTTTTCCAGATGGTAATTACCATCCCCTCAACTTGTCAAGGGAATTGTATGCGTTCCAGCGTATTTACCGTGATTTACCGCAATTTAACGTTAATTTAACGCATATTTAACGTAAGAAGAGCGCAATAACACTATTGCTTCGGGGATTTCTTGGTGCTAATATCGCGCCGTCTGAAAGGGTATATTTTTTAGTGCGGATGTTCTTATAACGATGATTGATCAAGGAGATACACATGCTTGAGCCAGATGTAACGACCAGCGAAGTTCTTATTATGTATGCAGGTATTTTCGTATTTTTGTTCGGCTTGGCTTTTATTCTGATGAAAAAGCATTCTTAATATCGGCAGGACCTGAATCCGGTTGCATGTAAGGAATGAAATGGCTTTGTCCTGCATGAATTGCAGGTAATTAATAATTTGAGGGGGAGGCACATGCGTAAATTATCAAATTTGGCAATGGCGTGTTTGGGGACGGCCGCCATGCTGGTTTTTTCAGGTGCAAGTTTGGCTGACGGCAGCGCCGTAAGTGTGAATTTAACCAACGGCAAAAGCATTTTCGAAAATGGCAAGCCGGACGGGAGCGTACCAGCTTGCGCCACATGTCATGGCGACAAGGCGATGGGGCAAGATGCAATGAAAGCACCCAGGCTTGCAAATATTGGATATGTGTACATCGTCAAGCAACTAACGAATTTCGCTGAAGACAAGCGTACCGACAATATCATGCAGCAGATGAATGGCATTGCTAAGGCTTTGAGCGAACAGGATCGTCGCGACCTGGCTGCATATGAGAACAGCTTCCCAAGGAATGCCGAACTCTCCGACCTGAATCAGCTTAAAACTGATGGAACAAAAATTGGCGAGGCTTACAAAGGCTCGATCCTTGTTCGCTATGGACGGAATGGTCCGGGCGTGGCAGAAAAAGATAGAGTATCTGCTTGCACATCCTGCCATGGCTTTAACGGCCGCGGTGCCGATCCGGTGTATCCCAAGATCGGTCAGCAGAAATATACCTACCTGGTTGCTCAGTTGACTAACTGGCGTGACGCCACCCGTACCAATGACCCTATGGGGCAAATGCGAAAAGTCGCCCACAACCTGTCCGATGATGACATCATTGACGTAGCCACCTTCTTGTCACAGGCTCCGGATAGCACGAGTGGAGACGGCATGGAAATCGGCAATCAGACGGTTCTGGAAAAGCTGAAGGTAGTACGTTAAACGCCAGACATCGGGTATTTTCTACCAGCGCCAACTGGCTGGCGCTGGAACTAAAAGGGATACTGATCTATCATAGCGATCAGTATCTTTTTTGTTTTTTAGTCTCTGCCTGACAGGCAAGCACTGCGCGAATTCATAATAGTAGCAAGATTGGAGAAACATGAAAAAAGGAGAAAAGATCCTTTTTGGGATAGTTGCGCTACTCGTAGTTATTACGGTGATCAATTTTACGGTCCTGGAATCAATTAGACGAAACTCGGACAAGCCCTTGTTTCCTATTCTGACTCACTTCGTTTTTTCAGACGAAGGTTTGCGCGGCTACCAGATATATCAGCAAAGAGACTGCTATACCTGCCATAGGGCGGTTGGCAGCGGAACGAGTATGGGCATCAGTCTCGATGGCCTGGGTTCAAAGCATGACGTTGATTACTTCTATGCTTTCCTTAAAAAGCCGGAACAGACTTACGGTTCAAAGACCATGGATCATGGGGCCCCTCCCAAAGATGCCGCTTATGTGTCCGAGCTTCCGGATGCGGAATTGCACACCGTGGCGGTTTTTCTATCCGAGCTAAAGTCTGACCAGGGTTCATCTTCGTCTTTTATTCCACCAAAGGGCGATTCAAGTTTTATTGATGCCATGCTGGATATGTGGGCTCCGGACGGCTGGAGATCACAATACAAAGATATTCGCGATTGGATGAAAACAAAACCTCAAGAGGAGCAACATGAAACAAAGCATTGAGCACAGCGCCGCACAACTCGAAGACTTTAACAAATACCTTTTATGGTTCGTCTACGCGTGCATTATTTACAGCATTATCGGCTTCACGTGGGGAGCAGTTATGGGTGGCGTCCCGGCCTTCCGCTATTTTGTGGACTATAGCGCGCACGGGCGTCTGATCACGCTGGCACATGGTCACATCAACCTGCTGGGGTGGGTTGAAATGGCGATATTCGCCGCTTTATACTATGTCGTCCCTACGGTTTCCCGCCGCCAGATATACAGCGTGCGTCTCGTGAGAATACACTTCTGGATGCACAATTTCGGATTGATCGGAATGGTGGTTTTTTTCCTTTCAGCCGGACTGATTGGCGGCTTGGGCTCGGGCGAAAATACCGAAAAAGTAGTGAGTCATTTGCTGGCCTTTGTCGGGATGTTTGGCATGCTGGTTCTGTCTGCAAACATCATCTGGGGCTATAACTTGTATAAAACAACCAAAGTCGGGTGGCAAAAGCCATTATGAAGAAACGCAAGTTCCTGTCGGCATGCTTGGCATTGGCTCTTTTGAGCACGGTTAGCGGCTGCGAGCAGAATTTATCCGCCGGTTTTGCGGTAGGAATGCACGCGCCGAGTTTGCCCACCAAAACCCTGGCAGATGCCGACGGAAACTTCAGCAAGGTCACGACTTATCGCCAGCCGGATCCCCGCATGTATCAATATTCAGTTGATAAGGCATTGCTGACGGGCAAGCCGATCGTGTTGGAATTTGCCACGCCGGGACACTGTACCAATTGCGACCAGCAGCTTCAGATGCTGAAGGGCGTGATGGATCAGTATCAGGACAAAATCATATTTATCCACATAGACCAATATGCCAATCCCCAGGCCTATAAGGCTTATAGAGTCATGGGCGACCCCTGGACCTTTATCATCGACAAGCATGGCGTCGTTCAGTTTGAACAAGCCGGTAGGATGCTGCTCGGTGAAATGGACAGTGCATTGAAAACAATCAATTGAAAATTGTCATTTGAGGCAATCAACCGATCCTGGTTGCTGCCGCAAATACAATTTGAACAGAATACGGTAGACAGCTTATGAAGGAGACGATGAATTTCGATTTGGTGCCTGATCGCAAAGGAATGGTATGGGATTTGTTGCTGTACATTCCAACCGTGGTGGCGCTGGCTTCGATCGCTGCTGGTTTCTGGTACGACGATGACCACAACATGGGTTACCTGTTCTTCTTCCTGACTTGCTTCTTTTTCATCGCCGGGTTTAACCGGGTATTCAAAACCAGGTTGATGCTTTTACCCTCTGCGCCGATATCACTCAAGGTAACAGACGAGAATCTGGGCTTGGTCCAGCGTAACGGTACCCAGGTTAATCTGGTGAAGAACCTGCGCTACTTCCCCGACTATTCGGGAAAGACATTCGGCATTTCGGGTTTGGATGGCGCAGGCAAGCAACAGCAGTTCGTGTTTCACAAGGGCCAGTTTCCTACTCCTGAAAAGTTTGATTCCATTCAAACTTACTTTAAAGCCCACTTGAACAAAAAATAAGAACGCCTCGCCGGGCATTTATTCAAATCATGGTTCCCGGCTATAGATCCTTGATATCCCAGAGCAACTCCTACTTTTGACGCACTGCGTGTGCCGGACGGAACACCTTGCATTGTTCGGGATCGGATTCCAGATACGCCCCCTCGATCAGGTCGATGCAATAAGGGATCGCCGGAAACACCGCATTCAGGCAATCGTCTATTGAGGAAGGCTTTCCGGGCAAGTTGAGTATCAGGCTCTTGCCGCGCACCCCCGCTGTCTGCCGCGACAGGATGGCAGTCAGCACGAACTTCAGGGATGCCGCGCGCATCTGCTCACCAAAACCCGGCAGCATCTTCTCGCACACAGCTTCGGTCGCTTCCGGCGTCACGTCGCGCAAGGCCGGGCCGGTGCCGCCTGTGGTGACGATGAGGCTGCAGCCAACAACATCGCTCAATTCGATGAGGGTCGCCTCGATCAGCGCCTGTTCATCGGGGATCACCCTCGCCACGGCTTCCCACGGACAGGTCAACACGCGCGTAAACCATGCCCGCATCGCCGGCCCTCCTTTGTCTTCGTACTCGCCGCGACTGGCGCGGTCCGAGATGGTCACAATACCGATGCGTGCGATGCTCATGCTTACTCCCTGTACCCGATTTCGTCCTGAAAGACTGTGCCGTCCAGCAGTTGCACAGTGACCTGTTCACCCTCTGCCAGCCCGGTGCTGTCTGATGGAATCACCAGCAAGCCGTCCGCCCTGGCCATGGACATCAACACCCCGCTGCTTTGCGAGCCGGTGGAACTCGCGATGTATCCGGCGGCATCGCGCGATAGCTGCACACGCACGAACTCGGTACGCCCGGGACGGAATTTCACCGGGTGTGCAAGCCGGGCAGTCACGGTGCGGCGATACAGACGCGTGCTGCCCATCATGTGGCGCAATGCCGGGGCGACGAACTCTTCAAAACAGACCATGCTGGAAACCGGATTGCCGGGCAAACCAAACACAGATGTCTTATCGGCCCTGCCAAATGCGAGCGGGTGCCCCGGCTTGATCGCAACGCGCCAGAACTTCATCTGCACACCCAACGCTTCCAGTGTCGGGCGCACATAATCATGTACGCCAACCGAGGTGCCACCGGAGACCAGCAATACGTCGAACTGCAAACCCTCCTGCAGGTAGCGGCGCAATTCAGCGGGTTCATCGCGTGCGATGCCGAGCAGCACCGGCTCGATGCCGAGTGCCTGCACTTGCCCCATCAGCGCATAGGTGTTGGATTCGGGGATCTTGTTCGAATCGACCGGATCGCGCATGCCTTCCAGCTCGTCGCCCGTCGAAAGGATGGCCACGCTCGGGCGGCGATACACCGTAAACTGCGCCGCCTTCACCGTCGCCAGCACACCGATCACCCCCGGCGTGATCTCGGTACCCGCCGTCAGCACCACATCGCCATTCTTCATGCTCTCACCCCGCGGCCGGACGTCGTTACCGGGTTTCACTATCTTGTCGATCTGCACATCGCCTGCAGGCAATGCCTTCGTATCTTCCACTCTTATCACCGCATCCGCACCTCGCGGCATCGGTGCGCCGGTCATGATGCGCGCACACTGCCCGGCCTGCACGGTCTTGGTCGGCATGTCGCCCGCCTTGATATCCTCGATGATGGCAAGCCGGGTCGGCGCATTCGCCACATCCACACTGCGCACGGCAAAGCCGTCCATCGCCGACACGTCGTAAGGCGGCAGGTCGCGATTGGCGCTGATCGCCTCGGCCAGCACGCGCCCCAGCGACTGTTCCAGCATCACTGTCTCGACCCCGGATAGCGGGACCGATTCGAGTATGAGGCTCAGCGCCTCGCTTGCACGTAAATGCTCCATTACTTCTTCACCTCGTTCATCGCGATCGCCACATCCTGCGGCGTATCCAGATCAAAAAAACTGCGCAGCTGCGGATCGACCGCCAACATCTGCTCCTCGTTCACATAGCACACCGACAATTTTTCAAGCAGCGCGCGCAGGCTGTGCTTGCCTTCTCCGTTGAGGATGCTTTCTGCCACATCCCGGCAACTTGTCGCATAGAACGCTGCGAGCGGTTGCGGAATGCCGCGCACCAGGGGAACCACCGCCTGATGACCCGCACGCTGCCCCGCAAGATACTCGATCATTGCCGGCTTGATGAAGGGCATGTCGCAGGCCACGGCAAATATCCATGGTGTGGCCGCACTTTTCATCCCTGCCGCCAACCCGGCCAGCGGCCCACTGGCAGTGTGTTCGTCGCGCACCTGCGGCACATCCACTCCTGTACGCAGTTGCCGCACGCTGACGATCACCTTGGGAAAGACGGAGTGCATAGTCGTCGTAACACTTTCCAGCAGCGTCTTCCCATCCAGCACCAATTCCGCCTTGTCCTGCCCCATGCGGCTTGAGTCGCCACCCGCCAGAATCAGCGCCGTGCAATCCGTTATCTTCATAAGAACATTCCATTCGTGGTGAGCTTGTCGAACCATGAACGACCGTTCGATATGGCCTTTAATCCCGGGCTTGGCTGAAGGGTCGGAGCGAACGACCATTTGTTCCACAAACAATTTGCCACTTTCATTTAGTCCGTTTCAGGATGAAATCGACAATACCACTCGCATCCTCGAGCGCAAAGTGCGGCAATTGCGGATAGACCTCGTCCATATCGGTAACGATGGCGATCAACCCGTCTGCGATAGCGCAACGCGGAGACTGTTCACATGCACGGCGCAGCACTTCGATCTTTGCTCCCGGCGCATGCGAAAAACCCTCCGCCAGCACCACATCCGCCTCGCCCAGAAAACGTTGCGCCAATTGTTCCGGCTCGCGCTCCTCCTTGGCATCCGCCACCAGTTGCAGCGCGTCGCGCGTGAGCAACATGCTCATCACCGCTCCGGCATCCTTGTAGCGGTAACTGTCCTTGCCCGGCGTATCCAGCTCCACCTTGTGATGGGCGTGCTTGATCGTCGCGACTTTCAAACCGCGAGCGCACAGTTCACGAATGAGCTTTTCCACCAGGGTGGTTTTACCGGAACCGGAATGCCCGACGATTGAGATGACTGTCATTGTTCACAAGAGCCTGGATTCAGTTGTTGGATTCGATGAATGTTGTTACTCGTTTCAATATGTCTGACTGCATTTAACCCGAAGCGGCCACTTGCGATTTCAACAGGGCGGTCAACGTGAAGTCACCTGCGCGGCGCGTATTGCATCTACGTATTGATAGACCATTTCGCGAACACAAGACTTTAGGTTCGCCATATGTCTGTTGAGTACTTCGGATAAAGCAATTGCACCTGATGCGTGCGAAAACCCCAATTCCTCACCTCCGCCAGCTAGCATAAAGCCCCGCTGACTCAAATTAATAGTTCCTGCCTGTACATACCCGTAGTGTGAGATCTGATCTCGAAGTGATTTTCGATCACCTTCGGAAAGAACGAATTCGAACATTGGACGGTACTTCTCGTGTAGCACTATAAGTGGCTTGGCTATGCTTTCAGGCTTAAGTTTCTTAAGGTATGTGCCGAGTCGTCTAAAAGAATGAAAGTCATTCTTAAAGTAAGTACATATCGCTCTGGCCAAATAGTCAAGACATCGACGGTAGGCAAGGATGAAAGCTTGATACTCGAAATCCCAAACCAAGGTATTACCAAGAGCTATTGTTGAATTACCTAATACCTTTCTGTAATCAAACTTCTCGATGCTTTCGATTACTTCAGTTTCAATAGCAACAAGTCTTTCATAATGGTAAGAGACGCACGCCAACGTGTTCTGAAGATCCATCAGAACGCCATTTGAAAACTTGTGATACCACGTTTCAAGCGCTGGGTCTGCACGCCACGCCGAGACAAATTCAGGCTCTGGATTTGTCAGGTAATTATGAAAGTAGAGAAAGGGTTGCCTATCGACCGCAGAGAGTTGATAGCCAGTAATTGATTGCACTGCCGACAAGCACCCCTGAATCTCAGGATTGAAGAAGCTCGCAGTCATATTCTTGAAAATATCTTCGTCCACGTACAAGCCCTTCAACTGTCGAATGAATCTATAGCAAAGACAATAATCATGAGTAAAAGCGCGCTCTGAACAAAACTAACAATAATAAACGACTGCTTTTGGCCGATAACAGACTTACAGATCACTACCGACTTCTTGGTTGCTCCATCTTCTCTTTGCACTCCGAAGACAATTCACTTTCATGTTGTTTGAGGCATCGAACGATTCTGCCTCGCCCTGGCTTTATGTCACTGCAAAGTTTTTCTTCATCTGCCTTGCATGCCTGGACGAAATCCTGGAACTTTTCTTTCTTTATTTTTAGATCATCCTTGCAGGCAGGCGACAGTTCATTTGAATGTTGCTTGAGGCATTGCGCCAAACGCCCTTGCCCCGGCTGCACGCCCTTGCAAAAGTTGGCGACATCTTCTGCACAGGGCTTTGCATTTGGTTCTGCCCAAGCCGAGGACACCATGGATAAACAAAACGCGGCTGCAAGCGTAGCCATCTTCCAGTTTTTCATTTGCCAACTCCTCCGTCTGATTTTAAAAGCAACCAAAAACTGTCATACCAGCCGACCGTTTCCTTCAGCGATTCCTGATTCAGAAATCCTCATCGGCGATCACTAGGGATGCGGCGTCACCCAGGCATCGCCTTGCGGCGTGATCTCTTTCTTCCAGATCGGCACGCGCTGTTTCAGCTCGTCTATCATCCAGCAGCAGGCTTCCAGCGCCGGGGCGCGATGCTCGGCTCCGGCCGCGATGAACACGATGTTGTCGCCGCCTTTCACCGTGCCGATGCGGTGCACGAGGCGCGCATCCAGCAGGCCGAATTTCTCGATGGCCTCGCTGCGCAGCTTGTTCATTTCCGATATCGCCATGCTGCCGTAGGCATCGAAGCTGATCTCGGATACTTCGCGACCTTCGGAGAAATCTCGGGCGCACCCTAGAAAGGTGGCGATGCCTCCCATGCGCTTCGAGCTGGCTTGCAATGCCCTGATCTCTTCGTCCTGGGAGAAGTCTGCTTCCTGAATGCGGACAGGGTCACTCATCGCCAATGCACCGATAAGTTGTCCACCCTCCCTTCGACAAGCTCAGGGCGAACGTACAAATAGTTGAAGAAGTTAGCGGACTCATCTCAACCTCCCGAAAACTTCGCCATAAAGGCGATCTCGTCGTTATCGTGCAGGATCAACTGCTTGTCGTGAACCTGTGCCTGATTGACGGCGATGAAGCTGACGATGCCGAAGGCGCTCGGGTGCTGGGCGCCGAGGTGCACGATGACATCGTGCAATGTCATCCCGGGCGTGAATTCGACTTGCGTCTCGCGCATCTGCACCCGGTCGGCGACGGGGCCAAAAAACAGTATCTTTATCATTTCGCCATACCGCGTTTCCACACGCCGCTCTTGCCGCCTCGCTTCTCTTCGAGTTGCACGCACTCGATGCGCATGCCGCGGTCGATCGCCTTGCACATGTCGTAGATGGTGAGCAACGCGACGTTGGCCGCGCATAGCGCTTCCATCTCGACACCGGTCTGGCCGACGCAACTGGCGGTGGTCACCACCCTGATGCCCACACAGCCTTCTGCGTCCGGCTCAAGGATTTCGCTGAATTCGACTTCCACGCCGGACAGCGCTATGGAATGGCACATCGGGATGATATCCGGTGTGCGCTTGGCGGCCATCACCGCGCCTACATCCGCCACCGTCAGCACATCGCCCTTGGCGATCTGCCCGGTACGTATGCGCTCCAGCGTGGCGATCTGCATGCGCAGCACGCCACTGGCGATGGCGACGCGCTGGGTGCTGGATTTTTCGGAAACATCCACCATGCGCGCACGGCCTGCGTCGGAGAAATGGGTCAGCTTGTCCATTTATTGAGTCACTCTTTTTTCAAATGCAGGCGTTGTCTTCTGACCGCACACACGACAGGAAGGATCCTTGCTCAAGGTACTGCGCAGGATATTCATGTCCAGTGCGTTCACGGAAAGCAGTTTGCCGCTCAGGCCGCGGTCTATTCCGATCAGCAGCTTGAGCGCTTCCGCTGCCTGCAAAGTGCCGATGATGCCCACCAGCGGCGCAAAGACGCCGGTCGTCGCGCAGCGCAATTCTTCCGCCTCGCTGTCTTCCGGGAACAGGCAGTTGTAGCAGGGCGTGTCGTCGCGGCGGTAATCAAACACGGCGACCTGGCCGTGGAACTGGATGGCCGCACCCGATACCAGCGGCTTGCGCCGGGCCAGGCAAGCACGGTTGACCGCATAGCGCGTATCGAAGTTGTCGCTGCAATCCAGCACGATATCGGCCTGTGCGACCAGTTCGTTCAAGCGCGCTTCGTCGGCGCGAATCGGCAAGGCGACGCATTCGACTTCGGGATTGATCTCGTGGAGTGCAGTCTGCGCCGAAACGACCTTGGGCTGGCCGACCATTGCTGTGCGGTGGATGATCTGGCGCTGCAGGTTGCTGAAATCAACCGTGTCGTGGTCGCACAAGGTGAGCCGCCCGACGCCGCTTGCAGCCAGATACAACGCAGCGGGTGAACCCAGCCCGCCGACGCCGATGATGAGCGCATGGCTGCCCAGCAGACGCTGCTGGCCTTCAATGCCGATCTCTTCCAACAGGATATGGCGGCTATAGCGCAGTAGTTGTTGATCGTTCATTTGTCGGCAAACCCTATCTGACCATTCACGCCATGAAGAACAGGCCGGTTTCCCGGCCCGTTCGCTACGCCAGTCACTTTCTCCAGATCAGGTGTTCTGCACCACGATCTTGGGGAAGGCCGCACTGTGGTCTTGTGCCATGTCAGCGACTTTGACCGCGACGCGCCGTGCGATCTGCTTGTAGACCTTGGCAAGCTTGCCATCGGGATCGGCCACCACCGTCGGCTTGCCGGAATCGGCCTGTTCGCGGATGCGGATATCCAGCGGCAGTCCGCCGAGAAATTCCACCTTGTAATCGGCGCACATCTTCTCGCCGCCGCCCGCACCGAAGATATGCTCTTCGTGTCCGCACTTGGAACAGATATGCGTGCTCATGTTCTCGACGATGCCGATGATTTTCACATCCACCTTCTCGAACATCTTCAGGCCCTTTTTCGCATCCAGCAGTGCAATGTCCTGCGGGGTGGTGACAATCACCGCACCGGTGACCGGCACTTTTTGCGCCAGGGTGAGCTGGATGTCGCCCGTGCCGGGAGGCAGGTCGATCACCAGGTAATCCAGATTGTCCCAATTCGTCTGGCGCAGCAACTGCTCCAGCGCCTGTGTCACCATGGGGCCGCGCCAGACCATCGGCGCATCGTCACCTTCGATCATGAAGCCGATGGACATCGCTTGCAAACCATGTCCCTCCATGGGTTCCATCGACTTGCCGTCCTTGGAAACCGGCTGCCCCGTGATGCCCAGCATCGTGGGTTGCGAAGGTCCGTAGATATCGGCATCCAGGATACCGACACGGGCGCCTTCGGCAGCCAAGGCCAGCGCCAGATTCACTGCGGTGGTACTTTTTCCGACACCGCCCTTGCCGCTCGCCACGGCAATGATGTTCTTCACACCGTCGACCAGTTTCACACCGCGCTGCACGGCATGCGGCACGACTTTGCTGCTGACGTTGACGCTGACCTTGCCGCTTCCCGGCAATGCGGATTTCAGATGCGCTTCGACCAGCTGTCTGATCTCGTCCCACACGCTCTTGGCAGGATAGCCGAGCAAGATATCCAGCGAGACATCGGATCCGTTGATCTTGATATTCTTCACGGACTTGCTGCTGACGAAATCCTTTTTGGTGTTGGGATCAGTCAGCCCCTTCAGTGCATTCTGTACGTCGGCTTCAGTAAAACTCATTGTCTGCTCCTGCGAATATTCGAGTGGATAATTCTATACCAGAGTGGCTCACCATAGCCCCGACTTGGGATGCGGTCAATCACCCGTTAGAGGTCGGCATTTGCTCCACGGTGCGCGGGCATGCCGGAAAAATACCCGCGCTTTACAGCATACCTGCGCTGCCTTACATTGCGCCCATGAAAATTCCGCTGACTCTTTCCGTCTTGTTGCTGCTAAGCGCCTGCAGCGCGGCTCCCAACCGGGAATATACCGCCTCGGATGACCGGATGAACGATCTGGTTATGTATACCGTGAGCCTGGCCGACACCCCCTATCGCTACGGTGGCAACTCGGCCAATGGCGGCTTTGATTGCAGCGGCTTTGTCGACCATGTATACCGCCACTCGCTCGGCATAACCCTGCCGAGGACCAGCCGGGAAATCAGCCGCGTCGGTACGCCGATCAGCGTGGATGAATTGAGTCCGGGCGATCTGGTGTTCTACAACACCCAGCATGCGGCCTACTCGCATGTGGGCATCTACGTCGGCGACGGCAAGTTCGTGCACTCACCCAGGACCGGGGAAAGTGTGCGCACCGAGCAGATGCAGATGCGCTATTGGAAAACACGTTACAACGGTGCGCGGCGCATCCACCGCACGCTTCAGTAGCGCGCGCGACGGATTTCTTCGGCCAGCTGGAACACCGACATCGCGTAGTAGTTGCTGTTGTTGTAGCGCATGATGACGTTGAAATTGCTGAACACCAGCCAGTATTCCTTGCCCGACTCTACCGTGAAATCCAGCAGCCATGAAGGCGGCAGGTATCCCTCCTGCTTCTTCACCGGCACCACGCCTGCATCCTGCCAGGCAATGAACGGGCGCGACTCTCCCACGATGCCCAGGCGTTTTTCGTCCTCGATCTTGCACAGGATTGCCACCGGTTCGCTACTGCGCCAGCCGTACTGCCTGAGATAGTTGGCGACACTGCCGATCGCGTCTTCCGGCTCGTTCATGATATCGATCTTGCCGTTGTGGTTGAAATCCACCGCATAGCGGCGGTAACTGCTGGGCATGAACTGCGGTATACCGAGCGCGCCGGCGTAGGAAGACTGAACAGACAGGAGATCGAATCCCTGTTCCCGCGCCAGCAACAGGTATTGCTCCAGTTCATCATGGAAAAAATCGGCCCGGCGCGGATAATCGAAAGCAAGGGTCGTCAGCGCATCCAGCGCCCGGTAGCGCCCCAGGTTGCGGCCGAACATCGTTTCCACACCAAGAATGCCGAGAATGATCTCTTGCGGAACACCGTACTGCTTTTCGGCACGCTTCAGCGCAGCCGAATATTTTTCCCAGAATTGCACACCGTCGCCGATGCGTTGCGGATTGATGAAGTTCGGTCGGTATTCCACCCAGGGCTTGAGGATCGCTGGTTTGGTGATGGAGTCGATGGCGTCGGCGCGGAATTCGGCAAGCCTGAATGCCTGCTCCAACTCCTCGCGTTTGAACTGGTGTTTGGCCACCATCTCGTCGATGAAGGCCGGGATACCTGGTAGATCTACCGCTTGCGCAGTGCAATGCATGAACAACAGGACAAGGAATAATCGTTTCTTCATAGCGCCTCGGTGTTGCGAATCGGCTCATTCTACTCGACAGCAGGGGCCGTCACTGTTAAATTTCGGCCCATACTCAACCCCGGAAAAGCAATATCATCGATATGGAAAAAGCAACCCAGCATCACCGCCTCATCATTCTTGGTTCCGGCCCTGCCGGTTACACCGCCGCCGTCTATGCCGCGCGTGCCAACCTCAAACCTGTACTCATCACCGGCATGGCACAAGGCGGGCAACTCATGACCACGACCGACGTGGATAACTGGCCTGCCGATGTGAACGGCGTACAGGGACCGGAACTGATGCAGCGTTTCCAGCAGCATGCGGAACGTTTCAATACTGAGATCGTATTCGATCACATCCATACAGCCAAGCTGCAGCAGAAACCTTTCCTGCTGATCGGCGATGCAGGCATCTACACCTGCGATGCGCTCATCATTTGCACCGGCGCATCGGCGCAATATATCGGGCTGCCATCGGAAGAGTCTTTCATGGGTAAAGGCGTTTCCGGTTGCGCGACCTGCGATGGATTCTTTTACCGCAACCAGGATGTCGCTGTCGTCGGCGGCGGCAATACCGCGGTTGAAGAGGCACTGTATCTGGCCAACATCGCCAAGCATGTCACGCTTGTACACAGACGCGATACCTTCCGTGCCGAACGCATCATGATCGATCACCTGATGGAGAAAGTGAAAGAAGGCAAGATCACCCTGCAATTGAACCAGACACTGGATGAAGTACTGGGCGACGACAGCGGCGTGACCGGCGCGCGTCTCAAGCAGGTGCAAGGCGGCGCAACGCAAGACATCAAGGTCGCCGGCGTGTTCATCGCGATCGGCCACAAACCCAATACCGACATCTTCGCCGGGCAACTGGAGATGGAGAACGGTTACATCGTCACCCGCGGCGGACGTGAAGGTAACGCTACAGTGACCAGTATCGACGGCGTATATGCGGCGGGCGACGTACAGGATCACGTTTATCGCCAGGCCTGCACCAGCGCGGCAACCGGCTGCATGGCTGCACTGGATGCGGACAAGTACCTTTCGTCACTGGGGTAACTGGTGAAGGAAAAGCCGGAACAGGACACAGACTTGTTCCGGCAAGCACTGGAAGGCGTCACACCGCTTGCACCACCCGACCGCATCGCACCATCCGCCAGGCCGCGCAAATCCATCAGGCGTGACAACCCTGTTTCACCTCCCGTTGCCGACGTCTTGTCCGATCACGGTGCGGGCGATAGCGCGGTCACCGAGTTCCTTCGTCCCGGTTTGAACCGGATGACCCTGCGCAAATTGCGGCGCGGGGAATGGCCGCCGAAGGACGAGCTTGATTTGCATGGCCTCAACTCCGATGCGGCAAGAAAACTGCTTGCAGAATTTTTGCATGAAGCAACGCAACGCGGGTTGCGCTGCATCGGCGTAATACACGGCAAGGGATGGCGCAGCGAAGGACGGGACGGCATATTGAAAGTTCATACCCGCCATTGGTTGACCCAGCATCCGCAAGTATTGGCATTCTGCGAGGCACCCCCGCAGGCAGGGGGCGGCGGTGCAGTATGGGTGTTGCTGAAAAGCAGTTAACCTCCCTGCCTCAACTGAGATACCCCCGGTATTCATGACAACAAAAAAGCTCCCGAGGGAGCTTTTTTGCTGAAACAGATTGTTCTTCTTACAGCTCTTTGGCGTGCGAAGCCAGATACTTGGCCACACCTTCCGTCGATGCATTCATGCCGGCCTTGCCTTTGCTCCAGCCTGCGGGGCAGACTTCGCCGTGTTCTTCGTGGAATTGCAGCGCGTCGACCATGCGCAGCATTTCGTCGATGTTACGGCCCAGCGGCAGATCATTCACCACTTGGTGACGCACTACACCGGCTTTGTCGATCAGGAATGAGCCACGGAATGCTACACCGCCTGCAGCTTCCACATCGTAGGCTTTGCAGATTTCGTGCTTGATGTCGGCCACCAGGGGGTAGCGCACTTGGCCGATGCCGCCGTTGTTGACGGCTGTGTTCTTCCATGCAAGGTGAGTGAAGTGGGAGTCGATGGAGACGCCGATCACTTCCACGTTGCGTTTCTTGAATTCATCCAAACGGTGATCGAAGGCGATAATCTCGGAAGGACACACGAAAGTGAAATCCAGCGGGTAGAAAAACACTACGGCTGCCTTGCCTTTGATGTGTTTGCTCAGGTTAAAAGTTTCATTGATCTCGTTGTTGCCCATGACGGCAACAGCGTTGAAATCGGGTGCTTGCTTACCTACGAGTACGGCCATGATGATCTCCTGAAAAAGTGGTTGGGGAAATTAGTGAGATTTGGTTGAGTGAATTTCTCGGGTATCAAATTTACCAGATATGTTAGCAGTGTCAACTGAATTGCCTCCCATTTTCAAGACAATGCTCAGCCTGATGCATTGTTCCTCAAAATCCAAGGTAGCCAGACTTCAATGAGTTGCACTGAAAGACACCGAACGGCTCAACGAAGTCCAGGTTTGGTTCGGATTCGGAAGCGGACTTCCTGCCAGCAAACCGATTCAGGCTGCCTTTGCACCATGCTGCTTGCCCGTCAAAATGGAGTACAGCATCTGCAAAACGACGGCCCCGCCGATGTACATCACTGCCACTTCGACATAAGGGGCAAAGTATTGCGCCACGCTGGAAGTATATTCTGCTGCGCTCATGCGACCGAAATATCCGGCCAACAGATAGAAGCTTACGTTGGCGATGACGAAGGCCAGGCTGCCCGCAACCACTGCCGCAGCAAACAAACCAACCAGGCTTTTGCTTGTCAGATCATGGCGCGGCGCGTACCAGCGCCCGACAAACCACAAACTGGAATATGCAAACACGAGGAAACCGTAAGCCGAAGTCACGCACCATCCGCTGACACCGAGGAAATTGATCGCGTAATAATCCACCAGCGCGGCTTCTACCAGCAACAACGCCAACACAACCAGCGCTCCGCGTATCCGCCCAAGGAACAGGCCACCCAAAAAGTACACCGCGTACGACGCGTCGGGCAAAACCGCCGACGAGCCGAAGTGGTTGAAACGCGTCAGCGCCATCAACAACGCCAGCGCCACGCCTATCCATATCGTTTTATTTTGCAAAATTTTCATGTTGTCTCCTTAATATGTGCGTGCCAAGCCTGAATTGGCGCCAACTTTAACAGAAAAGGCCGGGGCGGGCGACAGCGGCCGTCCCGGCCGACCCATCAGCGATAGCTCAATCCGACAAACAAGGTGCGGCCCAGCGTGTTGTAGCTGTACACCTCGGAATAATTGCGGTTGAACAGATTGTCCACGCGCGCGTTCAGGCTGAAGTGCTTGTCAATACTGTAGCTCGATGTCAGATTGAGCAACGAGTAACCCGGCAGGGTGACAGCCGTGGATGGATATGTATAGTAATTTGCATCCTGACGCGCACCGCTGTATCGCACCTCGGCCCCCAGATTCCACGCCGCAAAATCATGAGTCGCGGCAACGCTCGCAAACTCCCTGGCTCGACGCAGCAGCACCGCATTGGTACCAACGTCGCGGGGATCCTGGAAAGTAGCGCTGGCTTTCAAATGACTATCGCCGAAATCACCCGCATAACTTAGTTCCTGGCCGGTGATTTGCGCCTGGTTGATGTTCACGACGGTTGTGAATCCGGCGTTGTTTGCGATCAGGTCGCTGATACGGTTATCGAAATACACTGCATCCACATGCTGTCCATTCGCTGCATAATGCAGTCCGGCTTCTCTATTGTGCGAACGCTCCGGCTTCAGGTTCGGATTGCCTTGATAACCGAACGTCAACGGGTAATACATGTCGTTGAAGGTTGGCGCCTTGAAGGCACTGCTGACCGTGGCCGTAGCGCGCCAATTGTCCGCGAAGGCCAGGCCGTAACCCAGCAAACCGGTATTTGCCGTACCGAAATCCGAATAGTCATCCTGGCGCAGGTTGAGCTGGATTTGCTGCGCGCCATAGTCTCCCGTGTAACCACCCAGTACGCTGTTCACATTGCGTTTGACTTGTGTGTACATCGTGTCGGAGTTGACCGACTGGCCCAAATGTTCCGTTGCCAGGCTCAATTGCTGACCGTCCGCAATCTTGAAATTGTTCTGCCAGGCCAGTTGATTGTTCTGGGTCCGGTAACGATACGCAAGTGCACCGTTGAGATAGGTGTGGCTATCGTCCACGCCTTGTGCGAGACGCACCTGGCTGTGCCAAATATTTGTGAGTTGGTCGTCGGAAGCCAGCGAATACTTGTCGATGCTCTCTACGGTATTGTTGACATCGGTGACGGCCGGATTATACGGATTGTCAAACGAGGTATTGCCGCGCGTGCTGAACACGGAAGCAGACAATGCGTGATCTGCGTTGATTGTGTGCTTGATTTGGGCATTGACAGTGTTGTTGTCATAACCATTGTTGTTTGGATTTGTATTTGTACCCGGAGCAAGCAGCGGATTGATTGCCGACACGCCATCGGTCTTGACTCTGCCCGCATTCACATTGAACGAGGTGTCATTCACTTCTCCGGAAACTCCGGCTGACAAACGTTGTGTACCGTAGCTGCCCAAACCCGCACTGGCATTCAAGGCCGGGGCCCCCGTTCCATGTTTGGTAAACAACTGGATCACACCGCCTATGGCCTCGGAACCGTACAAGCTGCTGACGTTGCCGCGCACCACCTCAATGCGCTCGATGCTGTCCAGCATGATGTGCTCGAGCGCGGTTGAGCCCGTTGTGGCGGAGTCGACGCGTACTCCGTCTATCAGCACCAGTACCTGATTGGAATTTGTCCCGCGCATGAAAATGCCGGACTGCGCCCCTAATCCCCCGGACTGGGCGACCTCGACCCCCGCCAGCGAACGCAACAGTGTCGGCACGTCCGTCGCGCCGGAATTGCGTATATCCTGTTCGTTCAAAACGGTGGTATCCGCGATGGTCTTGTCCAAAGGCTGTGGCATGCGTGTAGCCGTAACAACCACTTCGTCCAGACTATCGGTTGCAGCTTGCGCGAGGGGGGTGACTGCGAAGAATAATGCGGTAAAAAGGTATTTTTGTTTCATGATGCTTCCTAATTTTAGGTTCCAAGCGTCCCCGTTGGAACATTGAACAAAATCAGGAATACAGCGAGAAGAAAAGATGGCCTTTGAAGAACGAGCATCCATGCGCCTCCCGCAGCATTTCCTGAACCTAGCTCAAGGCCGGTATCCGGGCTCACAAGTCTTGATTCACCGCCTTCCCATGATTGCTCACAGTGGCCAATTGGCAAATCCACACTTGCTTACCGTTGCGGGGGCAGCACAGGCTTTGGAGTTAATGCCTCCTTACCTGTTTCCCGTTTAACTGAAAGGCTCGCACCTTTCTGCACCTTGAAGCATTCCAGATTCTACCAGAGGTTAATAGCGTAAATTCCAAAGCACTTGCAAAACACACTGTTACCGATTGACTTAACAGGCTTTTTAAATTTATAGTTCGGGCATGCATAGCGAACTCGATGTCCTCGACCAAAAATTGGCCCAACTGGTACAGCTTACCCAGCGCCTGCGCGCCGAGAATCTGCAATTGCGTCAGGAGATCGCAGCTGCTGTAAGCCAGCAACGCAAGAGCCAAGACAAAGTTAACGAGGCGGCGCAGCGACTGGAAAAGCTCCTGTCCCAACTTCCCGAGGATACACAATGAGCAAAGTCAGTTCACTTGATGTGACTATCCTCGACCGCGAATTGCGCGTCGCCTGTCCCGACAATGAGCGCGCCGAACTGCTTGATGCGGTTGCTTATCTGGACAAAAAGATGCGCGAGATACGCGATGCCGGCAAGATCGCGTCGATCGAACGCATTGCCATCATGGCCGCGCTCAACATCACCCATGAGCTCCTCACCACACGCATTGGCGGGGGATTTGACCTCGCCGAATTCAAGCGTAGAATGGACTCCATGCAGGCAACCATCGACGCGACGTTAGCGGAACAGGATGAGTTGTTTTAGTTTGTCCCCTGCGGTGTTCGTCAGACTCATAATTCTTTGAACCAATGAGCTAATGCTTAGGTTGCGCCCCATTAAAGTTACTGTTGTGAGCATCCCCCGCGGATGCACCTGATGTAACCGGGAACCGACCCTCTTGAACCCCGGTTCAAGATATTGAGTCAACGGCACAGGCGGGGGACTCCATTCAAAATGCGGCGCAAGCCGCATTTTCTTTTCAGCGAGTTTGGCATGAGATACTGGTTGATGAAATCGGAACCCGGCGATTGCAGCATAGACGACCTTGCGGCGTTGCCGGATCAAACCGTGGCCTGGTATGGCGTACGCAACTATCAGGCTCGCAACTTCATGCGCGACCAGATGCAGGTCGGCGACGGAGTGCTGTTCTACCACTCCAACTGCAAGGAACCCGGCATCGCCGGTATCGCGCAGGTCAGCAGCACGGCTTATCCCGATGCCACGCAATTCGAGAAGAAAAGTAAATACTTCGACCCCAAGGCAACGCAGGAGACTCCGCGCTGGTTCAACGTGGATGTGAAGCTGGTAAAGAAAATTGAACTCATTTCCATAGACGAATTGCGCAAACATGCAGAATTGGAGCACCTGCGCACTCTTCAGCGCGGCAACCGGCTTTCCATCACGCCACTTGACCCTGCCGAGTGGAAGTTCATCACGACCAAGCTGGCTCAAGACTCATAGACTCATCGTTGTTTTCATCGGCATGATGCCTTGCATCAAGCCACGGCTCGCTTACACTTGAACACGCAACATTTCTTCCGAGCACAGCCTAAAAGCAACCCATGCCCCCTCATGATCAATTTGCAAAGGTATGTATTTGAAATTAAATGCTCGAGCGTGAAACTCCTGCCCACCTCCTTCAATAAAATCGATTTTGTGCCGATAGAGTTGAAGATCATCGCAGCAATCCGGATAGGCCGTCACGGCATTTGTATGAAGCTTTGAATCGAATTGAGGTATACACCTTGTCCAAACACAGTAAAAATCTATCCATCAGTTGGCAAATAAGACTTTCCTTTCTTTGCCTTTTACTGCTGTCCGAACTCGCGCTGGCCACCGTCGGCGGTTTGGTTCAGACCATGTCTTTTGCGGCATGGGCACTGACAAGCATCGCAGTGGCACTGCTGGCCACACTTCTCTTTGACAGGCTGTTGAATTACCGCATCCGCCAGTTGGGCGAACTGGTCACAGCGGTATCATCGTTGGGCCGGGGAGACCTGAGCGTCAATATACTTTGGGCGGCACCGGTTAAAACCGATCCCGACCCCGAGCTGGCGGCCAGAACTGAAAAATTGGCCAGGGATTTTGCGGGGAATTTCAGTGGAGCATTCTCACTTGACCCAGACACTCCTGTCACCGTCGGCAAGATCCGAGTCCCTGCCTTGCGCTGCGGCCAAACAACGCTCAACCTTGAAACGAAAATCGTAGACAGGATCACCGAAAACAATAGCGGTGTTGCCACTATCTTTGCGATGCGTGGCAACGATCTGGTGCGGATTGCCACTTCGCTAAAAAAACCAGACGGTTCGCGCGTCGTTGGCACCATGCTCGACAGCACCGGCGGGGCTTACCTGAAGTTGCAAAAGGGTGAGGTTTATACCGGGATTGCGCAGTTGTTCGGCAAAACCTACATGACCCACTACGAACCGGTGAAATCGGAGCAGGGACAGACCATCGGAGCCTTGTTTGTCGGCCAGGAACTGGTGTATCGCAATGACTCCGGCAACGAAATACTTGCATTGGCACGGGGCATCAACAAGGTGTCAGCAGATTTTAGCGGATTCATTGCCGGCCTGACCAAGGCATCTGAAGCAGTAGCAGGTGCGGCAACCGAACTGGCAGTCAACACTGAAAAGGTAGCCGGCAGTTCCAGGCGCCAGAGCGAGGCGGCCACCACGACGGCTGCCGCAGTCGAACAAGTGACAGTGAGCATCAATCATGTCTCCGACCATGCCAGTTCGACCGAGGTGAATTCAATCAAGACAAGCACTCTTTCGGAAGAAGGTGAGCGAATTGTTCAGGATGCATCGACAGAGATATCGAGAATCGCCGATTCTGTAAAGAATCTGTCGCAAGTCATCGCTTCACTCGGCGAGCGTTCGAAAGAGATCAGTGAAATTGTCCAGGTCATAAAAAAGGTGGCTGACCAGACCAACCTGCTGGCGCTAAATGCCGCCATCGAAGCCGCCCGGGCCGGTGAGCAGGGACGTGGATTTGCTGTGGTTGCCGACGAAGTGCGCAAACTGGCCGAGAGCACCGGCGCGGCAACGTTGCGGATATCGGGCATGATCGACGGCATCACGCAGCAAATCAATGATGCTATGCTCAATATGAACCAAAGTCAGACCCAGGTTCAATCGGGAGTTGTTCTGGCGAATCGCGCGCGGGAATCGCTGGGAATGATACGCCAGGAAACGCGCAACACACTGGTGATGGTCACGGAAATAAGTGCCGCAACCAAGGAACAAAGTATCGCCAGCAACGAAATAGCCAGCAATGTCGAGACGATTGCGCTGATGACAGAGGAAAACACATCGGTTATCGGGCATCTGGCTGGTGCTGCCGCCAATTTGGAGCAGATGTCATCTAACCTTCAAAATCTGGTGAATCGTTTCAGGTTATAGGCAGCATCCCCAGCCTTCCGTGACTGCAAATTTGAATCGATAGGTGTTAATCAATGGCGCAAGGGTCGATGTACAACCAATATCTGCATTGCAGAATTCCTTTATACATATCCTCTCAATTGTTATAACGATTGATACTTTACGCAGAACTTCTACAGGATTTGTTGAGCTGGACATGCGGCACTTCATGTAGAATTAACACAATTAATTGGTTTGAGCGGTTAATTCAGTTCAATTTCTATCGATCAGAAAAACCTCTGGGAGCAAGGATGGGAAGCTCGAAAGACAATACGCCTTTCAGTCCAAATCAGTCATGGAGACTTGTAGATAATGTGGATTTCATCGAAGCACAATTTTCCCTTGGGGATTTCTGCCTGAATCACTTTCCCGAGAATCTGCAATTCGCCCGTTCCATACAGAACGCCAATTCTGTCGCCGATCTCAAAACCACACTCAAGCCGATCCTGCATCTGCTCTATACAGAGCGGAATGACCTGGCCGAAGAATTCACTTTATTGTTACACCGGATCAACCAGACGACAGAATAACCACAAAGGAAAAAACGTATGGCAATGAGCTTTAAAACCAAAATCATCGGATCCGTCGTAGTTCCGACGATAGTGCTGATCATTCTGGGCGCCGTAGCGTTGGCATTCAACGTCTACTCTGAGCAAAACAAGGCGGCGACCGAGAAAGTCCAGTCCGATCTCGACTCCGTGCAACGTCTGCTGCAGGAATCCGCACGTTTGATGACGACGAAAACAACGACTTCAATGAGCATCCTGGAGGATATTTCCAGCGCGGCAGGTTCTGCGTCGGCAGGCGACTCCTTGGTTATTGTTCCCGGCGTGAGCGCACCCAACATCTCCTTTGGCAAGGAAGCACAAGCCGGCAATTTCCGCATCGTGGACAAGGTAACCCAACTTGCCGGCGGCACGGCAACCATTTTTTCCAAGTCTGACGGCTCTTTTGTCCGCATCACAACCAATGTCAAGAAGCAGGATGGATCCAGGGCTGTCGGCACCGTTCTGGACCCGGAAGGGCCGGCTTTCGCGGCCATCATGGACAATCGGGAATATGAAGGTGTGGTCGATATTCTGGGCAATCCCTTTTTCACCATATACAAACCGATGATGGACAGCCAGAACAAATTGATCGGCATATATTACGTCGGTTATGAAGCTTCTCTCGCCAGTGTGGAAGCTGCCGTAGGAAAGACGAGAATTTTAAAAACCGGATTTCTGGCTTTGGTGGACGGCAAGGGAAAAGTCCGTTTCAGCACGCAAGGCATCTCCCCCGAACAGGCGGAATCCACCATCAAATCCGTTCCTGCAGGTTGGAGTGTGAACTCGCGTGATGTTGCCGGATGGGGCTATAAGGTATACGCAGCCTACCCGAAATCCGAGTTGCGCGAAGGTGCCCTGACCACTGCCGCAATCATCATCGGCGGCGGCCTAGCGCTCGCCCTGATACTCAGTGTGCTGGTTGGTTTATTGATCGAATCCATGGTGGTGGCCCCGCTCGGCGGAGAGCCTTCACAGGCCAGTGCGGCAATGGCTGTAATTGCAGCCGGAAATCTGGATGTGGAGATCGGGCAGGCTCGTTCCGGAAGCTTGCTGAACAATCTCTCGCTGATGCAGGAAAAACTTCGTAACATTATAAATGCCATCCACAAATCGGTCGCCAAATCCAAAGAACAACATGACCGGTTCGAGGAAGCACTCAAGGCTTTCCTGAATGCCAGGAATGAAAGTCCGGACAAGCAGAAACTGACCGAAGACGGGCTGATCGCTGCGGCTCAAAAGGTTGCCAAGAGTGACGATTCGGTAAGCAGGGCAGTGGAACGGTTGAAAATTTGATCTGCTCTTAATTTGCTGCTAGCCAGTTGGCCGCGTCTGATTTTTATAAAAATCATGCGGCCGCTTGGTGTTGCAGGAACATCCCGGCAAAGCAAGCTGCGCCGAAATGGGACACCAGCAAATCAATTCCGGTTACGCTCCCAGATACGCGCGCTGCACAGCATCGCTCCCCAGCAACTCACCCGCCGTACCCGACAAGCTGATAGCACCACTCTCGAGTACATAGCCACGCTGCGCGGCTTCCAGTGCCAGTTTGGCGTTCTGTTCGACCAGCAGAATGGTTACGCCCTGTGCAGAGATGCTGCGTATGGTTTCGAATATCTTCTCCACCATCAACGGCGCGAGTCCCATGCTGGGTTCGTCCAGCATCAATAATTTCGGCTGGCTCATCAAAGCGCGCGCCATGGCGACCATTTGCTGCTCTCCACCGGAAAGTGTTCCTGCGAGTTGCGTGCGGCGTTCCGCAAGTCGCGGGAACAGGAGGTATTGGCGTTCAAGGTCGGCGGTGATCCCGCCTTTGTCGCTGCGGATGTAAGCACCCATCAACAGATTCTCTTCCACCGTGAGCCGTGCGAAGATACCGCGGCCTTCCGGTACAAGCGCGATGCCATTAACCACGCGCTGATGTGCCGGAACATGCAGCAAGGACTTTTCCCGATAATGGAGCTTGCCGGAGGCAGGATGCAGCAATCCGGCCAGCGCTTTGAGCATGGTGGTTTTGCCCGCGCCGTTGCTGCCGATGAGTGTGACGAGTTCGCCGTCAGCGATGTTCAGGCTGATGCCCTTCAGCGCCTGGATTCCGCCGTAGGAAACTTTGAGGTTTTCCACTTCCAGGAGGCTATTCATCATGCATCGCCTCCTGCGCTGCCACCCAGATAAGCGGCAATCACTGCCGGATTGCGACGCACTTCTTCCGGCACACCTTCGGCGATCTTCTTGCCGTAGTCCAGCACGGCAACGCGGTCGCACAGCCCCATGATGAGTTTGACGTCATGTTCGATCAGCAGCACGGTGACGCCGCCGACACGTATCTTCTGCAGCAGCGCTTTCAACGCGACGGTTTCGGTCGCGTTCATGCCGGCTGCAGGCTCGTCCAGCGCCAGCAATTTTGGTTCGGTGGCGAGAGCGCGGGCGATCTCCAGGCGGCGTTGCTCGCCGTAGGACAGATGCTTGGCCAGGGTCTGGTGTGCGGAGTCGATACCGACATATTCCAGCAACTCGCGCGCACGCTGCACGGTGTCGCGCTCTTCGGCACGGGCGGCGGCATGCCGCGTCAGCGCGCCCCAAATGCCGGTGTGCGTGCGCAGATGGCGCCCGACCATGATGTTTTCCAGCGCGCTCATGTTGGCGAACAGGCGGATGTTCTGGAAGGTGCGCGCGATGCCGGCTTGCGCCAGCAGATGCGGTTTGCAGTGCGCATAGCGCTGGCCGTCGAAATCGAACGAACCATTGTCCAGTTGGTACAACCCGGTAACGACGTTGAACAGCGTGGTCTTGCCCGCACCGTTGGGCCCGATCAGGCCGTATATCTCGCCCCGCCGGATGTGCAGCGAGACATCGGCCAGGGCGGTCACTCCGCCGAAGTGTTTGCCGACATTGGCGAGTTCGAGCAGGCGGTCACTTGCTGGCGCCATACACCGTTTCCTGTTCTTGTTGCAGCACACTGTCCTGGGCATCGAATTCGCGACGGCGCTGTGTGGAAGGCCACAAACCGGCAGGTCGCCACAGCATCACCAGAATCAGAGCCAAGCCAAACATCAACATGCGCAGGCTTTCCGGGTCGACCACGACACGACCCATCAGCGCTTGCTGTACCGGTCCGGCCGCATTGCGGAACAGTTCCGGCAACACCACCAGCAGTATGCCGCCCAGCACTACGCCGCCGACATTGCCCATGCCGCCCAGCACCACCATGCACAGCACCATCACGGATTCCATCAGGCTGAAACTCTCCGGACTGACGAAACCCTGGAAGCCCGCGAACAGGCCGCCGGAGATACCGCCAAAGGTAGCGCCCATGGCGAAGGCCAGCAATTTGATATTGCGTGTATTGATCCCCATCGCCGAGGCGGCGACCTCGTCTTCGCGTATCGCCACCCAGGCACGGCCGATGCGCGAATCTTCAAGACGGCGCGAAACGAAGATCACCAGCAGGGTGAAGACAAGGAACAGGTAGTAATGCAGGTGCACGTCGTCCACGCGCAAACCGAACCACTTGTACGAGTTGCCGAACGAGAAGCTGCCGATCTGCAGTGGATCGATCGCGCTGATGCCCTGCGGGCCGTTGGTGATGTTGACCGGCGCATTCAGGTTGTTGAGGAAGATGCGTATGATCTCGCCGAAGCCAAGAGTGACGATGGCGAGGTAGTCGCCGCGCAACTTGAGCGTGGGCGCGCCAAGCAATACGCCGAACCCGCAGGCGATGAGCGCCCCCAGCGGCAGAGTGATCCACATCGGCCAGTGCAGGCCGAACTGCGGTGAGCCGAGCAAGGCGTAGGTATAAGCGCCCACCGCAAAGAACGCGATGTAACCCAGATCAAGCAAGCCCGCATAACCGACCACGATGTTGAGTCCCAGCGCGAGCATGATGTAGAGCAATGCAAAGTCAGCAATGCGCACCCAACCGTGGCCGAGCAACGCATCAATGACGAAGGGCAGCACCAGCAACACGGCAACAAATACAAAGCGGCTCGACGATGAACGATGCAGCTTCATGCGCGCTCCGCCAGTTTCTCGCCGAGCAGGCCGGACGGGCGCAGGATCAATACCGCAATCAGGACAAAGAAGGCGAATACATCCTGATAGTTGCTGCCGAGAAAGCCGCCGGTGATGTCGCCGATGTAGCCCGCCCCCAGGCTTTCGATCAAGCCCAGCAACACGCCACCCAGCATCGCCCCGCGCAAGTTGCCGATGCCGCCCAGAACCGCCGCAGTGAAGGCCTTCAAACCCAGCATGAAACCCATGTAGTAATGCACGATGCCATAGTTGGCGCTCACCATAAAGCCGGCCACTGCCGCCAGAGCGGATCCGAGCATGAAGGTGACGGAAATGACGCGATTGATGTCCACGCCCATCAGCGCTGCCGCTGCCGGATTCTCAGACACGGCGCGCATCGCCCTGCCCATACGGGTGCGATGTACCAGCCACATCAAGGCGGTCATGATGAGCAATGCGACGATGACAATGGCGATTTGCACATCGTTCACTATTGCCCCGGCAAGCTGGTGGGAGGCGCTGTTGAACGGCAGCGGAAAGGAATGATATTCGCGCCCCCAGATCATCATCGCCACATTCTGCAGCACGATGGAGACGCCGATGGCGGTGATCAGGGGTGCCAGGCGTGGCGCATTGCGCAACGGACGGTAGGCGATGCGCTCAATGCCGTAACCCAGCACCATGCAAGCCGCCATTGCCGTCAGCAGGCTGAGCAATACTGCCAGCACGGGTGCCATAGCCGCGGTTAACAGGGCTTGCAACACGGTCATCGCGATCATCGCGCCTATCATCACCACTTCGCCGTGCGCGAAGTTGATCAGGCCGAGGATGCCGTACACCATGGTGTAGCCCAGCGCAACGAGAGCGTAGACACTGCCCTGAACCAGGCCATTGACGATCTGCTGAAGAAGGATTTCCACGGTTACTTTGGCAATCTATACAAAGAAAAAGCGACACGCCCGGTGTCGCTTTCCATGACTGCAAACCGGCTCACGGCTTGGCTGCGGGCGCGCCGCCCATCGTCTGCACGGCAAACCATTTACCTTGGCGCACCTGGTACACGGTGACTGCGCCACCCTTGATATCACCCTTCTCGTCGAACGCGATCCTCGCCGTCACGCCATCGATTTCGATCTTGCCTAGCTCCGGCAGATACTTTTCGGGCTCGGCAGAACCGGCCTTCTGCATCGCTGCGATCATCACGTTGACGGCGTCGTAGCAATACGGGGCATAGAGCTGGATAGGTTGATGGAAACGTTCTTCATAGCGTTTGGCGAAATCGCGCCCGCTCGGCATGTTGTCCAGCGGCACACCGGGTAGCGAGGCATACACACCTTCCGCTGCATCGCCGGCCAGTTCGATCAGCTTCGGCGTATAGCCGCCGTCGCCCATCATGAACTGCGACTTGATACCCAATGCCCGCAGCTGCTTGATCATGGGCACGCCCTGCGGATCCATGCCGCCGAAGAACAACAGGTCCGGCTGCTTGCCTTTGATCGAGGTGAGCACTGCAGTGAAGTCCACCGCCTTGTCGGTGGTGTACTCGCGCACGATGATTTTCGCGCCATTGGCTTCGGCAGATTTGACGAACTCATCCGCCAGTCCTTGCCCGTAGGCGGTGCGGTCGTCGATGACCGCGATTTGCTTCGCTCCCAGTACCTTGGCCGCAAACTCGCCGAGCGCCTTGCCTTGCTGGGCATCGTTGCTCATCACGCGAAATGCAGTTTTGTAACCCTGGGCGGTATATCTGACTGCGGTAGCGGAAGGCGAGATTTGCGGGATGCCGTTCTTGAAGTAGATGGCGGAAGCGGGGATGGTGGTACCGGAATTGAGGTGTCCGATCACGCCATTCACTTTTGCATCAACCAGTTGCTGCGCCACGATGGTTGCCGTTTTTGGATCGGTCTGGTCGTCTTCGCTCAGCAACTCAAAATGCGCTTTCTTGCCGCCGATGATCACGCCCCTGGTATTCGCGTCGTCGATCGCCATGCGCGTGCCGTTCTCATTGTCCTTGCCGATATGTGCCTGAGGTCCGGTGAGCGGAGCCGCTGCGCCGATCTTGACCACGAGTTCATCAGAAGCGGGCTTCGATGCTGTCTCACTTTTCCCGCATCCGGCGAGTGCGATGCCGAATAGGACAAACAGGGAAAATTTATTGATCAACATTGTTGAAATCCGGCGGGTTAATAAAGTGTCCGGATTATGCGGAGCGCCCTATCCCTTGTCAATTCAGCGAATCAGCGCAATAAAAAAGCCGACTTGCGTCGGCTTTTTTGCAAGTATCGCTTTCAAGCTTACTTGGCCAGACCCAGAATGAATTTAACCAGAGTCTTGATGTCTGCATCTGAAACTTTGGGAGCATTTGCAGGCATAGGCATGGAACCCCAAACACCGCCACCGCCCTTGGCAACCTTGGCTTCCAGCTTGGCTTCTGCACCGGCATCGCCCTTGTACTTCTTGGCAACGTCCATCCAGCCCGGACCAACCAACTTACCGTCGATCTTGTGGCAAGTTGTGCAGTTGCTCTTCTTGGCCAGATCGGGCATATCAGTTGCCATTGAAGAACCTGCCGCCATCAGGCCTGCAACTGCGATCATGCAAACAACGATAGATTTCATATCTTTCTCCATTTTTAGTTATGTCTATTTGTCAAACAAGCGTGAAATGAAAGTCAAACAAACGGAAGTGCATTCTAAACAACATGGGCCTGTTTGCAAACCTTCATTAGCGCATTCTAATAACGCCACAATGGTCGGCAGAGTTGACACCCATTTAATATCGTTATCCGAATTCGATAGCCTATTGATCCAATTAAATTTTTATAAACCATGTGATTCTGCATTTCCCCAAGGCTATTCTTCCGAACGCTCCAGCCAGTTGGTAAGGTAGGCCCATTGTTCAAGTTCTCGCTCTGCCAACGAGGGTGACAGGTCGAACAGGGTCTTGCCTTCGAAAGCTGCATTGACGTAAACCTGTGCTTCACGCAGATAGGCGAGAATTGGCAAATCCAAACCTTTCAGGAACTGCTCCAGCGTAAGTGCTGCACGAGTGCGCGAATCCATGCGCATACCGACCACGCCGACGAATATCTTTCCTTTGCGCACAGTTTTTTCATGATGCAGTGCTTCCAGAAAGTCACGGCTGGCCTGAATATCGAAAGCCGATGGGGCAATGGGGACGATCACCTTGTGCACTAGCCTCAAGGCATGTTCCAGATTTTTTCCGTGCAAGCCGGCGGGAGAATCGATCACCAGCCAGTCCACCGGCGCATTCATATCTGATTCGGAATGCATCAATTCAATGCCGGGCAGATTGCGCGGTCGATTTGCAAGCCATTGCGTTGCCGATTTTTGCCGGTCCAGGTCCAGTATCGCCACGCGTTGCCCTCGCGAAGCAAGGTAGCCTGCGATATTGGTGGTCAGCGTAGTTTTGCCGCTGCCGCCCTTGGGATTTGCAACCAGTATTGCTTTCACGCTACCGTCCTTCCCTTGCTTTATTGCACTACTTGTTCTCCACCTGTGACACGTCTCTTACTGCTCCCTTGTCGGCGCTGGTCACCATGGCGGCGTAAGCCCTGAGCGCCGACGATACTTTGCGCTGACGAACTTCCACCGGCTTCCATGCGAGTTTGCCTTTTGCTTCCATTGCAGCGCGTCGTTGCGCCAGCTCGGCGTCCGTGATCGCCAGATTGATGCTGCGATTCGGGATGTCGATCTCGATGCGGTCGCCTTCCTGCACCAGGCCGATCGCACCGCCGCTGGCAGCTTCCGGCGAAACGTGACCGATGCTCAAACCGGACGTACCTCCCGAAAAACGCCCGTCGGTAAGCAATGCGCATACCTTGCCCATGCCTTTCGACTTCAGGTACGAAGTCGGATACAGCATCTCCTGCATGCCCGGCCCGCCTTTCGGTCCTTCGTAACGGATCACCACCACGTCGCCCGCGACGATCTGGTCGGCCAGGATACCTGCAGTCGCCGCGTCCTGACTTTCGAACAGGCGCGCGCGCCCGCTGAATTTCAAAATGCTCTCGTCCACCCCGGCTGTTTTCACGATGCAGCCGTCTAGCGCAATGTTGCCGTGCAGCACCGCCAATCCGCCGTCTTTGGAATAGGCATGCGCCTTGTCGCGTATGCAGCCTTGCGCTCTATCCGTATCCAGGTCCGGATACAGCATGGATTGCGAAAAGGCGATGGTGGTAATGATGCCGCCGGGCGCCGCACGGAAGAATTTCTTCACTTCCTCGTTTTGCGTTTGCGCGATGTCCCACTGCTTGAGTCCGTCGCGCAGCGTCTTGCTATGTACCGTACTCACCTCGCCGTGCAGCAAGCCTGCCCGATCCAGCTCGCCCAATATCGCGGCAATGCCGCCGGCACGATGCACATCTTCCAGGTGGTATTCGGACGACGGCGCAACCTTGCACAGGGTCGGCACATGGCGCGACAATCGATCCATGTCCTTCATGGTGAAATCCACTTCCGCTTCGCGCGCAATGGCGAGCAGATGCAACACGGTATTGGTCGAGCCGCCCATGGCGATATCCAGCGTCATTGCATTCTCGAACGCTTCGAAGGTGGCGATGCCGCGCGGCAATACCGAGGCGTCGTCCTGCTCGTAATAGCGCTTGCACAATTCGACAATGGTGCGTCCGGCACGCAGGAACAGTTGTTTGCGGTCGGCGTGCGTCGCCACCAGCGAACCGTTTCCGGGCAGCGACAACCCCAGGGCTTCGGTCAGGCAATTCATCGAATTCGCAGTGAACATGCCGGAGCATGAACCGCAAGTGGGGCAGGCGGAACGTTCTATCACGGCCACGTCTTCGTCGCTGACTCTGCTGTCTGCCGCCGCCACCATCGCGTCGATCAAGTCCAGACCTTTGGACTTGCCCTGCAAGGTCACCTTGCCCGCCTCCATCGGCCCGCCGGAAACAAATACCACCGGGATGTTCAGGCGCATCGCGGCCATCAGCATGCCGGGCGTGATCTTGTCGCAGTTGGAAATGCACACCAGCGCATCGGCACAATGCGCGTTGACCATATACTCTACCGAGTCGGCAATCAGGTCGCGCGAAGGCAGCGAATACAGCATGCCGTCGTGCCCCATGGCGATGCCGTCATCAACGGCGATCGTGTTGAATTCCTTGGCGATGCCGCCCGCCTTCTCGATCTCGCGCGCCACCAGCTGCCCCATGTCTTTAAGATGGACGTGTCCGGGCACGAACTGGGTAAAGGAATTGGCGATCGCGATGATGGGCTTGCCGAAATCGCCGTCAACCATGCCGGTGGCGCGCCACAGCGCGCGCGCGCCGGCCATGTTGCGGCCGTGGGTGGAGGTACGGGAACGATAAGCTGGCATGATGATGTCTCTCTAATGTAATGATGATGCACGTATAATCCGTCGCTCAATTCTAACCGATTCGCACTATGCTCGTTCACCCACAATTCGACCCTGTCGCCATCCATCTCGGCTCTTTTGGCATCCATTGGTACGGGCTGATGTATCTGCTCGGCTTTGTGACGTTCATCTGGCTGGGCAGAAAGCGCCTGCGCGCACTCAATCGTCCAGGCTGGGACGAAAAATTCCTGGACGATCTGTTGTTTTACGGCGTGCTCGGCGTCGTGCTCGGCGGGCGTTTGGGCGAGGTATTGTTCTACAACCCGGGCTATTATTTTTCGCATCCGTTGAAGATCTTCGCAGTATGGGAAGGCGGCATGTCGTTCCATGGCGGCTTCCTCGGTGTACTGGCGGCGATGATACTGTTTGCGCGCAACCGCAACATCCAGTGGCTGGCGCTCATGGATTTCATCGCGCCTCTCGTACCGCCGGGCCTAGCCTTCGGGCGGCTGGGCAATTTCATCAACGGAGAGTTGTGGGGGCGTCCGACCGATGTGCCCTGGGCCATGATATTCCCCCAGGCGGACAATATCCCGCGCCATCCTTCGCAACTGTATGAGTTTGCGCTGGAAGGTGTCGCGCTGTTCACCTTGTTGTGGATATTCTCCAACAAGCCTCGCCCAGTGGGTACAGTGTCCGGCCTGTTTCTCATCGGCTACGGCTGCTTCCGCTTCATCGGCGAATTCACGCGCAACCCTGACGACGGCATCTTTGGCTTGATGACATTCGGCATCAGTATGGGACAGTGGTTGAGTCTGCCAATGGTGATTGCCGGCATCGCCCTGATGATCTGGTCGTATCGCCGCGCTTCCCGCTAAACTCTCGCCCCATGCATCGCGCCCTTGTATTCCCTTTCATTTGCGCGTTTCTCCCCAATCTTGCATATGCCGAAAATTCCGCTTTTGAAGCATGCTCCAGCATCGTGAACAAGATTGACCGCCTGAAGTGTTACGACCAGGCCGCCGCCGCCAAGCCGCCAACCCGCAGCTACCTGACCCGGGCATGGGATCTGGATGGACAGGGGAATCCCGACACCAGCGGCATACGCCGCCTGGAACCCTATCGCAAGAACTATCTGTTGATGCGCCATACCTCGAACATCAACAGTTCGCCGAGCTCTCCTTCGCCCAATCATACGGTTCTGACACCTTACCCCTATCAGAATGAAGAGATTAAATTCCAGTACAGCGTCAAATCCGAGATAGGAAATTACCGCGATCTGGAATTTCTGGGTTTTAAGAACTTTCGAGTTTGGGGAGCATTCACCCAGCAATCGTTTTGGCAGGCGTTCAATGTGGGCGCATCCTCTCCTTTCCGCGACTCCAACTACGAACCCGAGCTAATCGGGACCTTCGGCACAGGCAACGCGCAAGGATGGAAATTGCTCAATCTCGGTTTATCGCACCAATCGAACGGTCGCGGCAATCCGGAATCGCGGAGCTGGAACCGTTTGTATCTCCAGGGCGGCTGGGAATGGGATGATTTCTATATGACAGGACGGGGCTGGTGGCGCATCCCTGAAAATGCCTCCAAGGACGACAATCCGGACATGGTCAATTATATGGGGCGTGCCGAACTGGTCACTCATTGGTCGCCGGACCGCGACGATGAAGTCATTCTGCTGCTGCGCAGCAACCTCGATCCGCACGGGCATAAGGGCTTCATGCAACTTGACTGGGCCAGCCCGTTCAAGCTCGGTCATTCTTCCCAGCTCAATCTGCAATTCACCAGCGGCTATGGAGACAGTCTGATCGACTACAACCATTGGCAAACGACCCTCGGCATCGGCATCGTGTTCAAGGAATGGTAAGGCGCCGCTGCGATTGACACTGCCATCCCCCGCCCCGATACTGCGCACATCGCGTTAATTTAAGGTTGTTTGCTTTGGACGATTTCTCGCCGGGCGTGCTGTTTATTGCCCTTCTGATTATCCTGATCTGCTCCGGGTTCTTTTCTGCATCCGAAACCAGCATGATGGCGATCAACCGCTACCGTCTGAACCACTTGGTGCGCAAAGGCAACAAAAGCGCAAAACTCACCGCAAAATTACTCGCGCAGACCGACAAACTGCTCGGCTCCATCCTGCTTGGCAATACCCTGCTCAATGTAGCGGCTGCCACATTGGCTGAAATCATCGTGTTGCGGCTGTTCGGACATGACAACAGCACAGCGCTGCTGGTCGGTTCACTGACCATCACCTTTGCAATTCTGGTATTCAGCGAAATCATGCCCAAGGTCATTGCCGCCAGTCATGCAGAACGCGTGGCTTTGCCATCCAGCTATGCGCTGGCGCTCATTATCAAGTTGTTTTATCCGGTCGTATCCATTGCCACCGCCATGGTACGAGGCATGTTGTGGCTGCTACGTATCAAGGTGCAGACGGATCACAGCCACCACAAGATGAGCCTGGAAGAATTGCGCTCACTGGTACTGGATGCCGAAAATTTTCTGCCGCGCAAACACCAGAAGATGTTGCTCAATCTGGTCGATCTGGAACGTATCACCGTCAATGACGTCATGATTCCGCGCAACCAGATCGAGGCATTGAACGTCGATGCAGCGCCGGAAGAATTGCGCCAGCAAATCATTACCTGCCATCATACGTTGCTACCGGTGTACTCCGAAATGCCCAGCAATGTAATCGGAATCCTGCACATCAAACGGGTATTGCCCCTGCTGCTGGAAGAAGCGCTGGATACTACGCAATTGCGCGAGATACTCAACGATGCCTATTTCATCCCTTCCGACACGCCGTTGCTCAAGCAATTGCAGCAATTTCAGGAACGCCAGACCCGTTTGGGATTGGTAGTGGATGAGTACGGCGAGTTACTCGGCCTAGTGACGCTGGAGAACATTCTGGAAGAAATTGTGGGCGATTTCACGACGCAATCTCCATCCCAGACCGGAAAATTCCTGCGCCAGGACGATGGCAGCCTGCTACTCGAAGGCAGCAGCAGCCTGCGCGAATTGAATCGCAAACTGGGCCTGCATCTGCCTTTGGGCGAGGCAAAAACACTCAACGGCCTGATTCTGGAACATCTGGAAGACATCCCGGAAGCAGGTACCAGTTTGAAGATCGGCAACTATCCGATCGAGATTATTCAGACCCAGGATCGTGCCGTCAAAGTCGCGCGCATTTTCCCGGTACAACCCAACAAACCAAGCAGTTAGCCGCTTTACAAAGAATAGAAAGCCGTGCATCATTCAAAAATCCTTTAAAATCTGGCGTGTCTGTGCTGGTTTTGATAATTAACGGGAAGTTTCCCTGGACCGCATTTGAATCGAGGTAACCGGATGGCTGTCGACAAGTCTGCAAAAACCAAAGAAATTCAATATAGCTGGGAAGGCAAGGATAAAGCCGGCAAGATAGTCAAAGGCGACATTCGCGGTGCCGGCGAAGCCAGTGTATCCGCGCACTTGCGCCGCCAAGGCATCACCGTCACCAAAATCAAAAAAAGTGCATCGGGCAGGGGCAAAGTCACGGAAAAAGATATCACTCTTTTTACCCGGCAACTCGCCACCATGCTGAAATCCGGAGTACCGCTGCTCCAAGCCTTTGACATCGTCGGCAAAGGTCATGACAACCCCGCAGTTTCGCGCTTGCTGTTCGACATCAAGACCGATGTGGAGACCGGAAGCAGCCTGGAACAATCTTTCCGCAAGTTCCCGCTGTATTTCGACGACCTGTATTGCAATCTGCTCGGGGCGGGCGAAGCTGCGGGTATTCTGGACAGCCTGCTGGATCGTCTGGCAACCTATAAGGAAAAGATTCTTGCCATCAAGAGCAAGATAAAATCCGCGTTGTTCTACCCGATCTCCATCATTGTCATCGCCTTTGTCATTACCGCTGTCATCATGATCTTCGTGATCCCGGCGTTCAAACAGTTATTTTCCAGCTTCGGTGCCGATTTGCCCGGCCCCACTCTGGTGGTCATGGCCATTTCCGATTTCTTCGTGGCATGGTGGTGGGCGATTTTCGCCATCATCGGGGGCAGTGTGTACGGTTTCTTTTACGCCTGGAAGCGCAACAAGACCATGCAACGACGCATGGATCAACTGATGCTAAAAATCCCCGTTCTCGGACCTATTGTACGTAAAGCCTCCATCGCGCGCTGGTCTCGCACCCTGGCCACCATGTTCGCGGCAGGCGTTCCACTGGTGGAAGCCTTCGATTCAGTGGCGGGCGCTGCCGGTAATGTTGTTTATTACGATGCGACCAAGGCCATTCAGCGCGAAGTGACTTCGGGTACCAGCCTGACCGTCGCCATGCAGAATACCGATGTTTTTCCCAGCATGGTATTGCAAATGGTCGCCATCGGCGAAGAGTCCGGCGCGCTGGATAGCATGTTGAGTAAGGTTGCCGACTTTTTTGAAGCCGAAGTGGACGATGCGGTGGAAGCTCTATCGAGCCTGATGGAGCCGGTAATTATGGTGGTGTTGGGTACGCTCATCGGCGGCTTGGTGATCGCGATGTACCTGCCGATCTTCAAAATGGGTCAGGCCGTCGGCTAATCGACCGGTTCGCAAACAGGCGCGGCGATGACCGCGCCTTTTTTATATGCCAAGGTGATTCGATGCTGCTTCTGTTGCAAACCTCCCCCCTGATTTTTTCCCTATTCGCCGGAATTATCGGGCTGGTTGTCGGTAGTTTTCTCAATGTCGTCATCCATCGCCTGCCCAAAATGATGGAACGCGAATGGCATAAACAATGCGCAGAACTCAGCGGCAAAGCGCCGGAAGACTCCCCCAAATACAATCTGTTGGTGCCGCGATCCGCCTGTCCGCTTTGCGGCCACGCCATTACCGCCGCAGAGAACATTCCCGTACTCAGCTATCTCTTTCAGCGCGGCAAATGCACCGGATGCGGAGCTGCAATATCTCCGCGCTATCCCCTGGTAGAGGCTACCAGCTGCATACTGAGTGCGTATGCTGCTTGGAATTTCGGCTTCGGATTCGCCGGACTTGCCGCGATTGTATTCATTTGGGCGCTGATTGCGCTTGCTTTCATCGACTTTGATACCCAGCTGCTGCCGGACGACATCACCCTACCATTGCTCTGGCTGGGTCTGCTGCTCAATCTCAACGGGACATTTACTTCCTTACCGAATGCGGTCATCGGCGCCATGGTTGGCTATCTTTCGTTGTGGAGCGTGTACTGGGCATTCAAACTGACCACCGGCAAGGAAGGTATGGGCTTTGGCGATTTCAAATTGCTCGCCGCCATCGGTGCATGGTTGGGCTGGACCTTACTGCCGCTGGTCATCCTGCTGTCCTCGCTGGTCGGAGCCGTGGTCGGCATCTCACTCATCATTTTCACCAAGCGCGGCCGGAATATCCCGATCCCCTTTGGTCCCTATCTGGCAGGAGGAGGTTTGATTGCCCTGTTTTGGGGACAAACGCTGACACAGAATTATCTGCAACTTCTGGCGCCGTGAACTATCTGGTTGGATTGACAGGCGGAATCGGCAGCGGCAAAAGCACCGTCGCTGACATATTCGCCGCGCTAGGCGTACGCATCGTCGATACCGACGTCATTTCACACCAGTTGACGCAAACTGGCGGGGCAGCCATTCCGGCATTACGCAACGCTTTCGGTGCAGATATCATCGATGCACAGGGCGCACTGAATCGCAGCAAAATGCGCGAAATTGTCTTTAATGACCCTGCCAAAAAAAAGCAGCTGGAAGCCATTCTGCACCCACTTATATTCGCCCAGACCAGGCAGCAAGCTGCATCCCCCACTGCAGCTCCCTACACACTGGTTGTGGTTCCATTGCTGTTTGAAAGCGGGCGCTATGCCAACTGGTTGCAACGCGTGATTACCGTGGACTGCCCGGAAGAATCACAGATAGCCCGCACCATGCAACGCAGCAAACTGGACGAGTCTGCCGTGCGGGCCATCATGGCCCAGCAGATTAGCCGCGAGGAACGGCTGGCATTGTCCGACGAGATAATCCTCAACAATGGCAGCCTGGGCGACCTGAAAATGCAGATTGTCGGAATGCACCGCCGTTTATCCGAATTGGCGACGGAAAGCGATTGACGGCATGCCGCACTGGCTATATCTTTCGCAACCAATTAAACCCCTCCCCGCTAGCTGAAAGTGATCAACTACGAGTTCCCTCTCAATGAAAGAGTTCGCACCATGCTGCGTCTTGAGGACCTCTACTTTCGCATCGACCGGTTTATCGAAAGCGACAGAAGTACGGACCATCATGCTGCGCTGGGCGTCCTGTTCGAGATACTCGAAGTTGCCAGCCGCGCCGATCTCAAATCCGAACTGCTGCAAGAACTGGAGCGCCAAAAGAAAGCGTTAAACAACCTCCATAACAATCCCGAAATCCTGGAAGACGCACTGGATGCGGTACTCGGCGAAATCGAAGGGGCCAGCTCAAGACTGCTAAGCATGGGTGGCAAGATCGGCCAGCATCTGCGCGACGATGAGTGGCTGATGGGTATCAAGCAACGCGCTTGCATCCCGGGCGGCGTCTGCGAATTCGATCTCCCCTCCTATCATTACTGGCAACATCAAAGCCCGGAACGCCGTCGCCAGAGTCTAGGCGTCTGGCTCGGTCCCCTCTTGCCATTACACGATGGGATTACCATTTTGCTCAAGCTGCTGCGTGAGAATGGCAAAGTGCACCACTTCACCGCCTTTCACGGCAGTTTCCAGCAAATGCAGGGGGGGCGTGTGGCGCAGATGTTACGCATTTCGCTCGATCCAGACCTGCCGTGCATTCCCGAGATCAGTGCCAATAAATACGCACTCAACATCCGCTTCGTCGAGGCCAAGTATGCCGCCAAGACCGCGCTCTACGATCAGGATGTTCCTTTTGATCTGACTTTCTGTTCACTGCAATGAGCAAACCGCCTGTCGTCACTTGCCCGACTTGCGGCAAAGAGCATGTATGGGACACCAACAATCGTTTCCGCCCGTTCTGCAGCGAGCGCTGCAAACTCATCGATCTTGGCAAATGGGCAAACGAGGAATATCGCGTTGAACAACGCGAGCAGGAATTGCCTGATTCTGATCACCAAGCATGACGCAGCAAAGCAATTCCGTGAGCTCCGTGCTGCCACGCAGTCTGCATATCCTCCTTGTTCAAGCCACCCAAGGCATATACCGGAATCGTTGAACCTGCCGCCATTGCGGCGAACTTCTCCCAACCCAGATGCGGCGCTCCCGGATGGGATTTGGTCGGCAACACCGGACTCAGTAATGCAAAATCACAGCCTAACGTTTCAGCACGGCGTAATTCATCTGCACTGTGACAGGAAGCCGCACACCAATCGATTGCCGGGCGCGCCTTCAATTCCGCAAGCTGAATCGAAGTCAGTTGCACCCCATCCGCTCGCACCTCCTGTGCCAATGCCACATCGCCGCTGAGCAATACCTTCGCGCCGCACTTGTGTGCCAATGCCACTACGCGCAGTGCAAGCTCGCGCAATTCGCTACGCGAGAGGTCTTTTTCGCGCAACTGAACCAGCCGCAGTCCCTTTTTCAACTTGGCTTGCAGGCTTGCCAGGAACGGCCCAACCCCCATCTCGGCGACATTGCTGATGGCGTACAAAACCGGCAATTCAAGTGCGCGCAGAACGGGAGCGTTGGCGGGAAGGATGGGATCGACCAAAACCCAAGCCGGTTGTTGCCAGGAGAATTGCTGGCCTTCATGCGGATGCAACTCGCCGCTCCATGCCGTCGCGCGGAAAAAATTCAGACGCACTGTTGCGTGCGGATAAGTAAAGATGCGGGTAAGCCAGGGATAAGCGGTTTGGACGGTGATGCCGAGTTCTTCATGCAACTCCCGAACCAGTGCGGTGTATGGCGTCTCGCCCGGCTCGATCTTGCCGCCGGGAAATTCCCAGTAGCCAGCCCAGATTTTATCGGGAGGGCGTTGGGCGAGGAGAAAGGAGTTATCTGGCCGTTGCAATACAGCGGCGGAAACTTCAATGATTTTGTTTTTTTCGGGTTGGGGGTTCAATGTGATCTTTCAAGCTTTCAGTTTTCCGACGGCTTGGGCCGTTCTTGGCAAGGACCATGGAAAGAACAGACTGTGATGCTCTCCACGAAAGGAGATAAACTAATTCCTTCCGCACCAATCCCTGGCAAACTGCCCTGCCACCCTTCCACTTCTCGATCCCCTCATCAACGACCACTGCAACGCCGCTGTTCGCACCTCATCAGTGAGTCCCTGCTTCCACCCATGATGAGCCAGCCAATGCTCGGCTACGGCCAGATATTCATCCTGTGCAAACGGATAAAATGAAATCCACAAACCGAAACGCTCCGACAGCGACACCTTTTCCTCAACGCTTTCCGCCGGATGCACTTCATCACCCACATGTTTCGTAGCGAGGTTGTCCTGCATGTAGTCCGGCATCAAATGGCGACGGTTGGACGTGGCATAAATCAGCAGGTTGTCTGAGAAGGCCACCAGGTCCCCGTCCAGCGCAGCCTTGAGCGATTGGTAACCGGGTTCGGCATCATTGAAGGAGAGGTCGTCGCAGTAGAGGATGAAACGCTCGGCCCGGCCCTGTACCAGTCCGACGATGTGTGAAAGGTCTATCAGCCCCTGTTTGTCGATCTGGATCACGCGCAAACCTTGGTCGGCATATTCATTCAACAGGGCTTTGACCAGCGACGACTTGCCCGTGCCGCGGGCACCGGAAAGCAGGACGTTATTTGCCGTGCCGCCGCGGACGAATTGCAGCGTATTCTGCAGGATGCGTTGTTTCTGGTCGTCGATACCGAGCAAATCGGTGAGCGCGATGCGCTGAAAATTCGGAACGGGATGCAATGCGCGTTGCTGATGATCCCAACGAAACGCAGCGGCAGCTTGCCAGTCCGGTGATTGCAGCTGCGCGCCGGGCAGTACATTTTCCAGTCGTGCGAGCAAGCTTTCGGCGCGGGTGAGGAATTTGTCTAACTTGTCCATGGAACGTTGCTATCCTCTCCGCTGCCGAAACCGCGATTCAACTTCTGTAGCTGGCGTTGATCTTTACGTAATCGTATGAAAAGTCGCATGTCCACAAGGTCGCATTCACCGCCCCGCGATTGAGTACCACGCGAATTGTAATATCGCTCTGCAGCATCACACGCTGCCCGTCTTGCTCCTGATAGCTGCCCGCGCGTCCGCCATTCTCGGCCACCAGCACGTCGTCCAAGTACAGCTTGAGTTTCTCTACATCAAGGTCACCCACCCCGGCATAACCAATCGCGGCAAGAATGCGCCCGAGATTTGGATCCGAGGCAAAGAATGCTGTCTTGACCAGTGGCGAATGCGCGATTGCATAGCCGATCTTCCTGCACTCGGCTTCATCGCGGCCAGCTTCGATTTTGATGGTGATGAACTTGGTCGCGCCTTCGCCGTCGCGCACGATGGCTTGCGCCAGCAGGGTTGCCACTTCCGTGACGACGGCTTGCATCGCCGCGCGGTTCGCGGCATCAACGAGGACGCCACTCTTGCCGGTGGCGATCAGCATCAGCGCATCATTGGTGGAAGTGTCGCCATCCACTGTGATGCAGTTGAAGGAACGATTGGCTGCCTCGCTCACCATCTGTTGCAGCAGCGGTTGGGCGATGGCCGCGTCCGTCGCGATATAACCCAGCATGGTCGCCATGTTGGGATGGATCATTCCTGAGCCTTTGGACATGCCGGTGACAGTGACGGTCTTGCCGTTGATCTGCACTTGCTTCGACACAGCCTTGGCAACGATGTCGGTGGTCATGATGGCGTTTGCGGCATCGAACCAGTTATTGGCATTCAGGTTCGCCACGGCTTGCGGCATTCCGGCAACGATTTTGTCCACGGGCAGCGGTTCCATGATGACGCCCGTGGAATAGGGCAACACTTGCTCGGGCACACAGCCCAACAATTTTGCCAGCTCAGCGCAGGTAGTACGCGCAGTCGCCATACCCTGTTCGCCGGTTCCCGCATTGGCATTACCGGTGTTTACCACCAGCGCGCGTATTCCTTTGTTCGCGGCGAGATGTTGCTTCGCAAGTGTGACAGGCGCGGCGCAAAAACGGTTGGCGGTGAACACGCCCGCTACGGTCGCGCCTTCATCCAGTTTGATAACCAACAGATCCTTGCGGTCGGCGCGCTTGATGCCCGCTTCCGCAGTCCCCAAAGAAACGCCCGCGACGGGCAACAGTTGTGCCGCAACGGGCGCTGAGAGATTTACCGGCATTTAACTTCCTTTAGAAACGTCCTTTTGTCTTGTAGATGTAGTTGCTCATTTCGACAGTTTCGGTGTTCATACGGCGAACAATTCCATGCGTATGACGCACGATACCGCGCATCACGTAATAAACAATAGCGGGTTGTGTGTTCAGCAGGGCTTCAAATTTCGAGCGTTCCAACAGCAGCACCTGACAATCCGTTTTTGCCATCACGGTCGCACTGATCTGCGAAACATTGCCCCCGGCAAAAGTGATGATGCCGGCCAAGTCTCCCGGCTGCAGCAGGTGTAGGGTCGCTTGCTCTCCGCCCAGAGTTGCAGTCGCCTCCACCTCTCCGCTGGCCAGAACAATCAGGGAGTTCTTCAGACGCTCCTCGCCTGGGCGCAGCAGGGCTTCACCGCTTTTGAATTCCTTGACTTCGAACAGTCGTGCCAGTATCTCGATCTCGGCATCGCGCAATTCTTCCGTCAACGTCGAATTGTTCAGTGTTTGCAAAACCAGATTGTGTGTCGGCATTTTTAATTCTCCCAAAATTTGGTGTTCAGCTCAATTTTTCATGGCACTGCTGGTATTGCCACGCAACGTCCATACCAGACTGATTATTTAATCTATTTAATAGTAAAAATTGCGCATACAAAATTTGTAGAACATGGCAATTGTGCTCAATATTCAGCGCATCAGCTTGCCAATTTAACACAACATTGCATTACATGAATATGAAGTAGCCTGATGTGCACGCACTTAGAGCTTACTTGCAAATAATATTACCCTCTGACGGCACCTTATGGAACGCTATTAATTTGTGCTGCTGGCAACAGCAACTTAATTTGCGTTGCATGTCCTGCACTTACAGTTATAGCGCCCACTGATGCATAAATATCTTCGACAGTTTTCGGCGCCTTAAATACAGGCATGTCTCAAAGTTGCACGTCATTCCGGAATTCCCCTTAAAATTTGCGTGGCGGCCATTTTTTAATCATTACCTGCCTCATCATGGCTTACAACAGTTAATTGTGCGCATTCATAGAACATAACTTATAACAATCTCGTGAAATCGATATCCAGACTGATGATGTTCAGATACTTGCCATTACTTGTGCTGGCAATCGCTCTTGGACTCACCTATCAGACTTGGGGTGCCGTCAAGCGCGCCAGCATGGTTGACCTCAAGATCGATTTTGAATATCGCTCTAATGATGTCATCAATCGCTTAGCCGAAAGACTCCTGTCCTACAAACAAATTCTGATTGGAGTCCAATCACTATTTTCAAAGCCGGAATTTGTTGACTCAAGCGAGTTTCATACCTATGTGAACTCACTCAATCTCGAGCAAAACTTTCCCGGCATTCACAGCATATTGTTTGTAACGAACAACTCGACTCCAAAATCCGAAATTGGCAGACTGCTCTATACCGAGCAGTTCCAGAAAAATGATCAAAGAAAACTACTTGAAAGCTTACTTTCGAATCCAAAAAGCCTGACGGCTAAAGAGAACGCTGTCGCATCGGGTGAAGTGGGGGTAACGGACAAGATTTCGGTGGGCCGAATATCCGATGGTTACGAGCAGGCCGGTTTTTTGATGTTTGTTCCTGTGTACAAATTCGATTCAGCAAGCAACCGGATAAGCAAACACGATACTCCGGAGTCAAGGCGTGAAAATTGCATTGGGTTCGTTGTCGGAACTTTCGTACTTGGCGACCTAATGTCGGGCGTTCTGGGCGGAAACGAGACCGACATTGACATTGAGATCTTTTATGGCAAGGAGTCAAACAACAACTCGCTGCTATTCGATACGGATAATAGCCGTACCGATAAGGCCCTCTACCCCAGTTGGTTTCAATCCATCCGTCATATCGATGTTCAAGGATACCCCTGGACAATCGAGACGTCGTCCTTACCTGCTTTCGAGGCTCATTTGGACAAGTCCAAGCCGTTGCTTGTTATTAAATCTGGAATCGGGATCAGCATCCTGCTTGCAATTCTTGTATGGGTCCTGGTTCGCGATAGGGCAAGAGCACTGCAAGCAGCTTTTGAGATCACTGAAAGCAAGGCCAGGATTACAGAGAGCAAGGCCACGTTACAAGCAATTCTGGATAACTCACCCATTGGAATCTGGTTCTCGGGATTTGATGGCCGCTATCGATTCGTCAATAAGGCATTCTGTGATGCATTTGGAGTGCAGGAGCAGCGGTTCGAATCGATCCATCCTTTCGAAGTCATCGGCAGTGAAGCCAGTGCGAAACTGGCACGATCGGATGTATTTTGCTTCAAAAGCAATCAACCGGTCATATCCCGCGAAACTATCGAGCTGTCGGACGGAAAACCCCACTTGCTTGAAATCACCAAGATCAAGTTGTCGGGTGATGGCGCCAATAGTCAGGGCATCATTGGCATCATGGCTGATATTACGGAAGCATCCGCTTTGCAGGATGCGTTGCAGAAGTCACGCGATGAGATGGAAGTCAGGGTGGTCGAACGAACGCAGGACCTATTGGCGACGAAAAATAAACTTGAACAGGAAATGTTGGCGAGAAAGGTACTGGAACGGAAAGTCCTCGAGGTGAGCGAAGAGGCACAAGCGCAAATCGGCAGGGAATTGCACGATGACCTTGGCCAGTTGCTGACTGGTGCTGCATACATGGCCGGGTCATTGGCGAACCGTTTATCGAAGATTGATCATGCAGCCAGCGAACAGGCGGAAGTCCTGAAAAGGATTGCTCAGGATGCTATCAAGAGATCACGCTATATTTCCCATAGTCTGATCCCCTTCAATGTAGCCAATCGCGGATTAAGGCAGGGGCTCGAACAGTTTGCAGAAGATGTGGTGATCGTCTCGGGAATTCCCTGCGAAGTCCATGTCAGCGGTGACGTCGAAATCATTGATTTCATGATCGCCACAAATCTTTATCGCATTACCCAGGAAGCCATCAACAATGCTGTGAAGCACAGCAAGGCCAGTCACCTTTCGATCGATCTTTATTCGGATGCAAAACAGATCCTGCTCACAATTGCTGATAATGGTGTTGGATTGCCAAGAAATTATGAGGAAGAAAGGAAGGGGTTTGGCATGCTGAATATGTATTACCGGGCTCAACTTATCGGTGCGAAGCTATCTATCGATTCGCGCGAGGGAGGTGGGACGAAAATATCCCTCGATCTTCCTTTCAACGAAAGTTTCTGATTCGAAAACCAACCATCCTGCAATCACTCTCTCGCCAAGCCATGCTTGATCGCATAACGCACAAGATCCGCATTATTGTCGATTCCAAGTTTCTGCATCAGATTCGCCTTATGAGTGCTCACCGTCTTCGCACTCAAGAAAAGTGATTCGGCGATCTCTCCCGGGTTGAGACCGGATGCCAGCATCTGCAATACTTGCAGCTCCCGGTCAGACAGAATTGAATGGCGCGAATCTTCACCGGTGGCGTTGTCGAATACCATCGCCTCCACCAAGGCCGGGTCGATGAATTTGTGTCCGGTAGCTACCTTGCGGATGGCCGCGAGAAGCACAATCTGGTCGCTATCTTTCGTCACATAACCCGAAGCACCTGCCTTCAAGGCTCGATTGACGGATTGTGATTCGTTGTTCATCGACAGGACCAGTATCTTCATCGAGGGGTGTTCCGCAAGCAGTCTCTTGATCAATTCCGGTCCGGTCACGCCTGGCATGGTCATGTCCAGCAACAGCAGATCGAAGTCGAATTTGCGTGCCAGTTCCAATACTTCTGAGCCATTGGTCGCCTCTCCTACAACGTCAAGGTCGGTCGTGTCTGAAAAGATCTGCCTCAGCCCGTTTCGGACGATGGCATGATCCTCTGCAATTAGTATTTTTATCATATTGATTATTTATGGGCATTTTGCACATTCTGTGCCGTTTAAACAAGACGTTTGCAAACGTTACTGTTATGGCTTTTCCAGCTTAAACCTGAATCCGGAAGATTACTCCCAGTGCCACATCAGAAATTTCCTAGGCCATGATCAGATTCGACTGAAATACATACCGCATGTTTGCGAGCAATATGCACACATCGCATCACCAACACGATTCACGACGCGAATAGAAATAGCACGGTAACTGATTGATAGACGCGAATGCAATCATTAAATCATTAACTGAAAGGAAATTTGAAATGGACAAGAGTTTGGACACCAGCGCATTGAGATTGGTACATGAAGAAAAACTCAAGGATCTTCTTAAGCAACAAGGGAACCTGAAAGAACTTGAGGCGGAATTGAACAGAATCAATGCGAAGATCAACAAGAAGGAAGAATTGACTAACGATGACACGAAGTTCATCGGGAATCTGGGCTGGTTGGCGGCGCTGTCTGTCAGCATCGCGACTATTGCCGCCAGCTTGTAATCGTACGCAATTCATCTCATCGAAAACTTTAGGAGAACATCATGAACGACAAGATCATCAACGGCGAAGACAAGGCAGATATCCAGTTCCAATCGGTTTTGGGTTGGCTTGCTGCAGCCGCGGTGTCCATCGCTGCTTTGGCCAGCTTTGCCTAACTCAACAGTGCTGGAATGCACGACAGGAGTCGCCAAATATTGAATCAGGATCCCATTAGAATTGGAGATAACAAATGAAACTCATATACAAAGAAGCAGCCAAGTACGTTCGTTGGATCGTGGCCGCTATTGCGACATTGATAGTGGCATTCCCGGCACTTTTGGCAAGCGTTGACTAAACTGCAGCAATAAAGAAACGAATGTCCAGAGGCTCTGCCGTATTGGCTGGGCCGAAATAATTTGAAACCGGAAACGCTAACACGCGACGAGGAAATTTATGTCTAAGAATATGGTTGTACTAACCAGTTTTCTGCTGGCGGCTATTGCCGCCCCCGCTTTTGCACATGATGCTGAATATGCTAAAGAATGCTCTAAAGAAGGTGCGAAGATTTCCAATAAACATCAAAGAGATATTTTCTTGAAGTCATGCTTGAAGAGAATCGACATGACAGCTTTTCAATTTAGTGAAAAAGCGGAGCAATGCGATCAGAATGCAAAAAACATGAAGTTGGATGGAATGAAGAAAGATGAGTATTTGAAGCACTGCTATTTGGAAGATGACACTCATCCCAATCCAGACCAAACACCGCATCCGAAAATGTAATTAATTTTGTTCGGTTAACCAGGTGTTTTCACACTTGGTTGACCGAAATAACCTGGAACGCCGCTACGCGGCCCCTTATCTCAACGCTGCCTGTATTGAGTCGCGACTGACAGATACTGGAACTTGGCGCGGGCACGCGAACTGTTGTATGTCGCACAGGTCGCCGATACAGCACAGCGGATGCCCCTCAAACCCATTCCATCGTCGACACCTTGGCTGCGCAAATAACCTGATTCGCGCACTTGCTCAGCCTCCAATGATGAATTATTATTTATAATACAGGTGGTTACCAATTATTAAGCAATTGGTCATTCATTTGGAATGGGTAAAATATTTTACAACGCAATCTCGCCCGTCCATGAACTCAATTCATGCACGATGCTTCTGGAAGGATTGGCTCTGGTCTGTTTTATTGCGCGTCGTAGAAAAAGTAACATCATGCGATCTGCGGTGATGCTTCATCTAAAACGGGAGCCCAAGCTCCCGTTTTTTACATTATTGATCCTGCCAAATGAAGTTGAAATCGCGGCCCCCGTCATTCTGCAGTTTGGAGGGCAGATAAGTTCAAACATGATCTGGCCGGAACAATTGAGGTTTCAGTCCATTTTTCATTACACAAATTAAGGTGCCATCAAAAAACTAACGCATTGATTATGTTAATTAAGCCAGCTTTCCGTGGCACTGCTTGTATTTTTTACCTGAACCGCAAGGGCAGGGATCGTTTCGACCGATCTTTTCACCGCCGCGCACAAAAGGCTTGAGCTCAGTTTCCGTATTGTCTGTCGAAGCCAGTGCTTCTTCATAATCGGCATGATGATACTGCACGTTTTCAGGCGCATGGGGCGCTTCTGCTGCCGCCACATCTGCCTCGCTGCGGATCTGCACGTTCATCAGTGTCTGCGTCACATCACGCTTGATCGCTTCAAGCATGGTAGCGAACAGATCGAATGCTTCGCGCTTGTATTCCTGCTTGGGGTTCTTCTGCGCATAGCCGCGAAGATGAATGCCCTGCCGCAGGTGGTCCAGCGCTGCAAGATGTTCTCGCCAATGTTGGTCCAGACTCTGCAACATGACGATACGTTCATAGCCATGCATCACGTTGGCACCTACATGTTCTACCTTGGCCTGATATTGCTGTTGCGCCGCTTCAATTATGCGTGACCGCAGGCCGTTTTCATCCAGTTGCTTTTCCTGCTCCAGCCATTGCGCCACGGGTTGGTGCAACTGATATTCTGCACCCAGTGTTTTTTCCAGGCCCGCCGCATCCCATTGTTCTTCCATGCTCCCATGCGGGATATGTTCGGCAACCGTATCTGACAATACACCTTCGCGCATTGCATTGATGGTCTCCGAAATATCGGTGCTTTCCAGCAATTCGGCACGCTGCTGATAGATTACTTTACGCTGGTCGTTGGCGACATCATCGTATTCCAGGATCTGTTTGCGCATATCGAAGTTGCGCGCTTCCACCTTGCGTTGCGCATTTTCTATCGCGCGTGTCACCCAAGTGTGTTCGATGGCCTCGCCTTCCGGCAGCTTGAACTTGTTCATGATCGCCGCTACGCGGTCGGATGCGAAGATGCGCAATAGCGGATCTTCCAGCGACAGGTAAAAACGGCTGGAGCCGGGATCGCCCTGACGCCCGGAACGGCCGCGCAATTGGTTATCCACGCGCCGCGATTCGTGGCGCTCTGTACCGATGATATGCAAGCCTCCGCTCGCGATCACCTGCTTGTGGATCGGCTCCCATTCGGCACGCAATTCCCCGATGCGTTGCTCTTTTGCAGCCGCATCCAGGCTTTCGTCCATACGCACCAGCTCGATGGGTTTTTCCACGTTCCCGCCCAGCACGATGTCCGTGCCGCGTCCCGCCATGTTGGTGGCAATCGTAACCATCTTCGGACGACCGGCCTGAGCAACGATCTCGGCTTCACGCGCATGCTGTTTGGCATTCAACACTTGGTGCGGCAGTTTTTCCTTTGCCAGCAAACCCGACAACAATTCGGAGGTTTCGATGGAAGTCGTACCAACCAGCACGGGTTGACCGCGCTCGTGGCAATCGCGGATATCGGCAATAACCGCCGCATATTTTTCGCGCGTAGTGAGATAAACCTTGTCCATCATATCCTTGCGTACCGTGGGACGATGCGGCGGGATAATGACCGTTTCGAGATTGTAGATGCTCTGGAACTCGTAGGCTTCGGTGTCTGCCGTGCCGGTCATGCCGGACAGCTTGTTGTACATGCGGAAATAATTCTGGAACGTGATCGAAGCCAGCGTCTGATTCTCTTTCTGGATCTCAACGCCTTCTTTGGCTTCCACCGCCTGGTGCAAGCCATCCGACCAGCGACGTCCGGCCATCAGGCGACCGGTAAATTCATCGACAATGATGACTTCATTGTTCTGCACCACATAATGCTGGTCGAGAAAGAACAGGTTGTGCGCCCGCAATGCGGCATACAAATGGTGTATCAGCGTGATATTGGCCGGGTCGTACAAGCTGCCGCCAATCGGCAACAGACCGGCTTGTGCCAGCAAGCGTTCGGCATGCTCGTGGCCGGACTCGCTCAGCAAAATCTGGTGGTTCTTTTCGTCGACATGGAAGTCGCCCGGCGCATTCTCGTCTGCCTGACGTTTCAAATTCGGCACCAGTTTATTCATCTGCAAATAAACATCAAGATTGTCTTCAGCCTGGCCGGAGATGATGAGCGGCGTACGCGCCTCATCGATCAAAATGGAGTCCACCTCGTCGACAACGGCGAAGTTCAGACCGCGCTGAAAACGGTCCTCGGCGTTAGCTGCCATGTTGTCGCGCAGGTAGTCGAAGCCGAACTCGTTATTGGTACCATAGGTGATGTCCGCGCCGTAGGCTACCTGCTTGTCCGCATGCTCCATACTGGTCAGAATCACGCCGACGGACAGCCCGAGAAACTGGTACAGCTTGCCCATCCACTCGGCGTCGCGCGCTGCCAGATAGTCGTTCACCGTCACCACATGCACGCCTTTGCCTGAAAGTGCGTTCAAGTAGGCCGGCAATGTGGCCATCAGGGTCTTGCCTTCACCGGTTCGCATTTCGGCTATCTTGCCGTAATGCAGCACCATGCCGCCAATCAGCTGCACATCGAAGTGCCGCATCTGCAATACCCGTTTGCTGCCTTCGCGCACCACGGCAAAGGCTTCCGGCAAGATCGCGTCTAGAGGCTCACCCTGTTGCACCCGTTGTTTGAATTCTGCCGTCTTGGCACGCAATTGCTCGTCGGACAAGGCGGATATCTGTCCCTCCAACGCATTTACACGAGTAACGGTCTGGCGATACTGTTTGAGCAAACGGTCATTCCGACTGCCGAATACGGACTTCAATATTTTTGAGATCATGCTGTTATTTTCTTATGCTGCCGTTACAAACAAATAAAAAAGGGTGAGGCACACACCTCACCCTTCTGCAAAACCTGAACGGTCAACTCCTGGCATTTTCCAGGAAACGTACCGGGTTCTGGGCGATGCCCTTGTATCTCACTTCAAAATGCAGATGTGGGCCGGTCGATCTGCCCGTGCTTCCCGACAAACCGATCTCATCCCCACGCCTGACCATCTGTCCTACTTTGACCAACAGCTTGGACGCATGCGCATAACGCGTTACTACCTCATTGCCATGATCTATCTCGACCATATTACCATACTGCGGATGCATGTCCGCATACACCACCACCCCGCCAGCCGAAGCATGGATCGGCGTACCCTCCGGAACCATGTAATCCACCCCCTCATGCATGGCATTCTTGCCGGTAAAGGGGTCAATACGCCAACCAAAATTGGAGGAATACCAGACTTCATTGATAGGAGGAACCGAAGGCAACAGCTTTTTGCTCAATTTGTCCTGCATTAACAATGTTTCCAGCGCCACCAGTTTGTCGCTACGGTCGCTCAGCAGCTCATTCAACTCCGCCATCTGTTGCTCCATGCTCGACATGGAAACTTGTTGTTGCAGGGCTGACGGCAGGTAAGGCCCCCCCTGTGCAGGCGGTTTGTCGAACGAGAACTCTTCCGGCTTCATGCCGCTCATTTTGGCCAGGCGTGCTCCCAAACCATTCAGCCGCAGCACTTGTGCTTGCATCTGCCCAAGCCGCATAGCCAGAGTATCCAGACTCTTGTGCATGAAGGTTTCCTGTTTTTGCTGCTCATCCTGTTGGGCGCTGGCCATCCAGGCGCGCAATTCGTTGCTCATCATGCCCGGTTGGAAGCGCACAATGGCATATTGTGCGGCCAATACCGCCGCAACGAACATCAGTGCGGCCAAGATTGCCAGAACGGCCAGATGCGTTCCCGTCAGCGAAATGCTCCGGGCTTTTGCAAATCGGTTGGAAACTAGAATAATATTCACGCAACCCCCTTTTTGATGCGATTCCTGTAAACCTACTGTGCCGTCCCGCCTGAACGCCTATTTGGCCTCCAATCAAGAATTACGGCAACTTTCGAGCAAAGCCAAGCAAACTGCAGCCCTGCAAAAGCACTACGAAGCCATCGCTCCACCCAATCTGGCACGCAACAGCCTGGTATTACGATTGAACCAGCAAACGATGGTCATTGCTGCAAATAACGGCGCGGTGGCCGCCAAGCTGCGACAGATGTCCGCGGACCTTATTTCCCTTTTTCAAGCAAGGGGATGCGAGGTTACTGTAATTCAAATCAGGGTGCAAGTCACGGCCCCTCCCCACATCATGCCTTCCGAACCGCGCAAATTGGGTAAATCCGCTCAAGAAGCTTTGAACAAACTGGATGAAAATCTGGCCGAATCGCCCCTCAAAGCAGCTTTAAGGCGACTGATCAAGCGTGTTTAGCTCAAACCAGTACCCGCCAGGCAACCAATCCATAGCGTTCAAGCAGGTATAACGCAGCGAACACCAAAAGTACGTAGCCCATGAATCGCACCACCTGCCATATGAAGCGGGGATAACGCGGATCGCGCGTGACCAAATATAAGGCAGCGGATGAAACAATCAACAATATGGAGAGCAATATAGCGAGGCGGATAAGCATCGCTGCTGCCGAATCAGGCCGCCTGTAGCTGCAGGCGCAGGAAATCGGGGGCCTCTTCCTGCTTGTCGAATGTGGTGAATTCCCATGCCGTCTCGTCGGCCAACAAGGCCCGACAAAGGGCGTTATTCAAGGCATGGCCGGATTTATAGCCGGAAAATGCGCCAATTAATGGATGTCCGAGCAGGTAAAGATCGCCAATGGCGTCCAGAACCTTGTGTTTCACAAATTCGTCTTCAAAACGCAGTCCATCCGGGTTGATGACACGATATTCGTCCATCACGATGGCATTATCCAGGCTCCCGCCCAGCGCCAATCCTTGCGAACGCATGTATTCAACTTCTTGCATGAAGCCGAAAGTGCGGGCGCGACTTACTTCCTTAATATAAGAATGTTCCCCAAGATCGACCGTCACAGTCTGTTTGGTGTTGGCAAACACCGGGTGGGCAAAATTGATGGTGAAGTTCAGCTTGTAGCCGTTATACGGCTCAAAACGTACCCATTTGTCGCCATCCTTCACTTCCACCGTTTTTTTAATCCGGATGAATTTCTTGGCTGCAGCCTGTTCGACGATGCCGGCCGATTGCAGCAGGAATATGAATGTTCCCGCGCTACCGTCCATGATGGGCAATTCCGAACTGGTCAGTTCGACGATGGCGTTGTCGATACCCAAGCCGGCCAAAGCCGACATCAGGTGCTCCACCGTCGCCACACGTGCGCCATGCGCTTCCAGACAAGTGGAAAGCCGCGTGTCGTTAACCGCATGAGCCTCGGCGCGAATATCCCCGGAATCCGGCAAATCAATGCGCCGAAACACGATCCCGCTGTCAATGGAAGCCGGACGCAAGGTCAGGTAGACCTTTTCGCCGGTGTGCAGACCGACGCCCGTCGCCTGCACCATCGTTTTCAATGTACGTTGCTTGACCATTTGTGATGACCTGACAAAATCGGTGCGAAGTTTAACATAGCCCTAAGGCAGGATTTGGGAACTGGGAATTGGGATTTTGCACGAACGCTCCCTGCAAGTCCTAAGTCCAAAATCCTAATTCCTGCCTTAATCCGCTTGTTTGCGCAAGAACGACGGAATATCGAGCGGATCGACGCCGGATTGCTTCATCGCTTCGACTGCTTCGCGATGGCGTCCGGTGCGTATCACTGCAGGCATATCCAGCTCGTTGTAGTTAACCATCGGCGCATCGTGCGTTCCGGTACGCTGTTGCTTCTCGTACGCCAGAACCGGCTTCGGCTGCTTGCGTGCCATTGGAACGCCCAGACCGGTAGCCACGATGGTCACGCGCATCTCATCACCCATTGCCTCATCGAATACCGAGCCGACAATCACCGTCGCTTCTTGTGCGGCAAACTGGAAACAATTCATCACTTCATGCAGCTCTTCCAGAGTCAGGCTGCTGCTGGAGGTGATGTTGACCAGCACACCGCGCGCGCCGGAAAGATCCACATCTTCCAGCAAGGGACTGGCGATAGCTTGTTCTGCGGCACGTTGCGCACGGCCTTCTCCGGATGCGGATGCCGCACCCATCATCGCCATGCCGTTCTCCGACATCAGCGTGCACACGTCGGCAAAATCCACATTCACCATGCCTGGAACGTTGATGACTTCTGCGATACCGGCCACCGCTCCCTGCAACACACCGTTCGCCGCCTTGAATGCTTCCGGCAATGTAGTCTTTCCGCCCAGCACTTCCATCAGCTTGGCATTCGGAACGATGATGAGGGAATCGACATAGACTGCCAGTTCCTCGATGCCGCTTTGAGCCAGCGTCATGCGCTTGCCTTCGAAGATGAACGGCTTGGTCACCACTGCCACAGTGAGGATGCCCATCTCCTTGGCCACTTGCGCAACGATCGGCGCGGCTCCCGTGCCTGTTCCGCCCCCCATGCCCGCGGTGATGAACACCATGTTGGCGCCGCTGATGATCTCGGCGATGCGCTCGCGGTCTTCGATCGCGGCAGCCTGGCCGATCTCGGGCTTGGCGCCTGCGCCGAGGCCCTTGGTCAGGTTTGCGCCAATCTGCAACTGCACACGCGCCTTGCTGCGGCGCAGCGCCTGCGCGTCGGTGTTGATGACGATGAATTCGACCCCTTGCACTCCCTGATCGATCATGTGATCGACTGCATTCCCGCCGCAGCCGCCCACCCCTACCACTTTGATCACTGCACCTTGCGGCTGAGCATCCATTAGTTCAAACATGTTTTTCTCCTTTTCTAAATTGCAAACCGACCCTGAACCAAACTACTAAAAATTGCGCTGAAACCACGTCTTCATACTTGCCATCACATCGCCGAACGATCCCGAATTAACGCGCGACACTTCGTCGCGCTTGTGCTGCTCCAGCCCGTACAACAGCAAACCGACTCCCGTCGCGTAGCGCGGCGTTTTCACGACATCCGATAATCCCCCGATGTTGCGCGGCACGCCCATACGCACCGGCATATGGAATATTTCCTCGCCCAACTCGACCATGCCCTGCATGGCGCTGCTGCCTCCGGTGATCACAATGCCGGAAGACAACAGGTCCTCGAACCCGCTCCGGCGCAGCTCTTGCTGCACCAGTGAATACAGTTCCTCCACGCGGGGTTCGATCACTTCCGCCAGGGTCTGCCGCGAAAGCATGCGCGCACTGCGCTCGCCCACGCCCGGCACTTCGATTGGTGCATCGTTCGCCAACTGGCGCAAGGCGCACCCGTATTTGATCTTGATGTCCTCGGCATCCTTGGTCGGCGTACGCAGCGCCATCGCGATGTCGTTGGTGATCTGGTCACCGGCGATGGGGATCACCGCCGTATGCCGGATCGCCCCGTTGGTGAAGATCGCCACATCGGTAGTCCCGCCGCCGATGTCCACCAGGCACACGCCCAGCTCCCGTTCGTCGTCCGCCAGCACCGCTTTGCTCGATGCCAGGGGTTGCAGGATCATCTCGTGCACTTCCAGCCCGCAGCGGTGGATGCACTTCAGGATGTTTTGTACTGCCGCCACCGCCCCGGTGACGATGTGCACCTCCACTTCAAGGCGCATGCCGCTCATGCCCAGCGGCTTTTTGATACCGCCCTGCCCGTCGATGCTGAACTCCTGTTCAAGGATGTGAAGGATCTGCTGGTCTCCCGGCAGGCTGATCGAACTGGCCGTCTCCACCGCGCGCACCACATCGGTGTGTGCCACTTCCTTGTCCTTGATCTTGATCATGCCGTTGGCATTCGAACTGCGAATATGGCTGCCCGCAATACCGGTATAGACCTCGCGTATCTTGCAGTCCGCCATCAGCTCCGCTTCTTCCAGCGCGCGCTGGATGGCACCGACCGTCGCGTCGATGTTCACCACCATGCCCTTCTTCATGCCGGAAGACTGGTGCATGCCCGCCCCGATCACTTCCAGTGTGCCTTCCGGCCTGATTTCGGCAACGATGCACGCGATCTTCGACGTGCCGATGTCCAGCGCCACGATCAAATTCTTGTTCTCTCTGTTCTTGCTCATCGCTTTCCCCTTGCTGCCATTTCAAACATTGCCGCCCGGCAGATACGCCGCAAACCCGTTGCGATAACGCAGATCCACATGGTTGGCCGGTCGTGCCAATGCGGCCAGACTGTACGGATACACTTTGACGAAACGAGTCATCCGCTCTTGCATCTCTTCCCTGCCCAGCTCGAGCACCATGCCCTTGTCCAACTTCACCTGCCACGCATAGCGCGGCGACAGACTTATTTGCACGATCTGCTGGTGCAACGGCTGCAGTGCTGCGTTCAAGTCGGCGTACATCTGCGTTACCTGCGGCGAGGTTTCCGGCTGCCCTATGAATACCGGCAACACCTGGTCTGTCGTCGCCGAAAAAACCTCCCCGTACGTATTCACGAGTGAAGTGCCGTTCCAGCGGGCCAGTGCCACTTGCTCTTCCACTTCCACTTCCAGACTCCACGGAAACTTGCGCCGCACACTCACTTTGCGCACCCAAGGCAACTTTTCGAATGCCTGTCGCGTAGCTTCCAAATCGACTGTGAAGAAGTTCCCGCTCACTTGCTCATGCACCACTTTTTCCATCAACTCGGGCGAAATGCGTTGCGGCACCGCAGTCAGTTCCACGATGCGCAGGGGAAACACCGGCAAGTGCAGCACGTAGCGTGCTGTGCCGTAGAGCACCAGCACAAAGCTCGCACCGAACAGCACGTTCGCGATGCCGCGCAGCAGTGGCGTGTTATCCCACATGCGCCCCCTCCAGTATCCGGATCACCAACTGCTCAAAATCTATGCCTGCCTGTCGTGCCGCCATCGGCACCAGACTGTGGTCGGTCATACCTGGCGATGTGTTCGCCTCCAGCAGATAGGCTTTGCCGTCCTCGCCGCGCAGGAAGTCCACGCGCCCCCAACCCTGCCCGCCGATAAGCGCAAATGCCAGCTGGGCAAGGTGCTGCATCTCGCTCTCTTGTTCCGCAGTCAGACCGCACGGACACAAATAACGAGTGTCGTCGCGTAGATATTTGGCCTCGTAGTCGTAGAACTCATTCGCAGGCTCAATCTTGATGACCGGCAGCGCACGACCGTTCAAAATCGCAACCGTGTACTCACCGCCCCCGATGAAGCGCTCGGCAAGTACCAGGCTGTCGTATTTGGCCGCTTCCGCATAAGCAGCCTGCAAATCTTCGGCACGCTTCACTTTGGTGATACCCACGCTCGATCCTTCGTTTGCGGGCTTCACAAACAGCGGCAAACCGAGACGTTGCACCACACCGTTCCAGTCGCTGCGCTCGGTGAGCATTTCGTAATCGGGAATCGGCAAGCCTGCGGCCTGCCACACCAGCTTGGTGCGCCATTTGTCCATCGCGAGTGCCGAAGCCAGCACGCCGCTGCCGGTATAGGGGATGTTCATCAACTCCAGTGCACCCTGCACCGTTCCGTCTTCGCCGAAGCGGCCGTGCAAAGCGATGAACACGCGGTTGAAATTCTCATCCCGCAAGGCATGCAGATCCCGTGTCTCGGGATCGAATCCGTGCGCGTCCACTCCGCTCCTCTGCAATGCGGCCAACACCGCCGTACCGCTCTTCAACGATACTTCGCGCTCAGCGGAACGCCCGCCGAACAGCACGGCCACTTTTCCAAAATTCTTCAAGCTCGCTCTCCGATGATCCTTACTTCGGGATGCAGTTGCACCCCGGTCTTTGATTCAACTTCTGCCCGTACTTCCTCGATCAGGTTCTCGATATCCGTTGCGGTCGCCTTGTCCACGTTCACGATGAAGTTGGCATGCTTCTCCGACACCTGTGCGCCGCCGACGCGCCTGCCTTTCAGTCCGCATTCCTCGATCAATTTCGCCGCATGGCTGCCTGGCGGATTGCGGAATACCGAGCCCGCGTTCGGCAACTGCAGGGGCTGGCTGGCGCTGCGTTTCTCCATCAATGTCTTGATCTCTTTGCGTGCGGCTTCCACGTCACCTGTTTCCAGTTTTAGCCATGCACCAACGAAAAATTCATCGCAGGCCTCGGGATGCGGGATACAGGATTCAGTAACACCCTCCGCACTCCGAACCCCATCCCGTATCATGAATCCTGAATCCTGAATCCTCTTTACGTGCCGATAACCGATCTCATATTCCTGTGGTGTACGTTCCATCAGTTCACCGCGACGCGTCAGCACCTGTACGCGCCGCACTTTCTGCCAGGTTTCACCGCCGTAACATCCCGCATTCATTGCAAGCATGCCGCCCACGGTTCCGGGTATTCCGACGAAAAATTCCCCGCCACACAAATTGTTGGATGCTGCAAAACGCGCCAACTTCGCCCCAGGCACACCCGCCTGTGCGTAGATGTATTGGCCATCCATGCGCAACTCTGTCAGGGCACCCACCATTAGCAACACCGTGCCGCGGAATCCGCCGTCGCGCACGAGCAAATTGCTGCCGAGACCCACTGCGATCAGCGACTCGTCTGTCGGCGTTTGCCGCAAAAAATGCTGCAAGTCGGCGAGATCGGCCGGCTGGTACACACGCTGCGCTGCACCTCCGGCACGCCAGCTCACGTGACGCGACATGGGCTCGTCGCGGAACATCTCTCCGCGCAATCCTGTCGCACTGAATTGTGTCGGTTCGCTCATGTTCATTTTTGCGCCAATTGCTTCACCAAGCCCGGCACGCCGCCGATAGAGCCTGCACCCATGGTCAGTACCACATCGCCTGCACGTGCCATCTGCAAAATGGTCTGCGGCATATCGGCGATGTTCTCGACGAACACCGCTTCGCTCTGCCCCACTACGCGCAGGGCATGCATCAGGGCGCGCCCGTCTGCGGCGACGATAGGCGCTTCGCCTGCCGCATAAATGTCGGCCAAGGCAAGCGCATCCACGCCGGACAACACCTTGACGAAATCTTCGAACAGGTCGCGCGTACGCGTGAAACGGTGCGGCTGGAAGGCCAGCAACAATCGCTTGCCGGGAAATGCGCCGCGCACAGCTGCCAGCGTCGCCTTCATTTCCACCGGATGATGACCATAGTCGTCGATCAAAGTGAACGAGCCGCCGGACGCCAGCGGTATCTCGCCATAGCGCTGCATGCGCCGACCCACACCTTCGAATTCGGCCAGTGCCGCAACAATCGCTGCTGGTGCAACACCAACCTCCAGACCGACCGCAATAGCCGCCAGCGCGTTAAGTACGTTGTGCATACCCGCCAGATTGAGCGAGATGTCGAGATCAAGCGGCTTGCCCTCGAACAGGCATTTTTCGTCGTGGCGGCATTGCGCGGTGAAGCGCATCCGGCCAGCCTCATGCCGCACGTTCACGGCGCGTATCTGCGCTTCCTCGCCCTGACCGTAGGTGGTGATAGGCTTGCTGATACGCGGCAGGATATCGCGCACGTTCTCGTCATCCGAACACAGGATGGCGCGTCCGTAGAATGGAAGGCGCTCGACAAAATCGATGAAAGCCTGCTTCAACTTGTTGAAGTCGTGGCCGTACGTCTCCATGTGGTCGGCATCGATGTTGGTGATCACGGCAAGGATGGGAGTGAGATACAAAAAGGATGCATCGGACTCGTCCGCTTCGGCGACAATGAACTCGCCCGTGCCCAGCCGCGCGTTTGCACCGCTGCTGTTGAGACGCCCTCCGATGACAAAGGTGGGGTCGTATCCGCCTTTCGCCAATACACTGGTCACCAGCGATGTGGTGGTGGTCTTGCCATGTGTTCCAGCTACCGCAATACCCTGACGCAGCCGCATCAATTCCGCCAGCATCACGGCGCGCGGCACGACTGGAATGTGCTGTTCGCGTGCCGCCAGCACTTCCGGGTTGTCCGCTTTCACTGCAGTGGATACCACGACCGCATCGGCATTGCGCAAATTCTTTGCATCGTGCCCATGATGAATGATCGCACCCAGGGTCTGTAAACGTTGCGTAACCGCGCTGTCGGCAAGATCGGAACCGCTCACCCTGAATCCCAGGTTGAGCAGCACCTCGGCGATACCATTCATACCGGAACCGCCGATACCGACAAAGTGAATATGTTTGATTTTATGTTTCATGCCAGTTGCCTCATTCCTTTTCGCGCCCACTCCGCATCACCTTTTTTCGGCAATGCGACAATCACGGACGCTTGCATCCTGCATACGAAAATCCTGTTCTCTGCTCATGCTGCAACCAATTCTGCGCAAACTTTCGCGACCGTCTGCGTGGCCTCAGGCTTGGCCTGATTGCGCGCGGCTTGCGCCATCACCAGCAGTTTTTCCCGATCAAATCCGCGCAACAATTGCGCCAGCTTTTCCCCACTCAATTCCTTTTGCGGCAGCAACACAGCTGCTCCCCGTTCGCTCAGGAAGCGCGCGTTATGCGTTTGATGATCATCCACTGCGATCGGCAGCGGAATCAGTACGCTTGCCACCCCGGCAGCTGCCAGCTCGGCAATAGTCAATGCACCCGCGCGACAGATCAGCACATCCGCATGTGCATACTGGGTCGCCATATCGTCGAGAAACGGGCGGATATCGGCTTTTGCGCCTGCCTGCTTGTAAAGTTGCTGCACTGTTTCCAGGTTTTTCTTGCCGGTCTGGTGCACCACATTCGGGCGGTCTTGCTCGTTCATCAGCGCAAGCGCTTTCGGCATTGCCTCGTTGAGCGCTTGCGCCCCCAGACTTCCGCCCACGACAAGCACATTCAATTTGCCACTGCGTGCTGCGTAGCGCTCTTTCGGCTCAGGCAATGCAGCAATATCGGCACGCACCGGATTGCCGCACCATTCGGTACGTTTCAGTACGTCGGGAAATCCGCTCAGCACGCGTGCAGCCAGTTTTGCCAGCACTTTGTTGCTCATGCCCGCAATCGAGTTCTGTTCATGAATGACCAATGGCCGACGCAACATCGCCGCCATCAAACCGCCCGGCATGGTGATATATCCGCCCATACCCAACACCACATCGGGGCGATAGCTGAAGATCGCAACCGCGCTTTGGCCCAGCGCGCGCAGCAGGGTGAAGGGCAGCGCGAGCAGACGCAACATGCCTTTGCCGCGCACACCGGTAAAATTCACCCACGCCACCGGATAGCCGTGTTTGGGCACCAGTTCCGCTTCCATACTGTTCGGTGCGCCCAGCCAAACCACGTTCCATCCCTGTGTACGCAGCGCGTCGGCGACGGCAAGGCCCGGGTAAATGTGCCCGCCGGTTCCACCTGCCATGATGAGGATGGTTCTGCTCATATTGGAAGTCCCCGTGCCACTCGCCGGTTCTCGTAATCAATCCGCAGCAATACCGCGACCGCCACACAGTTCACCACCACACCGCTGCCACCGAAGCTCAGGAATGGCAGGGTCAAGCCCTTGGTCGGCAGCACGCCCATGTTCACGCCGATGTTGATCATCGCCTGCACACCCAGCCACACTGCTACGCCCTGCGCCACCAGCGCCGCAAACAGGCGTTCCGACATCGCCGCCTGACGGCCGATCGTGAAGGCGCGCACGATGAGCCAGCCGAACAGCAGGATGACCGCGCTTACGCCGACCAAGCCCAGTTCTTCCGCAGTCACGGCGAGCAGGAAGTCGGTATGGGCTTCCGGCAGGTAAAATAATTTCTCCACGCTGCCGCCGAGACCGACGCCCAGCCATTCGCCGCGCCCGAACGCGATTAGTGCGTGGCTGAGCTGATAGCCCTTGCCGAACGGATCGGACCACGGATCCATGAAGCCGATGACGCGCTGCATGCGATAGGGTGACGAGAGGATCAGTGCCGCGAACGCGAGTGGCAGCAGCAGCACCAACCCGCCGAATATCTTGAGGTTGAAACCGCCCAGCCACAGCGTACCCATCGCGATCGCACAGATCACCACGAATGCACCCATGTCCGGCTCCAGCAGCAGCAACGCACCAACCAGTGCCATCACGCCGAACATCGGCAGGAAAGGTTGCAGCAGGTGATCCTTCACCGCGCCTTTGCGCACGGCGTAATCCGCCGCATACAGGACAGCGAATAGTTTCATCAGCTCCGACGGTTGCAGATTGACCACAACCAGCGACAGCCAGCGGCGGCTGCCGTTGACCGACTTGCCGACGCCGGGGATCAATACCAACAGCAGCAGCACCACGCCGACCAGGAACAGATACGGCGCATACTTCTGCCATATCTGCGTCGGGACCTGGAATGCGACCACGCCGGCCGCCACGCCGGCCAGAATGAAGATGGCATGACGCACCAGATAATATGTCGGCTGGTAATTGGTGTACTTGCCTGCTTCGGCGGTCGCGATCGACGCCGAGTAGACCATCACCAAACCGATGGCAAGCAATGCAGTGACGATCCAGGTCAACACGTTGTCGTATTCCGCCACATTGCGACGGGGAGCGTTCAGTGTTGTGTCGAACATGCCGCCCCCGTTTCCAGTTTCTTCACTGCCGCGATGAATACTTCGGCGCGATGCAGGTAACTCCTGTACATATCAAAGCTGGCGCAGGCCGGTGACATCAATACTGCATCGCCGGGCAGTGCATTCGCTGTTGCGAGGCGAACTGCTTCATCCATGTCGCGTGCTTTCAGTACCGGCTTGCCGCAACCTTGCAGCGCCCGCTCGATCAGCAACGCGTCGCGCCCGATCAACACCGCGGCACGCGCATGCTTTGTCACGGCATCTTTCAGCGGTGTGAAATCCTGCCCTTTGCCGTCACCGCCGAGAATGACTACCGCCGGTTTGCCCAGACCTTTCAGTGCCGCTTCGGTCGCGCCTACATTCGTCCCTTTGGAATCGTCGTAATAAGTGACGCCAGCGACTTCCGCGACTTTCTCCACACGGTGCGGCAAACCCTTGAAGGCGCGCAACGCTGCGCACAACGGTTCAAGCGGCAAATCGAGCGCACGGCACAACGCCAGAGCCGCCAATGCATTCGCGACATTGTGCAATCCGCTGACCTGCAACTCGTCGGCGCGCAGGATCTTTTGCGCACCCTGCATCAACCAGACCGTTGTACCTTCACGATTGATGCCCCAGTCATCTGCACCCAGTGGCGGATTCAGCCCAAAACTGAGTTGCACACGTTCTTCAACCAGCATCGCCGCACTGCGGGCGTCTTCGCGATTCACGATCTGAGTGCCGTTACCGCGGAAGATGCGCGCCTTGGCCGCCGCATAACTATCCATCCCATCGTAGCGATCGAGGTGATCTTCGGTGACGTTAAGCACCACGGCGGCATCCGCGTTCAGCGTGTAAGTCGTTTCAAGCTGAAAACTGGAAAGCTCAAGCACCCATATCGCCGGTTGTTTTCCGCCACGTTCACGCAACGAATCCAGTACGGCGGGCGAGATGTTGCCTGCAACCTGCGCATCCAGACCTGCTGCCGCACACATTGCTCCGACCATACTGGTGACGGTTGTCTTGCCGTTTGCACCCGTGATTGCAATGACTTTGGGCTTCGGTTTCGTTACATTGATTTGCTGTGCCAGCAATTCGATATCGCCTTCGACCGGAATGCCGCGCGCAATGGCGCGCTGCACGAACGGCTCGGCCAGCGGCACACCGGGACTGATGGCGATTCGGTCTATGCCCTGCAACAACTCGTCGCTGAACGGACCGCACTGCACATCGGCATGCGGCAACTCGCTGCGCAATATCGCGACGCCGGGCGGGGTATTGCGGCTGTCAGCCACACGCAAGCGCGCACCCTGCCCGCTCAGATAGCGCGCGAGCGAGAGCCCGGTTTCACCGAGACCGAGCACCAGCACTGATTGTCCGCGCAGTTGATTCATTCTTTATCTGAGTTTTAACGTAGCCAAACCGATGAGCACCAGCAGCATTGTGATGATCCAGAACCGGACAACAACCTGCGTCTCTTTCCAACCCTTTTGCTCGAAATGATGGTGCAACGGAGCCATCAGCAGGATGCGCTTGCCGGTTCCGTATTTCTTTTTCGTGTATTTGAAGTAAGACACCTGCAGCATCACCGACACTGCTTCCACCACGAACACGCCGCCCATGATGAACAGCACCAGTTCCTGGCGGATGATGATCGCCACCGCGCCCAGTGCCGCACCCAGTGCCAGCGCACCCACATCGCCCATGAATACTTCGGCGGGGTAGGCGTTGAACCACAGAAAGGCCAGTCCGGCGCCGGAGATCGCCGCGCAGAAGACGGCCAGCTCACCGGCGCCCGGAATCGAGGGCTCCCCCAGATATTTCGAGAATTCGGCATGGCCGGCAACGTAGGCAAAAATCGCAAGCGCTGCAGATACCATGACTGTGGGCATGATGGCCAGACCGTCCAGGCCATCCGTCAGATTCACTGCATTGCTGCTGCCGACGATAACCAGATAGACCAGCACGATGAAACCCACCATACCCAGCGGCAATACCAGATGCTTGAAGAAAGGCACAATGAGTTCGGTATGTGCGGGCAATGTCGCATGCGACCACAGGAAGACTCCGACCGACAGCGCGATGAGCGATTGCCAGAACATCTTGGCCCGTGCCGACAGGCCGTCCGGATTGCGGTGTACCACTTTGCGATAGTCATCCACCCAGCCGATGGCTCCGACGCCCAGTGTAGTGAGCAGCACGACCCAGACATACGCATTGTGCAGATCGCCCCACAGCAATGTGGTGATCGCGACCGAAGCCAGGATAAGCGCACCGCCCATGGTCGGCGTGCCGGCTTTAACCAGATGCGTTTGCGGTCCATCCGTGCGCACGGATTGGCCGATCTTCAGTGCAGTCAGCTTGCGGATCATCCACGGCCCGAGCATGAACGAGATAAACAGTGCCGTCATCGCCGCCATCACCGCTCGCAGCGTAATGTAGTTGAATACGCTGAACGTGCGCACATCCTGTGCCAGCCATTGCGCTAATGCGAGCAGCATGGTTCCTCCTTTTGCAGCGCAAGGTGTTGCACTACCCTTTCCATCTTCATAAAGCGCGAGCCTTTCACCAGTACGGTGGTTTGATTATCCAATTCCTTGTCCAGAGCAACATGCAGCGCATCGATTCCGGCGAAATGCCGTGCACCCGTGCCGAATTCGCGCACCGCCTCCTCGCTCAGTTCGCCCAGCGCAAATAGCTGCTGGATGCCGAGTTCGCGGGCAGCGATGCCGATCTCCCGGTGGAACTGGGCCGCGTTTTCTCCCAGTTCACCCATGTCGCCCAGCACCAGAATGCGCTTACCCGACACATGAGCCAGTACTTCGATCGCGGCATGTACGGAGGCAGGATTGGCGTTGTAGGTATCGTCGATCAGCATCGCGCCTTGCAAGGCCTGCTTGCGTTGCAATCGGCCGGCCACTCCGCCGAATTTCTCCAGAGCGTCGGCAATTTTTGTCAGGGGAACTTTCAGCGCCAATGCCGCCGTGGCCGCAGCCAAAGCATTGAGCGCGTTGTGCTCGCCCGGCACCTGCAATGCGACACGCAGTTCGCCCGCCGGAGTGTGTGCATGCAAGGTTCCGCCATAGCTGCCAGCCGCCCATTTGCCCTGCACCGCAGCCGGACGTTTCAGCGCAAAATCGAGCATGCTGTGTTTTCCGGCAAGACCGCGCCACAACGGTGCATAGATATCGTCGGCATTCACCACTGCCGTACCGCCATCAGCCAGCCCCGCGAAGATTTCACCCTTGGCATGCGCCACACCTTCCACGGAACCCAGGCCTTGCAAATGCGCGCCGGTTGCATTGTTGACCAGCGCCACATCCGGCCGGGCTATGCGCGTGAGGTAATCGATCTCTTTCGGATGGTTCATGCCCATCTCGATCACCGCGTAGCGGTGATTCGCCCGCAGTTTGAGCAGGGTGAGCGGCATGCCGATATCGTTGTTGAAATTGCCCTGGGTTGCCAACACACTTTCTTCGCTGCCTGCATAGCCGCGCAAGATCGCCGCCAGCATTTCTTTTACCGTGGTCTTGCCGTTGCTACCGGTGATGGCAACGAGGGGGATATCGAACTGCTTCCGCCAGTGCGCGGCGAGCCGACCGAGAGCCAGGCGCGTGTCGTCCACTACCAGGATTGGGGATTGGGGATTGAGGATAGCGCGAATCTGCTCATAGCCCTGTACGCTAACCATCGCTCCCACGGCACCGTTCTTCAGCGCATCGGCCACAAACTTGGCGCCGTCGAAATTCTCTCCCTTGAGCGCGATAAACAAATCGCCCTGAACAATCGTGCGGGTATCGGTGGATACGGCGGCGAAGCGCTCGTCCGCACCGATGTGCTGCGCATGTATTGCCTGGGCGGCTTGCGAGAGCAGCATCATATCCAGCGCTCCTCTGGCGTCCACATGCTCAGCACACGATGCGCAATTTCGCTGTCGGAAAACGGCTGGCGCTCTCCTTTGATCTCCTGGTAGTCCTCGTGTCCCTTGCCGGCAAGCAGTACGGTATCGTTGGCCTGCGCTTTGTTGATGGCATACGTGATCGCCTTGGCACGGTCTTCGATCACCTGAAAATCTCCCTGCATGCCCGTGATGATGGCATTGATGATCTCGCGCGGCTCTTCGCTGCGCGGGTTGTCGTTGGTGATGATGCGGACATCGGAGAATTTCGATGCCACCGTTCCCATCATCGGACGTTTTCCGCGGTCGCGGTCGCCGCCGCAACCGAATACACAGATGAGCTTGCCGCCCGAAGGTTCAGTCACCTCGCGCAAGGTATTCAATACTTTTTCCAGCGCGTCCGGAGTATGGGCATAGTCCACCACGACCGCAGGCGTGTCTTTGCCGCCCAGGGTCTGCATGCGGCCCGCCACTGCTTTTTGCAGCCCGAGTTCGCGCACCGCATCATTGATATCGATTTCGCTGACCAGCAACACCGCCAGCGCACCCAGCAAATTGGATGCATTAAAACGCCCGATCAGCTTGCTTTGCATTGCTGCAGTTCCCCAACTGGTGTGCAATTGCAAAATAAGTCCCTGCGCATCCATCTGCGCGAGCGTGCCGTATACCATGCGGATTCCCAGACGTTCCGCAAGTTCCAGTGAATCCCTGTTCAGCCCGTAGCCAATCACTTCCACGGACTTATCCTTGAGCTGCTCGGCCAAATCGGCACCGAACGGATCATCCAGATTGAGCACGGCATGCTTGAGTTTTTCCCAATCGAACAGGCGGCGTTTCGCGGCGGCGTAACTTTGCATATCGCCGTGGAAATCCAGATGATCGCGTGTCAGGTTGGTGAGCAACGCGACATCGAAGTTCACACCGTTCACCCGCCCCTGCGTCAGCGCATGCGAGGACACCTCCATTGTGACCGTCTGCGCACCCTCGCGCTCATACTCCGCCAATAAGCCATGCACGATCAGCGCGTCAGGTGTGGTGTTCACGGTTGCCTGCAATGTTCCGGGGAATCCGTTACCCACTGTGCCCAGCACTGCACCCTTGCGACCGAGGGCCGTATATGTTCTGGCCAGCCAGTGACTGATAGACGTCTTGCCGTTGGTGCCGGTGACACCCACCATCCACAACTTCCGCGACGGATGCCCATAAACCCGGTCAGCGATCAGGCCCGCCTGATGGCGCAGGTCGTGCACTGCCAGATTGGGCACATGCCATTCGTTGTCCCATTTGAATTCTTGCGCTTCCCAGATCACCGCGTTCGCGCCCCGCTCAATGGCTTGCGCGATGAAATTGCGCCCATCCGCCTGCATGCCGCGATAAGCGACAAAGGTATCGCCACGTTGTACGGAACGGCTGTCGGAGGTTAGTCGCGTGATGCTTATCCCGAGCGCATCCAGATCGTCGATGCGGAAACCTGTCTTGGGTATGGTCAAAGCAGCACTCATACTTCCTCCGGGACCAGGTCTGCAGGAGTCGGCTTCATCACGTTATCCAAAGGCGCGTCGTTCGGCACACCGAGCATGCGCAAAGCTGCTCCCATTACATTGCTGAATACCGGTGCAGCTACCTGACCTCCGTAGTAATCTTTGCCGCCGGGCTCATTGACCATCACCGCAACAATCAAGCGCGGAGCGGATGCCGGTGCCAGGCCAACGAACGAAGCCACGTACCGGTCGACATACTTTCCATTCTCAAGCTTGTGCGCCGTGCCTGTCTTGCCAGCTACACGATAGCCGGTAATCTGCGCCAGAGGAGCAGTTCCGCCGGGCTTGACCACCATCTCCAGCATGTCACGCACTTCTTGCGCCGTTACATCGGAAAATACTTTGACGCCGACATTTGGTGTTTCTTGTTTGAGCAGGGTGATCGATTTCAATTCGCCGCTGTTGGCGAACACCGTATATGCGCGTGCCAACTGCAAAAGATTCACCGAGATGCCGTTTCCGTACGACATGGTTGCCTGCTCGATGGGTCGCCAGGTTTTGTAATCCCGCAACTTGCCCTCGGCCTCGCCGGGAAATTCACTCCCGGTCTGCGATCCGAAGCCGCTCTCGCTAAATCCGTGCCACAAGGTTTCCGGCGGCAGACTTAGCGCAATCTTGGCAGTGCCGACATTGCTGGATTTCTGGATTACTTGAGCCACTGTGAGCGAAGCCGCGGGATGAGTATCGTGAATCGTGCGCCCGTTTACTGTTAATACTCCGCCCGCAGTATTGATGACTGTCCCCGGTTTGATCTTTCCCGCATCCAGGGCCGTTGCAATAGTGAACGGCTTCATGGTGGAACCCGGCTCGTACTCATCGGTGACCGCATGGTTGCGGAGGACCGATATATTCGGCTTTTCACGATTGTTGGGATTGTATGAAGGCCAGTTTGCGAGCGCCAACACCTCGCCAGTCCTGGCATCCAGAACAACGATAGAACCGCTCCTGGCTTTGCTTTTTTCAACTGCCTGTTTGATCTCGCGGTAAGCCAGTGACTGTATCTTGCTGTCGATACTCAGGGTGACATCGCCGCCAGCCTTGGGTGCCCGCAAACTTGCCACGTCTTCCACGATGTAACCCCGCCGGTCTTTGATGACTTGCTGGCTGCCCGCTTTGCCGCCCAGGCGTCCCTGCAGTGCAAGTTCGATACCTTCCTGCCCGTTGTCATCCACATCGGTAAAGCCGATAAGATGCGACGTGACATCGCCTCCCGGATAGTATCGGCGGTATTCGCGCTGCAGCGAAATTCCCGGTATCTCCAGTTTGACCACCTTTGCCGCCTGCTCCGGCGGCAATTGGCGTTTGAGATAGACGAACTCGCGCGATGTGTCGGCGAGCTTGCTTTTCACCTCCTGAGGCGAAATGCCGACGATCTGCGCAAGTTGGGCTATCTGAGCCGGGGATACTTCCACATCACCCGGGCTCGCCCAAACTGACTCCACCGGCGTACTCACTGCGAGTGGCTCGCCGTTACGATCCGTGATCATGCCCCGATGTGCGTGGATTTCCACAACGCGCCCATAGCGCGCATCGCCTTTTTGTTGCAAAAATCCGTTATGGATTCCTTGCAAGTAGACCGCCCGAACCAGCAGGGATGCCAGGCCAGCCAACAGCAGCACAAACAGAACCCGCGAGCGCCATGCGGGCAATGCGATCTGTCCGGAAGTCTGTATGGTTGTGGTGGCGTAGTTCATGGTTGGGTTACCACGCCGGTATCGGAACGAATATAACGAATCTGTCTGGACTGCGGTATTTGCATCTGCAATTGGCTTCCGGCGAGTTTTTCCACGCGCGCAGGCATCGCCAACGTGCCTTGCTCAAGCTGCAACTGCCCCCACTCCACGTCCATCTGCTGCGCCCTGTCCTTTTCCTGCTGCAATTCAACAAACAATTTGCGTGCCTTGTGTTGCGAGGTCACTACTCCTAACGCGCACGCTATGACAAGACAAAGCAGCAAGACGTTCAGCCTAGCCACCCGCGGCCTCCAACAACAATGGCGATGAATCACTCCTGAGAATTGGACTTACCATTAGTCCTTCCCCCACCCGAACCCTCCCCCGGAGGGAGAGGGGCCAACCGTTACGCTTCGCGTGCCTCATCACAACCGCTCCGCTACTCTTAACACCGCACTGCGCGCGCGCGGATTTGCAGCCACTTCCATTTCCGATGCATAGACCGGTTTACCCACCACACGCACTTTACCTTGTGGCACATCGGCGGCACGGATCGGCACCCCCTTCGGCAGCTTGTCGCCCTGCGCCATTTCACGCATGAAGTGCTTGACCATGCGGTCCTCCAACGAATGAAAGCTGATCACCGCCATGCGTCCGCTGGCTTTCAGGTGATCCACACACTGCGGCAACACGCTCTCGAGTTCTTCGAGCTCGCGGTTGATATAAATCCGTATAGCCTGAAAGGTACGAGTCGCCGGATTTTTGCCGGGTTCGCGCGTATGTACACACTTCGCGACAATGTCGCTGAGCTGTTTCGTGGTGAGGATCGCGTGTTCCTGGCGCGCAGCAACAATCGCCCTTGCAATCTGCCTAGCAAACCGTTCTTCGCCGTAATCAAATATCACCTCCGTCAGTTCGCCCTCATCCGCCGTCGCCAGCCATTCCGCCGCCGTCTGCCCCCTGCTTGTATCCATGCGCATGTCCAGCGGCGCATCGAACCGAAAACTGAATCCGCGCTGTTCGTCGTCCAGTTGCGGCGACGACACTCCCAAATCGAGCAACACACCATCCACCCTGGCTATGCCGAGTCCGTTCAACACGGCACTCAGATTTTCAAACTCACTATGTTCCAACTGAAACCGCGCATCCTTGATCGTGCGTCCTGCCGCTACTGCCGCCGGGTCCTTGTCCAGCGCAATCAGCCTGCCGCGTTCACCCAGCTTTTCCAATATCAAACGGCTATGACCGCCGCGCCCAAACGTGCAATCCACATAAACGCCATCAGCCTTCACCTGCAAGGCTTCGACTGCTTCATTCAACAGGACGGTCGCGTGGGCCATGTTCTGGCTCACAGCGTGAAACCCTCCAACTCCGGCGGCAAATTGTCTGCCGAGAATCCGGTCATCTTCTCGTTCTGCGCCTGCCAGCGCGCCTCATCCCACAACTCGAATTTATTGCCTTGCCCCACCAGCATCACGTGTTTGTCCAGCACCGCATAAGTACGCAACGTGGGCGAAACCAGAACGCGACCCGCGGCATCCATCACCGTATCTTCGGCATGACCAACAAGGAAACGTTGTAGCGCGCGTATGCGCGGATCGAAAGCGGAGAGCTTCATCAGTTTTTCGCGGATGGGCTGCCACTCGGGTTGCGGATAGACCAACAGGCATCCGTCGGCATCGGCAGTCAGCACTAGCTGACCTGCACAATGCGCAAGCAGCATGTCGCGATACCGCGCCGGTATCGCGAGCCTGCCCTTGCTATCCAGATTAAGTTGCGTCGCTCCCTGAAACATCCCGATTCCCCACCTTTACCCACTTTTTACCACTTACAGCCACTATATTGAAAAACAATGGGGTGGTCAAGCCAGAAAATGGGATTTTTCTTTACGGGACAATGAGTTAGCGCACATAGTTAATGCAAAACAAATATGCTTAAAAAGCAATGGATTGCGCTAGTAAGCTAAAGTTGTTTGTAACGGAGTGCTGGAAATTTGGGCGATTTGCCCTGTTTTCGAGCCTCAAATTTATCGAAGCCCAACTTGACCACAAAAGAGGTGAAGCCAGCCGGTAAGCCGGGTTCTGTCGTGGACAGTCATTCCTCCAAGCGTTTCGTTACCTGACGCTCAAGCAACCTACCCGCTGGTGACGCAACTTACGTCATGGAAGTTGACGCAAACTAATGTTTCACTGCGCCCATGTCATATGGCGCACTAATAGGCAAACCGAAAAAGTCTGTCCATACCGGGACATTTGCACCGGTACCTATCGCATAGCTACCAGTACCTGGTTTGAAGTCTGATGGGTTAACCGGAGGTGTAACAGCATACAAGGGGTCGACAGTCTTCATCTGCGCTGTTGTCGAATTAGGGGCCACGATGCTCCCCGCTTTGGGGGTTCCATATATAACGGATGTCTGCCCATTGGTGGATAAAGGGGCGTACACAAGATTGTTTTCCACGTCCACAGTGGTCGATGTGGTATTTAGTTGCAGGAAATTTATGTTATTCCCCCCTATTGCATAGCCGGAATAGTAGGAATTGTTGTATGCCATCAAATCGTCAGGGGCAACAGAAATGTTTCCACCAACTTCAGCTATAAAAGCAATGGCATTTGCCGGCCCCCCCGCCACCTTCATATCGAACGTATTGTTTCTGACGGTGTAGTCGAAGCCATCGAGATAAAGCGCGACAGATACAGTACTATTTTTTGCAGCGAAGTGGTTGCGCTCAATCACAACATCCCTGATCCGTTCATCGCTCCCCTGACTCTGCGGCGCGGCGGCGACCATGTAATTGTTACTGCCACTGATGAATTGGTTATCCGATATTTCCACCCATCTGGTATATCCCTTGCCCAGGCCTGCTATGTCCACTGCTGGGCATCCAGCGGCAGTGGGACACCAGGGATTTGGGTCGATATCGCCGGCCCCGCCCCATGCTGCCGGAAATCCAGGAGCCATTAGCTTGATGTTTTGTTCTGTTGGTCCCGGATGTGCCAGCGTGTTATTTGTTATTGCTGCCTGTCCCAGGTAAGTGAACCTGACCACATGAGATTCAGTAGTCAATGCTGTTCCACCCAGATCAATTGAGTTTCCTGAAAAAAAGACACGATCCCACTCATGTAGACACCGTAAGAATAAGTAGCTGTGTTTCCTACAGTACCAACTTGTGGATTGAAAATAGTGGAATCTTGAAGAGTAATTCCTGTCCATATGTTATGGCAACACCATCCAGTGTTGTTATACAAATCCAATCCCTGATCGCCATTTCCGAACGCGGCACGTTGTCCACTCATGGAAAGTCTTAGAAATGTTAGATTATTAAACTGCCCTGCCATATTCACTGCTGAAGTTGAGCTTGCAATTGTGCCGCCTGTTGCCATTCCTATGAAGTTCAAATCCATTACGCGCCAGTCAGCCAAAACACCACCTATGCAAGATCCGGGATTAGAACAGCTATTTACTGAAGGATATTGAAGTTTTCCAAAAAGCAACTGAGAATCGTCCATAGTTCCTGTTATAACAGGTGTTGCACCTGTACCATAAGAGCCGATGATTCCGGGGCCATTGATGTAGAGATTAAACGACACTGATTGTGAAAAAGAATCACCCCTCTTAAATAAAATCCTTTTGCATATAACACCAGTACCACATCCGTTGCTGCCAGTTGCAGTTTTCATCGCTGTATCAAATGCGGATTGCTGCAAAACAGTTGCCCCGGGTGGACATCCATTATTTCCGGCAATAGGCGTTGATGTGGCTGCAATGCAAATGGTATTAGTGGAAAACACTATAGCCGGATCAGTAACAACTATTGAAGGCAAGGTGACTGAATAGGATGCCGATCCATCATATACGGTCAATTTTGGCGTAAAGGTACCTATATTTTCATACACATGCCCTGCCACTGCGCCTGTTGCCGCATTTCTGCTCGACACTCCAGGAGTTGAACCATTTGCCCAGGTTGTACCGCTTACCGGACTGCCAGTAGGATCTCCAAAATCCCAGGTGTACTGAAGTTTATGGAATGGCTTGGTGGTCAGTGCCGAAGTCGTGGCGGTGGCATCGAAGAACACCGACAAGGGAGCAACACCGGTGGTGCGGGATGTTGCGGCTGTGAACGAATCTGTTAATGGCGGGGTGAGATTTGGCGGATTGCCAATTGGCGTACTGCCAGTTGCTACGGGGCCAGTTGGTGGAGTAGCAGTGGCACTTCCAACGCCAGCTCCACCTCCGCATGCACCAAGAGAGAGAACTGCGAATAGCACAGAGAACTCTACGATAAAGCGTTTGAATGCCAGTTTTTTGATCATCATAACCTCAGAAGATAATCCTTAAGATCAGCGTTGCCCCAACTCTGACCGATGAAATATATACGTAGAAATGAACGGGGCTGATTAATGATTCACGGCACCCATGTCATATGGTGCGCTCCTGGGCAAACCGAAAAAATCTGTCCATACCGGGACGGTTGCACCGGTACCTCTCGCATAGCTACCAGTACCTGGTTTGAAGTCTGATGGGTTAACCGGAGGTGTTGCAAAATATAAGGGGCTAACAGTCATCATCTGCAATGTTGTCGAATTATTGGCGACTATGCTTCCCGCCTTGGGGGTCCCGAATATAAGGGCATTTAGCCCATTAGATATACTGGCATTGGGAGCAAAAGCGATATTATTTTCCACATCCACAGTGGTGGTTGCGGTGTTTACTTGCAGGAAATTTATGTTATTCCCAGATATTGCGTAGTCCGTATAGTAGGAATTGTTGTAAGCCATCAAATCGTCGGGGGCAACAGAAATGGTGCCACCAACTTCGGCTATAAAAGCAATGGCATTTGCCGGATCCCCCGCCACATTCATATCGAACGTATTGTTTCTGACGGTGTAGTCGAATCCATCGAGATAAAGCGCGATGGTTACAGTACTATTCTTTGCTGCAAAGTGATTACGCTCAATGACCACATCCTTGATTCGTTCATCGCTATTCTGATTCTGCGGCGCGACGGCAACCATGTAATTGTTATATCCACTGATGAATTGGTTATCCGATATTTCCACCCATCTGGTGTATCCCTGGCCCAGGCCCTGAATATCCGGTGTCGGGCACCCCGCGCCAGTCGGGCAGTAAAAATATTGGTTGGTATCGCCAGCCCCGCCCCATGCTGCCGGGAATCCCGGCCCCATCAGCTTGATATTCGATTCAGTAGGCCCCGGATGTGCCAATGTGTTGTTTGTGATTGCAGCCTGTCCTAGGTAAGTGAACCTGACCACATGAGATTCGGTATGCGCCGCCGTACCACCGAGGTCAATCGAGTTCCCTGAGAAGGCTACCCTGTCTCCGCTCAGGTACACCCCATACCCATACGTTGATGTGTTTCCCGGCGTTCCAATTATCGGATTGAAGATAGTGGAGTCCTGCATGGTTATACCTGACCAGATGTTATGGCAGCACCAACCGGTATTGTTGTTCAGGGAAAGCAGAATGTCGTTATCGCCAAATGCATTGGCTTGCCCGCTCATGGAGAGTCTTAGAAAGGTCAAGTCGTTGAACGCACCATTCAACCCGACTGCGCCTGTATTGATCGCAGTTGGATCGGTTGCTGCCAGGCCTTTGAAGTTCAGATCCATCACACGCCAATCGCTAAGCGGTGTGTTCGCACAGGAAGCTGGACTGGCGACACAGTGGTTCACGGAGACATGGTAAAGATCACCGAAGACCAGTTGCGCCCCATCGAATGTTCCCTGGATTACGGGCAGTGCGCCGGTGCCATAAGAGCCGATCAGTCCCGGGCCTTGAGTGGTTATAGTGACCGAGGCAGTATCTGTAAATGTATTGCCTCTGTTGAATAGAATACGCGTGGCGCCAGATGCTATGGCAGTATTCATGGCCGTCGCAAAGTTGGATTGCATTGCAACTGCCGCTCCGGTCGGACATCCCCCAGACCCTGCAACGGGGGGTGCAGTTGCCGCGAAACAATATGTTTTGGTGTTGGCGAAAGTCGTATTGGGATCGGCCACTATGATCTGCGGCAAACTCACCGAATGAGACGACACCCCATCATAAATTGTCAGGATTGGTTGAAATGTACCGGGGTTTTCATACACATGTCCGGCCACTGCGCCTGTAGCGGCATTTCTGCTCGACACCCCAGGCGCAGCGCCATTAGCCCATGTAGTACCGCTGACTGGACTGCCAGTCGGATCCCCGAAATTCCATGTGTACTGAAGCTTATGGAATGGCTTGGTGGTGAGCGCTGAGGTGGTCGCGGTGGCATCAAAGAACACCGACAAGGGGGCAACGCCGGTGGTGCGGGATGTTGTGGCCGTGAACGAATCTGTTAATGGCGGGGTGAGATTTGGCGGATTGCCAATTGGTGTACTGCCAGTTGCTACAGGGCCGGTTGGTGGAGTAGCAGTGGCACTTCCAACGCTAGTTCCACCTCCGCATGCACCAAGGCAGAGAATTGCAAAGAGTCCCCAAACCCTCATGAAAGAACTCTTTGGAGCAATTTCTCTGATCATAACTTCCCGCCGATAAATGAATAAAGATGGATTGGGATAAAGTGATATTTTGGGTTGCACCGGTCGGAAGAGTGGAACACAACGGCTTTCGCGCTTTTTAACTGGCAAGTCAATATTGCAAACAACTTAAAGGTGCTCGAATGTTTTTCGAGTGTCGCCGCAACTTGCTTCTTCCTGCCCTTTGCGCCCATCAAGGACTCAACAGAACCGATGTCTGCTCTCATGCTATCGTCTGAGTAAGTGACTGTTACCCTACCCTATCCGGCCACTCCAACCCAGTCAATATGCCAAACGGCCTAGATACTTCGCTATAACTTCAGGCTGGCCTTACCCAAAAATAATCGGGGAATGAAGGTGCACGTGATCAATTGCCGCACGCAGATATGGATAACACCGACTGTTGCCGCGTTGAATAATGCTTCAGGAGATGTCGGGATGAGAGCCGCTCCCGGCGAGGCATAAGAATCAGGTGAGCGCCGAGGGTCTAAAAAACTGACCCGCACTCATTATCCAGAAATCCGGTCAGATTGCCCCTTCGACGATGCACTAAAGGCCTTGTCGAAATTTGAATGGATTCTTGTGCTTCGACAAACTCATTCCAATTCTATTTCAATGCTTGAATTTACTCCCTTCTCCCGCCTGCGGGAGAGGGAATGCCCCGATTCACTATTGATTGAGAAATGGAATCAGCACGAGCGGCAGTGAAATTCAAAGCGTGCCGGATCAATAGTGATGAAGGCTGGATGTTTAGTGCATTGCCCTCGATTGAAGCCTCGAATTTATCGAAGCGCAACTTGACTACAAAAGAGGTGAAGCCAGCCGGTAAGCCGGGTTCTGTCGTGGACAGTCATTCCTCTAGGCGTTTCGTTACCTGACGCTCAAGCAACCTACCCGCAAGCGACGCGAGCCACGTCATAGCTTGCCTATTTGGTCTTGCTCCAGATGGGGTTTACCCTGCCACTGATGTTGCCACCAGTGCGGTGAGCTCTTACCTCGCCATTTCAACCTTACCTGATCCCCTCTCAATCATCGCAGCAGCTTTCACCACTGCTCTTCTTGAGAAGACTTTGCCGTTCTTGCGAACGGCAAAGTCGGGCCATCGGCGGTGTATTTTCTGTGGCACTTTCCATCGCCTCACGGCGTCCGGTCGTTAACCGGCATCCTGCTCTATGGAGCCCGGACTTTCCTCTACACAGCATAAAGTGTGCAGCGACTGTCTAGCCAGCTTCGGGGCGAAGTCTATCACGGAGCGGGGGCCGGATTACCTGGCTTTGTCTTGCAGTGCCTGTCCCGTCTTTTCCAATGCCTTGCCGCTCTTTTCCAGCGTCTCGCTGCCCAGCTGTTTGGCCCGGTCAACCAGAGACTCTTTTGCGAACGGATTGGAGAACAGCGGTCTGTCGCGACCTATATTGATGCCCAATGCCATGCCGATGAATACACCGATCACCAAACCGATCAATATGGCTTTAAGTTGTTTCATTTATCCCCCGATACGATTACTGAGATTCAGCTGCGGATTAATGCTGACTCATCCCTCAACGACTTGCATGCTCACGCCCAGCACTTTCCATTGCCTCATTTCTTCCAGCAGTGCAGCTTCGGTGAGCGGATTCTGCACCAGCCAGCCCGGGGCGAGGACGAGGTGAAATTTGGTACCGCTGAACCGCCCCCGCATTGCGGGCAAATCGACGTCCCCGCGGTTGCGATAGATGAGCGCCGCCAGACGCAGCGCCATCGCCTCGGCCAATATCTCCTGCGTGTCCAGCTTGCCGCGCAATTTTTCCAGGCCGCCGCGATGTGCCAGCGTCAACAGGCTCAAATGACTTTGTTCGGTTTTCGAGAAACCCGGCATATCGGCGTTGGCAAGAATATAGGCGGTGTGTTTGTGGTAACCGCTATGCGCGACGCTGATGCCGATCTCATGCAGGTTCGCCGCCCAGTTGAGCAGGTGCAATTCTTCGTCGCTCAACCGGCCTTCCAAAAATTGCTTCGCCAGAAAGTCTGCAAGATGCGCCACCCGCATTGCCTGGCGCACATCGACATGGTAGCGGCGCATGAACTGTTGCATGGTGACTTCGCGCATGTCGTTGTGATGGAAGCGCCCCAGCAGGTCGTAAAGCACACCTTCGCGCAATGCACCGATCGCGGGCTGCATGTGCTCGATGCCGAGTTCGCAAAAGGCCGCGTACATGATGGCGTAGCCGCCGGCCAATACCGAGATGCGATCCGGTTTGAGTCCGGGCAAATCGAGTTTGTTTACGTCGCCCGCCTTGAGCAACTGAACTCGCAACTGCTCCAGCCCGTCGAGCGTGAGGCCGCCCGCGCTATAGCCGTTTTGTTCGAGAATGTCACACAGCACCCGCGCACTGCCCGAAGAACCGAACGCAACGTTCCAGTGACCTTTGGAAAATTCGGAAGCGATGGCCTGCACTTCGCTGCGCGCAGCCAGTTCCGCCTGCTTGAGATTGGATTTGTTGATCTTGCCGTCAGGAAAAAAGCGCACGCTGTAGCTGACACAGCCCATGTACAGGCTTTCAAGTTTGAGCGGCTGCAGGCCGTTGCCAATGATGAATTCGGTGGAACCGCCGCCAATGTCCATCACCAGCCGCTTGCCTGCCGTTTGCAGCAGGGTACGCGCCACGCCAAGGTAGATCAGTCGTGCCTCTTCACGCCCGGCGATGACGTCGATGGGAAAGCCGAGCGCCGCCTCTGCCTGTTGCAAAAATTCGGGAGCGTTCTTGGCGACGCGCAAGGAATTGGTGCCTACCGCACGCACCGCTTCGCGCGGCAGGCCGCGCAACCGCTCGCCGAATTTCTGCAGGCAGGAAAGCGCGCGTTGCTGCGCCGGTTTGTCGAGACGCTTGTCTTCCGTTATGCCGGCGGCCAGACGCACGGCTTCGCGCAAGCCATCCAGCATATAAAGCTGGTCATTCTCCACACGGGCGATTTGCAGGCGAAAACTATTTGAGCCGAGGTCGACTGCGGCAAGTATTGGCTGTTGCACGGGCGTTTATTCGAGTACTTCGCGTTCGATCTCTTCCACGGTCACGTGGCGCACATCGCGGCCTTTGACCATGTACACCACGTATTCGGACATGTTCTTGGCGTGGTCTCCGATACGCTCGATAGCCTTGGCCACGAACAGAATCTCCAGTGAAGTGGAGATCGTGCGCGGGTCTTCCATCATGAAGGTAATGAGATAGCGCATGATGGCGCGGAACTCCTCGTCCACCAACTCGTCCTGGCGCACCACTTGGGCCGCTGTGGAAAGATCGAGGCGCGCAAATGCATCCAGCGACTTGCGCAGCATGTCCAGCGCGATATCAGAAGCATGCTTGATCTCGTTGTAACGGGGCAGGTGCAGACGTTCTTTCTGGGACAGCAACTTGGCCATGCGTGCGATTTTCTCGGCTTCATCACCGATACGCTCCAGATCAGTGATGGTCTTGATCACGGTCGTTATCATGCGCAAATCGCCCGCCGCAGGCTGGCGACGCACCAGAATGCGGTTGCAGCTTTCATCAATCTCGACTTCCATCGCGTTCACGCGATGATCGTCTTCAATCACACGGTTCATCAAGCCCACATCGCCGGAAAGCAGAGACTCGACCGCCAAGCGGATCTGGCTTTCCACCAGCCCCCCCATCTGCAACACCCGGGCGCGAACCGCTTCCAGTTCCGCGTCGAATTGTTTCGAGGTATGTTCGCTACCGACCATGATAATTCCTTAAAAATTGCTGCAAATGATGGATGCTACGGGCGTGCGGTTAAGGTTTTGTTACACAGTAAGCGTCTTGACACCGTCCGGCGTGCCAAGCAGCAACACATCCGCCGCACGACGCGCGAACAATCCGTTGGTCACCACGCCGGCCATTTGGTTCAATGTGGTTTCCAGTTCCACCGGGTTCATGATCTGCAAGTTGTGGACATCCAGGATGACATTGCCGTTATCGGTGGTGAAACCCTCGCGCAATTGCGGCTGCCCGCCCAGTTTGATCAGCTCGCGTGCAATATAACTGCGTGCCATGGGAATCACCTCGATAGGTAGCGGGAACTTGCCCAGCACGTCCACCAGCTTGGAGGCATCGCACACGCAGATGAACTTCTTGCTGGCCGCCGCCACGATCTTCTCGCGCGTCAGTGCCCCGCCGCCGCCCTTGAGCATGTGCATGTGTTTGGTGATCTCGTCCGCACCGTCCACATACACCGGCAACTCGCCCGCCTCGTTCAGGGACAGCACTTCGATGCCGTGTCCTTGCAGGCGCTTGGTAGAGGCCTCAGAACTGGCGACCGCACCGCGTATCCTGTTTTTGATCTTGGCCAGCTCGTCAATGAAGAAATTGGCGGTGGAACCCGTGCCCACGCCCACAATGCAATCATTCGGTACATAAGCGATTGCCGCCTGGGCGACCGCGCGTTTCAAATCATCTTGTGTCAATGCCATCATTTATCCTGATTCGCTAATAATCGGTAATATTGTTTCGTGCGGGGATTATTGCAGGAATTCGCTAAATTAGGAACCTTCCCGAGTCTTTCCGTCAAACTCTTTCCAAACGGGCGGTTTGCCTTTAGGATTCGCCTGCCGTGGGGGTGTAGCTCAGTTGGGAGAGCGTCTGGTTCGCAATCAGAAGGTCGTCAGTTCGATCCTGATCACCTCCACCACAGGCATATCACCCGCAATCCGGACATTGGCGAACTCACTCACTATTGATCCGGCACGTTTTTAACCTCATTGCCGTTCGTGCTGAGCCTGTCGAAGCACAGGAATCCATTCACATTTCGACAAGCTCAATGCGAACGGATTCTTGGATACTGCGTGCCGGATCAATAGTCGAAGCGGCCTTGCGAGCTTCCCGATATCGGCGATCGGTTACGAAAGTTTTCCATCACGCAGACCTAATAACTTCCCGGAGCGCAATCCTCCAAAGGCAGCTTCAAATCTCATCATGGAGATTCTTCAAACTCCCATGCAAACCGTATAAGTATTGCCATTAACGATGCCGTAAGTGGTAATAGCTGCGCCACCAATTGTATTGGACACCATCATGGAGCCAGAAGCCGTATTTCCGTCGTCAATTACCAGGTCGAGTTGTTTGACGAGACTACCGTCGATGTTGCTCGAACAGATTATGTAATTTCCTTTTAGCTCTGCGATGGGGGCGCTGGAAGCTTCGGAAATGTCAATGACGCTGCCGGAGGGTTTGAGTGGAACATAAGCTTTTAAATTCTTGTTCGTCGAACCTTGAGGCAATCCTGCTACCTGAACGTTTTGCCAGACATTAAAAGTGTCTCCCGATGTCGAGTTCCAGCTCCCGTCGATAATCGCATTCCAGTTGCTGTTATTGCTATCCGCGGTTGAAACCAGCAAATTGGAAGGTGCATCATGAGAAATAATTTTCATCGGACGCAACCTGTTATGAGCATCAAAGATAGTTGCCTGAATGCTATTGAAATCGCGCTCCAGACGATTCACTTGTATGTTGAGGGTGACTTTCTGACCTATCAATAAGATAGTAATCAGCAGCAACACGATCGCTATAGCAGAGGTAATTTCAAACAAAGTGGCTCCGCCTTGATTGTTCTGTCGCATCATCTGTGTCCAATGTGAGAATGAATTGTTGTCCTAGACAGCAATATCCGCACCAGCTTTCTAAGCTATTGAATAAATTAAATTCATATCTGCAATAACATTATTATAGTAATGGGCAATCAAGGGTAAATGACGAGGTTTGGTCAGTTATTGACAGTTACTTGCCAGACCTCAGTGCAGCGGAATGATGTCTTGCTGCTCGTTGAGCACGGGTTGATGACGATCGGCCACCAAAGGCTTTACCGGGCTATGACGCCCCCTTCTCCGGCACAGGATTGTGCCAGCTGCCGTCTGCCGCAATCAGCACATCGGCCTGCTTCGGCCCCCAGCCACCGGGCTTGTAGGGGTGAATCCGGCGAGGCGCATCGAGAACCGGGTCGACCACAGCCCATGCGGCTTCCACCGCATCCTCGCGCGTAAAGAGCGCGCCGTCGCCAGCCATGGCATCGCTCAGCAACCGCTCGTAGGGCAGCTCCGCTCCCGGATGTTCATCCAGCAAAAACAACTCGCGCTGGTCGCCAACGAATTCCTTGCCTGTGCGCTTGACGCGTGCGGCAAGCGCGACAGCGGAATCGGGAGAAAGGCGGAAGCGCAAATAATTGGCCCGCCCACCTGCCGGGTCCGAATCGTCGAACAGTCTTTGCGGAGGCGGCTTCAGCTCAACCAGCACTTCGGCTGCGGTCGTCGCCAGGCATTTGCCGGAACGCAAATACCACGGCACCCCCGCCCAGCGCCAGGAATCGATGAACAAGCGCAGGGCGCAGAATGTCTCGACTTCCGATCTCTTTGCCACCCCCGGCTCCTTGCGATAACCGGTGTACTGGCCGCACACCACGTCGTCGGGCACCAGAGGGCGCATGGCCTGGAACACCTTGGCCTTCTCGTTGTGGACGGCACCGAAGCCCTGATACGCGGGCGGCTCCATGGCCAGCAGCGCGACAATCTGAAACAGGTGGTTCTGGATGACATCGCGCAGGCAACCGGCACTTTCGTAAAACGCACCGCGTCCCTTCACGCCGAAATCCTCGGACAGCGTGACCTGCACGCTTGCCACGCAGTCGCGATTCCAGATCGGCTCGAGGAAGGAATTGGCAAAACGGAAATAGAGGATATTCATGATCGCCTCTTTCCCGAGATAGTGGTCGATACGAAAGATCGAATCTTCCTCGAACACCGACAGCGCGATGCGATTGAGTTCGCGCGCGGAAGCCAGGTCGCGTCCGAACGGTTTTTCCACGATGACGCGCGCCTGGTCGGCCAGACCCGATGCGCCGAGACTTTCGATGACGGTGGCGAACAGTGCGGGCGGGATGGCGAGGTAGTGCGCCGGTCGCCGCACACCGCCCAACTTTTGTTTGAGTGCGCTGAACGTGTCCGGATCGTTGTAGTTTCCGGACACATATTGAAGTTTGGAAAAAAGATGGTCGAGCGCGGCCCGATCATCGATCTTGCCCGCTTGCCTGATGCTGTCCCTCACCCGTTTGCGCAGTTGCCCCATGGTCAATTTCGAGGAGGCAACGCCCACCACGGGCACATTGAGAACACCGCGTTTCGCCATCGCGTACAGCGCGGGAAAGATCATCTTGTGTGCGAGATCACCGGTCACACCGAAGATCACCAATGCATCGGCTGGGGTTGTACGGCCATGCTTGCTGCTCATTTCATCACCTGTTTTTCTTCTCGTCATGATCGCCTGACTGCTTGCATGCAGCTTGGTTCAATATCGGTACGATGCATCATGGAACCGGTGTGCAACTTCCATGATGCTCTCTTTCCCGGCGAATGCCTGTTCGCGTGCTTTCAACCCGACATTCCCCCGAATCCGTTTTCATGTTCATTTGGCGGGATCTTCTTTTCGAATTTCACTTTCCGCCTGTAGCCAATCCTGATCCGCATGACCATCGCTGCGGCCGTGATGTTCATAGAGTTCATAGGCCCTGGTGGCGATCTGCGACCGCAGATCGGCCGGCGTCCCGGCACCCCTTGCGGGGCGGCGCCATTTGATGAGCACGACCTTCACAACTTCGTTCACGACCAGGCACGAGAATGCCGCGTAGCCGAAGATCGATAGTGCCTCCCACCAGGGCATGGGTGCGAGACCCGGCAGGCCAACGAACATCAGGGACGTGCCGATGAGCGTTTCTGCAACGACAGCAGCTACGACCAGTTTGCTCGGCATCGTCATCCAGAACCAGCGGCGTTCGCGCGCAGACACAATGGACAGTGCGGCAAAGTAGAGCAGCGTCAGGAAACTGAAAGTGTAGAGTGCATTTTCATTGCTGCCGAGGCCGAGTCTCGACCAGCCGAACCACAACGCCAGAAGCGCTTCGGCGACCATCAGGGTGCCCAACACCGCAGCAACGGAAATGAGGTAACCGATGTTCCACGTCTCTGGTCTCTTCGAAGGCCGAACGTTGTCTGTCGCCAGCGAGATCTTTGCGAAGTCGGTTATGAACACGAGCAACAGCATGGCAAAGGCAGACATCGCGAACTTGCCGGTCACAACGAATGCGATGGCCACGAAGCCCGTTTTCAATATCGTCCGGCTGATCTTGTTGACGATATAGGTCAGGATGCGCTGATAGATCGTCCGCCCCTGCTCGACCAGCGCTACGATATTTTCCAGTCCCGCGTCGGTCAGGACGACACTCGCGGCGCCCTTGGCCACATCGGTCGCGGTGTTGACGGCGATGCCCACTTCAGCCTGGCGCAGCGCGGGCGCATCGTTGACGCCGTCGCCCGTCATGCCGGTCACATGCCCCGCTGCCTGCAGATGCTTCACGACCGTATATTTATCCTCCGGGAACACCTCGGCCAGGCCATCGGCGCCCGCCAGCAAGTCGACCGCGTCATTACTGCCCGCGCTGGCAGCAGACTTCAGGTCGGCCATGCGCCGGATATTGGGCAAACTCACGCCGCGTGCGATCTCGCTTGCGACCGCAAGCGCATCGCCGGTCAGCATCTTCACCTGAACGCCAAGGCCGCGCAGCTCGGCGATCAACTGTCTGGCGTCGGCGCGGGGCGGGTCATACAGTGTCACCAGTCCGAGCAAAGTGACCGCACCGGACTCTCCGCCGCGCGCCACCGCCAGAGTGCGATAGCCCTTCAGCGCCGATTCGGCCACCCGTGCCTCCAGCCCGTCGATCTCTGCAGGCTGGAGGCCGCAGGCCTCGGCGACGGTGCGCACGGCGCCCTTCATCACGCGCAGCCGCTGGCCGTTCTGCTCGATCACGGCTTCGGTACGCCGGTTCTTCGCATCGAACGGTGTAAAGGAGACGGAATTGAACGCAGGCTTGCCGTCAAAAATATGCCGCTCCTTGGCCGCCGCCAGGAAGGCGAGGTCGATCGGGTCCTGGTTGGATTCCTGCGATGCAAGCGCGCCGGCAACCAGCACGTCGTTCTCCGTCGCCTGTGCCAGCGGAATCACGCCGGTGACGGCCAGCTGGTTCATCGTGATGGTGCCGGTCTTGTCCACGCACAGCACGTCCATGGTCGCCGCATCCTCCGCGGCACTGAGGCGGGTGACCAGCACGCCGCGTTTCGCCAGCTCCTTAGAGCCCACGGCCATGGCAACCGTGAACATGACGGGAAGGGACAGCGGTATGGCACTCATGAACAGGATGAGCACGAGCGGAATCATCTCGATGAACGGCGTGCCGCGCGTGAGAGACATGACGACCACCACGGCGAGCAACACACCGACGACGACAAAAAGCCAGCGCACGATCTTGGCCACCACGGCATCGATGTGGAGCTTCGGACGTGCCGTTTGCACGAGTTCGGTGGTGCGGCCGAAGTAGGTCTTCGCACCGGTAAGGATGACCACGCCATTGCATTCGCCCCGGCGAACGACGGACCCGGACGAAAGCACATCGCCGTATGCCTTGTCCGCATCCTTGGACTCTCCGGTGAGAGCGGACTGGTCGACACTCACTGTTCCGGTGAGCAGTCTCACATCGGCGGGAATAACGTCACCGGCGCGCACGCGGACGATATCGCCGGGAACCAGTTCCCGCGCCGGAACGACCTGCCAATTCGCGTCGCGCAACACGCGCGAACTGATTTGCAAGCGCCGCCGCAGGGTTTCGACGACACCCGCTGCGCGCTGCTCCTGCACGAAACTCAGCACCGCATTGATGACCAGCAGGGCGCTCACCACGGCGAGATCGGAGTACTTGTGCAGGAAGGCCGACAGAACCATGATCAACTCCAGCATCCACGCCGACATGCCCCAGAATTTCCCGAGGAATTTGCGTACCGGGTGTGCCTTTTGCAGGGCCACTTCGTTGTAGCCATTCTCTTTGCGCCGGTTTTCCACTTCGGCGGACGTGAGTCCCTTGTCGGGATCGACCTTCAGCGTCGCAAGCGTGTCGGGAACCGATGCAGAAGCGATCTCGGGCGCTTTGGCCGTTGCCGGCATCGGGGGCTTCGGCCCGTCTTCGGGTTTATCGAGTGTCGTTGGCATGCTATTTTTTTCGTGTCACAAGTATCGCGCTGGATCGGGGGGCCAGCAGGTAGGTTTGCGGGTAATCCAGAAGCGGTTCTTCACCCGCGGCAAACATGTCCTGCGGTATTGGGTGCGAGGTATCGATTGCCAGATGCCACCGGGTAGATTGCGCTGCGGGCGGCAATGAAAAATCGCTCGCAACGTTGGCTGCATTGAACATCAGGTAAAGAGCGCGCTGCTCATCCTCATGAATCAGACAGGCAAACTGCTTTGCTTTCGGGTCGGTCCAGTCGGGCAATCCGCCTTGCGCGCCGAACCAGTTTATGTCGGCGTCCGCATAGAATTGTTCCTTGCTCAGAACCGGATGGGCGCGACGAAAGGCGATCATGCCGCTCGCGAAACGAAAAATCTCCCGGTGCGTTTCCAGATAGTGCCAGTCATGCCAGCTGGTTTCGTTGTCCTGACAGTAGGCATTGTTGTTGCCGCCCTGGGTACGGCGGAATTCATCCCCACCCAACAGCATCGGCACACCGCGCGAGACCAGCAGCGTCAGCAGGAAGTTCTTGATCTGGCCTTTGCGCGATGCCTCGATGCCGGCGTCCGCCGTTACTCCTTCCGCGCCGCCGTTATCGCTCAAGTTATCGTTTGTGCCGTCATGGTTGTTTTCACCGTTGGCCTCGTTGTGCTTGTCGCGATAACTCACCAGATCGTTCAAGGTGAAGCCGTCGTGGCAGGTGACGAAATTGATGCTGTTGTCCGGTCCCTTGCCCGACTTGGCGTAGATGTCGGCACTGCCACAAATGCGGCTAGCAAACAAGCCGAGCATGCCCTCGTCCCCGCGCCAAAACCGCCGCACATCGTCCCGGAAACGACCGTTCCATTCCGCCCAGCGCTGTTCCGAAAAGCTGCCCACTTCATATGCACCGGCGGCATCCCATGCCTCGGCGATGATTTTTACGTCTCTCAGGATCGGGTCTTCGGCAATCCGTTCCAGCAGAGGAGCATTGGCGAGCAGCTTGCCGTTGCCGTCGCGGCCCAGTATCGACGCCAGGTCAAAGCGAAAACCGTCCACGTGCATCTCCACCACCCAGTAGCGCAATGCCCCCATGATGTGGCTCCGCAGCACGGGATGGTTGGTATTGATAGTATTGCCGGTACCCGAGTAATTCTTGTAGTGAATTTTGTCAGATTCCAGCATGTAGAAAATTGCGTTGTCGATCCCGCGAAAACACAAGGTCGGACCCAACTCGTTTCCCTCTGCCGTGTGGTTGAACACGACATCCAGGATCACTTCGATACCGGCTTGATGGAGTGCGCCGACCATTTCCTTGAACTCCAGCTTTTGCTGGCCCAGTCCGCCCGCACTGCTATAGGATGCTTTCGGCGCAAAGAACGCCACGGGATCGTAGCCCCAGTAATTTCCGAGTGGCTTGCCGGTTTGCGGGTTGGTGCCGGAAACCTGGTGTTCATTGAACTCGTGCACCGGCATCAATTCCACAGCCGTGATCCCCAATTCTTTCAGGTAGGGGATCTTTTCCATGAGGCCGCGGTAGGTACCGCGATGTTCCACGCCCGAACTGGCGTGGCGGGTGAAACCGCGAACATGCACTTCATAGATCACGGTATCCGACCAGGGATGGTGGAGCGGGTGATCGTCATACCAGTTGAAATGTCCATGAGTGAACACACATTTCGGCATGGCTCCGGCATCGTCCAGTTTCGAAGGAGCCCTCTCCGGATCAGACTGCTCATATCCGCGAGCCGGGCCAAAATCCCAATCGGGCAATGGCGAGATTGCTGTCGCAAGCGGATCGAGCAGCAGCTTGTTGAAATTGAAGCGGTGCCCGGCTTCGGGTTGGTACGGGCCGTCTACCCGGTAAGCATAAAGTTGCCCGGGACGTATCCCTTTGACCCATACGTGCCACACCTCACCCGTGCGGTTGCGGGCCGGATCGAAATCAACGACTCTGGACGCCTTTGCATCCGCCGGTTGATCGAACAATTCCAGACGGATACGGGTGGCGTGACGGCTGAATAGGGCAAAGTTAACGCCGCCCTCGGATTCATGCGTTCCCAGCGGCAAGGGAACCCCTCTCCGGATTTCGGTGCGTTCACAAACCTTGGCCGAGTAATCATCAAGCGGGCGTTCGGCTTTATTCATGCGCGCATTTTTTTGCATATTCTTCTTTCATGCGACCCGACCTGGTTTTGAACGGTATCCGGTTAATCGTTTGCGCCTTCCCGCCCGATGTTCAGGCCGCGGACTGGGGCGAAGCAGCCCCTGCATCCGGCATTTGTTTGGTTGCGAGAGAAAGTGCAAGACCGGTTACGGAAGGGTTCAGGCTATCGACCATGGAGCTTGGAATCAGGATCGTTGCCCCTCTTTCTTTCGTTGTCTCGTAAATGATATTCATGGCCCGAAGCTGGAGTGCCGCGGGATGACCGGCATATATATCGGCGGCCTCGACAAACTTGCCTGCGATTGCCGCTTCGGCGGAACCGAGAATCACACGCGCCTGCTTCTCGCGTTCAGCCTGAGCCTGGCGCGACATGGCATCCTGCAGGGCTTCCGGAATGGCAACATCGCGAATCTCTACCGAGCTCACCGATATACCCCACGGTGAAGTCTTCTTGGCGATCTCGTCCTTCAATTGTTCGTCGGCTTCTTTGCGGTCGGACAGCAATGCGGCCAGCATCGACGAACCGATCATCTCGCGCAGCGAGGTTTGCGCAACCCGGTCAATGGCCTCGCGATAATTGGTGATGGCCAACGCCGCTTTTTCGGCATCGTGCACATGCCAGAAAATGATTGCGTCAACGTTGACCGGAACCGTGTCTCTGGTCAGCGCCTGCTCGGCGTTGAAGGCTGTCGTCTGAATGCGTCCGTCGATGACCGCGATTACATTGTCGATGACCGGAATGATGACGAACAAGCCGGGACCTTTGACGCTTTGCAACTTGCCCATTCTCAGAATGACAAACTTCTCCCAGGCATTGGCCATCTTCAGTGCCAGCGCAATGAAGATGGCGGCACCGAAAAACACCAGCGCAAGATAGTTGCTCACCCATTGCGTCATGGCAAGACCCGCGACAAAACACACAAAAACCAGGAATGATGTAATCGGGTTCATAGCTGTGCACCGTGAATAGAGTTGCAGATGCACAAATTACGCGTCATTGCGGTTTGTATCTGTGCGGTTCCGAACCAAATGCGTATTCCGGTAATCCTGATCGGCTAATCCAACGACATGCGCACCAAGTCCAGTCCTGTTGCGCAGTCGGCAGCCTCTGAGTACATCCCAGACGTAATGCCCCCTGATTTGCCGATCAGCTAGATAATTGCAACTGGCCGGTTATCGGCCAAAGCAGTCCTTTGGGCCAAAGGGTGATATGGGCTGCTTTACACAATTTTCCGGACACACTCCCCCTCAAACCAACCTAATGAATCTTCCTATAGCGCCTCTTGACACAGTCTATATATAAGTTTAAACTTATACGTAGACTTATCATTTAACTTAGTACAATGAGGCCAGAAGAGATTGTTGCTATACGAAAATCCCTAGGTTTGACCCAAACTGACTTTGCTCGCTTGTTTGATGCTCATGTTATGACTATCAGCAAGTGGGAGCGGGGGGTTGCTGTGCCTTCCGCATATCAGGCGTCATTGATGGCACAGTTTAAGCTGAAGGCAGAACAACAGGCGGCTCAGGCGCAGACTGAAGTTAAAAATCTATTGGTTGGCGCGGGCGTCATTGCTGCGCTTGTTTGGTTACTCTCAAGGAAGTAATAACAAATGAACTCACTGTCTTCTTATTTGAACTCATTCACATCTCAGATTGCAGTAATCGCACGTCCGAAACTAAATGGGGTAGGTGAACATTGGGGAGTGCTTCTCCCAAATGGAATGGTGGCTCACACAACAGGTGACAAAGGGCCTCACTATGTAACATATCAAGAGTTTGCCGCTGGCAAGCAGGTTAAGGAAATTCGCAAAGTACCTATGTCAGAACGACAGGCAACATTCTCTAGAGTTCATCAAGAGATTAGCCAGCCATCAGCTTACGATTTGGTATCTAACAACTGTGAGATTTTTGCAAATCGTGTCACAGGAGGCATTCCGGAGAGCCAGCAAGTAAAGTGGGGGTTCCTGCTTGCTATGGCAGGCTTTGCCGTATTTCTAGCTAAAGCTGTTTGATCTTCAATTGTCGGCTTAGCCGATGACCGGGCCTTGGCAAAAGCAGAAAGTGCGGGCGCGTCGTCGGGATGGCTGTTCCACGATACACAGATTCTGAGTTATAGCCTCCATTTCTCTTGAGTTTATCTAGTTTGAGGATTATTCTACTGAGTAATTTTACTCAGTAGAATAATTATGCCAGCCCAACCCTATCAACGCCAAGAAGTTAGTACTCTTCTTAATAGGCTTTCCGAAACTCCGCGATTATTAATCTTCGTGGCTGGGCCACGTCAGGTTGGCAAGACCACGTTGGTGCATGATGCTCTTTCACAGTTCGGTCGTAGCGATTACCACTTCGTTCCGGTAGACCAACCTGATGCGCCTCGCGGCTATGGCCTCTCATCAGTAGAAGACATTGCATATGACCGTGATGCAAGACCAAGAGATACAACATGGCTGGTAGAACAATGGCAACGTGCGCGTGCAGCTGCGCGGGAATCAACGAATGGACACATTCTGGTTCTCGACGAAATTCAGAAAATTCCCCGCTGGTCTGAGGCAGTCAAAGGCTTATGGGATGCAGATCGGGCCGAAGAGTTGCGGCTGCATGTAGTTCTACTCGGCTCTTCGCCCTTACTGATGCAAAAAGGCATGACAGAAAGTCTAACTGGACGCTTTGACCTGATACGCGTCACGCACTGGTCGTTCTCTGAAATGCATGAAGCATTCGACTACGACCTTGATGAATATATCTATTTCGGCGGCTACCCCGGAAGTGCTGCATATATTCGTGATGAGCCCCGCTGGCGTAACTATGTGCGCGATGGATTGATTGAGCCGAGCATTGAGAGAGATATCCTGATGATGACGCGGGTCGATAAACCAGCGCTGCTCAAACAACTATTCCACTTAGGTTGCAAATATTCTGGGCAGCTTCTGTCCTACACCAAAATGCTCGGGCAATTGCAGGATGCAGGCAACACGGTGACACTCGCCCATTATTTGGACTTACTGGGCAATGCCGGAATGATTCAGGGGTTGCAGAAATACGCCGGGCAACAGCATCGGCGGCGTGCATCCGTACCTAAACTTAACGTGCTCAACACTTCCTTGATGTCTGCGGGATCGGGATACACCAAGGCAGAAGCTAAAGCCGACCGCAGCTATTGGGGGCGTTTGGTGGAAAGCGCGGTCGGAGCGCATTTGCACAACACTGGTTACCCGGATTGTCAGCAATATTACTGGCGCGACAGCCGCCACGAGGTCGATTTTGTAATCGAACGCGGCAATAAACTGACCGCTATCGAAGTAAAAAGTGGACCTTCTTCAGGTCATGCCAGCGGACTCGATGTATTTGAAGAAAACTTCGGCAAATGCCGGAAACTACTAGTTGGCGAAGGTGGCATCCCACTGGTGGAATTTCTCTCCTACCCGGCGGAGCACTGGCTTTGAGCGAGACAGTAAAACCTTATCTAGTCCGGCGCAACTGTACGCGCAAATCCGGCAATGAGGATGAGCAGGGGACCCATCCGTTGGAATCCTATAGGGAGTTGCCTGCCTATGTACTGCTTGGCGACCCAGGTGCAGGCAAGACCGCGGCATTCGAGCGGGAAGCGGAAGAATCAGGAGGTAAATATATCAAGGCACGCGTCTTCGCCGCGTTCGAGCCAACAGCGGAAGATACAGAAAAAACTCTATTCATCGACGCACTGGACGAGATGCGTGCGGGCGAAGGAGACGGTTGGACATCTCTTGCTCAAGTGAGCAAACGACTGGGAGAGTTAGGCTGCCCCCGCTTTCGTCTTTCCTGCCGCGAGGCGGACTGGCTGGGCGAAAGCGACAGCGCAACCCTCAAGCGCATATCGCCAAATGGTGATGTTGTTGCCTTACACCTCGACCCGCTCAGCAATAGCGACGTAATCGATATCCTACGTCACAAAGACAGCGTACCTGATCCTAACGAGTTTATACGCAATGCTGGCGAACACAGACTAGGTGACCTGCTGCACAACCCGCAAACCTTGAACCTGCTTGTAGAAGCCGTCGGCGGAAATAAATGGCCGAAAAGCCGCAAGGGAATTTACGAAATGGCATGTCACCAGCTCGTGCGTGAGGAAAGCAGAGCACATCGGGATGCCAAGCGCGAAAAACATCACTCCCCCGAGGCGTTACTGGATGCCGCTGGCTACATGTGTGCCATTCAACTGCTATCCGGGATTGCTGGCTTTGCTCTGGATAAAGACGCAAGCGACGATCAACACTACTACTGGAATGAGCTGTCAGGGTATAAATTACCCTTGCTTCCTGCTCTGAAAACAAATCTGTTTCAGAAAGACGAAGAAGAGCAACGCGTTCCAATACACCGCAGCGTCGCCGAGTATCTTGGCGCACGCCACTTGGCGGCACGAATCGAAGATGGTGGCTTACCATTCGGTCGCGTACTGGCTCTAATATCTGGAGAAGACGGTGGTATGGTGCCCGACCTGCGTGGGTTTGCAGCATGGCTATCCGTTCATTGCCGCACAGGGCGGTCAGATCTTATTGCACGCGATCCTTTGGGGGTAGTGCTCTATGGCGATGTGCGCAATTTCATTGTGGACGACAAACGGCTAGTTCTGAACGCATTGAAAAACGAAGCGCTACGCTACCCGTGGTTTCGCTCACAGGACTGGACTTCTCCGCCTTTTGGTGCGCTGGGGACAGCCGACATGGAATCAGCATTTAGGGAAATTCTTATTTCGCCTTCGCGCGCGGAAGCCGACCAAGCGCTGCTTGACTGCGTGCTCGACGCCATACGTCATGGTGATCCACTGCCTTCATTATCTAAGTCGCTGGAAACCATCGCACGAGACGCTAGCTATTGGCCGGCGGTTCGCACCAATGCGGCACAGGCGCTAATGCATGCCATGCAGGATAACAGTTCGAGACTCCTGAAGCTTGCAGAAGATATTCGTGAGGGCACAGTCGAAGACCGAGAAGATGAATTACTCGGTGCTCTTTTGCGTAAACTTTATCCCACTTATATTCCGCCTGCGAAAATATTGGATTACCTCCATAAGCCCAAAAATGAAAGTTTGATAGGCAATTATTTCATGCTCTGGACTCACGAGATTCCTGAAATAACAGCTATTGGTGATTTGCCTTTGCTGTTGGATCAATTAATACAAAAACATGCTGACCTGAGAAAGATGTTGCAGCATCATCAACTCAACCGAATGTTGGGGAAGCTATTGGTTCGCGGACTTGAAACACATGGCGACAGCATTTCGGATGAACGTCTTTACGATTGGCTCGGCATCGGTCTCGACGAATATGGACATGCACGGCTCGAAAGAGAGCATTCCGAACGCATTGCTAATTGGCTTGCGGGACGCCCCAACCGATACAAAGCGATAATCGAACGCGGGGCCACACTCTGTGTCGACCAGGAGAATGTCCGGTATTGCATGAGTCGATGCGCCATGAGGCTGCCTGGCACACCGCCCTCCGACATCGGGATATGGTATCTGAAAAAAGCAGCTCTAGAAACCTCTAAAGAGTTGGCTCAGTATTTTTTTTATGAAGCCGTTTATATGTTGAAACGTGATGGCGGACAGCAAGAATTGACGGACCCTGCGCTAAAGTTCCTCGAATCATGGGTAAATGCATATCCAATATTCCAACCCTGGCTGGAGTGGTTTACAACTTGTCCAATTGGTGAGTGGCAACAGGAACAAGCCATACAAAGCCACGAATGGAATACTGAGCAAAAAAAACAAAAAGTTGAACGGGTTGGCTTTTACAGAAAACATCTTAATGCCATTCGGAATGGCAATGCATATCCGCAAATTCTGCATGACTTGGCACAAGCCTATAACGGATTGATTTACGAAGCCACGGGTGAAACACCTCGCGAGCGCCTTGAGGATTTTTTGAATGGGGACAAGGACCTGGTAGAAGCAGCCTATTCAGGTTTTCGTCATATCCTTGACCGTAAAGACCTCCCGACTGTCAGCGAAATTGTCGAGTTAGATATAAAAGGGAAAATGCCCTATGTCCGCACACCTTGCCTAGTGGGTATTGACGAATTGTTTCAGAACAACCCGACGGAGGCGATGCGACTCGACGATAGCGTTCTATCACGCTTGTTAGCTTTCCGCTTTACTTACGATGTTGGAGAAAACCCAGAGTGGATAAATGCACTAATTCGAACAAGATCAGCATTAGTCGCAGAGGTGCTTGTAGCTTATGCATTGCCCAAGCTGCGTGCCGGAAATGAACATGTCAGTGGACTCTATCCATTGGCATACAACGACGTCTATTCCGAGGTTGCCAGAATTGCTTTACCGCTGATGCTGGAAGGTTTTCCTTTGCGCGCGCGCAAGCAACAATTGGGACATGCGCTCGATCCGTTGTTAAAGGGGGCGTTAAATTACTTAGACAAGAGGAGGCTTGCTTCAATCATTGACCGCAAACTTGAGTTGGGGAGCATGGATGCCGCGCAGCGAGTTTATTGGCTGGCTTGCGGATTGATTGTTGATCCAGCCGCCTATGCAGCAAAACTATTTCAGTACGTAGGCAAGAGCAGGCCTCGTAAAAGCCATTTGGCAGCTTTTCTGCATGATCGGTGGGAACGTGGATTTCCTTATGCAGCTCTGCCAGAGACAGTACTCGCGCGTCTGATAGAACTACTCTTGCCTAGCTGCACGCCCGAACGACCTGTTGGTACTCACTGGGTCAGCACCTCAATGAATACTGCAGATCTGATGCGTTCATTCATCAACAAGCTTGGGGGCAGTCCGAGTGAAACTGCAAGCCGTGAGCTCGAACGTCTGTTGGCACTTTCGTCCCTCACGCATTGGCATACCACTTTGCGTGGCGCATTGCATGACCAGCGAATCGCCCGACGCAAGTCTACATTCCGACGTCTAGGTGTCGAAGAAGTCAGTCGAACGCTAGCAAACCTCCAACCCGCCAGTGCCGCTGACCTCGCCGCGCTGACGTTCGATCATCTTCGCGACATCGCCCGAAAAATTCGGGACGGCAGCACCAATGACTACAGGCAGTACTGGAGCTACGACATAAGCAATAAGATTCTGAATAAGCCTAAACCTGAAAACGACTGTCGGGATGCACTGCTTTCAGACCTGAAAGCACGGCTAAGTTCGCTGGGAATTGATGCTGAACGGGAAGGAAATTACGCGGATGATAAACGTGCTGATATTAAGGTGTTATTTGGTGGAGCCAACGGATTCAACGTTCCCATCGAAATTAAAAAAGATACACACGATGACCTTTGGCGTGCAATCCACGAGCAATTGATTCCTAAGTATATTCGCGATCCTGGCGCGGAAGGTTATGGTATTTATCTAGTCTTCTGGTTTGGCGGCAAAGGAATGAAGCCGCCTCTCGACGGCAAAAAACTCCACAGCGCCCTCGAACTCGAAGACCGCCTGTGTCAAACTCTCACGACGGAAGAAAGTCATCGAATCCACATTTGCGTTATTGATTGTGCACTTCCAACTTAAATTTTATTAGTGAAATGTCTACGCTCCTACGATTTAAGCCTTCACTCGTAACGCCAACATCGATCATTAGAGTTTAATTGTTGATTGCCGCCTAGCGGACGCCCACGAATGACGCAGTTTGGTTAGGAACTGACTGCCGAAGATTGCCAATCTCTTGGTGATTGATGATCGCTTCGGTGCAGACAGCAGTCCTTGGGGCCGCTATGGCAGACAAAGCAGACTCACGTTCTGCTGTTCACCAGGTCCGCTTTGGCCAAAAAGCAGACTATCTCCATATCAGCGAGCTACCGATAAAAGAAACTGGTTGCAGGTTCCGCTGCTCATGATCAGAAGTATGAGTGATCAGATTAAAGCGGAATGCCTATTCAACTCCAATCGGAACAAGTGCTCATGAGTGTCCGGAATATGCACCAAAGAACGCCGCACCTACCCGGGACAAGCAATTGATCCGGCAGCGTTCGGCCATAGCCGTTGCAGAAAGCTGCATTCTGATATCCTGTGCCCGGTGACAGTCATCTGACAGCTCTTAACAATTCAGACGGCCACAGGTATTCTCAGGGGGCGAAACAACCGGGGGGATAGCAATGAATAAATTAATTCTGGTGCTGCTATTTGCTGTGGTAAGCAACTCCGCGATTGCCGGGTGGGTTCAGGCCGGCAGCAATACAAACGTAACAGCCTTCGCCGACCCGGCCACCATTCATGCGGATGGCAACAAGGTCACAATGTGGAGTTTAATAAATTTTGCGTCGCCCAAGGCAGTTTACTTTGGCAATGGCGAGGCCCACATGCCTCTGGGTGACAATACGGCTTGGTCGGATAAAGAGCAGAGGGAATACGACTGCAAGAAAGAGCTGCAGCGATTACTGTATATCTCTTATCACTCTGAAAAAAAAGGCAAGGGCGAAATTGTTTTTAGAGAGTCATACCCGGATTCTGACTGGCGCCCTGTTGAACCTGACAGCATTAACATGGAACTGTGGAGAATCGCCTGCGGAAAAAATTAGGATCGTCCGCTTTCCGGGATCGCAAATGACCGGATTGGATAGCCGGTATTCAAAATTTGAATGGAGACAATTATGAGCCTCGGTCTTGGAATGTTGCTGGCTTTGGCTATCGTCGTGGCAGGCGGGTTAGTGATGGCCGGTATTGTGGTATTGCTACGTAATCGCAGCAACGTAAAAGCAGAAAAAACGGATTCAACCGTTTATAAATCAGCGGAGCAAAAAAAGTAATCCTGCGTCCTGCAGTTATCAGACGGACGCTGATTGGCTTTCAACTTCCGTCATATCGTTCCACATCATCACCACCAGCGCCATGAGTGCCGGGCCAATAAACAAGCCAATCAGCCCGAAAACTTCCACACCACCAAGAATACCGAACAACACCCATAGAAAAGGTAGTTCGACCGAATTGCCGATGATTTTTGGCCGCAAAACATGGTCGCCAATTGCCAGTACCAGCCAACCGAACACAAACACACTCACCGCGGCAGCCATTTTCCCTTGCAAGATCAGGACGACGGATACACCTGTAAAAATCAAGGGAGCAGCAAAAGGAATCATCGCCAGCGCGCCGGTCGACACCCCCAGAATTGCCGCATGAGGAGCACCTGCGACCCAGTAGGACATGCCTATGAACAATCCTTCTGCCAGTCCGACAAGCACAACGCCGTTCACCGTAGCCCTGATCGCGGTCGCTGCCTGCAGCCCATAACGCTTGCCGCTTTCGCCAGTCAATTTCTCAAGGAGCGTAAGTGTTTTGCTTGATAAACCCTCTCCCTTCTTGTACAGGAAAAAGAGCGTCACAATCGCAAATACCAGCGTGAACAGGCGGTGGGCCGCCTGCGCACCTATGTTCTGCGCAATTTCTCTTATCCATGAATTATCCGCACTTCCCAGGAATACAGAGAGGCCGGCCGGATCACTTAGATTAGCCGCCCACCACCCGGATGCCCGGTCGCCAACTATTGGAATTAAGTGCAGCCAGTCAGGTGCCGCTATCCCGGTTTTCTGCATCTGCATGATCCAGCTGGTCAATGCGCCCAGGTCAGAGGCAACGAGAATCAGTGCATAGATAATCGGAAGGAACAACAAGACGGCAACAGCAACGGTCATGATGGCCGCAACCCCCATGTCGTTAAGTTTGGTTTTTTGCGCGACCTTTATGCGCAAAGGCCAGGTTGCGATACCGATAACAACAGCCCACAGCATTGCCGGAATAAATCCGTGCATCAACCAAACGGCTGATGCGAGCAAGGTCAGGGAAAGATAGGTTTTTAGTTTGTCTTGTGCCAGCATTGTTTTCCTGAACATCGAAAGTTTGAATTATTTTGCGGACGCTACATGACCGGGTGGGAAATAACAATATGCCATTCAGTCTGGATATTTCACACCACAACCGCTATCCCTTGAGTAATGAACTCACACCCAAGAGTATCCTCGACTGTGGAGTCCGCGCTGTTGATGGTTGTAAAGAAACTGTCCCGGGACGGACGCCATCCGATAATGCCAATCATGATCGCGCCAATGGATTTGGCGTAGGTTCGGCTATCCTGGTCAGTGTATTTTGATCGGTATGATGAAAGAGATCGTTCTTTCCTTTTATCATCAGGACGGTATCTTCGTTGTAAGACCAGGTGCCGTCTGAATTGATGGATATTTTTATCCGGAATTCGACCGTCTTGAATGCATGGTCAAGAAATGGAGCCGAGCGAATTCCAAAGTTGGTGGAGTCATGCGTTGCGATCAGCTCGAATTCTTTCGCGTCTTCACTTGCATTCCCTGCTGCCATAACAATTTCACCGCGCGGAATCGTAAGGCTGTGAATCACAGTGTTCGTGGCGGGTTCCCATAACCAGTATCCTACTTGCTCGTGATAAGTCTTGACCTGATCGGGCTTTGTAACATGAGTGTGGTATCGCAGGCCATATAACAATTGCGGCCCGTTGGTCTGGGGATCAATGGGTTGAAGCTCAATATGCTCGACGTAAACTTGTTTCTTCGGCCCCTCAGCCTTTGGTTTGGTATCCAAACCCCGCCGGCCTTCCCAAATACCTGCCATTCCGCGAAGAGGGCCAAGATTTTTCAGTGTATCAACGTCGATATTTGAAGGCTCAGTGTAAATATCATTTGAAAAATGCGTCATGAAATCTCCAGTCATTCATCAGGTTAATCATCAACAGTCAAAAAATTCTTTGCCGTGCCTTCTTCAAGCGCTGTTGTCGTCCTCACGGTTCGAAGCACTATCTATTTATTGATCTTTCCATAATTAATTACACAAAAATTGTGAACTATCGTCATTCCGGCGAAGGCCGGAATCCAGTCAGAAAACAAACTCCCGCAACGCGGGACAAAAGCTAAAAGCATGTTGAATAAACCCGCTGGATTCCGGCCTTCGCCGGAATGACGAGATAACAGGTTTCGTGTGTTGTCACCAATTACGGAAATCTCAATAATCGGGCTTCTGCACCAGCATCAAAGACGCACAAGCTGCCTCATCAAAATCCGAAAATAAAACTGACCTCGGGATAAATTTCGCTGCACGAACCGTAAATTGACGTCTGGCAGTTAAGGTAGGATTCATACGCCAGTCCGACGCCGACCAAACTTTTGGAGCCCGAAGAAAAATAGACACCAGCGCGAGCCCCGACCGAATTGATGCCGGACTGACCGGAGATCATGGCATGACGATAAAATCCGCCCACATATGGCTGCACCGACGTTGCCCGATAAAAAACGTATTGCACGGACGGCGAGATTTTGTTGATACCGGGGCTGCTGCCCGACCAGTTCTCGTAAGACAAGCCGACACCCACTCCATCAAGCACGTAATAGTTCGCGCCCGCACCGACAATGAAATAGTTGTTGTTGAAAGCATTGCCGCTTCCGGCCAGCAAGGAAAATTGGGTGCTTCCCTGTCCGAAAATGCCGGCCACATCGGCAGCGCACGCCGGAAGTGCGGAAAATATCAGCAACGTCGTTAATAGTAATCTTTTCATATATCTCCTTGGGAAATGCGGTTGATGATCACACCGAATTCATGAAGCCTTACGTCGCTGTATTGACTGCGTAAACACTGTCGTCATTTTTTTCATGTGACGGATTTGGAGAAAGATAAGCGCATCCCGTTCGAAAACCCTGCCGCCTAATCGGGCATCACATGTGTGAGGTGACTGATCGTGTCCGTAGCCGATCCTGAATACTGATTTCATCTGCCCAGCAGTACTTTTGCCCGTGCGCAAACATTGTCCACGGTAAAGCCGTATTCGCGCAACACGGTTGCGGCCGGTGCGGAAGCGCCGAAACGTTCAACACCGAGCATGTCGCCGCGCTCGCCGACGTAATGCTCCCATCCTTGCGCCACACCCAGTTCGACAGCGAGCCTTGCACCGATTGCAGGCGGCAGCACCGCATCGCGCTCGGCTTGCGGCAAAGCCTCGAACAGCTCCCAGCTTGGCATCGAGACACAGCGCACTGCAATGCCTTGCTGTTGCAAGCGTTCCGCCGCCGCCACGATGAGGCCGACTTCAGAACCGCTAGCGATCAGGATCACTTGCGGTTTGCCGTCTGGTGCATCGCTCAGAACATAGGCGCCACGGCGCAGTCCATCCGCCGTTGCGTAGCGGCTGCGGTCGAGTGTGGGCATATCCTGCCTGCTCAGTATCAATAGCACCGGCCGGTCGCGCGCTTCCAGTGCGACGCGCCAGGCGACCGCAGTTTCATTGGCGTCGCCGGGGCGGATCACGATGAGGTTCGGGATCGCGCGCAGGCTCGCCAGTTGTTCCACCGGCTGGTGCGTGGGACCGTCCTCCCCGACGGCAATGCTGTCGTGCGTGAACACGTGCACGACGTGCAGACTCATCAATGCTGCCAGCCGAATCGATGGGCGCATGTAGTCGGAGAAGATCAGGAATGTCGAGCCATACGGAACAAAGCCTCCGTGTGCCGCAAGCCCGTTGACGATGGCGCCCATCGCATGCTCGCGGATACCGAAGTGCAGGTTGCGGCCGGCATAGCTCCAACCGGCGCTGTCGGAACCCTGTTGGTCGGTGTTCTTTTGCGGCAGGGGATTGAAATCGCCCATGCCTTTCATGGCCGTTTTCGTCGATGGATCGAGGTCGGCCGATCCGCCGGTCAGCGCCGGCAGATTGGGTGCAATGGCGTTCATTACCTTGCCGGATGCCTCGCGTGTCGCAAGCCCTTTGGTGTCGGCCGGAAATACCGGGATGTCGGCATCCCATCCCGGCGGCAATTCGTCCCGCAGGCGGTACTGAAGCTCTGCTGCCATCTCTGGAAACGTCTTGGCGTAGGCGCTCATGCGCTCGTTCCAGGCAGCCTCGTCTTGCGCACCGCGTGTCACTGCTTCCCGGAAATGCACCATTGCCGCGTCAGGTATCAGGAAGTCAGGTTCGGTCGGCCAGTCCAGTTTCTGCTTCGCCTTGCGTACGTTGTCCGCGCCGAGCGGTGAGCCGTGTGCCTTGAAGCTGTCCTGCTCGGGCGAGCCGTAACCGATATGGGTACGCACCAGGATCAGCGAGGGGCGGGTGGTTTCCGCGCGTACCGCCGCCAAGGCGGCATCGATTGCGTCGATGTCGTTGCCGTCCGCCACCGAAACGGTGTGCCAGCCGTAGGCCTCGAAGCGCTGCGCGCGATTTTCCGAAAAGCTGATGTCGGTACCTGCAGCCAGCGTGACGTAGTTGTCGTCGTAGAGGCAGGTCAGTTTGCCGAGTTTGAGATGCCCGGCCAGCGAGGCTGCTTCGGAGGCCACGCCTTCCATCAGATCGCCGTCGCTGACGATGGCATAAGTATGGTGATCGATGAGGGTGTGGCCGGGCCGGTTGTAACGCGCGGCGAGTTGCGCCTCAGCGATCGCCATGCCGACCGCGTTGCCGAAACCCTGACCCAACGGTCCGGTGGTGGTTTCCACTCCGGGCGTGTGTCCGCGTTCGGGGTGCCCCGGTGCCTTGCTGCCCCATTGGCGGAATTGCCGAATATCGTCCAGAGACAGATCGTAGCCGGTCAGGTGCAGCAAGCTGTAGAGCAGCGCCGAACCGTGTCCGGCCGAGAGCACGAAGCGGTCGCGGTTGAACCAATGCGGATTGCGCGGGTTGAACCTGAGCCAGCGCGTCCACAGTACATAAGCCATCGGCGCTGCTCCCAGCGGCAGGCCGGGATGTCCGCTGTCAGCCTTCTGTACCATGTCTACCGACAGAAAGCGCAGGGTGTTGATGCATTGCTGATCGAGTTTGCCGGACATGGTTGTCTCCTGAATGAACACGGGGGGTGTAGGCCTGCCAAGCCGGTTTGCACGAAAGTCTGGTAGGTCGGGTTTTAACCCGACATGTCTGGCTAAAGCCAGACCTACTCAATAATGTCGGGTTACGCTGTGCTAACCCGACCTAGGGGACTACGGAACTTTGAATCATCGCTGCCAAAGAATATGATTCTCTTCGAGGGGAATCGCCACGCCATCGCGCTTCGGCATGAGCCGCGCCGTATAGTCTGACGCCGTGCGAACCACAGAGACGCTGGCACGATAGACATAGCCGTTGATTGCGCCCACCAGTAGCCGCACGCGCTGCATCTCCACACGCTCCGGCGCAGCGCCGCCTATGCCTTCGGCGTAGAGCTCGACCCGCACCGCATCCGGATCGAAGCCGTCGAGATACATCTGCACTTCAAATACATGCTGCTCGCCGACAGTCTCGATCTTGACCTCACCGAAACGTAGCGCGTTCCATTTTTGCGCAAGTGCCCGCTGCCAATCGACCATCTGGACACCGAACGCACCTTTGTCCGCGCTTCGCTCGCGGTAGGCTGCGGCTGCCGGGAGGTAGTGTTGTTCGGTGTATTCGCGCACGGTGCGGTTGGTGGAAAACCTGGGCGTCAATTGCGCCATGCTCTCCCGCATGCGGTTCACCCAGGCAACGGGTATTCCCTGATCGTCACGCGAGTAGAACTCCGGGACCACTTCGCGTTCGAGCAGGTCATAGAGTTGTCCGGCTTCGTGCGCGTTCCAGTCCGGGTCATCGCCATGTTCGTGACCGTCGCCCAATGCCCAGCCCACTTCCGGCGTGTAGGCTTCCGCCCACCAGCCGTCCAGTTCGGACAGATTGATGCCGCCGTTGACCAGCACCTTCATGCCGCTGGTGCCGCACGCTTCCCACGGACGCAAGGGGGTGTTGATCCAGACATCGACACCCTGCACCAGGTACTCGCTCAGGAGCATGTTGTAGTCGCTCAGGAAGATCACATGGCGGCGCGCCTCGGGACTCCGGATGAATTGTATCCACTGCCGGATGAGAGCCTGGCCTGCACGATCCTCAGGATGTGCTTTGCCCGCGATGATGAGTTGTACCGGGCGCTGCGGATTGCTCAACAGACGCAGCAGTCGCTCCGGATTGTGCAACAGCATGTTAGGACGCTTGTAGGCGGCGAAGCGGCGCGCAAAACCCAGGGTCAGTACATTGGGATCAAAAAACTGTTTCGCATCCGCCACCTCTTCCGGGGTAGCGCCGGAGGTAGCCAGTTGCCTGGACAGGCGCTCGCGCACGTACTCCACAAAAGACTGGCTGGCCGCAATGCGAAACTTCCAGAGTCTGGCGTCGGAAACACGGCGCATGTTTTGCCCGGTGATCTCTGACGTCCCCATCCAACGGTCTTTGCCGCAAGCCTCGGTCCACAGTTCATCCGCTTCCGCGGAATCCCAGGTCGGCATGTGGACGCCGTTGGTGATGTGCCCGACCGGGACTTCCGCATGCGGATAGTTCGGAAACAGGGGCTGGAACAGATGTCGGCTTACCCGGCCATGCAAGCTGCCCACGCCGTTCACTGCGCCGCTGCCGCGTATCGCCAGATAGGCCATGTTGAACGGTTCGGCCGGATCATTCGGATTCTGGCGGCCGAGCGCAAGCAGGTCGTGCAATGTGATGCCGAGATTCTTGGCGTAACCGCCGAGATATTGCTCGATGAGGGCCGGTGCAAAACGATCGAATCCTGCCTCTACCGCCGTGTGCGTGGTAAACAGGTTGCCGGCCCGGGTCACAGCCAGCGCCACATCAAAAGGTTGGCCGGATTCCTGCATGTAGTCCCGCGCCCGTTCCAGCACCGCGAAGGCGGCATGCCCTTCGTTCAGGTGGCAGACTTCCGGCTGCAAGCCAAGGGCACGCAGCAAACGCCACCCGCCTATTCCCAGCAGCATCTCTTGCTTGAGACGCAACTCCGGCCCGCCACCGTACAACTCGCTGGTAATGCCGCGATGCGCCGGATAATTCGCGATGTCATTGCTGTCGAGCAGGTAAAGTTTCACGCTGCCTACCTGGACTTGCCAGGTACGCAACCAGACCGAGTAACCGGGCAACGGAATCTCCAGTCGCAACCACTCCCCATCCGGTTTGCGCAAGGGCGTGATCGGCAATTGTCCCGGGTCGTTATACGGATAGAGTGCCTGTTGCTCTCCGTCGCGGTCAATCACCTGGCGAAAATAGCCCTGCTGGTAGAGCAGCCCCACACCGATCACCGGCACGCCCAGATCGCTGGCGGCTTTGAGCTGATCGCCCGCCACGTTGCCGAGACCGCCGGAATAGATGGGCAACGCCTCGCTCAACATGAATTCCATGCTGAAATACGCAACACAGTTCAGCGGCGATTGCGGATGCGATTGCTGAAACCATGCCGGCGCATCTTCCGCCCGCTTCTTGGACTGCACGAGGGCATCTATCTTTTTGCGGAAAGCCGGGTCGGCGAGCGCGTTGCGCAGCTTTTCGCGCGAGACTGTCTGCAGGACATCGCTCGGATGATGCGTCAGGTCCCACAGCACCGGATCCAGTTCCCGCCACACTTCGTCGGTGGCATGACTCCAGGACCAGCGCATATCCAGGGCCAGATCGACCAGCGATTCGAAGCCTTCGACATCTGTGGGCAACAGGTCGTATAGCGGATGGTTTCCCCGTGCTTGTTCGCTCATGCTCTCGCCTCCGTCTGAACATCAAGGCCAGGCCCGACGCCAAAGGTGGATGCAAAAGCACCAATGCCTCGAATTCTGGCATAGCCGTCGGCTGCATACGCGGTGTTGAGCTCATTGCAGGTACCGACATACTTCACTTCGCTCTCCAGCACCTGGTTGAAGAAGCCGAGAACAAAGTCGCCCGGTACACCGAACAGCTGATTCACCCCGATCTGTTTCAACCGGATCGGCAGATATTCGGCAACCGTGATCTCCCGGCTTGTCAATTCGCGGACTCCATCGCGGCCAGATATTCGCCCCGCTGGGCTGCACCGTTCAACCTTGCACGTTTCAGCAATGCCAGTTGGGCCGCGGCGACATTCTCCGGCTTGCCCTGCCAAACCTGCAGCACCGGCTCTTGCAGGGCACGGCCATAGGAAAACGATAGCAGCCACGGCATGCCGGGGAGGCCGGCATTCATGGCATTCAGGTTGGCCGTCGCCTCCTCCGGACTCAAACCGCCGGACAGGAAATTGATGCTGGGCACTGCCGCCGGAACGGTGCGCCGGAATACGCGCAGGGTCGCCATCGCGATCTCTGCAGCGCTGGCCCGCAGCGGATAATCCTTGCCCGGCAGCACCATGTTGGGCTTGAGTATCATATGTTCCAGCACGACATGATGGCGGTGCAGTGCATGAAAGATCTCCTTGTGCACCGCCTCGGTCACTTCGGCGCAGCGAGCCAAGCTGTGATTGCCGTCGATCAACACTTCCGGTTCTACAATGGGCACGATGCCCTGCTCCTGACAGACCGCCGCATAACGCGCGAGCATCTCTGCATTGGCCGAGATGCCCAGCATCGACGGGTTGCGTTCGCCGATGGAGTAGACCTCGCGCCACTTGGCAAAACGCGCGCCCTGCCCTTTGTGGTCACGCAGGCGTTCCGCCAGTCCGTCCAGCCCGTATGTGATGAGATCGCCGGGCGACAGTGCCAGCGGCCCTTTGCCTTTGTCCACTTTGATGCCGGGCACGATGCCGCGCCGCGCCAGCACTGCCGGCAACGGCGTGCCATCGCCGGCGGACTGCGCAAGCGTGTCCTCGAATTCGATCACGCCGCTGATATAACTCTCGATGCCGGGGGCAGTGAACAGCAGGGTGCGATAAGCGCGGCAATTCTCCGCACTGGCTTCCACCCCGATCGATGCAAAGCGCTTGGCGATGGTGGGCTGGCTTTCGTCAGCAGCGAGTATGCCTTTGCCGCGTTGCACCATCTGCTCCATGGTGGCTTGAAGTTCGTCTGTGATGGTCATGGTCGTCTCTCGCCTTTCAGCAAAGTTGTTCAAATTCGATCGGCGGATTTCCTGTCATCCGGTTTTCCGGTGAAATACAGCCTCATTCGTTTTCCATTGCCCTGATCCGCGCCCGCAGTGCTTCGACTTCATCCAGCAATTGAAAGGCCAGCGCCACGCCCGCGAGATTGACCCCCAGATCGCGCTGCAGGCGCAAGGACACCGTTGCCCGGTGCATGTGGATTCCGGTGAACCGCCAGCTGGCCGGCTCGCGCCCGGCCGGTGCAAGTACACCTTCTTCAACCAGTTCGATGATGTATTCCGCGTGTACCGCACATGCGCGGCAAATATCGGCCAGCGTCAATCCGGTTTGTTCTTCCAGAATGATTCCGCTCAGTTGCGGCAGCATTTCATCGTTGTCCATGCTCACACTCCCAGCTTGCTGCGCGGGTTGAAGGATTTGAACTGCCCGGCCATGTTGCGGTATACCTCTTTGGCCGCTTCATCGTCGGCAGGCGGCAGGGCGATCTTCAGCACAGCGTAAAAATCACCCGGCGTACTCGACGGAATGCCGCGGCCTTTAAGTCTCAGTTTGTTTCCAGTGGCAGCACCGGCCGGAATCTTGATCTCGACGACACCGCCCGGAGTGGGCACATTCAAGGCCGCGCCCAAAGCCGCCTCCCAGGGAGCAACGGGCAGGTCGAGATACACATCGTGTTTCTCGACTCGATAGTAGGGGTGCGGACGGAACTCGATTTCCAGGAACAGGTCACCCGACTTGCCTTGCCCGGAACCTGGCGCACCCTGCCCCGCCAGGCGGATATGCTGCCCGGCACGGATGCCGCGCGGTATGGTCACGTTGAGCTTGCGTTCGCGCATCGCCACACGCCCCTGCGCGTCGACTTCGGGGACTTGCAGTGTGATGGTGCGGACTGCACCGGTGTAGGCATCTTCCAGATCGATCATCACTCTGGCGTGATGGTCTTCGCCTTTTGCATGGGGTTGCGCACGGCGGCCGCTTCCCGCGCCAAAGCCTTGCCCATAGAGCGATTCAAAAAAGTCGCTGAATTGCGCCGCGTCGCCGTCGGTAAAGCCTCCGCCGGAAAATTCAAAGCCGGTATTCCAATCGGGAGGCGGACGGAAATCCTGGCCCGCTTTCCAGTCGGCGCCCAGCTTGTCGTAGGCTGCACGCTTTTCGGGATCCTTGAGTACTTCATTGGCTTCGCCGACTTCCTTGAAACGGGCTTCGGCATCGGGCTCTTTGCTGACATCCGGGTGATATTTGCGCGCCAGCAGACGATATGCGCGCTTGATCTCATCCTGGGTAGCGTCGCGCGCAACCCCCATGATCTTGTAATAGTCCTTGTATTCCATGGCTCTATTTGTTTCCGCTCGGATCCGGAGAAACGCAATGATGGCCAATATGTTTGGCACAGTCACCACGGACAATATATTACTCAACGCAATGCTTGCCAAGTTAAGGCCAAACCACTTTGGCTGTATGTACGCAGACGCACAGTGCATATTGTTTGCCAAGTAGTAAATGGGGCCATGGCGCATGACACCCTGCAACTTCCCGTTTGCGCTATTGTTCACAAGGTTCAATTTTTGATTCGAGGAGGACTGTATGCTGGTGACATTCTCAACCGATAACTATCCCAATATCACCCTGTTTGGGGATGACGCGCTTGCCATGCTTAAAATGATGGGTCACAGCGCAACCGTGCCCGGTTCCATCCGGGCGGAAGACGTTTCGCATGCGCTGAATCTGTTGACCAGTTCCTTGGCTGCGGACAAGGCACTTCCGAAAGTGGCCGCCAAAAATGACGAGGAACCGGTGGTGAGCGCAGCCCATCGCGGGATGCCCCTGGTCGAGCTGCTGACTGCGGCAGTCAAAGCGAACGACTATGTGATGTGGAACGAATCGACGTTCATAAAGTAAAAGGGTACGCCATGAAAAAAATGGAACAACTGGAATTGGATGCTCATCGCAATGATATCGCTGCCGACATGCAGGGCTTGCTTGAAAAATACCGCACGATCTTCGGTTGGGATATTCCGGAGATCGATCAGAAGAATGCGGACAAACTGATTCTGGCGGCTATGCACAAGGCTTTGGATGACATTTCCGTGTAATTGATAATTTGTATCAACAATAGCTCCGCTGGAAATTGGGGACGCGTGCGCCTACACTGTAACGAGGTTGGCCAGAGGGAGCAAAAATGGAAGACAAGACTGCCATATCCAATTGCGGCATAGTCGTCTCGGTTCGTGGCAGTGTCGTCGATATCCGGTTCGACGGCCGTTTGCCGCCGATCTATTCGCTCCTGCATGCCGGATCGGACAATCAGATCTCCATTGAAGTTCTTTCCCAGCTCGATGCGTATCGTGTGCGCGGCATTGCGCTGACACCCACGCAAGGCCTCGCCCGCGGAACGGTGGTAACAGACACCGGAGGGCCGCTACAGGCGCCCGTCGGCAAAGCGATACTCTCGCGCATGTTCGACGTGTTCGGCAATGTCATCGACCGCCATCCTCCACCCTCCGGCATCGAATGGCGCAGCGTACACAACGCTCCGCCTCCTCTGGCGCGACGCTCAACCAAATCCGAGGTTTTCGAGACCGGCATCAAGGTCATCGATGTGCTGGCTCCGCTGGAGCGCGGCGGCAAGGCTGGCCTGTTCGGCGGCGCCGGGGTGGGCAAGACCGTGCTGCTCACCGAGATGATCCACAACATGGTCGGCCACCATGAAGGCGTGAGTATCTTTTGCGGCATCGGCGAACGCTGCCGCGAAGGCGAGGAGCTTTACCGCGACATGAAAGAGGCAGGTGTGCTGCCCAACATGGTGATGGTGTTCGGCCAGATGAACGAACCGCCGGGCAGCCGCTTCCGCGTCGGTCATGCCGCCTTGACCATGGCGGAATATTTCCGCGACGACGAGCACCGCGATGTGCTGCTGCTGATCGACAACATCTTCCGCTTCATCCAGGCCGGCTCGGAGATATCCGGCCTGATGGGACAGATGCCGTCGCGCCTCGGTTACCAGCCGACCATGGGCACCGAGTTGTCCGGATTGGAAGAGCGTATCGCCAACACCGACACCGGTGCGATCACCTCTATCCAGGCGGTGTACGTACCCGCTGACGATTTCACCGACCCGGCCGCGGTACATACTTTTTCGCACCTGTCCGCTTCCATTGTGCTGTCGCGCAAGCGTGCGAGCGAGGGGCTCTATCCGGCCATCGACCCGCTGCAGTCCGGTTCCAAGATGGCCACTCCCGGTATCGTCGGCGAGCGCCACTATGCGCTGGCGCAGGAAATCAGGAATACGCTCGCGCAATACGATGACCTGAAGGACATCATCGCGATGCTCGGTCTGGAACAATTGTCCGCGACCGACCGCGCTGTGGTTGCGCGCGCACGCCGGCTTGAGCGCTTCCTCACCCAGCCGTTCTATACCACCGAGCAGTTCAGCGGCATCAAGGGCAAGCTCGTCAGCCTCAAGGATGCGCTTGATGGCTGCGAGCGCATCCTGCGCGACGAGTTCAAGGATGTGCCCGAGGGCGCACTGTACATGATCGGGAGTGTCGACGAAGCCTTGCAGAAGGTCGAAGCTGACCAGCCTCTATCCGCAGCTGGCAAGCAGCCGGTGGTCGCGACATGAGACTCAAGATCCTGTTGCCGTACCAGGTCTACGCCGAGATCGACGACGTAAGCCGCATCGTCGTGGAGACGCCGCAGGGTTCGTTCGGCTTGTTGCCGCGCCGGCTCGATTGCGTGGCGGCACTGGAACCCGGGATACTGACCTATGAAACGAAGGCGCAGGGCGAGGTTTACATCGCGGTAGACGAAGGCATACTGGTCAAGGCGGGCGCGGACGTGCTGGTCTCGGTGCGCAACGCGATCGGCGGGACGGACCTCGGCACGCTGCGCGACGCGGTCGCACGGGATTTCGTCAATCTCGACGAGAACGAGCGGCAAGTTCGCGCTGTGCTGGCAAGGCTGGAGAGCGGATTTGTCCGCCATTTCACGGAGTATCATCGTGGCTGACAAGCCGGAACGCGAGACTGCTTTCGCGCGCCAGGTCGGCGCGAAGGAAACGCGCAAGCTCAGGGCACAGCGCAAAGTCACGCGGACGGTGTGGTCGGGTCTCGGCATGATGGGCCTGGTGGGCTGGTCGGTGTCCGTGCCGACACTGCTCGGCGCCGCATTGGGTGTCTGGCTGGACAACCGCTACCCGGCAAACCATTCGTGGATGCTGACGCTGCTGCTTACCGGCCTCGGCATCGGTTGCCTGAACGCCTGGCACTGGATTGCTAAAGAGGATAACGAGATACGCCGGGAGCACGAAGATGATGGGAGCGGCGGAGATGACTGAAGTGTTGCAAATGGCGCTGGTACCGATCGCGGGCATGCTGCTCGGCGCGCTGTTCTTCGGCGGCCTGTGGTGGACGGTGCGTAAGGGACTCTCGGCCGGACAGCCCGCGCTGTGGTTCGGCGCCAGCTTGCTGTTGCGCACCGCCATTGTGCTGGCAGGATTTTATTTTGTCGGGGGGCCGGACTGGCGGCGACTGCTGTTGTGCCTGCTCGGTTTCATCATCGCGCGTTCGATCGTGACCCGTTGGACTGCGAAACGGACACCGGGGGAGACAGTCCATGCACCTTAGTTCCGATGAACTGATCCTGTGGCAGCACGGGTTCTTCAAGCTCAACGTCACCATCGTGACAACCTGGGTGCTGATGCTGGTGCTGGTCGTGACTGCTCGCCTTATCACGCACAACCTCGAGCACCAAGTACACATCACGCGCTGGCAAAGCCTGCTCGAAGTGATCGTTGTGACCATCCGCGATCAGATCGCAGAAGTCGGCCTGCTCCACCCGGAAAAATACCTGGGTTTCATAGGCACGCTGTTCCTGTTCATCGCGTTTTCGAATCTGTGCACGATCATCCCCGGCTACGAACCGCCTACCGGTTCTCTGTCCACCACGGCCGCGCTCGCGCTCAGCGTGTTCATTGCGGTACCGCTGTATGGCATCTCCGAAAGCGGGCTCGCCCTATATCTCGAATCCTACCTGAAGCCGACCGCAATCATGCTGCCGTTCAACCTGATCAGCGAACTGTCGCGCACGCTGGCCATGGCCATCCGCCTGTTCGGCAACATGATGAGCGGCACGATGATCCTCGCCATCCTGCTGACCGTCACGCCGTTCCTGTTCCCGATCGTGATGAGCCTGCTCGGTCTGCTGACCGGCATGGTGCAGGCCTATATCTTCAGCATTCTCGCCACCGTTTACATTGCGGCTGCGACTCGGGCGCGAGAGGAAGCGGGAGCATCATGAAGTTTCCAGCAATCACAATGAAAGGAAAAAGGCATGGATAGCACGACACTTATCGCGATGGCCTCGATCATCACCGCGGGCCTGACGATCGCCATCGGCGGCATCGGCCCGGCGCTGGGCGAAGGCCGCGCCGTCTCTACGGCACTGAGCTCGCTGGCCCAGCAACCCGACGCCGCCACCACAATCACACGCACTTTGTTTGTCGGACTTGCGATGATCGAATCCATTGCGATCTACTGTTTCGTGGTTGCGATGATCCTGATTTTCGCCAACCCGTTCTGGAACCATGTGATCGCACAGGCGGCAGCAAAATAATCATGCTGATCGACTGGTTCACCGTCATCGCGCAGGCCGTCAATTTTTTGATATTGGTGTGGCTGATGAAGCGTTATCTGTACCAGCCCATTCTCAAGGCGCTGGATGCACGCGAGCAGCGCATTGCCGCGGAACTGGCGGACGCCGACCTGAAGAAGACCGAGGCACTGGCCGAGCGCGAGGAATTCAGGCGCAAGAATGACGAGTTCGACCGCCAGCGCGACGGTTTGTTGAGCAAGGCGACCAGCGACGCGATTGCCGAGCATGGTCGGCTGCTCGAGGAGGTGCGCAAGGAAGCGGGTGACATGCGCGGCAAATTGCAGGACAAGCTGGATAACGAATTCTCCAGCCTGCATGAGGAGATCGCACGCAGGACGCAGGCAGCGGTGTTTTCGATCGCGCGCAAGACGCTGGCCGATCTTTCCGGCGCCAGCCTGGAAGCGCGCATGGTCGAGGTGTTTGTGCGCCGCCTGCGCGAAATTGGCGACAGCGAGCGCAACAAATTGGCGGCTATAACGGGCGAGGGCATCGTTACCGTGCGTAGCGCCTTCGAGTTGCCGCAACTGCAGCAAACAACGATCGAGGAGTCCATCAAGGCCACGCTGGGCACTGGCGATCCGATCCGGTTCGAGACCATACCCGACCTGATCGGGGGCATCGAGCTCATTTTGCAGGGCCAGAAGATCGCATGGAGCATTTCCGATCATCTTGCGTCGCTGGAAAAGGAACTGGCCGCACTGCTGAAAGCGCAACGACATGAAAGCTGAAAACTTGCAGGCGACGGTCGAACAGGCCTTTGCCAACCTCGACAGGGTACGCGAGGCCCATGTGCAGGGGCTGGATGCGCACGAGATCGGTATCGTCACCAGCCTGTCCACCGGCATTGCCCGGGTGGCCGGCCTGCCCGGCGTTTGTTACGAGGAAGTGGTGAAGTTTCCCGGTGAATTGTTCGGTATCGCCTTCAATGTCGACGAAGACGAGATCGGCGTCGTCCTGCTCGGCGACTACTGGAATCTGCACGCAGGCGACGAAGTCGAGCGCAGGGGCCATGTGGTGGATATACCGGTGGGCGATGGCATGATCGGCCGCGTCGTCAATCCGCTCGGACGACCGCTTGACGGCAAGGAGCCCTTGATCGCCGAAAAGCGCGTGCCGATCGAACGTCCCGCGCCGCCCATCATGGATCGGGCGCCTGTTACAGTTCCATTGCAGAGCGGCATCAAAGTCGTCGATGCGCTGATCCCGATCGGGCGCGGCCAGCGTGAACTGATCCTCGGCGACCGCCAGACCGGCAAGACAGCCATCGCTGTCGACACGATACTCAACCAGCGCGGCCAGGATGTGCTGTGCGTCTACTGCGCCATCGGCCAGCGTGCCTCTGCGGTCGCCAAAGTCATCGCCGACCTGCGCGAGAACGGCGCGATGGAATACACCGTCGTCGTCGTGACCGAGGGCAACGATCCTCCCGGTCTCTCCTATATCGCGCCGTATTCCGCGACCAGCATCGCCGAATACTTCATGCAGGCCGGGCGCGATGTGCTGATCGTTTACGACGATCTCACCAATCATGCCCGCGCCTACCGCGAACTGTCGCTGCTGCTGCGCCGCCCGCCCGGACGCGAGGCCTATCCCGGCGACATCTTCTACATCCACTCGCGCCTGCTGGAACGCGCCACGCACTTGTGCGACAAACTCGGCGGAGGCTCGCTCACCGCGCTGCCCATCATCGAGACCGAGGCGCAGAACATCGCCGCCTACATCCCGACCAACCTGATCTCGATCACCGACGGACAGATATATCTTTCGCCGAACATCTTCGAGCTCGGCATTCTGCCCGCCGTCGATGTCGGCAAATCGGTATCGCGCGTCGGTGGCCAGGCACAGCGCGCCGCCTACCGGGCAATATCGGGTGACCTCAAACTCGCCTACGCGCAGTTTGAGGAGCTGGAAACCTTCGCCCGCTTCGGCACGCGGCTCGACGAGGCCACCCGCAAGATCATCGAACACGGGCGGCGTGTGCGCGCCTGCCTTAAGCAACCGGCATTTGAGCCCGTATCCGTGCCCGGCCAGATCGCCGTGTTGCTGGCGCTGACCGGCAGACTGTTCGATAACGTGCCTCTCGAACGCATGCGCGAGGCCGAACTGGCACTGCACAAAGCCACGGAGGGATTCCCGGCCGACTTGATCAAACGCATCTCATCGTTCGAAGAATTGATGGACAGCGACCGGGAGGCGATCCTGCAGTTTGCGCGCGTGGCGCTGGCACCGTTCGGATCATCATGAGCGAAACGCCGGAAAACCTGCGCCGCAAGATCGGCGGTGCCACCGAGCTCGAATCGGTGGTACGCACAATGAAAGCGCTGGCTGCCGCGAGCATCGTGCAGTACGAGCGGGCGGTGCATTCGCTGGACGATTACTACCGGACCGTGGAGCTGGGTCTGGTCGCCTGGTTGCGCCACACCGGCGCGGCGATCTACCCGGAAGGAAACATGCGACATGATAAGGCGGCTACCGGGGCGGTGGTTTTCGGTTCGGATCAGGGGCTGGTCGGCCAGTTCAACGAGGTGTTGACGGAATTCGCTGCCGGTGCGCTGGGGGGCATGCCGGGCAACAAGCATGTCTGGTCTGTCGGCGAGCGCGTGCAGGGCTATCTCGAAACGGCCGGATTGCCGGTCTCCGGTGACTTTCCGGTGCCCAACTCCATCGCCGCGATCACGTCGCTGGTCAGGCGCGTACTCGTAGAGATCGAGACGCAGCGCGAGCGCGGGAAAGTCGCGCAGGTCTACCTGTTCTACAATCGTCCGAAATCCAGGGCGGGTTATGAACCGGTGATGCAGCGACTGCTGCCGCTGGACGAAACCTGGCGGGCAGGATTATCCAAACTGGCATGGCCGGACGCAAACCTGCCCGAAGTACTTGAGGGCGGCGATGCGACCTTGCATGCGTTGATCAGCGAATACCTTTTCATTTCGTTGTTCCGCGCATGTGCCGAATCGCTGGCAAGCGAGCATGCCAGTCGCCTGACCGCGATGCAGCGTGCGGAGAAGAACATCGGCGAACTGCTGGAGGGACTCAACCGGGATTATCACCGTCTGCGGCAGAGCGGTATCGACGAAGAATTATTCGATGTCATTGCCGGGTTTGAGGCGCTGACCATTCCCCAGCCGCAGTGCTCGCAGCTGCATAACCCGAAAGGATCCACATGAAAATCAAATCCGGCGATTTCCGCGTGCGTGAAGGCGACAAGGTCAATCTGAAGAAGTGGCCGACACTGGTAAAGCCTGTTTATAGTTCAAAAGAACAATATCAGAAGATGCTGGCCGAACACGTTGATGAACTGCGCAAGCTGCAACAGCTGCAGTACGCTTCCGACCGCTACGCTTTTTTGCTGATCTTTCAGGCCATGGATGCTGCAGGCAAGGACGGAGCCATAAAGCATGTGATGTCCGGCATCAATCCCCAAGGTTGCCAGGTGTTCAGTTTCAAGCACCCAAGCGCTCAAGAACTGGAACATGATTTTTTGTGGCGCACCACACAGTCGCTGCCGGAACGCGGACGCATCGGCATTTTCAACCGTTCCTATTACGAGGAAGTGTTGATCGTTCGCGTACATCCGGAGATTCTGCAGGCACAGAATATTCCAGACGAACTGCTGAACAAAAGGACAATCTGGTCGGAGCGCTACCGCTCCATCGTGGACCTGGAAAATCATCTCCACCGCAACGGTACGCGTACCATCAAATTCTTCCTGCATCTTTCGAAAGAAGAACAGCGCAAACGATTCCTCGCTCGCATCGATAACCCCGACAAAAACTGGAAATTCAGCACAGCCGATATTGAAGAACGAAAATACTGGGATAAATACATGCAAGCGTATGAAGCGTGCCTGAGTGCAACGAGTACCGCAAAATCACCCTGGTATGTCGTTCCCGCCGATGACAAGGAGAATGCGCGGCTGATCGTTTCCCGGATCATTCTCGACACATTCAAGAGCCTCAAGATGGCATACCCGAAGACCAACGAGGAGCACCGGCATGAATTGGAGTCCATTCGCCGACACTTGATCAAGGAGGGAAGTACCGGTAAATAGAATCCCTGTCACGGCTGGCTCTGCAGAACAGGTTCGACTCATTGCTTTCAGTTGAAGGTTGATGCCCCACCCCCCTTCATCAATGTTTGAACACTTTCCCCGATCATATGTGTGTTAGTGAACTGAGCAACGTCTTGAAAACGAAAACAATGCATTGCATGAATCGCTGTTTGGCTTTTGTTTGCAGAAATGCCGACTTGCGCAGATGGCAATTTGATTGCTATGCGATTCAAACTCGGGAGTCACGCGATGAAAAAAGATGAAATACGGAAAATACTGCAGCAAGATATTGAAAATTTTCGGTCGAAAGCTCAATACTACGATACGCTACATCTGTTCGAGGCGGCGAAATATGCCGATAATCTTGCCTCGAATATTGAACTGGCCCTGACGACCATGCCTTCCGATGGTGACCAAAAGATTTACTGACACGCGCTGTAACCGGAATTCACATTAAACCAGCAGACTGTCTCTTATGCCTATGCCGTGATGACAATGACGTATGAAACACTGCTTGGCCGCTGGCTGACGCTGCACGGTCTGTTCGTGATGCTGGGGTTGTCCATTTATGTCGTCACCTCGCACACGCTGCACTTGCGTCGCCATCCTTCGGCGTCTATCGCCTGGGTCGTCGCTTTGGTTTTGTTGCCTTATGCAACTTTGCCGCTCTATCTGATGTTCGGGATACGCAAGGTAAAGAGTGCCCGTTCGTTTGCCAGGATATCCGAATCAGCAACACATAACTCCGATGCGGATACTCTCGCTACCCGGACACAACAGCTCGCTGCAGTCATGGCGCTCCCTGTCGCCTCACCCTACCATCAATTGAACATACACGAAGACGGGACGCAAGCACTTCAGGTACTGCGCAGCATGATAGATGGTGCAGTGCATACGATTGAACTCAGCACATTCGTTTTCGCAAATGACGGGCTGGGAAACGAATTGGCAAGCAGACTCAAGCGGCGTGCCCGTGAAGGGATCAAGGTACGGCTGATGGTTGACGGTATCGGTGCCTATCTGGGCGGACTGACCGACTTCAGGAGCCTGTCCGATGCGGGAGTACAGGTGGTCTTCTTCGTGCCGCCTTTGCGTTCGTCACTGCGGGGACGTACCAATCTTCGAAATCACCGCAAGATGGTTGTCGCGGACGACGAATGGTTGTGGTGCGGCGGCAGAAATCTTGCTGCCGAGTATTTCGAAGGTGATGCCACCTCAGTCAACCCACCCTGGATCGACCTGAGTTTCGATTTGCATGGCGCATTGGCACTGCAAACACGCCAGCAGTTTGAGCTGGATTGGGCATTCGCAACCCGCGGCTCGCTTCCTGATGCAGCGCCGCCGATCAACCCGGAGCCGATGCCGGGATCTGCCATCGGGCAACTGGTTGCGAGCGGCCCGGACCAGACGGACGATACGCTCTACACAATACTCGTCTCCGCATTTTTCAATTCCCGCAAACGCATCCTGGTGGTCACTCCCTATTTTGTCCCCAACACCACACTGCTGATGTCCATGGCTCTCGCCGCTCGCCGCGGTGTCAGGGTCGACCTGGTCATGCCGAAGAAATCTAACCATCTTCTGGCGGATCTTTCGCGCCACCGCGCGCTGCGTGAGCTGACTTCGGCGGGAGCGCATGTGTGGTTCCTGCCCCGGATGATGCATGCCAAGGCAGTGGTGATCGACGATGAGATCGCCTTGGCCGGAACCGCGAACCTGGATGAGCGCAGCCTGTTCCTGAATTACGAAATGATGGTTGCATTTTATGAGCAGACTGCGGTCAGACGTTTTTCAGGGTGGATCGAACGCCAGCAAGCTGCGGCTCTGCCATACCGCGTTAAACCGCTCAACTTCTGGCGGGAAATTGCTGAAGGTATGTTTCTATGGCTGGCTTTCCAACTCTGAACAACCTCCTGCCGCCAAATCAGGCTTTGCCTCCTACCCTCGCGGATGATGCATCGCATGCAAGGCCTTGAGCCGCTCTCTCGCCACATGCGTATAGATTTGCGTCGTTGAAATATCCGAATGCCCCAGCAACATCTGCACGACGCGCAAGTCGGCGCCGTGGTTAAGCAGGTGCGTGGCAAAAGCATGGCGCAGGGTGTGCGGCGACAGCGGCTTGTGTAGTCCCCCCTCTTTCGCATGCTTCTTGATGAGATACCAGAACATCTGCCGCGTCATGCCTTCGCCGCGCTGGGTGACGAACAGTGCATCGGTGAGCTTGCCCTGAAGCAAGGCAGGACGGGCTTCGGCGAGGTATTTCCTGATCCAGTCCAATGCCTCTTCGCCCAGCGGCACCAGCCGCTCCTTGCTGCCCTTGCCCATCACGCGCGTCACGCCCATGTCCAGACTCACCTGCGCCACGCTCAGTCCGACCAGTTCCGACACGCGCAAGCCGCTGGCATACAGCACTTCCAGCATGGTGCGGTCGCGCATGCCGAGCGGTGTATCGACATCGGGTGCATTCAGCAGCAGTTCGACATCTTCCTCGGTGAGGCTCTTGGGCAGGCTGCGCGGCAGCTTGGGCGTGGCGATCTGCAGGGTCGGATCATCCGTGATCTTGTTCTGCCGTAGCAGGTAGCGGAACAATCGCTTGAGGCTGGAGATGGCGCGCGAGGTGGAAGTCGCTTTGGCTTTTTCGCCGCCGACCAGATGCGCGAGAAAGCCCTGTATATCGGCATGAGTGGCGGCCTGCAGGCCGCATCCACGCCGCTTTTGCAGCCATTCCGCGAATTTGTTCAGATCTCGCCGATAGCTTTCCAGCGTGTTGCGGGAGAGACCGTCTTCCAACCAGAGGGCGTCACTGAATTCGTCCAGTAGTTCAGCGTCGTTCATGCGCCAACAACCAACGCTTGATCGCCAGCGCATCATCGTCTGCGCGATGCATGAATCCACCCAGCCCTGCCTTGCCCACCACACGATGGCAGGGGATGACAATGGGGATGGGATTGTTGCCGCAGGCTTGCCCTACCGCTTGTGCGCTGGAACCGATTTGCTTTGCGAGTTCGCCGTAGGTCAGTGTCTGCCCGCAGGGAATGTTCAGCATTGCCTGCCACACGTTGCACTGATGATGCGTGCCATCGAGCTCGAAAGGCAGATCGATCTCATGTTTCGCATCGGCCAGATAGGCTTCCAAATCCGCACAGATCGCTTTCGCCATGTCGCTCACTGGCGGCTGGTTTTTGGTCTTCTGAGGCAGAAATTCGATACCCAGCAGATCCGTGTCTGAACAGCGGATGCCGAGCTTGCCGAACGGTGCTGAGATGATGGCCTGGAATTTCATGCGCACATCATAGCTGAAATGCAAAGCTATGCTTCAGTGCAGGCTCATATCGGCGTAGCCGATGTGAAGCCGCAAAGCGGCGGCCGAAACTAAAACGGGAGCCGAAGCTCCCGTTTTCCGTGCTGCATACTGCCCTTGCTTACGCTGTAACTTTGCGTGCAGCGAGTTTTTCCTTGATACGTGCCGACTTGCCGGAACGGTCGCGCAGGTAGTACAGCTTGGCACGGCGTACATCGCCGCGACGCTTGATTTCGATGCTGGCGATGCTCGGGGAGTAGGTCTGGAAGGTACGTTCCACGCCTTCGCCGGAAGACACCTTGCGCACGATGAAGCTGGAGTTCAGCCCCTTGTTGCGCTTGGCGATCACCACGCCTTCAAAGGCCTGGGTACGTTTCTTGTCGCCTTCGACCACGTTCACGCCGACCACAACGGTGTCGCCGGGTGCGAAATTGGGGATGGTCTTGCCCAGACGGGCGATTTCTTCTTTTTCAAGAATTCCGATCAGATTCATTTTGTTTCCTCTTCTTGTGCGGACGCTTGTTCCTGCTGGTACTCTGCCAGTAGCCGAGCTTCCTGTTTAGTCAACTGGCGTGTTGCCAGCAAATCCGGGCGACGTTCCGCAGTCCTGCCTAATGCCTGCTTCAATCGCCACTTCTCTATCTCGGCGTGGTGCCCGGACATCAATACTTCCGGGATCGCCTCGCCGTTATAAATCTCGGGCCGCGTGTAGTGGGGGCAATCCAGCAGGCCCTGTACGAAGGAGTCCTGCTGCGCCGATGCATCGTCGCCCAATACGCCGGGTATCTGCCGCACCACGCTATCCATCACCACCATCGCTGCCAACTCGCCACCGGACAACACGTAATCGCCGATGGAAAGCTCTTCGTCCACTTGCTGGCGCAACAGGCGCTCATCCACGCCCTCGTAACGGCTCGCCAGCAATATCAATCCTTCGTCCCGCGCCAGCAGTTCCATCACCACTTCGTGGGTGAGCTGCCTGCCTTGCGGCGAGAGGTGGATCACACAACTCTTCCTTGCCCCGCTTTGCGCCTGCGCTGCTTTCGCTGCGCTGATCGCTTTTTCCAGCGGCTCCGCCAACATCACCATCCCGGGTCCGCCGCCGTAGGGACGGTCGTCGATGGTGCGGTAGTTGTCTGTCGTGAAATCGCGCGGATTCCACGTCCGCAACTCAAACTTGCCCTGCTCTGCCGCTCGCCGCGTTATGCCATACCTGGTGAGCGCTTCGAACATCTCCGGGAACAGCGTGATGACGTCGAACCTCATTTGAGGTAATCCGCCTGCCAATCCACAAGGATCTTCCTGCTTTTCAAATCCACTTTCTGGATGACACTGGCAATGAACGGCATTAATGTCTCGCCTGCCGCACCTTTGACCACCAGCACGTCATTGGCTCCGGTCTCCAGCAACGCATCCACCGTGCCGAACACCTCACCCGCCAGATTCTCAACCGTTAGCCCGATCAGGTCCGACCAGTAATATTCGCCTTCCGGCTGCTCCGGCAACTCTGCGCGCGGAACCGCGATCAGCATACCTTTGCATTTCTCTGCTGCCGTACGGTCGACGATGCCCTGCAATTTGGCGATCAGTACCTTGCCGCCATGCACGTTCGCTTCCAGAACTTCCAGCGGACGCCAGCTTTGTTCGTTGCCAACGTACCAGGTGTCGTACTCAAGCAAGCCGTCCAGATACTCGGTAAAGGTTTGTACCTTTACCCAACCCTGGATGCCCTGCGCTCCAACCACCTTCCCCATGACGACCATGGGACTTGCCTCGTTAACATTCATTGCGTTTCGCCTCGTTTGTCCCCTCTCCCTCCGGGGGAGGGTTAGGGTGGGGGAAACGGCTATGTCCGTTAAACTTTGGCTGCTGCACCGGCTTTTTTGACCAGACGACCTACGGTCTCGCTCAACTGCGCGCCCTTGTCTTGCCAGTGGGTCACGCGGTCCAGCTGGATGCGCAGACCTTCAGTGCCTTCTACTGCCAGCGGGTTGTAGAAGCCGATACGCTCAATGAAACGACCGTCACGACGGTTGCGGGAATCCGCGACCACTACGTTGAAGTACGGGCGATTTTTAGAACCGCCGCGAGAAAGACGAATGACTACCATAGCAATTACCCAATAGATTTATTTCGGCCAATGCCGAAAGGGCGCGAATTCTACGATATATCGTTGAATTCTGGCAAGGATTGTTTATAGGGGCGACTAGCGGTGCAGGAAGACTTCCAGCACGAATTGGGTGCCCAGATAGGCCAATACAAGGAATACGAAGCCGCTCATGGTCCAGCGCACCGCCGTATGGCCGCGCCAGCCGTAGAACTGATGCCCCAATAACAGTACGGCGAATACCACCCAGGAAACCATCCCAAACAGGGTCATGTGGGTAAAGCGCAAGGGATGGCCGAAGATCTTCTCCGAAAACAGCATGCCTGATGCAACGGTAATGGTCAGCAACAGGAATCCGATACCGATAATACGGAATAGCAGGATTTCCATGGTCATCAGGGGCGGCAGGTTGCGCAATACCTTGGGCAGCTTGGCATGGTGCAGGCGCTTTTCGACCAGGGAGATCAACCCCGCATGCAAGGCCGCGATGGTAAACAAGCTGTAGGCCAACATGGCGCCGAGAACATGCGTATCGAACAGGCCTGAAGCAGGCTGTGACAGGATGTGCGCCTCGGGGAAAATCGCCGGCAGCGCCGTGCTGATGGCTGCCAGCGGCAATACCAGGGTCTGCAAGCTGGATAATGGATAGAAGTAGCGCGCCAACCAATACACCAGCACTGTCAGCCACAAAATCAGCGACAGCGCATAGACCAGTCCCAAGTTTAGCGCTCCCCAGACAAACAAGGTGTCATACAGCAACCACCCGTGCAGCGCCAAAGGCACGATGACCGCAAAACCCAATACGCCCCGATTCTGCTGCTCGGCATTACCCGCCGCCTGTGCGCGCCAGAACAGAATAGCCAGTATGAAATAAAGGGCAAACGTTAGCAGATGCAGAGCTTGGTTCGACATGGGGAGTGCAGATGTTTTAGACTGTGCGGATTCTACAGGAAGCGCCGCCCAAGTGTCTGCACCGGCGCGGACTGAAACTTTCAGGACTTGAATCATGTTGGATAACCTTACACAACGCTTCACCGGCATCGTCAAAAATCTGCGCGGCCAGGCGCGGCTGACCGAAAGCAACATTCAGGATGCCCTCAGGGAGGTTCGCCTTGCGCTGCTGGAGGCCGATGTCGCGCTGCCGGTCGTCAAAGACTTCATCGCCAAGGTAAAGGAAGCCGCACTGGGGCAGGAAGTCATCGGCAACCTGCAGCCGGGACAGGCGCTGATCGGCGTAGTGAACCGCGAACTGACCAAACTGATGGGCGAGCACAACGACGCGCTCAACCTTGCCGCCGTGCCGCCCGCCGTGATCCTGATGGCCGGCCTGCAGGGCGCGGGCAAGACCACCAGCAGCGGCAAGCTGGCCAAACTGTTGCGCGAGCAAAATAAAAAGAAAGTATTGCTGGTGAGTTGCGACGTTTATCGCCCCGCCGCAATCGAGCAACTGCGCACGCTGGCACAACAGCTCGACATTGACTTTTTCCCTTCCGATATCAGCCAGAAGCCGCTGGATATTGCGCTCGCCGCCTTGGACTGGGCACGCAAACACCACCATGAAGTGCTGATCGTCGACACCGCCGGCCGCCTCGCCGTGGACGAAGCGATGATGGCCGAGATCAAGAACCTGCATGCCGCACTGAAACCGATCGAGACCCTGTTCGTGGTCGACGCGATGACAGGACAGGATGCGGTGAACACGGCCAAAGCCTTCGGCGATGCGCTGCCGCTCACCGGCATCATCCTCACCAAACTGGATGGCGATGCGCGCGGCGGCGCGGCCTTGTCGGTGAGGCAGATCACCGGCAAGCCGATCAAGTTCGTCGGCGTCAGCGAAAAACCGAACGGCCTCGAAGCCTTTCACCCCGAACGCATGGCGCAACGCATCCTCGGCATGGGTGACGTGCTGTCCCTGATTGAAGAAGCGCAACGCAACGTCGATATCGGCGAAGCCGAAAAGCTCGCGAAGAAGATGCACAGCGGCAAAGGCTTCGACCTCAACGATTTCAAGATGCAGATCGTGCAGATGAAAAAGATGGGCGGCATGTCGGCATTGATGGACAAATTGCCCGCACAGCTTTCCAAAGCGGCTGCCGGAGCGAATGTGGACGAGCGCCAGATCAACCGCACCGAAGGCATCATCAACTCGATGACGCCGTTCGAGCGCACCCATCCAGAACTCATCAAAGCCTCGCGCAAACGCCGCATCGCTGCCGGTGCAGGCGTGCAAGTGATGCATGTAAACCAGTTGCTGAACCAGTTCGAACAATCGCAGAAGATGATGAAGATGTTCAGCAGCAAAGGCGGCATGGCGAAGATGATGCGCGGCATGGCTGGCAAGTTTCCCGGCATGGGTCGCTAATTTTTATCACCACGCTTATGTGTGTCTCTGAAAATTCAGAGTTCGCCCAAATGCAAGGCGCGAGGAAATTTTCGCGGCGCGGCATATGAGTGAATATGTAAGCAAGGAAATTTCCGAGTAACGCAGCAGTTGGGATGAAATCTGGATTTTAAGAGATACACATGACTATCAAAGCAATCATATTCGATGTTGACGGCACTCTGGCCGACACTGAAAACGCGCACCGCAAATCATTCAACAAGGCATTCGCCGAAAGCGGGCTGGACTGGAACTGGGACGTGGCGCTGTACGACAAGCTGCTGAAAGTGACCGGCGGCAAGGAACGCATCAAGTATTACGTCGAAAACTGGCTGCCCGATTTCAAAAAACCGGCTGACTATGACGGCTTCGTCAAGAATCTGCATGCGGTGAAGACCGGCCACTACACCGCCATGTTGCGCGGCGGCGCCATTCCGTTACGCCCCGGCATCAAACAACTGATAGAGGATGCGCGCAAAGCCGGTATCAGGCTCGCCATTGCAACCACCACCACCCCGGAGAACGTCTCTGCTTTGCTGGAAGTGGGATTGGGGAAGGATTGGGCAAAAAATTTCGACGCCAACGGCTGCGGCGATATCGTGCCGCACAAAAAACCCGCGCCGGATATCTACAACTGGGTGCTGAATGAACTCAAGCTCGCACCGCAGGACTGCATTGCGCTAGAAGACTCCAACAACGGCCTGCGTTCTGCGCTGGCGGCCGGCATCAAGACCTACGTCACCACCAATCCCTACACGCACCGCCAGGATTTCGCTGAGGCCGCTGCTGTGTTCGATGATTTGAGCGACCTGGCAAATTTCTACCGGGTAACCGGCCTGCACATTTAGGCAGTTCGGGCGGTTTCCTGCTAATCTTGCGGACAATTCAATTGTTCGCAACCCATCATGCAAAGCTATTTAAAACGTATTCTCACTGCCCGCGTCTATGACGTGGCCATCGAATCGCCACTTGAACACGCGCCCAACCTGTCGGCGCGCATCGGCAACAACGTCCTGTTCAAACGCGAAGACATGCAGCCGGTGTTCTCGTTCAAGCTGCGCGGCGCATATAACAAGATGGCCCAACTCACCCCGGAGCAACTCAAGCGCGGCGTGATCGCCGCCTCGGCAGGCAACCACGCGCAGGGCGTGGCACTCAGCGCGCACCGCCTCGGCTGCAAAGCCATCATCGTGATGCCGACCACCACCCCGCAAGTCAAGATCGAGGCAGTGCGACATTTCGGCCAGCGTTCCGTCGAGATCGTGTTGCACGGCGACAGCTACAGCGATGCCTGCAGCCGGGCGTACGAACTGGAAAAAGAGAAGAATCTCACGTTCGTGCACCCGTTCGACGATCCCGATGTGATCGCCGGGCAAGGTACCATCGGCATGGAGATACTGCGCCAGCATCAGGCCCCCATCCACGCCATCTTCTGCGCCATCGGCGGCGGCGGGCTGATCGCGGGCGTGGCCGCCTACGTCAAACAGGTGCGCCCGGATATCAAAATAATCGGCGTGCAAACCACCGATTCGGACGCCATGTACCGTTCCCTCAAAGCCAACAAGCGCGTGCAACTCGCCGACGTCGGCCTGTTCTCGGACGGCACGGCAGTCAAGCAAGTGGGCGAAGAGACGTTCCGCATCTGCAAAAAATACGTGGACGAGATCGTGCTGGTGGATACCGACGCCGTGTGCGCGGCCATCAAGGACGTGTTTCAGGACACGCGTTCCATCCTCGAACCCGCGGGTGCGCTGGCGATTGCCGGTGCCAAGCTGTACGCCAAGCGCGAACAACTCAAAGGCGAAACGCTCATCCCCATCGCCTGCGGAGCAAACATGAATTTCGACCGCCTGCGCTTCGTGGCGGAGCGCGCCGAAATCGGTGAAAAGCGCGAAGCCATCCTCGCCGTCACCATCCCGGAAACCCCGGGCAGTTTCCGCAAATTCTGTTCATTACTCGGCAAACGCAACATCACCGAGTTCAACTACCGGTTCGCCGATCCGAAAGCGGCGCAGGTGTTCGTCGGCATTCAAGTGAAAGACCAGTCGGAAACTTCCGACCTGGTGGACAAACTGCAACGCAACAAGCTGGCCACCCTCGACCTCTCCGACAATGAAATGGCCAAGCTGCACCTGCGCCACCTGGTCGGCGGTCACGCGCCAGCCGCCCATGACGAGATCCTGTTCCGTTTCGAGTTCCCGGAACGTCCCGGTGCACTGATGAATTTCCTCAACAGCATGAGCCACAACTGGAACATCTCATTATTCCACTACCGCAACCACGGCGCGGACTACGGGCGCGTATTGGTCGGCATGCAAGTGCCGCACAGCGATAAAAAGGCGCTCAAGACCTTCCTTGACACCCTCGGCTACCGCTATTGGGACGAGAGCGACAATCCGGCGTACCGGCTGTTTCTTGGATAAAATCGTGGCAACCGCCTTTTCGATGAAAGGAGCGCGCAAATCATGAAGAAACAAGATGCTTTGGATTTCCTTGAATCACACAAACAAACCATCATCGAACGGTTTGGTGTAAAGCATCTGGCATTGTTCGGCTCTGTTGTGCGCGACGAAGCCCGCGAAGACAGTGATATCGACGTACTGGTAGAGTTCGAAGGTGGCGAGAACTACCGCAATTACTTCGACCTTTTGTTTTATCTGGAAGATCATCTTCACTGCGCAATAGATTTGGTGAGCCGCGATGCCCTGCGCCCCCAACTCAAGCCATACATCGAGAATGAGGCGCATTATGTCGCGTGAATGGAAACTGTATTTCGACGATTTGCTGGGATTTTGCGAGAAGGTTATAAGCTACACACACGGCCTGACACGCGAAGAGTTTGAAACCAGCGGCCTCAACTACGATGCAACTCTGTGGAATGTACAGTTATTCGGTGAAGCAGCCAAAAATATCCCTGAAGAAATACGCAGCAAAATTCCTGAGGTGCCATGGCGCGAATTGATCGGAATGCGCAACCGTTTGGCTCATGGCTATTTCGGAATCAATAATGCAATGCTTTGGCACGTCGTGGAGATAGAAGTGCCAAAATTACATGCAGCCTTGCTGCACATTGCTGCCACTCGCACCGACCTATTCAAAGGTCAGTCTTGAAATTTTTATTCAATAACAACTGTGCGGGTCAATTTGCCGACGCCGACAAAAAGGTTGAAAAAACCCACAGAATATGCCCACACTTAACTGGATCGGCAAAGAAGCCGCCGCCAAACACCACAAAGATGTCCCCTATTGATGCAAATTTATGAGCACAAGCTATCTGTCCAAGCTATTTATTCCCAAAAGGGCAGCCGGTGGTTGCCCTTTTTAACCTTTAGTTGCTAGAAATATAGGTTCAAAAAATGGCTACCGATTCCTTCCGTGATTTCGTGCTGGAGCAACTTGCTGCTCTTGAAGGACTGCGCTGCAAACGCATGTTTGGCGGTCATGGCCTTTACGCCGACGAGGTGTTTTTCGGCATCCTTTTCGATGGCAGGCTGTATTTCAAGACACATCCGGATACCTTGCCGGATTACCTGACCGTTGCAGCCTCCGTATTCGCCCCCTCGAAAAAACAGGTTTTAAAGAATTACCGCGAAGTTCCGGTAGAGATACTGGAAGATGGCATGCAATTAACGTCGCGGACACGAAAGGCGGCGCGCTGATGAACATCCAAGCTAGGAAGCGGGCCCTCCGGCAAAGTATAATCGCCGACCGCGAAAAGTTGCCCGTTGCCGAGCGCTTGCGCCTGAGCCGTGCCATTGTTGAATCTACCCGCAATTTGCCGGTCTATCAGCAGGCGCGGACAGTACTGGGTTATCTGAATTTCGGCGCAGAATTGGTGGCCGAGCTGTGGGTACGGCAGGCGCTGGCCGACGGCAAGCAGGTGTTGCTGCCGCGAGTGAACCGTGCCAGCAGACATCTGGACTTATATCGGGTGCAGGATTTGGAGCATGATGTGGCACCCGGTTCATGGGGTATACGTGAGCCAGTTGCAGAACGCTGTATAAAAGAAGAAGCGCTTGGAACGGTGGAGTTCATCCTGTTACCCGGCGTGGCGTTCACCCGCGAGGGTGCACGGTTGGGATACGGCGGCGGTTTTTACGACAAACTGCTGGCACAAATACCGCATCGGCCGGCTTTGGTCGCCGGCGCGTTCGCGCTACAAGTAGTGCAGGAGATTCCGCAAGAGAGTACCGACCGCAATGTGGAGTGGCTGGTGACGGAAGCCGAAATGATACGCTGCAACTTAGGGAGAGAGTAGAGATGCCAATGCAACAACCGGAAAATGTAGATCGCGATCCGCTGGAAACGCAGGAGTGGCTGGATGCGCTCCAATCCGTGCTGGAAAAGGAAGGCGCTGAGCGCGCCCACTTCCTGATGGACCAATTGATCCATCATGCCCGCATGGCCGGCGACGATATGCCGATCAGCGCCACCACCCCCTACATCAACACGATCCCGCTGGACAAGGAAGAGCGCTCTGCCGGCAACATGGAGCTGGAGCACCGCATCCGCGCCCTGATGCGCTGGAACGCAATGGCCATCGTCATGAACGCCAACAAGGAATCGTCCGAACTGGGCGGCCATATCGCCAGCTTCGCCTCGGCCGCGACTTTGTACGACGTCGCTTTCAACCATTTCTTTCACGGCAAGACCGACGATCACGGTGGCGACCTGGTGTACTTCCAGGGCCACTCTTCGCCCGGCATCTATGCCCGCGCTTTCATCGAAGGCCGCCTGAGCGAAGAACAGCTGTATAAATTCCGCCAGGAAGTGGATGGAGGAGGGTTGTCCTCCTATCCGCATCCGTGGCTGATGCCCGATTTCTGGCAGTTCCCCACCGTATCCATGGGTCTGGGCCCGTTGATGGCGATTTACCAGGCCCGCTTCATGCGTTATCTGCAACACCGCGAACTCGCGCATACCGACAATCGCAAGGTATGGGCTTTCCTCGGCGACGGTGAGACCGACGAACCGGAATCGCTGGGCGCGATCTCGATGGCCGGGCGCGAACAACTCGACAACCTGATCTTCGTGATCAACTGCAATCTGCAGCGCTTGGACGGCCCGGTGCGTGGCAACGGCAAGATCATTCAGGAACTGGAAGGCGTATTCCGCGGCGCGGGTTGGAACGTGATCAAGGTCATTTGGGGCCGCTGGTGGGATCGCCTGTTGCTCAAGGATAAGACAGGCCTGTTGCTGAAGCGCATGGAAGAAGTGGTCGACGGCGAATACCAGACCTATAAATCCAAGGATGGCGCGTACGTGCGCCAGCATTTCTTCGGCAAGTATCCGGAACTGCTGGAACTTGTCGCAGACATGTCGGACGACGATATCTGGCGCCTGAACCGCGGTGGTCACGACCCGTTCAAGATGTTTGCGGCCTATTCTGCGGCCATGAAGCACAAAGGCCAGCCGACCGTGATCCTCGCCAAGACGGTCAAAGGTTACGGCATGGGCGAAGCGGGCGAAGGACAGAACCCGACGCACCAGCAAAAGAAGATCGGCGAGGAAGCGTTGCGCAAGTTCCGCGACCGCTTCAACATTCCCGTCACCGACGAACAATTGCCCAACCTGCCCTTCGTGCGTCCCGCGGAAGACAGCCAGGAAATGAAATACCTGCGGGAGCGCGGCGCGGCGATGGGTACGCTACCGGCACGCAAACCGCTCAGCGAGCCGCTGACGATTCCGGAACTGTCGGCATTCGACGCCTTGCTCAAGGACAGCGAGGGCCGTGAATTCTCCACCACCATGGCTTTTGTACGCCTGCTCAGCGTGCTGGTAAAAGACAAGAACATCGGCAAGAAGATCGTGCCCATCGTCCCGGACGAATCTCGCACCTTCGGCATGGAAGGCATGTTCCGCCAGCTCGGTATCTTCTCGCAGGTCGGCCAGCTGTACACGCCGGAAGACGCCGACCAACTCATGTTCTACAAAGAGTCGTCGACCGGACAGATATTGCAGGAGGGCATCAACGAAGCCGGCGGCATGGCCGACTGGATCGCCGCGGCGACTTCTTACGCCAACAACGGCACGGCGATGATCCCGTTCTACATCTATTACTCGATGTTCGGTTTCCAGCGTATCGGCGATATGGCCTGGGCGGCCGGCGACCTGCGCGCGCGCGGCTTCCTCGTCGGAGGCACTGCAGGCCGCACCACCCTGAATGGCGAAGGCCTGCAGCATCAGGACGGGCACAGCCACCTGCAGGCCGCCATGATCCCTAACTGCGTAAGCTACGATCCGACCTTTGCCTATGAGCTGGCCGTGATCGTGCATGACGGCATGCGCCGCATGTACCATAACCAGGAAGACGTGTTCTATTACCTGACGGTGATGAACGAGAACTACGCGCATCCGGCCATGCCCAAGGGCGCGGAGGAAGGCATCATCAAAGGTATGTACAAGTTCAGCGCGGGCAAAGCCAAGGCGAAAGCCAAGGTGCAACTGCTGGGCAGCGGAACGATTCTGCGTGAAGTGATCGCCGCGGCTGAACTGCTGGAGAAGGATTTCGGCGTATCCGCCGACGTGTGGAGTGTGACCAGCTATAACGAACTACGGCGCGAAGGCATCGATTGCGAACGCTGGAATACCCTGCATCCTGAAGCCAAGCCACGCGTGAGCTATGTTGAACAATGTCTGGACGCCAAGATCCCCGTGATCTCTGCAACGGATTACATCCGTTCCTATTCCGACCAGATCCGTCCGTTCGTCAAGGCGCATTACAAGACGCTGGGCACGGACGGTTTCGGCCGCTCGGATACGCGCAAAAAATTGCGCGGCTTCTTTGAGGTGGATCGCCACTACGTCGCCATCACCGCGTTGAAGGCGCTGGCAGACGAGGGAGCTATCCCGGCGAGCGAGGTGAGCAAGGCGATCAAGCTGTACAAGATCAATCCTGACAAACCGAACCCGACGACGGTTTAAGGCAAGGGGAACAACGTGGCCGAAATCAAGAATGTGTTAGTGCCGGACATCGGCAATTTCAAGGATGTGAGTGTCATCGAAGTGTCGGTGAAGGCCGGCGACAAGGTAAGCGCCGAGCAGGCACTTATTTCGCTGGAGACCGACAAGGCGACCATAGACGTACCTGCGCCGTTCGGTGGCGTGGTAAAAGATGTGAAGGTGAAGGTGGGCGACAAGGTATCTGAAGGTACATTGATCGTGACGATTGAAGCGAGCGGTGAAGCTGCGGCACAGGCGGTGGCCCCGGCTGCGGTAGCACCTGCGGCCGCACCAGCAGTTCCCGTTGTGCCCGCAACCCCGTCTCCCGCCGAACCCGCAGCTGTCGCGGCAGCAATTTCAGCCGCCCCGATGGCGACCCCTGCGTCCGGCAGCGCACATGCCAGTCCGTCCATTCGCCGCTTTGCGCGCGAACTGGGCGTGAACCTGACTCAGGTAGGCGGTAGCGGCGAAAAAGGCCGCGTGACCAAGGACGACGTGCAGAACTTCGTCAAAAAGTCGCTGGCGCAACCGGCCGGCGGCAGCGGCCTGCAAGTGCCGGAAATGCCGGCGGTGGATTTCGCCAAGTACGGCGCGATAGAAACCAAACCGCTGTCGCGCATCAAGAAGATCTCCGGCGCCAACCTGCGCCGCAACTGGGTGACCATTCCGCACGTGACCCAGTTCGAGGAAGCAGACATCAGCGAGATGGAAGCTTTCCGCAAAGAGTTGGGTCTGGAATACGCAAAAGAAAGCTTCAAGATCACCCCGCTCGCCTTCATGCTCAAGGCCTGCGCGATCACCCTGAAACACTTCCCTGATTTCAATGCGTCGCTGGATGCCAGCGGCGAAAATCTAGTGCTGAAGAAATACATCCATATCGGCGTTGCCGTGGATACGCCGGACGGGCTGATGGTGCCAGTGATACGCGACGTGGACCAAAAAGGCATCGTGCAGTTGGCGAAGGAACTGGGCGAAGTCAGCGCCAAGGCACGCGAGAAGAAAATCACGGCCGCGGACATGCAGGGCGGCTGTTTCACCATTTCCAGCCTGGGCGGCATCGGCGGCACTTCGTTCACGCCTATCATCAATGCGCCGGAAGTCGCCATTCTCGGCGTGTCGCGCTCCAGCATGAAACCGGTCTGGAAGGACGGCGAATTCGTGCCTCGCCTGATGCTGCCGCTGTCGCTGTCCTACGATCACCGCGTGATCGACGGTGCTGCCGGCGCGCGTTTCACCACTTACCTGGCGCATGTGTTGTCCGACATGCGCAGGCTGGCGCTGTAATCCGGTGAGTACCTCTCCCATCGGCATCCTGGGCGGCACTTTCGATCCCATCCACAATGGGCATCTGCGTATCGCACAGGAGGCGCTGGAACAGTGCGGTATGGCGCAGGTGCGTTTCGTTCCCTGCGGCACGCCGCCGCATCGCCCGACGCCAAGCGCCTCGGCCAAATCGCGCTGGGAGATGGTGCGTCTGGCCCTGAACGGCCATTCCGACTTTCTGGTCGATGTACGCGAGGTGTTCCGTACCGACCCCTGTTATACGGTGGACACACTGGCGGGTTTGCGCGCCGAACTTGGCCCGCAACAGCCGCTGTGCCTGATCCTCGGAGGCGACGCCTTTTTGCATCTGCACACCTGGCATGAGTGGAAACGCCTGTTCGAACTGGCCCATATCGTGGTATTGCAGCGTGCCGGCGGCCAGCCGCTGGGCAATGCGATGCTCAAGGCCGATGCCGCGTTGCAGGCCGAATATCAGACGCGCCTCGCCCCGGGTGCAGGTGCGTTGCACGAGACCCCCAGCGGCGCGATCTTCGTCGCCGACATGCCCGCCCTGGAAATTTCCTCCACCGACATCCGCCGCCGCTGTGCGGAAGGAAAAAGTACCCGTTTTCTGGTGCCGGATGTCGTCACCAATTACATCAACACTCACGAACTTTACCGTCAATGCTAAACACTGAAGAAAAAACCCAAGCCGTCGTCTCCGCCCTGGAAGACGTCAAAGCGCTCGACATCACCGTCATCGACACCAGCAAGCTCAGCCCCCTGTTCGAGCGCATGGTTGTCGCCAGCGCGCAGTCCACGCGTCAAACCAAGGCGCTGGCGAGCAGCGTGGTGGTAAAGCTCAAAGCGCTGGGCGAGACGGTCAACAGCACCGAAGGTGAAGACAGCGGCGAATGGGTGCTGGTCGATCTGGGCGAAGTGGTCGTGCACATCATGCAGCCCGCGGTGCGCGCCTACTACAACCTCGAAGAACTGTGGAGCGTGCATCCCAAGCAGCGCGCGATTTCAGGTAAATGAAACTGCTGATCCTGGCGGTGGGCAATAAGATGCCCGCCTGGATCACCGAAGGCTTCAACGAATACACCAAGCGCATGCCGCGCGAAGCCATGATTTCACTGATCGAGATCAAGCCGGAAGCGCGCAACAGCGGCAAGACGGCGACGCAAATCATGGAAGCCGAGGCGCAGCGTATTCGCGCCGCCCTGCCCAATGGCGCCCTGTGCATCGCCCTCGACGAGCACGGTGCGACCCCCACCACCAAACAGCTCAGCCAGCAGATGCAGGACTGGATGCAGCGCGGCTGCGATGTCGCTTTTATCATCGGCGGCGCGGACGGGCTGCATGAATCCGTCAAACAAAAAGCGCAGCATTTGATGGCGCTGTCTGCCCTTACCCTGCCGCACGGCATGGTGCGCGTGTTGCTGGCCGAACAACTGTATCGGGCACACAGCCTGCTGCACAATCATCCTTACCATCGCGAATAGCCCGTATTTTGGGCTATCCTTGTTGCCATGAGTAAACACCAACGCATCTACCTCGCCTCTCAAAGCCCGCGCCGACGGGAATTGCTCAAGCAAATCGGCATCCATTACGACATGCTGTTGTTGCGCAGCGATCCGCGGCGCAAGGTCAGCGTCGACGAAACGCCGCACGAAGGCGAAATACCGCTGGATTACGTGCAGCGCGTATGCCGAGACAAGGCGCGTGCCGGCTGGGAAACGCTGATATTGCGCAATTTGCCGCTGCTTCCGGTGCTGGCAGCGGATACCACCGTCACGCTAGACGGGAAAATCATCGGCAAGCCGGATGATAACGAACATGCCGCGGAAATATTACGCATGCTCTCCGGGAAGCAGCATCAGGTGCTGACCGCGGTCGCGATGTCATTCGGGGAACGTATCGAGATGCGCCTGTCGACGACCACCATCGCGTTCGACACGCTGGGCGAAGAACGCATCCGCCGTTACCTGCTGACCGGAGAGGCTCACGACAAAGCGGGTGCCTATGGCATCCAGGGACATGCCGGCGCCTTCGTGAAGCGCATCGAGGGCAGCTACACCGGTGTGATGGGACTGCCGCTGTTTGAAACGGTAGAATTGCTGAAACTATTCGGATATCCCGCACCATGACAGAAGAGATATTGATCAATGTCACCCCGCAGGAAACGCGCGTCGCGGTGATGCAACAGGGCGTCGTGCAGGAACTGCACATCGAACGCGGCAGCCAGCGCGGCTTGGTGAGCAACGTCTATGTCGGCAAAGTAAAGCGGGTGTTGCCCGGCATGCAGTCGGCATTCATCGATATCGGCCTTGAGCGGTCTGCCTTCCTGCATGTCGCCGATATCTGGGAGAACCGCGCAAGCGGCGAGGCCGCCGCGAAGCCTATTGAAAAAGTATTGTTCGAGGGGCAAAGCCTGCTGGTACAAGTCATCAAGGACCCCATCGGTACGAAGGGCGCGCGACTCTCAACACAACTGAGCTTTGCAGGGCGCATGCTGGTTTATCTGCCTCAGGAAGCACATATCGGTGTTTCGCAGCGTATTGAAGACGAGGATGAACGCGAGGCCTTGCGTGCCAAGCTGCAGCAAGTGCTGCCAGCCGAGCACAAGGGCGGATACATCATTCGCACCATGGCAGAATCCGCATCCGACAACGAATTGCGGGCCGATGTTGCTTATCTGGACAAGCTGTGGGGCAATCTTCAATTGAAATCCCAGCGTATGGCTGCCCCCGAATTGTTATACAAAGAACTGGACATCAGCCTGCGCGTGTTGCGCGATTTCGTGGATGAAAAGTCGGCGCGCGTCCTCGTAGATTCCCGCGAGACGCATGAACGCATGCTGGCTTTTGCCACCGACTACATTGCCACCGCCGTGCCCAAGCTGGAACACTATCTCGGAGCCCGCCCGCTGTTCGACATGTACAGCGTGGAAGAAGAGATCGAGCGCGCGCTGTCACGCCGCGTGGACCTGAAATCGGGCGGTTACCTCATCATCGACCAGACCGAAGCCCTGACCACCGTAGACGTCAACACTGGCGGATTCGTCGGCGGGCGCAATTTCGACGACACGATCTTCAAGACCAATCTGGAAGCCGCGCAGGTCATTGCGCGCCAATTGCGGCTGCGCAATCTGGGTGGCATCATCATCTGCGACTTCATCGACATGGACACGACAGAGCACCGTGATGCGGTGCTGGATGAATTCAAAAAAATGCTGGCGCACGACCACACTCGCATCAGTGTGAGCGGCTTTTCCTCGCTGGGCCTGGTGGAGATGACGCGCAAACGCACCCGCGAAAGCCTGGCGCATGTACTGTGCGAGCCCTGCCCGACCTGCCAGGGGCGCGGCGAAGTAAAGACCGCGCAGACCGTGTGCTATGAGATCCTGCGTGAGATCGTGCGCGAAGCACGCCAGTTCAACGCCCGCGAATACCGTATCCTGGGTTCACAACAAGTCATTGACCTGTTCCTGGACGAGGAATCGCAAAGCCTCGCCATGCTTTCCGACTTCATCGGCAAGCCCGTCTCCCTGCAGGTGGAAACGCTCTACACGCAGGAACAATACGATGTCATCCTGATGTAAGCTTGTACGTAATGCCACAGTTTCGGTGACTGATGAAAAGTCGGCGCTATCTTCTTTCTTCAGGCACCGGCGCTTGAAACTCATACAGCCGATAACTTACATCTGCCTATTTCCACAAAGGCCGGCCGGCGCGGTCCTTGATCTGCATCTTCCATGAATCGCGCACGCTTTGCATCGCCTCGGGCGGGATCAAAACGAATCCAAGATCCTGGGCGATCAGGTTTCCCTTGCGGAATGTCCAGTCAAAATATTTCAATGCCTCCTCGGTTCCGGACGCTTCAGCAGGACTGCGGGAAATAATGATGTAGGTGGCGGTGGCCAGCGGCCAGCTTTCAGAACCGATCTGATCGGTCAGCGATTGGTTGAACCCGTTAGACGCACTCCATTCTGCATTCTTCGCCGCGGCCGCAAACGAGGCCTGATTCGGGCTGACATACTTGCCGTCACGATTGCGCATCTTCACGAAGGTCAGATGCCTCTGTTGCACTACAGACGGATCGAGATAGCCGATGGAATTCGGCGTATTGCCGATTTTTTTTGCCAGATTATCACCGCCGTCAACGCCTTCCCCCACCTTCCAGGCTACCGCTGTTGCTGCGCCCATGGTGGTTTTCCATTCACTGCTGACCTTGGACAAATAGTCGGTCAGGACAAAGGTGCTGCCCGAACTGTCCGAGCGATGCATCACGTCGATTGCTTCGTCAGGCAAAGCCAGTCCGGGATTGAGGGCGACGATCGCCTGATCATTCCAGCGTCTGATTTTGCCAAGATAAATATCTGCCAGAATGACACCATCCAGTTGCAGCTGCCCGTCGCCTATTTTTTTGATATTGACGACGGGAACAACACCCCCGATCAATGCAGGAAATTGCATCAACTTGCTTTTTTCCAGCTCTTCGAATATTAATGGTTTGTCACTCGCCCCAAAGTCGGCCTTCCCCGCCAAGATCGCTTCGATGCCTTTGCCGGAACCCTGCGCAAAATATGCCAGTGCCGATCCGGTTTCAGCCTTGTATTGTTTCCCCCATTCCTGGTAAACCTGCTTGGGAAAAGTTGCCCCTATCCCAAAAATGACGCCCGCCTGTGCCTGATTCAGCATCAACAACAACATAAAAATTGCGTTCAAGCCGCCCCAAGTCTTATTCCTCTTCATTTTTTCTCCTGATTTAAAGCACAAACAAATCTAAATTTCCAGCCGGTCAGACAGCTTCACAGGCAGCCATCGCCAAATATTTTGGCGAAGCTTGCTTGGGACCAACAAGAGACCCTGCCGGCAAAACCTGTTTCTGGCACCGCCCAGATAAGCGGCAAAACCGGGTTATTTCAGGGTGAGGAGAATGACAAGAGAGACGCAGAAGTCTTGCGCGGGAATTCGCGCGAATGTATCTGGTGATCCCGCTGTCATAGCGCCGAAGCCCCTTAGACCGGTAATTTTGCGTCCTGATCTTTTGACCAGTTTGCCGTTTTCAGATTTTGTATAAAGCTTATTGCCAAGCATGAAACTATTGTTACAAGTACATGACAAGGTTACTGAGGAAATATACCTGCGTCAAGAATGGCGAAAATACGCAAGCAGTGCCAATAGTGGCACTGGAATGCATAACAGAAATCCTGCCTGACGTGCCCTGCCCAACTGAAAAGGCCGGCTTGTCGCCGGCCTTTTTCCTAAGCCATCTCTGGCCTGGATAATTACTTCTTAACGCCGTTGACTGCGGCTTTCAAGGTAGCACCAGCCTTGAATGCGGGCTGCTTGGAAGCCTTGATCTTGATAGCAGCGCCAGTGGACGGGTTACGGCCATTGCGAGCTGCACGCTTGCGGACCTCGAATGTGCCGAAGCCTACCAACGCAACGTTGTCGCCCTTCTTCAGGGTAGCGGTGATGATTTCAATCAGGGCAGCGATGTTGCGGTCAGCATCAGCCTTGCTGCTGTCTGTCTTGGTTGCCAGTGCGTCGATGAGTTCTTTACGGTTCATGCGTTTTTGCTCCTTGGTTGCGGTTGAAGTACCGGGTACGGATTGTTGAGGATATTTCACTCGTTGGCAAGTGGTTGGATCCCAATTACCCTGCAAAATCTCCTGCCAGACCTTGATTCGCGGTTGCAAGCCTTGTTTGAATCAAGCCCACAAACCAACTCAAGTCAGTCTTATTCTACTACGTTGGCCATTTGTTGCTGGTCTTCACATTGAGTTGAGGCCGTGTCGTTGCGCTTCTCGGCCAATTGGGCGATAGCGCTGAATCTGTCCACGAGGCCGTTTTTTGCAAAATGGTCGATGATGAACAGTGGAATCAGGGTGTCCGGCTCCCACACCCCCTGGAACCTGAGCGTACTTCCATGCTGGTTCGGCTGGATGCTCCAGCTTCCCTGAAATTCTTTCGAATCGCCTGACAACTGCATAAAGGAAATACCCTCATAAGGCTTTTCTGTGTACTCCATGATCGAATGAAGCCGGACATGGAAAAACAGGACATGTTCGTCGGCTGTGCGTTCAACCCTTACCGTGTTTGCGGTTTCGCGATAGGCAAGCGATTCAACCACACCCGGCAAACTCTTTGCCGCTTCATAATCAGTCAAGTAACGGTAAGCGGCACATTTAGTCAACGGGGTATCGAAATTGGCGATGAAGGTATACAAGCTGCCGGCCCTTTTTACATCCACTTGCAAACCCGGATATTGGGTATCCGGCCAGGCTATAGTGCTGGTCATCAATAGCCACCCGAACAAGATTCGCTTCATCATGGATACCCTTATAAGGAATCTTTGTGACGCGAACATGACACGGCAACTTAAGTGTCAGGCCAGCAAGTTCTCCGGCTCCACCTTGCTACCCGTGATCGCCACGACTTTGTGGCGGGATTGCCCGCCTTGTTTGAGCTCGACCTGTCGTAGTGAAACGCCGAAGGATTCGGCGATGAATTTCAGGAGTGCTTCGTTGGCACGGCCTTCGACCGGCGGAGCGGCGAGGCGGATCTTGAGGGCCACACCATGCAAACCAGCCACTTCGGTGCGTTTTGCACCGGGCTGGATGTGCAAGGTCAGGGTGAGCACTTCGCCGTTGCGGCGATACCATGCACTCACAGCAATCTCATCACGGCCTGTTCCAATCCGCCTATCGGCACGATGAGGATAAGCTGGCAGACAAGGAGCAGCACCAGCACCGAGAGATCAACATTGCCTACCGGCGGGATGCGGCGGCGCAAAGGTTGCACGAAGGGACGGTTGACCGCGCCCAGCATCGGCGCAAGCGGTGTATGCGGATTGACCCAGGACAGGATCGCTTCTGTGATCAACGTGGCCATGAGCAGGTAAAAACTGATCTTCAGCAACTTGACCGCCGTCCATAGCAACAGTCCGGGCAAGTGGAATGTTTCGAAAGCGTAACCCTGCAGCCATAACAAGGCACAGAGATAGAAAAATTCGACCAGGAACGCCAACAGCAAAGAGGCAGTATCCAGGCCAAGAATCCTTGGAATGTAGCGGCGCGCGCGCAATACGACAAAGTCAGTCAGCGCCATCAGGAACTCGCCTATGGGATTGCGCATCGGTGCCTGCAGCCATACCGCATGGAAACGGAACAGCAGGATGGCCGCGAAGGGCTGCACCAGTGCGTCGAGCAAAAACGACAGCGTCTCACCCAGCATCAGGCATCCTTCCCAAGTTCGTCGCCCATTTCCCTGGAACGCGCTGCTGCCGCATGGATGGCGGCGACGATGTCCATCTTCACCTGGTTTTTCTCCATGCTGAGCAATGCACGTTCGGTCGTGCCTTTCTTGGAAGTCACGCGCTCGCGCAGGGTAGCGACATCTTCCTGGCTGCTGTCCGCCAGTTTGCTGGCTCCGAGGAATGTATCCAGCACCAACTGTCGCGCCTGCGTTTCGTCCAGCCCCAACTCATAGGCTGCCTGTTGCATCGCCTCGATGAAATAGAACACATACGCCGGTCCGCTGCCGGAAATAGCCGTCACTGCATCCAGCATCTCCTCGTCCTCTATCCACAAAGTACTGCCTACTGCGGAAAGAATTGACTCTGCGCGCTGGCATTGCTCCGGTTTCACCGCCGGCATCGCATACAGGGCGGTGACGCCACAGCGAATGAGCGCAGGCGTATTGGGCATGCAGCGCACGATGTTCTGTGTTCCCATCCAGCGTGCCAAGTCCTGTGTGCGGATACCCGCAGCGATGGAAATGACGAGTTGCCCATCAATGATCGGGGCAAGCTGCACAGCGACTTCCTGCATCTGTTGCGGCTTGACTGCCAGGATCACCGCCTCTCCGTGCGCCACGGCAGTTGCCATCTCCATCGTTGCCCTGACCCCGAATTCGTTGTGCAGCTCCGCACATTTCTCTTTGCCCACTTCAACGACGTGCATCTTGGAAGGAGAATAGCCGCGCTTGATCAGCCCGCCGATCAATGCCCTGGCCATGTTGCCACCACCGATGAAAGTGATCTTCATTTGTTGTCTCCGTCACGTGTATGGCAAATAGCCATACCTGATAATGTAATTTGCCCCACCCGTTCCCGCACCCTCTGATAAAACTACTAGCCATCTGACCAGGCTGTCAAACAACGTCAGCCAAGTCATTGGTTACCCCGGAGGGAACACCAAAGGCTGGCAAATCCACTGTCCAGCAAGCTGGACGTGGAATTGACACAGGGGCCAAACGTGTCGCTACGCGAAACTATTTCACCTCTGGCCGAATATCGCCGTGCCGATCCGCACGATGGTAGCACCCTCCTTGATGGCCGCGGGATAGTCGTGCGACATGCCCATCGAAAGCGTATCCAGAGCCAGGCCCTGCGAGTTCAGTCTTTCCAGCAAAGCCCGCATCTGTGCGAAAGGTGCGCGCTGCTCCCTTTCGCCCACAGCGGGAGCCGGTATCGTCATCAATCCGCGCAACTTGATGTGCGGCAAACGCGCAAGCTGTTGTGCCAGTTGTACCGCATCTTCTGCCGCAACACCGCTCTTGCTCTCTTCTTCGCTCACGTTTACTTGCAGACAGATATTCAACGGGGGCAGATTTGAGGGTCGCTGTGCCGATAGCCGTTCGGCGATCTTCAACCGGTCCACACTGTGCACCCAGGCAAAACTCTCGGCGATGGCGCGCGTCTTGTTGCTCTGGATGGGACCGATGAAATGCCACTCCAGCGGCAAATCGCGCAACGCACCGATCTTCGCCAGTGCTTCCTGCAGATAGTTCTCGCCGAAAGCCGTCTGCCCGCCACTGTATGCCTCGCGCACGGCCATCGCGGGAAAGGTCTTGCTGACGGCGAGCAAACGGACTTCCGTCACATTCCGATGTGCCGCTCTGGCGGCTTGGGCAATAGCCTCGCGGGTTGCTTGCAAGTTGGAGAGGATTGCAGTCATAATCGCCCGAGTCGTCTTTATCCGACGCAGTTTAATACACTCAGGATTATATATGGATATCACCGAACTGCTCGCCTTCGGCGTGAAGAACAAAGCTTCCGACCTGCACCTTTCCGCAGGTTTGCCACCGATGATCCGCGTACACGGCGATATGCGCCGCATCAACCTGCCTGCCATGGATCACAAGGAAGTCCACGCCATGGTGTACGACATCATGAACGACGGGCAGCGCAAACACTACGAAGAAAACAAGGAAGTCGATTTTTCGTTCGAGGTGCCAAACCTGGCGCGTTTCCGCGTCAACGCCTTCATCCAGAATCGCGGTGCCGGCGCGGTGATGCGTACCATTCCTTCCAAGATACTCACGCTGGAAGACCTCAAATGTCCGCCGATCTTCAAGGATATTTCCGAATTTCCGCGCGGCATGGTGCTGGTGACCGGCCCGACCGGTTCCGGCAAATCGACCACGCTGGCGGCGATGGTGAACCATATCAACGAGAACGAGATGGGCCACATCCTGACCGTGGAAGACCCGATCGAATTCGTGCACGAATCGAAAAAGTCGCTGGTCAACCAGCGCGAAGTCGGCCCGCATACGCTGTCGTTCAACAACGCGCTGCGTTCCGCATTGCGCGAAGACCCGGATGTGATCCTCGTCGGCGAAATGCGCGACCTGGAAACCATCCGCCTCGCAATGACGGCCGCCGAAACCGGCCACCTGGTCTTCGGCACGCTGCACACAAGCTCGGCTGCCAAGACCATCGACCGTATCATCGACGTGTTCCCCGCCGATGAAAAGGAAATGGTGCGCGCGATGCTGTCCGAATCTTTGCGTGCGGTGATCTCGCAGACCCTGCTCAAAACCAAGGACGGCACAGGCCGCGTTGCGGCACATGAGATCATGATCTGTACCCCGGCGATCCGCAATCTGATCCGCGAAGCAAAAGTGCCGCAGATGTATTCCGCCATCCAGACAGGGGGCAACATCGGCATGCAGACGCTGGACCAATGCCTGAGCGACATGGTGAAACGCAACCTTGTGGCTTCGTCAGAAGCGCGCGGGAAAGCTGCAAACAAGGATCTTTTCCCGGCTTAATCCCCAACCAATAAAATCAAAATGCATCACTGTTTCAGGAGTCAATCATGGAAAGAGACCAGGCTACCGAGCTAGTTCACAATCTTTTGCGCGGGATGGTCTCGCAAAAGGCATCCGACCTGTTCATCACTTCCGGCTTCCCGCCCGCATTCAAGGTAGACGGCAAGATGACGCCCGTTTCCAGCCAGGCGCTGACGTCGCAGCACACCCAGGAACTGGCGCGCAGCATCATGAACGACCGCCAGGCGGCCGAATTTGAATCAACCCACGAGTGCAATTTCGCCATCAGCCCACCCGGCATCGGGCGCTTCCGCGTCAATGTGTTCATGCAGCAGCAACGCGTGGGCATGGTGCTGCGTACCATCACCACCCAAATTCCCACTTTTCAGGAGCTGGGACTGCCGGACGTCCTGAAGGATGTGGTGATGACCAAGCGCGGCCTGGTGATCCTGGTCGGCGGAACCGGATCCGGTAAATCCTCTTCGCTGGCTGCCATGCTCGGTCATCGCAACCACAACAGTTACGGCCACATCATCACCATCGAGGACCCGGTTGAGTTTGTGCATGACCACGACAAGTGCATCGTCACCCATCGCGAAGTGGGCGTAGATACCGACAACTGGCACGCCGCGCTGAAAAATACTTTGCGCCAGGCACCGGACGTGATCCTGATCGGCGAGATCCGCGACCGCGAGACCATGGAATATGCGGTGGCTTTCGCCGAAACCGGCCACTTGTGCATGGCCACACTGCACGCCAACAGCGCCAACCAGGCACTCGACCGCATCATCAACTTCTTCCCGGAAGAACGGCGTGAACAATTGCTGATGGACTTGTCGCTCAACATCAAGGCGCTCATTTCGCAACGCCTGATCCCGAAGCGCGACAGCAAGGGCCGCGCTGCCGCCTTCGAGATCCTGCTCAACTCACCACTAATCGCCGACCTCATTTTCAAGGGCAATGTGCACGAGATCAAGGAAGTCATGTCCAAGTCGCGTGAACTCGGCATGCAAACCTTCGATCAGGCACTCTTCATACTGCACGAGGCGGGCGCTATCAGCTACGAGGAAGCGCTCAAGAACGCGGATTCCGTGAACGACCTGCGGCTGAAGATCAAACTGGAGGGCCGGGCCACCAAAGACAGGGACGTGATGAGCGGCCTGGATAATCTGCGGATGACCTGATGCGTTGTTATTGATGTCGGCCCGCTCCCGTCAGGTCGGCTACTTTGCAGCTGCAAGCCGAGTCTGACCTTCACACGGCGCTATTACCGAGCTACCGCCGAACCGGCAATCCAAAACCTTTCTCCAGCCACGTGTCGAACGCCCATTTGCCGCGGCTCAGCACCAACAGCACTGCCAGCAAGATTCCCCAGCAAAAGTGCTGGAACAGGCCCGCTTCGCTCAAGCCTGAGTAATACGAATAGGCCGCAACCGCATTGAGGATGAACAAGCCCGCCGCGGCAAAACGCCCGAATAGCCCTAGCACCAGCAACACTGACAAACCGAGCTCGCCTGCAGTCGCCATGTACGCTGCCACATCCGTGTTCAGCAACGGCACCTGATAGACATCGCTGAACAGGTACAGGGTGCTGTCCCAGTTCTGTATCTTGGTCAGGCCGGATTTGAAAAACACATCCGCAACATACAGCCTCAGTGCGAGATCCAGCAGTGGCGCCAGATACTCCGGCCAGTGCGAGGCCCTGTAGTAATGTCTCAGCAGGCGTGATAACAGCATCATGATGTCGCTCCCGGAGTGAAAGTCGTAAATACGTTTTGCCCCATCAGCTTCAGCAGCGTTGCCTGCAAGTCGAAGCCGGGATGCCGCTCCAGCGCTTCGGCAGTTGCATCGCCCAGAGAGATTCCGGCTTGTGTGCGTTCCAGCCACGTTGCTTCCGCTTCCATCAGCTCACTGACCAGAACAACGTCATCCTTGCGGCTGACCAAGACATAGCTTGGCCCGCTATCCAGATCAATATGAAAGTCTTCTGGTGCACCGGGCTGATGGGCATGCCAGATGGAGGCTACCGGATAGCGTGAGCGCACGATATGGCAAGACGGATGGGTATGCAAAGCCAGTTCTGAATATTGCCCGGGCGCTATTTGTGCCAGCTTGTTAATGTCCAGCGTAGTTTCATCATCTACAAAATAGGCAACATGACACGCCCACTCCAGGGTGGCTACATCCTGCAGATAAACCAATTCCTTTACCGGCTCGAAGGTCGCAATAAAGTCGGCCAGCTCCGAGCCAAAGTGATGCAAATTCGCACTGCGTGAATGATGCTGTTCGATGTATCGTTTGGTCAGAAAGCGGAAGAAATCGTCACCGACCAGCTGTTTGATGACCGGGTACGCACCCGCCAACGCATCATGCAAATTGCCGCGGTAATTGTTGCGATAGACTTCGATCGCGGTTTCGGCGGAATAATTTTCATATGCCGGGTCTATCCGCGGCGATGGCATTTCGCCGTGCACAATGGCATGCGCAAATTGGGCAAGTTCGTCATGCAACATGGCATTCCTCCACTGCGTCCAGGCGCCGTTGGGCTTTTGCCGCCTCGCCCGTCAGCACGGCAAGTTCGGGGATATCGGTATCCCATTCGATCAATGTGGGGCGCGGACCGATATGCCGCAACACGGACTCATACAATGCCCATACCTCGGGATAGATCGGATGGTCGTGTGTATCCACCAGACATCCGTCGCGCATGCTGTACCCGGCCAAGTGGTATTCCTTGACTGCTTCCGCAGGAATGGTTTTGATGAATGCATCGGCGTCCACGCCGAGGTTGCATACATTCACATACAGGTTCTCCACATCGAACAGGATGCCGCAGCCGGTGCGCTTTGCTAATTCTGCGAGGAACTCACCCTCGGTCATTTCGCTGTGGGAAAAGGATAGGTAGCTGGACAGGTTCTCCACCAGCAATTGGCGCTGCAATTTTTGCTGCACTTGATCCACGCGTTGCGCGACATGATCCAGCGCTTCGCGGGTATACGGGAATGGCAGCAGATCGTTGATCACCATGCCGTCCACTGCGTTCCAGCACAGATGCTCGGATACGGCGGCAGGCTGCACGTCATCGCACAGACGGCTTAACGCTGACAGGTGGTTCGCATCGAGCGGTGTCACGGACGCCAGGCCCATGCCGACACCGTGCAGGCTGACCGGGTAGTGTTCGCGCACCCTGAGCAAGGTGTGCAGCGGCGCACCCCCGCCGAAGAAATTCTCGCTATGCACTTCCACCCAGCCCAGCGCGGGCAAGTTATCCAGGACCTCACGGTAGTGAGGTGCCCGCAAGCCGATACCTGCGGCAGACGGCAATGTATTGGTTGCGGGCCTGTTCATTACATCGCCTTCAGCATGCCGCCGGCGATCTTGTCGCATGTTCCTTTGGGAACAGCGACGAAGTCCATCGGGTCGTTGTTCTTGGTGGCCTGACCTGCGCAGGAATGCGCGCTCTTGTTGCTGGAGCAATCGTTCTTGCCTGCCTTGGCAATGCCGAAACACTGCTCCATATCCATCTTCTTGTCGGCGGCGCTCGCGGTGCCTGCCAGACCCAGTGCCAACAAACCACCGATCGCCAACGACAACATCTTTTGCTTTTCCATTTTGATACTCCTTTTGCGGGTTGATGAAATTGATTGATAAAGTTCTTCCAACGATGTTCGGGCCGGATCCAGAATTCCGATACACAGCATCCTTCCCTCGCACCGATTGATTCGGACAGGCCGGAATTTTGGTTACACGGCCGATGAAAATATTTTCAAACGGATTTCAAATTGAACCGGTGAGCGGGGATGCTCACTGGTACAGCGCAGGAAACTGCCTGCGCAATTGTTCCAGCTTGGGCATGTCGTTGAAAACAATGTACGGCTGGTAAGGATGCAAAGCCAGATAGTTCTGGTGATGCTCTTCGGCAGGATAGAACTGCTGCAGCGGCACCACCTGTGTGACGATGGGTGCGGAATAAACATGCTCGGCAGTGAGTTTGCCGATATAGCTTTGTGCGGCATGCAACTGTTCAGTACTGGTGTAAAAGATCGCGGAACGATATTGGCTACCAGTGTCGGGACCCTGGCGGTTCAGCTCGGTGGGGTCATGCGCCACACTGAAGAACACCTGCAGCAATTGCCGGTAAGTCACCCGCGCGGGATCGAAGCGTACCTGCACCGATTCTGCATGTCCGGTATCGCCTTCACTCACCATCTCATAATGTGCCGTGGACGCAACGCCGCCTGCATACCCCGACACAACGTTGGTCACGCCTTTGACATGCTTGAACACCGCATCCACACCCCAGAAGCAACCTCCTGCGAAAACCGCCGTCTGTTCGGCGGGTGCTGCGCCAGCGTTTGGTATGGTTCCAAAGCTGAGCATGAGACAAATGCTGCCGAGCAAATAAGTGATAATAATTTTGACGGACTTCATGATGGCACTCCTTTTGATCTAGCCGAAAGTAAAAGCAAACGCCTCTGCGTCGGCATCCAGAAATTCAATACGGAAAGTCAGGTTCTTTATCTTTCCGCTTTGTCGCACGAGCTGGTACAGGCGTTGTTCCTGTATAACGCCATAGCCTTGGGCATCGGTGTCTGCACCGTGATCCTTGCCGGGCGCTCGTCCATCCAGGGTGATTTTGAAACGCACAGGCTTGCCGCTGTGCGAGCCCAATACCAGATGCAAGTCACGCCCGCGATAGCGGTAGCTGATGGCGCCCCGGCCCGGCTGCAACAGCGCGGATTCCGGGCTGACCAGCCACGAGCCGCTCAACGCCCATTGATCCGGCTTGAGCACATGCGGAATGCTATAGCGCGCAGGCATGTCGCGCGTGATATCCTCGGGCGAGGAAAAATTCTGCTGGCGCTGGTAACCGAGGTAAGTCTCCGGAGATCGTTCCATATCCGCCGCCGCTGCCGTCGCGCCTGTTCCCGCGACCCGCACCAGATCATCATTCACAGCCACATCCTGATGCGCTTCCTTGAGCAGAGCCTGGATCATCAACTCGGTTTCCTGATACGCGCCTTCGCCGAAATGCTGGTGACGTATGTGCCCTTGGGCATCGATCAGGTAATGTGCGGGCCAGTATTCGTTCTGGAACGCGTTCCAGATTGCGTAATCGTTGTCGATCGCCACGGGATATTTCACGCCCAGTTCGCGCACGGCCTGTTCGACGTTGTGCAGATCCTTCTCGAAGGCGAATTCAGGCGCATGCACGCCGACGATGACCAGACCCTGGGCGCGATATTTCTCGTCCCATGCCTTGAGGTACGGCAAGGTGCGCAGGCAGTTGATGCAGGAATAGGTCCAGAAATCCACCAGCACGACCTTGCCGCGCAATGCATCCTGGCCCAGTGCCGGTGAATTCAGCCATTGTGTCGCGCCATTCAAAGACGGTGCCACGCTTGTTGCCGCGACCTCGGTTGCATCCGAACGCGGCGCCAGATGCTCGATCAAATGTTGCTCGGCAGCCGTGGTGTTCGCAGAAGTGAATTGCGCCAGAAATCGTGTATCCCAGCCGAATGCGATCACGACGATGCCCGCGACCACCGCGACACCCAGCACGCGCCGCACCCATTCTTCGACACCAAAGCTGCGTTTCATCCAGCCGATCACACGACCGCTGGCCAGCAGTGCCACACCCAGCGAGGTCGCCGCACCGGCGGCAAACACCAGCAGCAGCAATGCGCTGTGCAGATTCGCGCCGTTCAACGCGGCGCCCGCCAGCACCAGCCCCAGGATCGGCCCGGCACAGGGCGCCCACAGGAATCCCACGGCCACGCCCAGCAGCAGCGAGCCTTTGACGCTGCCCTGCTGATCCGCACGTTGTTGCAGCCGCCCGCCCAACACGACGAAGGGGCGCATCATGCGTTCCGACCACGACGGGAAGATCAATGCCAATCCCAACAACAACAGCAGCAACATCGCCGCATAGCGCCCGTATTGGTTCACTTCGACCAGCCATGCACCACCCACGGCGGCCAGGCTGGCCAGCACGGTGAAGGTCGCCGCCATGCCGAGCAGTATAGGAAGACCGGAGCGGCGGAACGATTTTTCCGAGCGTGCAAATACAAAGGGCAGCACCGGCAACACGCACGGACTCAGAATGGTGAGCACGCCGCCAAGCCAGGCGAGCAGGAAGATCAGCATGATGTTTGTTCCTTGTGCCGGGGTTTATTTGGGTCTGGGCACAAAACGCAGCGCCACGGTATTCATGCAATAGCGCAAGCCGGTCGGTTGCGGGCCGTCGTCGAACACATGGCCGAGATGCGAATCGCACAGGGCACAGCGCACTTCAGTGCGCGTCATGCCGAACATGCGATCCGTGATATTGCGCACGTTCTCCGCTGCGATGGGTTGCCAGAAGCTGGGCCAGCCGGTGCCGGAATCGTATTTGGTGGCGCCATCAAACAGTGCGTTGTCGCAACACACACAGCGATACAGACCGGGTTCGTGCCTGTCGTAGCCGGGCTGGGAGAACGCCCGTTCTGTGCCCTGCTGGCGTGTCACTTCGTAGGCCAGCGGCGACAGGCGCTGCTTCCACTCGGCATCCTTGTTCACTTTGGCCAAGGTGGCATACCCCAGTTGTTTACCATCATCCGAATACTGCATGACGGTCACCTTGTCCGCTGGAGTGCCGGCCATGGAACGCGCCGAATACGTCAAAGCCATACCGGATAATGCCATCAAGAATTGTCTGCGTTGCATGATATTGCCTCCTGTGCATTAGTCTCATTCGATAGGAGAACCCAAACCAGTTATGATTCATCCATTCGCACGTATATTCGAAGCTGCTCGATAAATAGTTACAAAAATCTCCGGGATCCCCGTGACGGAACAAAACGACAATCTGGAAGCATTGATGCGACGGTCACTGGCCGGAGACCAGCGTGCCTATGCCGCGCTCTTGCATGAGACCACTCGCCTGTTGCGCCCGTTCCTTGCCAAGCGCCTGAGTATCGCCAACGAAGTGGATGACCTGATGCAGGAGATTCTGCTCTCCATCCACAAAGCCCGCCATACCTATGACGGCAATCGCCCTTACAAGCCCTGGGTGTATGCGATCGCCAAATTCCGCCTGCAGGATCATCTGCGCGTCCACTATTCCGACCAGTTGCGCCATGCCCTCGATTTCGATGAGCTCGAAGAATATTTGCTCGAACCTGTAACCGAATCGTTGATGTCATACGAATCCATCAGCGGAGAAGTGGATAAACTCCCCGAGAAGCAGGCGATGATCCTGCGCTTCCTGCACCAGGACGGTTACACCGCCAGGGAAGTGGCGGAGAAGACCGGCATGACCGAATCTGCGGTCAAGGTCGCTGCCCACCGGGCCTACAAGGTATTGAGAAAGAAGCTGGAAAGATAATGGCAAATATCGACGATCTCGTGACGACGCTTGCGCAGGATGCGGCAGCAGTAAAGCCTGCACCACACCCGTTCGTACTGAGTTTCCAATGGATGGGCGCTGCAGCAATCTACCTTGCGGTATTGCTGATATTTTCCGGACCGCGCCCGGATCTGCTCGAAAAGTTGCACAACACATGGTTCGTCGCCGAGATCGTTGCACTGCTTGGCATCTTCATCGTCACCTCGCTCAGCACCGCCTTGCTGGCGTTTCCCGATCTGCACCAGAAGCGCCTCCTGGCCTTCGCGCCCGTCGTCGCATTCACACTGTTTTTAGGCGTCATGTTCTTTGCCTGGCGCGCCGATTCCCCGCCCTCGCCGCTGCCCGTACACAGCTTCGAATGCACGCTCAGCATCGCGCTGATGACGCTGCTGCCCGCTGCATGGGCGTTCTATTCCCTGCGCAAATTTGCCAGCACACACTACCGGCTCGCCGGCAGCACTGCCCTGCTCTCTGCTTTCAGCGTCGGGGCACTGTGGCTGCGGCTGCATGAAGAAACAAACTCCATTGCGCATCTTGTCGAGTGGCATTACCTGCCCATGCTCTTCATCGGACTTGGCGGTCTGTGGCTGGGAAAAGTGCTATTGAAATGGTGACCCACCGGAACTGATTGAATACGCAAGGATTTGATCCGTGCATTGGTTCGCGGCTGCAATAAATGTCACGATCCGGAAAAAAATCAACCTTTCAAGTGCATTAAGATTTGTCCTATGCCTGCCATACCTGTACATTGACGTCTCAAGCTATATTGCTGGTGTGGTAATGACCCTATGAAAGAAATCCTGCAATACCTGAAAGCGCATGGCGAACGACTCGATACAGATATCGCCGAAGCGACAGGCATCTCGCTGGCCAAGGTACGCGTTCATTTGACCGAGCTCGCAGCCAAAGGCGAGATCATGGTGTGCCATTCGACCAAGTTCGAAAAGGGCAAAAAGACCGAAGGTATCAGTTGCCGCCTGGCCGGATTCATTCCTCCGGCAGCTCCCGGCCGAAAATCCAAATCCCAATTGAAGTTGTCGTAATTCTCCAGGCATCTTGCACCTGTAGTCATTACAACTCCGGGCTACATGGTTTTTGGCGAAGTGGTTCCCGCGCTTGGCACATGCACTGCATATGAGTGTCCTGATATAGTTATATCAACTTTAAGCTGGCCGTCAGCCATGACCAAACATACCACTCCCGATCACGCGCGGCTTGACCGCGTCGTTGCCGAAGCGCGCAAGCAACGCGAGCTGCGCGAGGCCGGATATCGAGAACGGGCTCTCAAATTGTTTCCCTGGATCTGCGGACGTTGTGGGCGCGAATTTTCCGGTGCACGGCTGCGCGAGCTGACCGTGCATCACAAAGACCACAACCATGACAACAACCCGCTGGATGGAAGCAACTGGGAGTTGCTATGCCTGTACTGTCACGATAACGAGCATTCTCGCGTGATGGATGAGGTGGTGCGAGACCGGAATGCTGAGAAACAAACAGTGGCAACGCATAATCCCTTCGCAGACCTGAAATCACTGCTGAAGAAAAAAGAGTAGCGCATGCAGTGCGGTTGCCTGACTCCCGAACGGCGGAACGTTATTTATCTTGAAGGTGCAAGCAGGCTTTTTTCTTCAGACTGCAATTCGCTCAATTCGGCATCGGTAAACACCCGTGACCGGGAATGGAATGCCTTGCCTTCCGGACCCTCCAGCGAAAACGTACCGCCTCCGCCCTCGATCACATCGATGATCACCTGTGTGTGCTTCCAATATTCATACTGCGCCTTGCCTATATAAAAAGCGCAGCAGCCGATGTCGCCAAGATAGACATCTCCGGCACCGATGGTGATTTCACCGGGCAGAAAACAGTTGGCTGCGCTGTTGTCGCAACAGCCTCCGGACTGGTGAAACATGAGCGAGCCGTGTTTCTTTTTCAGGGACCCGATCAGCTCCAGCGGAGCCTCTGTGGCAATCACTTTTTCCACCATGATCTTCATCTCCAATGAATATGGGGCGGTCGCCCGCCCCACTAAAGAGTCACACACGGGTGACGGGACAAGAACGGGCGATCAGAAGAAGCCGAGTTTCTGCTCGCTATAACTGACCAGCAGGTTCTTGGTTTGCTGGTAATGGTCGAGCATCATCTTGTGCGTCTCACGGCCGAAACCCGATTCCTTGTAACCTCCGAATGCGGCATGCGCCGGGTATAGATGGTAGCAGTTGGTCCATACACGACCCGCCTTGATCGCGCGCCCCATGCGGTAGGCCACGTTGCCGTCGCGACTCCACACACCGGCACCGAGTCCATACAGCGTGTCGTTGGCGATGGCCAAGGCATCGGCCTCATCCTTGAATGTCGTCACCGCCAGCACCGGGCCGAATATCTCCTCCTGGAAGATGCGCATCTTGTTGTGGCCCTTCAACATGGTCGGCTCGACGTAGTAACCGCCTTTCAGGTCTGCACTGACTTCGGCCCGTTTTCCGCCGATCAGCAGTTGCGCACCTTCCTGCTTGCCGATATCGAGGTAGGACATGATCTTGGTCATCTGCTCCTGCGAGTTCTGCGCGCCGACCATCGTCTCGGTATCCAGCGGGTTGCCCTGCTTGATCGCCTTCACGCGTTTGAGGCAACGCTCCATGAATTTGTCGTAAATGGATTCCTGTATCAGTGCACGCGAGGGGCAGGTGCACACCTCGCCCTTGTTGAACGCGAACAGCACGAGGCCTTCGATCGCCTTGTCATAAAAACCGTCGTCGACGCGGGCGATGTCGCCGAAAAAGATATTGGGCGACTTGCCGCCGAGTTCCAGTGTGACCGGAATCAGGTTATTGGCGGCAGCCTGCGCGATCACCCGGCCCGTGCTGGTGGATCCGGTAAAGGCGATCTTGGCGATGCGCTTGCTGGTCGCAAGCGGAAAGCCTGCCTCGCGGCCGTGGCCATTGACGATGTTGAGTACTCCGGGCGGCAGTATGTCAGCGATCAGCTCTGTCAGGATCAGGATGCTGATCGGCGTTTCCGAAGCCGGTTTCAGCACGACACAGTTGCCACCACCGATAGCCGGCGCCAACTTCCATGTCGCCATCAGAATCGGGAAATTCCACGGGATGATCTGACCGACCACGCCCAGTGGTTCGTGAAAATGATAGGCAACTGTGGTCTCGTCGATATCGGAAATGCCGCCTTCCTGCGCGCGCACACAGCCGGCGAAATAGCGGAAGTGATCCACGGTCAGCGGAATATCGGCAGCCAGCGTTTCGCGTATCGGTTTGCCGTTATCCACCGTTTCCGCATAGGCGATCAGTTCGAGATTGGCTTCGATGCGATCCGCGATCTTCAGCATCAGGTTGGAACGTTCGGTGGCAGAGGTCTTCCCCCACTTGTCGGCGGCGGCATGTGCCGCATCAAGAGCCAATTCGATGTCTTCTGCACCCGAGCGGGCGGCCTTGGTATAGGGCTTGCCGTTGATCGGGGAAATGACATCAAAGTATTCACCCTTCAACGGGGCGACCCATTTGCCGCCGATGAAGTTGTCATATTGTTTCTTGTAAACGATCTTGGCGCCGGCGGAGCCGGGAGCGGCGTATATCATGTTGCCTCCTTATGTTGATGATGACTGAACGGAACGACCGCTGAACAGGATTGTGGTGAGCGGCTATTGCCGGATGAATATGAACTGCAATGGATATTTCGCCCGATATTCAGGATCGGGATTTTGCAGCTTCTCTGGAACCAATAGCATCTGGTCAGGAAGGAGATTTCACGCGTCAACATATTCGTTTAACGGGCGCCCTTGTGATCTTTCTGACCGTCATTCTTATGCCTGCCGGCAACCTCGGTCACTTCCGCTTTTTGCTTTTGCTTGTTCACTTCTTCCGCACTAAATGACTTCGGTTGCACGGGTTGATTATGCTGAACTTTGGTTTGCTGGGTCATGAGGGTCTCCTGAAAATGTAGTTCGCCATAAGCATCACATTCGACGACGGCGAAACACCACCTTGCGCCCGACCAGTTGCAAACTCTGTGCGATGGATAACATAAAACGTTCGCTCATTCGACTGAAGTCATATTGTCGACAAAACTAAAATTATTTTTCAATCACACTAAGTATTTGCAGCCGGGGTGCCGACAACAAGACCTGTATATAATCAATTTATGTGTCCTTTCCCCATCTCCGACAGCTGAACCGGCTCATGACAACATCCCTGCCTGCAAATGCGGAACTGTATCGCCATGCCTTTGAGGGGATGTGCGACCCGGTCCTGTTGCTCAAGGATGGTCGTTTTGTGGACTGCAATGCCGCCACTCTGAGTATGCTCGGGGGAATCGCAAAACCCGAGCTCGTCAATCACACACCCGGCGACATCTCGCCCGAGTATCAACCCGATGGCCGAGCCTCCGCCGAAAAAGCCGACGCAATGATCGCGACTGCAATGAGCGATGGTTTCCACCGGTTCGAATGGATGCATGCGCGCGCGGATGGCTCCGAGTTCCTTGTCGAGATATCGCTGACTCCAATCACGGTGGGCGGCGAGGTGATCCTGCTCACCCTTTGGCGCGATATTACCGGGCGCAAACAGGCCGAGAGGTTCGAACAGTTTCGCAGCCGCGTGCTGGAATTGCTGGCTGGCGATCAACTGCTCCCCGTTATTCTTGAAGCCATCGTGCTTGGCGTGGAACAGCTGGATTCAGCAATGCTTTGCACCATTTTATTGTTGGACAAGGGTGGAAAGCATCTGAAGACTGGGGCCGCGCCCAGCTTGCCCGACTTCTATAACAGGGCTATCGAAACCGTCGAGATAGGCATCGGCGTCGGTTCATGTGGTACTGCCGCCTATACCGGCGAACGCGTCGTCGTCGACGACATTGCAACTCACCCTTATTGGGCGCCCTTCAAGGAACTCGCGGCCAAGGCCAGAGTGGGTGCCTGCTGGTCACAGCCTATCCGCAACTCGACGGGCCAGGTTCTGGGCACTTTCGCCATCTATCATCATGCAGCCCACACACCTAAAGAGTCCGATCTGCAACTTATCGAGCACACCGCCCATCTCGCCAGCATTGCCATCGAGCGCAGCGTAGCGGCAGAAAAGCTGCGCGACAGCGAGGCCCACTATCGGTTGCTCACGGAAGATGCGCTGGACGTGATCTGGAAAACGGACAGCGAACTGCGCATGACCTATATCAGCCCTGCGGATGAGCGGCTGCGGGGTTACAAAGCCGACGAAGTGGTCGGCCATCATGTTTTTGAACTATTCACCGATGAAGGAGTAGCAACCGTCAAGGAAATCATGCGCCAGAGAAAGGCGATCGGATCGCAATCGACTCAGGCGGATTTTATAAACTTCGAGGCGCAGCATCGCTGCAAGGACGGCAGCGTGATATGGGGCGAGGTCTTCTCCACCCCCATGTTCGACGAGCAGGGTGCGATCACCGGATATCACGGCATCACCCGGGAGATCAGCAAACGCAAACAAATGGAAGAACAGGTTCGCTTGTTGGCATTCCATGACTCGCTCACCAACTTGCCGAACCGCCGCCTGCTTTACGACCGCCTGAAGCAGTCCATGGCTTCAAGCAAGCGCAGCGGCCGCTATAACGCGGTGATGTTCCTGGATCTCGACAACTTCAAACCGCTGAATGACGCGCACGGACATGAGGCGGGTGATTTGCTGCTGATCATCGCAGCGGACCGCCTGAAAAGATCGGTTCGCGAAATCGACACCGTTGCACGCTTCGGCGGCGATGAGTTCGTTGTGGTGCTCAATGAACTGGATGTGGACAAGACCGCCTCCACAGCACTGGCCGGCACTGTTGCCGAAAAGATCCGTACCGCTTTATCCGCACCCTACCTGCTGACCATCAGCAAGGATGGGAAAACGGACATCGTGATCGAGCATCGCTGCACGGTAAGCATCGGCGTCGTTGTGTTCATCAACCACGAAGTGAGCCAGGACGATATCCTGAAGTGGGCCGATGCGACGATGTATATGGCCAAAGAGGGCGGGCGCAATCTGATCCGGTTCCATGAAGGACATATTTGAGCATCTGCGCCAAATTTTTTTCTGGGTATCCGGAACTGATGATTTAGAGACTGATGATTTAAATGAACAAGCAGAGTCTCTTGTACGAGATGGCAAGTCGAAAACAACATAGAATCATTTATTGAACGATAGAATGAAAGTCGCAAATCGCAGCCAAAAGAAGACATTCGATAAGAACTGAGCGCTGATCAAAAAAGGTTCAATAGTTGGAATAATTATCCTTTCAATCCTTATAGGTGCGGTGTATTCTGTGCTCAATCGAAAAAAGGCCGAATGGCCTAATGGAATATTAGACTCGCTGCGGATGTAAAGTGAACTGCGGATATGCCTAAAAAATGGGAGCCACCACCGGCTCCAAACCCTCCGATCAAATTAATGCTCAAACATCTATCTAGGATCTCCCGAAACACGCTGGCGATCTAGCAAAGTAATGTTTTGTGTATCGTCAGGAAGAAGTTGAAAATTGATGTTATTTATTCATATTTAAAATGCTTAACAAAAATTTGAGTATCAGAGTTCGACTGCTTCTCTTGATCGGTTTTGCGGCGTTTGCAACCCTGTGTGTGCTGGTGTATTTTGCCGTTTCCCAGCGGAATTATCTATTATCCGAAGCCAAAGACGGCGTGCATGACACCGCAATGCGCATTGCACGCGATCAAACCAACGTTATAAATTTCGCAAACCAGTTAGATAATTTACTGGTGCAGTTTCACAATTTTGGTGGTCTGCTGCCCGCAAAAGATTGTCCGCAAATGCTTGCGCAACTGCTGAGCCAGGATTCGAGACTGGCCAATATATTGCTGGCCGACGTTCGTGGCAATGTCTTCTGTAATGCCGTCGCGGTTGCTCGACCGATCAATATTGCCGATCGAGAATACTTCCATAAAGTACTTGTTAATGAGCGCGGCGTAGTTGGGAAAGCGATTTTTAGTCGTACGAACGGGAAATGGGAATTACCTATTGCCAAGAGGTTGCTCGACAGAGACGGTCACGTCCGGGGTGTTCTGGTCGTCGCAATCGATCTGCAATGGGTAAATCGTGAGTTGTCTCACTCGATCCGCCAAGACGCGCGTATCGGACTGATAGACAGCAGGGGTATCGTTCTTGCCAGGTATCCGGACGCGGAAAAATGGGTAACCCGCGATGCATCGGATACGCCGTTTTTCAAAGATTTGATAGCTCATTTTGGCACAGGTAATGGCGAATCTCTCGGATTTGACGGGGTACCCCGTATCTATGGATATGCACATTTCGCCGACACAACGGATGGGCCGATTTATCTGTGGGTCGCCGTATCAAGGGACTCTGTAACCAGCCAGATAAATCAAAATCTGATTCTAACCATTGCTATCTGTGTCGCGCTGCTTGCGGCTCTGTTCGGCATTGTGTGGTTCGGCAGCGAATGGTTGTTGCTGCGCCCGATTTCGGTAATTACCGGGGTGGCGCGCAGGCTTGGACAGGGTGACCATGGAGTTCGTACCGGCCTTGATTACAACAACGGCGAGATCGGATACCTTGCACAATCCATCGACAAAATGGCCATTGCGCTGATGTCGAAAAACGAGATTCTGCGCCTGAACCGATCCCTCAAGCTGCTAAGTGAATGCAACTCGGCCCTGATACGTGCCGAGCATGAAGAGCAACTGCTTGCCATAATATGTCACTTGGCAGTGGAGACGGGCGGCTACGTGATGGCATGGGTAGGATACGCAGAACATAACGATGCGAAGACCGTGCGTCCGATTGCCCAATCGGGTTATGAAGAAGGCTATCTGAATGGCATCAACATCACATGGGCCGATAGGCAACACGGGTGGGGGCCGACCGGTACCGCAATCAGAACCGGCACTACGGTGATCAACCAGGAGTGCCTGACCAATCCGAAAATGGCTCCGTGGCGTGAGGCCGCCATTAAACGCGGCTACCAGTCCAGCATTGCGCTACCCTTAATTTGCGACAAGCAAATATTGGGCGCACTCACCATTTACGCCGCCGATCCCTACGCATTTGGCAAGGAAGAGCAAGCACTGCTTGAAGAGCTTGCAAACGATCTTGCCTACGGAATCCAGACACTGCGGGCTCGTATCGAGCACGACGCAGCACAAAGACAGCTTGAATTTATTGCCAACCACGACATCCTGACAGGATTGCCCAACCGCCTTCTGCTGCATGATCGCTTTGAACAGGCGATGGCGCATGCGAAACGAGAAAATTCTGAAATGGCTGTGCTTTTCCTCGACCTCGACAACTTCAACCAGGTCAATGACACTCTTGGTCATCAAGTGGGTGACCAACTTCTGGTCGCGGTTGCAGAGCGATTGCAAGGATGCGTTCGCGAAACCGACATCATCAGCCGACCGGGCGGCGATGAATTCGTAATTCTGCTGACCAATTTTAATGATCAGGGCTCCATCGATGCAATTGCACAGAATATCATCGAGGCTTTTTCCGAGCCTTTCGATGTCGATAGCAACATACTGATTACATCCTTCAGTATCGGAATCAGTATTTTTCCCGTTGACGGCAGCAACTTTAGTTCACTGCTCAAACATGCCGACACCGCGTTATATAAGGCTAAAGATTCGGGGCGAAACACCTATCGATACTTCTCGCAGCAAATGAAAGTCAACGAACTGGAGCACATGCAATTGCAGGGGGAGCTGCGCAACGCGATCAGGAACCAGGAATTCCTCCTGCACTACCAGCCGCAAATCGATGTGGCTAACGGGCTCATCATTGGGGCTGAAGCTCTGGTGCGCTGGCAACATCCCGAACGGGGACTGATATCGCCGGCAAAATTCATTCCCCTAGCCGAGCGTAGCGGCCTGATCATTCCGCTGGGCGAATGGATACTCAATGAAGCGTGCAGGCAGGCCCAAGCTTGGCAGGCGATTTATCAACACCATCCGATCACGGTTGCAGTCAATCTTTCTGCATTGCAATTCAAACGCGGCGACATCCTCGAATCCGTGAAGAGCGCACTCGACAATTCCGGTCTGCCAGCGAGTCAGCTAGAGTTGGAATTGACCGAATCCGTGCTATTACAGGACGTGGAATCCGTCATGAAGACCATTCACGGCCTGAAGGAGATCGGAGTCAGGCTCTCCATCGACGATTTTGGAACGGGATATTCCAGCCTCTCCTACCTGAAGCGTCTGGCAGTAGATAAACTCAAGATTGACCAGTCATTCGTTCGTGATATGTCGGTTGACCCCGACGATGCTGCAATCGTGAAAGCAATCATACAGCTCGGGCACACACTGCAACTTTCCGTGATTGCAGAGGGCGTCGAAAACGAAGATCAACTTGTCATTCTCAGAAACTATGGATGCGACGAGATTCAAGGTTACTTGTACAGCCGTCCACTCCCGGCCGAGGAGTTCGCGGCCTTTGTCCGCTCTGAAAAACTGCATTCCAAGCTATTAAACAAGCCGAGTTGAACTGCTGCCGTTTTGTACCAGTTCAGAAAGCATTTTGTCCTATACGTCTGTACATCAACGGCTGAAAATTTGGCGACCCTGAATGTCGGCTTTGGAGTAGCTTGACCTTGTGGGTTAGAAAGCGACAGCCAACCAGAAACTGGCGTATGTCCGCCGTCCCTGCAACAACGTGCATATGAAATCAATCACAAATTCCGGATATCTTTTTCGCTTTGCCTTTAACATCGTTACACTGACCATCCATTCCGCGTTACCCCAACCCGAACCACAAGGACGAACCCATGCAGAACTTCACCTTCCATAATCCGACACGCATCCTCTTTGGCAAAGGCCGCATCGCCGATATCTCCCGCGAAATCCCGGCCGGAGCGCGCGTATTGATCACCTACGGCGGCGGCAGTGTCGTCAAGACCGGCACGCTGGCCGAAGTGAAGTCCGCACTTAAGGGCTATACGGTCTTCGAGTTTTCCGGCATCGAGCCCAACCCGACTTACGAAACGCTGATGCAGGCCGTCGAACTCGCGCGCCGCGAAAAAATCGATTTCCTGCTCGCCGTCGGCGGCGGTTCGGTGATTGACGGTACCAAGTTCATCGCCGCCGCCGTCCCCTTCGCAGGCGATCCCTGGGACATCCTCGCCAAGCAAGCCAAGGTCAAGACTGCAATCCCTTTCGGCTGCGTGCTCACGCTGTCCGCAACCGGTTCCGAGATGAACAACGGCGCCGTGGTGACGCGGCGCGCCAGCAATGACAAGCTGGTCTTTCTCAGTTCGCAGGTCTTCCCGCGCTTCTCCGTGCTCGATCCGGTCAAGACTTTCACCCTCCCACCGCGCCAGGTTGCCAACGGTGTCGTCGATGCCTTCGTGCATGTGATCGAGCAATACCTCACCTATCCGGTCGATGCAAAGGTTCAGGACCGCTTTGCCGAGGGACTGCTGCTGACACTGATCGAGGAAGGACCGAAGGCATTGCAGGAACCGGAGAATTATTCGGTACGCGCCAACCTCATGTGGACAGCGACATTGGCACTCAACGGTTTGATCGGCGCCGGTGTGCCTCAGGATTGGGCGACCCACATGCTCGGGCATGAACTCACCGTGCTGCACGGACTGGACCATGCCCAGACCCTGGCCGTGATCCTCCCTGCCATGCTGCAGATGCGGCGCAAGGAAAAGCGCGAGAAATTATTGCAGTACGCGGATCGTGTCTGGGGACTGCACGAAGGCAGCGCGGATGCGCGCATCGACCAAGCCATCGAGCACACCCGCCGTTTCTTCGAATCGTTGCAAGTGCCGACACGGCTGTCAGCTTACGGCATCAGCGCCAACGCGATACCGGCACTGGTCGCCCAGCTGCAGCGGCACGGCGCGGTTGGGCTGGGCGAGCACCAGGATTTCGATATCCAACGTTCGCAGCGCGTATACGAACTGGCTGCCTGAATTTAATTCAGTTCCGGCGCATATGCCTTTACCGCCTGTATCGACCACTCCCACAAGCGTTGCGCCAGTTGCTGGTCCAGCGCCTGTGCCGCTGCCGTCGCCGCAGTGCAATTGCTGAAATATCTTCCCGTCACTTTTTCCACTTCCGGTGAAGTCGCCAGATACACCGAAGTCCGCGCGCCGGTCGCTGCAGATTCCCCTTGCATGCTGAAAGCCGCATGCAGCAGCTTGGTGCCGACCACGCCCGGATGCAGGCTGTTCGAGGTAAGCCAGGGCGCGCGCCGCGCCAGCTCGTTCGCAAACAGCATATTGGCCAGTTTGGAATCGGCATAAGCCTGATAGCCGTCGAAATTTTTCTCGCTGTTCATGTCGTCGAATGCAATGTGCCCGCTCTTGTGCACCATCGAGCTGACCGTTACCACGCGCGGTGCATCCGACTTCTTCAGCAGCGGCAATAACAGATTGGTCAGCAGAAAATGTGCAAGATGATTTACCGCCAGCGTCATCTCGAATCCGTCGCGGGAAGTCTTGCGTTCGGTCATGTAAACCCCCGCATTGTTGATCAGCACATCCAGCCGCGGCAATCGCGCAGACAGGTCCTGCGCCATGCGCGCCACGGCTGCCAGGTCGCCCAGATCGGCGCAGACTATTTCCAGTGGCGCATTGAGCGCAACGGCATGCACGGCGCCCATGGCAGTTCTCGCCTTTTTCCGGTTGCGCCCATGCAGCACCAGTTCATGTCCCTGCCGCGCCAGTGCCTTTGCGGTTTCCAGGCCGATGCCGTCGGTCGCCCCGGTGATGAGTATCGTCTTCATGCTCAATTGATGATCTCGAAATTGGTGTAAGCGCCATCCGTCGGATCGATGTCGACACGCTCCACCTGCGCCAGTTGCGGACCGCGCTGCGCCCAGCGCACGATCGCGTCGACCGCAGCGGGATCGCCGTGTACCACCGCCTCCACCGTCCCGTTGCTGCGGTTCCGCACCCAGCCGGAGATCGCCAGACTCTCTGCTTCGTGCTGCATCGACTGGCGGAAAAACACGCCTTGCACGCGACCATGGATCACAAGGTGCAATGTTTTCAGGTTGGAAGAAGACTGGCTGGTCATATCGGTGCTCCTGCAATTGAGCCATCCTAGCAGTCGGCGCCCGGAATTTAAACAGCATCGGCATCATGTATTGATAATCCCGCCCTGCTGGCGCATGCTTTGATTTCGTCAACGATGGCTTCCTGAGGAGCACATCATGAACAAGGTTATTGCACTGCTGTTGTCCGGCCTGTTCTTGATCGCCGGGACGTGTCTGGCCTCATCTGCACCTGTGGTAGTCGTGCTCAACGTGGACGGGGCGATCAGCCCCGGCACCGCCGACTATATCGTGCGCGGCCTGAAATCTGCCGCAGCCGAATCGGCCCAATTGGTCGTACTGAAGATGGACACGCCGGGTGGGCTGGATACGTCCATGCGCCAGATCATCAAGCAGATCATCGCTTCGCCGGTTCCTGTTGTTGCCTTTGTCGCACCCGACGGCGCCAGAGCGGCGAGTGCGGGAACCTACATCCTGTACGCCAGCCATATCGCCGCGATGGCGCCCGCCACCAACCTGGGCGCGGCCACGCCCGTCATGATCGGCATCGGCGGCCTGCCGGGGTCGGGTGATCAGGCGCACCGACTTCCGCTATGGAGCACAAACTGGTCAATGATTCTTCCGCCTACATCCGCAGCCTGGCGCAGATGCGCGGCCGCAATGTCGAATGGGCTGAACAGGCGGTACGGCAAGCCGTGAGCCTGACTGCGGCCGAAGCCCTGAAGCTCAAGGTCATCGATGTGGTCGCCGACGACGTACCCGACCTGCTGCGCAAACTGGACGGGCGCAAAGTGAAGGTGTTGAATGAAGAGCGCACACTGAATGTAACCGGAGCCGCCATCGTCAAGCTGGATCCGGACTGGCGGAATCGCGTGCTATCTGCCATCGCGGATCCGAGCCTCGCCTATTTGCTGATGCTCGCGGGCGTCCTCGGGATTTTTTTCGAGTTCTCCAATCCGGGCTTCATCTTGCCGGGGGTGATCGGCGCCATTTCCCTGCTGCTCGCGCTGTTCGCCTTCCAGGTGTTGCCCGTCAACTATGTCGGGCTGGTGCTCATGCTGCTCGGTATTGCTTTCATGACTGCCGAAGCGTTCGTGCCCAGCTTCGGGATACTCGGCATCGGAGGCATCGCCTCGTTCGTGTTCGGCTCGGTGATGCTGATCGATACCGATGTCTCGGGGTATGGCGTTCCGTGGTCGGTGATCTTGCCGGTCGCCTTCGCCTGCGCGCTGTTCATTTTCTTTGCGGTCGGCATGGCGCTCAAGGCGCGAAGTCGCCCTGTCGTGAGCGGCCGTGAGGAGTTGATCGGAGGTATCGGCGAAGTGCTGGAAGACTTCGACGGCAAGGATGGCCGGGCGCTTGTGCACGGCGAAAACTGGCGCATCGCAAGCAAGCAGCCGCTGAGCCAAGGACAACGCGTCAGGGTCGTTCGCATGAACGGGCTGATTCTGGAGGTGGAGCCTGAAAGACAGGTATGAATGATTGGATAAATACCGAACAAGTTCTCTCTCCCGAAGGGAGAGAAACAGACTTATTGAGGTTTCCATAATTGGTGACAACACACGAAACTTGTTATCTCGTCATTCCGGCGAAGGCCGGAATCCAGCGGGTTTATTCAACATGCTTTTAGCTTTTGTCCCGCGTTGCGGGAGTTTGTTTTCTGACTGGATTCCGGCCTTCGCCGGAATGACGATAGTTCACAAATTTTGTGTAATTAATTATGGAAAGATCAATAATCATTTTTTTCTGATACTTTCGATAAGGAGAATGACATGGATCTGAATTTGAGTTTCGGCGTTGTTGTGTTGCTGATCGCGTTGCTGGCGTTCTCAAGCCTGAAGATCTTTCGCGAATATGAGCGCGGCGTTGTCTTTATGCTGGGACGTTTCTGGAAGGTGAAAGGACCGGGACTGATCGTCCTCATCCCCGGCATCCAGCAGGTGGTCAGGGTCGACCTTCGGACCATCGTGCTTGAGGTGCCGACCCAGGATGTGATCTCGCGCGATAACGTTTCGGTGAAGGTCAGCGCGGTGGTGTATCTGCGCGTCATCGATCCGCAAAAAGCGATCATCCAGGTCGAGAACTATCTCAACGCCACCAGCCAACTGGCACAGACCATGTTGCGCTCGGTACTGGGCAAGCATCAGCTGGACGACATGCTGGCAGAGCGGGAGAAACTGAACAAGGACATACAGGAAGCGCTGGATGCGCAGACCGATTCATGGGGAATCAAGGTCGCCAACGTCGAGATCAAGCAAGTCGACCTGACCGAATCCATGATACGGGCCATCGCAAGACAGGCCGAAGCGGAACGCGAGCGGCGTGCGAAGGTCATTCATGCCGAGGGTGAGTTGCAGGCTTCGGAAAAATTGTTCCAGGCTGCGAAGATCCTTGCGCAGGAACCGCAGGCAATCCAGTTGCGCTATCTGGAAACGCTGACGGTCATCGGCGCGGACAAGAACACGACCATCATATTTCCGTTGCCCATGGATCTCATCACCCCGTTCCTGGAAAAGGCCAAATCAAACCGGAGCCAAGCGTAAGGACGGCATTTTTTGTGGGGAAGATGGCGGGCAGGCATGATGCTTGTCTTGCATCAGATTCGATGCAACTTTCCATGTGCATGAGCGCATGGAAAGGCCGGTGGCATTCGTAAATACTACCTCCTGAACAACCTCGCCTTGGGCAGCCAAAGCTTGTTTTCCTGATCGTCTTCCGCGGCCACATAAATACTGCTGCTATCCTCCGGGCTATACAGCACAACCAGTTTCATATCCCGCCTGCCTTTGTAGCATTTGGACATGGCTTCTTCGAATGACGAAACGCCCGCTTTCGCCCGGTATTTATCCAGCAGCAATTTATCGTCCCCCTCGACTGCGGGCTCGCCGGTCTTGCCGGATATTAGCGGAGCAACCTCTGCATACCGTGCCTGCTTGACCATCACACCCAGAACAAAATTTGCGTACTCTGAAAGCTCGCTGCTTTTGCACAGATAGAACGGTTCCTGCTGCGTTGCGTATGAAACGGCTTTCGTTCCTGCCGGACATTCGGAGTCCTGACAACTTGAGGGGGCCGGCGAAACGTCAGCCGCATTGCTACCGGAAGGCTGATCCGGATTTGTCTCGTTGGACAGATCATTATTTTGCGACCACAAAAAAAGAATAATCAGCAGCACAACCAGAATGATCAATCCGATTCCCGCGTATCTGGAAACCCCTTGCTGTGCACTCAAATCGCCCTGCACGCCTCCTGGATTTTTCTCACCGCAATAGGGACAGGACTCGGCACTTGAGTCGACGATTTTCTTGCATTTCTTGCAGGTTATTAATGACATCAAAATCATCCGGAACCGTCAGGTCCAAAATTTATCAGCAAAGCTTGCATAAGGCTATACAGCACAGGTCACGATGACAGCCGACACCGGAAACAGGCCGCAGACGTCATGCCAACGTTAAAGGAAGGTTAAAGTCCGACAAAAATTCTGATTTGTTGCGAAACAGCCGAGCATATTCGTCAACAATCTTTTAGGATAGACGTTGTATGTTTGTCAGCGAAAAAAGTTGATACTCGGAGGTCTGAATCAACAAAGCTGCCATATCCTTAACCGTTGCCTGGTTTAGTAGAAATATTTCTTAGGGGGAAAAATGAAATCCATCATCGTAAGCATGGCAGCAACCGCAGCAATCATGATCGCCGGCAATACCCTTGCAGTAGATATGCCGCCGCTGGCAAAAGAACTCAACTGCGTCGCCTGCCACGCGATCGACCACAAGGTAGTCGGTCCGGCATGGCGCGACGTGGCCAACAGATACACAGGCAAGGGCGTCACCACCTATACCTACAGAGGCAAGGAATACCCGCTGATCGAAGGCCTGGTGATGAAAGTATCCAAAGGCGGATCCGGCAACTGGGGATCCATGCCCATGCCTGCCAATGACCTGGCCGGTGCCAAGAGAGCCAAGATCGAGGAGCTGGTAAGGTTCGAGCAAAGCCTGGCCACGACCCATCCATAAATAGATTTTAAAACGCGATACCCCGAGACAAGCCGGCTCAATGCCGGCTTTCTTGCTTTCGATGCGCACCAAATACAAGCGCGCCCTGAGGATCAAACCGACGACCGGTTATGCCAACAATAGCGAAGGGGACTCGTCTCTCTGTTACTCTGTCCGGTAAAATAGGCCGCCCAAAGGCGCCCTATTACGGAAATACCAGTTACCAATCAATCAGATAATGGCTACTTACAACGAAGCAAGTTTCAAAGTCTTACGCGGTCTGGAGCCGGTGCGGCAACGCCCCGGCATGTATACCAACCTGGAATCGCCCAACCACATCATCGCCGAGGTAGTGGATAACGCCTGCGACGAAGCGCTCGCGGGATACGCGAAGAACATCGTCGTCACGGCACACAGCGATGGCTCGATCTCTGTCTCTGACGACGGACGCGGCATCCCGGTGGGCATCCACAAGGAAGAAGGCCGCTCGGTGGTCGAGGTCGCCTTCACCGTGCTGCACTCGGGCGGCAAGTTCGACAAGGAAAAAGGTGGTGCCTACCAATTCGCCGGTGGCCTGCACGGCGTGGGCGTGGCGGTGACCAATGCACTGTCGAAGATAGTGGAAGTCACGGTATTCCGCGACGGCGGGCAGCACGAGTTGCGTTTCATCGAAGGCGTCGCCGAAGCGCCGCTGAAGAAGACCGCCTCTTGCCCCAAGACCAAGACCGGCACTTCCGTACGCGCCTGGCCCAACCCAAAATATTTCGACGCACCCAACGTCAACCTCGCACAGTTCGAGCACTCGCTGCGCTCGAAGGCCGTGCTGCTGCCCGGCGTTACCATCACGCTGAATCTGGAAAAGACCGGCGAGACCAAATCGTGGACCTATGCCGACGGCCTGCGCGGCTATCTGGCGGAATCGCTTTCCGAATTCGAACTGACCACGCCCATCCTGTTGCAGGAAAAATTCGCGCGCAAGGACGACAACAGCGGCTTTGCCGAAGGCGAAGGCGCCACCTGGGCGCTAACATGGAGCGCCGAAGGCAACGTGGTGCGCGAATCCTACGTCAACCTGATCCCCACTCCCTCCGGCGGTACGCATGAGTCCGGCCTGCGCGAAGGTATTTTCAATTCGGTGAAATCGTTCGCCGAATTGCACGGCCTGCTGCCCAAAGGCGTGAAGCTGGTGGCGGAAGACGTGTTCTCGCGTTCCAGCTTCGTGCTCTCCGCCAAAGTGCTGGACCCGCAATTCCAGGGCCAGACCAAAGAGAAACTGGTGTCGCGCGAAGCGCTGCGCCTGGTTTCTTCCATGATCAAGGACCCGCTCGACCTGTGGCTGAACGAGCACATCGACGACGGAAAGAAGATCGTCGAACTCGCCATCCAGCAGGCGCAGGCGCGTTTGCGCTCGGCACAGAAAGTCGAAAAGAAAAAAGGCTCCAGCGTCGCCGTGCTGCCCGGCAAGCTCACCGATTGCAGCTCCAGCGATTCCACCCGCACCGAACTGTTCCTGGTCGAGGGCGATTCCGCCGGCGGTTCTGCCAAGCAGGGACGCAACAAGGAATTCCAGGCCGTGCTGCCACTGCGCGGCAAAGTGCTAAACACCTTCGAGGTGGAGAAAGACCGCCTGTTCGCCAACAACGAGATCCACGACATCGCCGTCGCCATCGGCGTCGACCCGCATGCGCCGACGGATACCGTCGACCTCTCCGGCCTGCGCTACAACGCCATCCTGATCATGGCCGATGCCGACGTGGACGGTTCGCACATCTCCACGCTGCTGCTCACGCTGTTCTACCGACATTTCTACAAGGTGGTCGAAGCGGGCAAGATCTACATCGCGCAACCGCCGCTGTTCCGCATTGATGTGCCTGCACATGGCAAGAAGCAGGCGAGCAAGGTCTATGCGCTGAACGAAGCCGAGATGAACGGCATCCTCGACCGGTTGCGCAAGGAAAAAGTCCGCGAAGGCAGCTGGTCGATCTCGCGATTTAAAGGCTTGGGCGAGATGAGTCCGGAACAGCTGTGGGATACAACGCTGAATCCGGATACACGGCGTGCGCTGTGTGTGAAGGCGGATCTGGCTTCGTTCAAATCCACGATGGGGATCTTCAACATGCTGATGGGCAAGCAGGAGGCTTCGACCCGCAGGGCGTGGCTGGAGTATCACGGGAATGAGGTTGAGGTGGATATTTGATACAACACCATCCCCTCCCCCATGCAGGGGGAGGGTTAGGGTGGGGGTAGAAACTGGAGCATCGGATAGCTCGATATTCACCCCCATCCCGGCCTTCCCCCTGAGAAGGGGAAGGAGAGATAAGGAGGGCAGGCTTCGATGCCGGACAGGAGAAGGATTCTTCCGATCACAACCGCAAGAGCGAGGTCGCTGCGCAGCAACATGACCGATGTTGAGCGCAGGCTTTGGAGCGCGATCCGGGGAAAACAACTTGAAGGCTGCAGCTTCCGACGCCAGCACGCGATAGGCGCTTATATTGCGGACTTTGCGTGTGTGGAAAGAATGCTGGTGATCGAACTGGATGGCGGACAGCACCAGGACCAGAAAACTTACGATGACACCAGGAGCGGCTATTTGAACCAACAGGGCTGGCAAGTAGTGCGCTTCTGGAACAACGAAGTGCTGGAAAATCTGGACGGGGTGCTTGAAGTAATAGTGGAGAAGCTAAAAAGCACACCCAACACCGACATTCCCTCCCCCATGCAGGGGGAGGGTTAGGGTGGGGGGGTAGAAACTTGGAGCGCCGGTTAGCTCGAAATTCACCCCCATCCCCGCCTTCCCCCTGTGAGGGGGAAGGAGTTAGAAACAGTGAAGTGAACATTAATAACCGCACCAACAACGAACAACCATGAACGAAAACGAACCACAAGACACACCCGAAATCGAAGCCCCCGCCCCCGCTGAATCCAGCTCCAGCGGCAAGCGCGAATTCGCGCCCCTCGCCAAGCTCCCCGACAGCGACGAAGTCCTCATCGCCGATTATGCCGAACGCGCCTATCTTGAATACGCCGTCTCCGTCGTCAAAGGCCGCGCACTCCCCGAAGTCTGCGACGGACAGAAGCCCGTGCAGCGGCGCATCCTGTTCTCCATGCTGCGCATGGGCCTGACGCACGGCAACAAGCATGTGAAGTCGGCACGCGTGGTGGGCGATGTACTGGGTAAATACCATCCGCATGGCGACTCTTCCGCGTATGAGGCGATGGTGCGGCTGGCGCAGGATTTTGCGATGCGGTATCCGTTGGTGGATGGCCAGGGCAACTTTGGTTCGCGCGATGGCGACAACGCGGCGGCGATGCGCTACACCGAGGCGCGGCTTACGCCGATCGCCGATCTGCTGTTGTCCGAGCTGGACATGGGCACGGTGGATTTCATCCCCAACTACGACGGCGCATTCCAGGAGCCGGCGATGCTGCCTGCACGTTTGCCTATGGTGTTGCTGAACGGCGCATCCGGCATTGCGGTGGGTATGGCGACCGAGATTCCTTCGCATAACTTGAAAGAAGTCGCCAAGGCCGCAGTCGCGCTGGCGAAGAACCCTAACCTCAAGGACGACAAGCTGCTGTCTTACATCAGCGGCCCGGACTTCCCCGGCGGCGGACAGATCATCTCGTCCGACGCGGACATCCGCGATGCCTACACCACGGGACGCGGCTCGCTGAAGATGCGCGCACGCTGGACGGTGGAGCAACTGGCGCGCGGCCAGTGGCAGGTGGTTGTGAGCGAATTTCCGCACGGCGTCTCGGCGCAGAAGGTGCTGGAAGAGATCGACGATCTGACCAACCCCAAGGTCAAGGCCAACAAGAAATCGCTCACGCCGGAACAGGTGCAGAACAAGCAGCTCATCCTCTCGGTGCTGGATGCGGTGGCAGACGAATCGGACAAATCGCAAAAGATCCGTCTGGTGTTCCAGCCCAAGACATCGAAGCTGAATCCGGACGACATGATGGCGGTGCTGCTCACCCACACCAGCCTGCAGAACTCGGTGTCGGTCAACCTCACCATGATCGGCCTGGACGGACGCCCGCAACAAAAGTCGCTGACGCAGGTGCTGCGCGAGTGGGTGGAGTTCCGCCTGCGCACCGTCACGCGCCGTTGCGGACACCGACTTGACCAGGTCAACGACCGCCTGCACATCTTGGCCGGGCGCATGATCGTTTACCTGAACATCGACGAAGTGATCGCGCTGATCCGTGGCTCGGACAATCCCAAAGAAGACTTGATGGCGCACTTCGAGCTTTCTGAACGGCAGGCCGAAGACATCCTGGAAATCCGTCTGCGCCAGTTGGCGCGTCTGGAAGGCATCAAGATCGAGAAAGAGATCAAGGCGCTGAAGGCCGAAGCCAAAGAACTGAAGCGCGTACTCGATAGCGAAGATGCGCTGCGCGAACTGGTGGTGAGCGAGATCGAAGCCGATGCCAAGACCTATGGCGACGAGCGCCGCACGCTGATCGAAGAAGCGCAAGTCACCAAAGTGACCGCTCAAGTGAGCGACGAGCCCGTGACGGTGTTCATCTCGCAACGCTTCTGGGTGCGCACAAGACTGGGCCACGGCATCGACGCCAGCAGCATCGCCTTCAAGGACGGCGACAGCATCGCCGCCACCTATGAATGCCGCACCACCGACCAGTGCATCGTCATCTGCAGCAACGGCCGAGTGTGCAGCATCCCCGTCTCCGCGCTGCCCTCCGGCCGCGGCGACGGCGCACCGCTGGCCACCTTCATCGAACTCGCCCCCGGCGCCAGGATCGCGCACGCCTTCTGCGGCAAGACCGAAACCCCCGTACTCATCTCCACCAGCGCCGGTTACGGCTTCCCCTGCTTCCTCGGCGACATGGTCGGTCGCAACAAGGCGGGCAAACAGTTCATCAGCGTGAAAGAAGACACCATCCTGCCGCCCGTCATCCTGGCCCCGACGCAGAACTCACTCGTCGCCGTGCTGAGCAAGAACGCAAGGCTGCTGGTGTTCGTGCTCTCCGAACTGAAACTGCTGCAAGGCGGCGGCAAAGGCATGATGCTGATCGACCTGAAAGAAGGCGACGAACTGACGGCCTGCACGGTCGTCAATCAACCGGCGGTGACCTTGAGCGGCACCGCGGGCAGCAAGGTGCAGCAGTTGCACATTGGCGGGAAAGAGTTGAAGGATTACTTTGGTGCGAGGGCGAGAGCAGGGAAGGTGGTTGAGACTAAGTTGAAGGGGTTGAGGTTTGAGTGAACAGGCACATTGTTTAGTTAGCTTTGGATAGACTTTATAAGAAGCAGGTAAATAATATTTAGATGGATGATGACTGCAATGCGCTGCCATTTAGCATCCAATAAATATTGCTGAAGGTCGAAACAAGGCACATTGCATTGTTATGAGTTAATAAGCTAGGAGCCAATTTGTTCAGCGATAATCAAGAAACTGCCGAGGCACTCAACTCTCTTATAGCTGCAGTACAAAATCCAACTCGCCCCCTCATAATATGGATTGGTGCTGGTGCTAGTGCTTGGGCAGGCTATCCACTATGGCAAGATCTAGCTGCCAAGATGCATTCGACATATTCACGGGAGGAACACAGTTATAACAAGATCACTTCTGCTCTATTGCTTAAAGAAGGCAAATTTCCCGAGTTTTTTGAGCAAATGCGACTTGCCAACCAGCCACGTTACTTCACCATGTTGTCGGATCAGTTTCGGCCTAAAACTAGCAATGGTATATACCTCCGATTAATAAGAGCACTGCGCAATCTCCCAAACGTAAGCTTAGTAACAACTAATGTTGATGAGGCTCTGGAGCATAATATGCCAGAACTTTTAACGGTCCAGCGTTCTGATCTCGAACGTCTGCCGCAGTTAATGCATGAGCGCTCACCATTTGTGTGCAAACTTCATGGTTCTTGCAGTTCAGTTGAAACTATGATTTTCTCTGAAAGGGATTACGAAACTATTCAAAACAATAATGACTATTTGAACGCAATTCGTACAATTTTTGAAAATTCAAGTGTGTTGTTTCTTGGATACGGTTTGCGTGACGATTATGTACTCAGTAGTCTTCTGAAAAGTTCAGCTGCCCGCCCGTTATTTGGTACCGGACCTCATTTCGTCGTGACATCTGAAAAACTGTTTGGCCTGCCCGAATCGGTTCGACGCATACTTTACGTTCCCGAAGTTGCGGATCATCGAGATGCACTTCAAGTGTTGGAGATGATAGCTGACACTCTCCCTAATCAAAATTCTTTGGCCGCATACAAGGATAGTGAAGTAACTTCTGTTCGCAAGAGTCTCTATTTTATTGCCGACCTTTTACCACCGGGTAAGTGGGATACTTCCCATACAATGATTATTCAAACCTCTACTGGAGCTTCTCATCAGATGATTGTTGGAGAAGGCTATGTTGATGGAGAGGTCGTGCTTAATAATTACTCCGCTCTCCATGATATTGTCGTTGGTTTAATTTGTTTCGATATAGTTTGTATATCAATAGACCATTTAGCTCGTGTACACGAACTACTAGGCTCTGATGCTTTCTGGATTTTTGTCACTAGCGGCTCACTTCGCTTAGTAATTCCGCCAGCCGCACCAGCAATCATTTTTTCCGACGAGGCATCGCAGGTTGGCTCACTGGGCGCAATCAGCCTTGGCTCAAACGCCAGTTCGTTAGGTGAATTTACGACGATAGGTATATCTGAACGTATCCGCAGACAACTCTTACCAGTGATAGGCAAGGAAAATGAAGCCAATCAACTCTTTCAACTCCTTGAGTCAACTGTCCTAGATGCATCTGATGCAAAGCTGACAGATTCTCTAACGCCGAAAATTCGTAGTGCGCTAATGAACCCTTCTATCCGCCGCATGCTTGGTATGAGCCTCGGTACGCCAAGGAATTCTGTACCCCGGTGGTTGTCATTTCCGACTCTTAGACTCGCGGGAGTAATAAGTAATGGCATCATCTGTCAGCACATTCAAGCTAGTTCAACCCGGATGATTTTTGGCAGCGAAAAACTGGCTAGTGTCGCTTTTTCTGCCGCTGCAAGTTCAGAATGGGCTGATAGCGCAGCTAGCTATGTTTTGACTGGAAAATACGATTCAGATGTTGGTGAAATCATTATTCAAGAGCCCAGTTTACTCTTAGAAATATTGAAGTTTCGTGAGTCAGCCGTAGGGGAAAATTTTCGTCGAGAAATTGCACAACGCCTTGCTGCTGATGATGGTGGTCAAATTGTTACCGCGATTAATGCAGGGCTTCATCAAGCTCTTCCTTCATCTGTACTCCAGCGGGCGCGTGACCAATTGTCAGGTCTCTTTATTCCTCGCAATTCAGGCTCCGTATTGATTCCTTCTATTTGGGGTGATCTCCGCAATTCTGACCAACGTATTGCAGGCTGGCGAAAGCGGAGCCGTGCAATGTTGGAAGCGGAAGTAAGACGGCTAAATCTGAAGGCATACGACGAATGTCCATGTGGATCTGGAGAGAAGTTGAAGTTTTGTTGCCAAGCTGCCTTGGCTTGAACCAAAGGTGCCGGCGACGGAAATAAACGGGCCAGGCTCGAGTTTTTTCCAGCGACCAAAACCCTCGGGCTTTTCATCGAAATAATCGGTGACAGTGCTCAAATTCCTACGCAGCCATCTTCTCAACTTCTTTTTCAATCTTGTCTTTTAGTTCTGCTTCGGCAATCTTCAAGTCATAACTCATTTGCAGGTTAAGCCACGATTGCGCATCGGTACCAAAATAGCGTGCCAGTCGAAGTGCGGTATCCGGCGTAACCGAGCGTCGCTCTTTCACGATCTCATGCAGGCGGGTGGCAGGCACGCGCAATGCCTGAGACAGTGCATGCACGCTCATTCCCATCGGCACGAGGTATTCCTCGCGCAGTACTTCTCCAGGATGTACCGGGCGCATTTTGTTCTTAGCCATGTTGACCTCCTTAGTGGTAATCGTCGATCTCGACATCGAAGACGTCGCCGTTCTTGAACGTGAAGCAAATACGCCATTGGTCGTTGACGCGGATACTCCATTGTCCTTTGCGGTTCCCCTGCAAGGCTTCCAGACGATTACCCGGCGGCGCGCGCATGAAATCCAGCGTGGCGGCTGCGTCCAGTTGTGCCAGCTTGCTCGGCTACCGTCTGGATGGCGCGGAAGCGTCGAGGGCTTCCACCCTCGAACAATGCTTGTGTTTCCTTGCAGGAAAACAACTTGATCATAACGCGCACAGTATTACGCTGCGCGTAATATGTCAACCAGTTAAATGGGCCAGTAAAGCCAAAGAGCTCGATTTGATTTTTCGGGAAACCATATTGAGCCTAGCCCCTTTAATTCTTCTCAAGGTCTGGCAACGCCAACCGCCCCATCACTTGGACTCAGTGAACTAGTCGCCGCCACGGCTGATGTAGTGCTGCTTTGTCTTTCCAATCAGCAGACCTCCATCCGACTCCACATTGGTTTGCGCAGTTTCGCCGCTACCAAACAGCATGCCCGCCACATGGGCATCACGCACTTCTGCGATATGGGAAAAAAGCAGTTCCACGCGTTGGTCTTTGTAGTGTTGGTAGGTGTCGTTCTGGTAGGAATTGCCCAGTGGCAGTTGCCAGAGAAAGAATGGCTTGCCCACGGCCGTCGAAACATCTTTCGTCCATTGCAAGAAGGCGGTCATCTTGGTGACATCCCAGTCATGCCCCGGCTGCCCTTGCACGAGGAGGTACCAATCGGCGTCGCGGTCGGTGGAGTCTGCCACCAGAAAGTCGCCCTGATCAGCGCCCATGGCGAGCATGAAGCTGGCCCACGACGCGGCATCACCCGCATTGGTATAGGTCCAGGGTGAGAAATGCAAGCCCACCTTGGCGTTGGGCGCATAGACGCGCACCATGTGGATCATGCACTTGGCATAGCCGGCGGCATCGTCGGTGAACCCCGTGCCGCAGTCGGTCGGGTTGCTTAGCGTCACCTTGGCGGGAATTGCGCTGGGTAGGCCCGTTGTCGCTGCGGCTCTGGCTTTCAGGTATCCGAACAGGTCGGGCTCGATGTGCAGCATGACTTGTTCGTTGCCAATTGTCTGCAACAGGAAACGCCAATCGTCGAAATAGGTGGTCAAAAACGTCTGGTCGTTCAGCGCAGCCGTTTCTCCGGTGGGAGATGGCCCTTCGCTCAGCCCGGAAGCGGGCAACACCATGTAATAGGTGAAATATGGAATTTGCGGACGAGACACGGAGTTCCAGGTGCGTGCCTTGGCCGTGGCAATAAAGCGCGTCGCGAACAAACCGCGTTGCGGGACATTCTCCTGCCAGGCTCCCCACCAGGAGCATGATGACACGGGCACCGTGCCATTCAAGCACCCTGCGTGGTCGTAGGTACTGAAGCTGCCTGAATTGAGATATTGGTACTGCATGTCGAAAGGTGCCGAGTCGCCAGAAGTGCTGCTCCCCGAGAAACCCACCATCACCTTGGTATGCCCCATGAAAGGCGTACTCAGCGTTGAGTTGGCTGGTGTTGTGCTCACACTGAAATCCATAACCGGACTGCTACTTACCGGCGACCCAACGCTCCCTCCCCCGCAAGCGGACAAAATCAATCCCAACAGCAAGTAGCCAATACGCATGCATTCTCCCGAACTCAATGAAGGGCACCCCTAATAATCCAAATTTTAGTTACGACATAACCTAAAGATTAGTCTTCACTGAAACTGCGTTTTGTCGCAATACTACGTTGCTCACAAAAAATTGCTCCTTACATATAGCGCCATCGACACGTTACTGCAAAGCAGCCGTTTGCGGGAGATGACGCCAGCGGTCATTCCCGCACCAGACGGCTCCGCCGCACCGTGTCATGACCGCATATGCCGCGTCGCAATTTTTTGCTCGCGCCTTGTCTTGCTTATAACCAGCCACTTGCCTGCTTGCTGGCTTAGTGGATTGGCTAGTAGTTCCATCAGAACTTTGAATTATTAGAGGCGCCCTGAAAAAATCGACCGCCAACGTCGGCTGGTACACGAAGGATAGCAAAGCAAAGGAATATAGCCAAAGGAGTCGGGTTCGGATTGTTTTCAGGAACCTAATCCGTCGGGCTTTCTAGCACGCCCTCTGTTCACATTTGATCCGTACCGACAAATCAATAATCAAGGAGACTACATTGATCTCCATCCATCGAGGCCGTCACCCATAAGCCTGCTTGATTGTCAGTAGCTTATAAGCTACATTATGCCCATGATCGAAGTCTTCCGATACCAGACTGAAGATGGCACAGAGCCAATAACCGCTTGGTTGCAGTCGCTACGAGACAAGCAAGCGCAGGCCAAGATTCGCGTCCGCCTCAAACGACTGGAGGCCGGCAATTTTGGAGACTGTGATCCGGTAGGTGATGGCGTGCTGGAATTGCGCGAGCACCTTGGTGCAGGGTATCGGGTGTACTTCGGTCGGCATGGCCAGACAGTCGTCATCTTACTGTGCGGTGGCACCAAGAAATCGTAAACGGCAGATATCAAGACCGCCAAGGAATATTGGCAAGATTGGAAGCGGAGGCAAACATGAGCAAGAAAATTAAAGCTGCGGTATCACACCACGAACGCGAAGTAGCCGAGCTGCGCGCAGATCACAAACTGGCTGTCGAATATCTCAAAGCCGCCATGGAATCTCTCGATGATCCCGATGATCGCGCAGCCGGTCTACTTGCACTGCGCACCGTTGCCGAGGCATATGGCGGATTAGGTGCGGTTGCCGCAGAGGCCGGTATCAGTCGCGAATCGCTGTATCGCACTCTCTCGGCCAATGGTAACCCGACGCTAAAAACGCTGCTCGCCGTGCTGAAGGCGGTAGGCATGAAACTTTCGGTGGAGCCGGACCAACACGTAGCCGCGTAAGTAATACGGCCGGGTAGGTTTGAAATGAACGCACGAGCTAAAACAGCAATACAGCATTGGGGCTTCGTTGCACCGCTGTTGCAACCTGCGCGCAATGCAAAGGAGTATGCACTGTTGGTAGAGGCGCTGGACGCGGCGATCGATGCGGGCGGCGCGGATGAAAAGCATCCGCTCGCGCGTCTGGTTGAATACCTCGGCGATCTGGTTGCCGAATACGAGGCCAAAGACAAGGTGCCGGCCGCCGCAACCGGTGCGGATGCGCTACGTTACCTGATGCAGCGCGATGGTTTGCGTCAGGTCGATCTACCCGAACTGGGTAGCCAGGGTATGGTGTCCGAGTTGCTCTCTGGTCGGCGCGGGTTTAATGCTCGTCAGGTGAAAGCTTTGGCTGAGCGATTTGGTGTTTCGGCAGCTTTGTTTTTGTAATTCAGAACGATTGGGGCCAAAGGGGCAGCCCCCTTGTAATCGGCAATTATGCGATGAGCGACTGCATGAATGACCTCTGCACATGCCTGAACTGAAAATGCAGATAGATCACTACGCTGAGTATCGCGGCAAAAAAACACCACACAGAAAAAAACGCGACGTAGTAGAACCAGAACGCCACCACAAACAGGACAAAAGCCAGCACACCAAAAAGAACGACGATACGCTGGCTGGAAAAGAGCGCGCTCACACAGGTGGCAGCGATATACAAAGCCAGGACGGGCGGGATATGAAAATGCGGGAATACGTAAACGATATGTTCGCGGATCTCTGAGGTGATCGGATAGTGAACGATGAAATAGAGTAGGTAGGCGGCGACCGCAACGCCTGTCAGTTGAAATCCCCGGATCACTTTTTTGCGCCACGGAACTGTTTCCATGTGTCCGATGGAGAACGGGACAAATACGGGCCACAGGACGTGCGAGAACAATACGAACGCATACGTCATGACAACGTTGAGGAACTTTCCTTCAAACTGAAATGACAACCATAGCAGGCCCTCGATGAATTGCTGCAATCCGAACAAGAGCGGAATCATCGCAAAGAACAATTCCTCCCTGCGCTTTGTCAATCTCAGGGTAGCCACGCCGATAAGGGACAGAACGGCTCCCGCTGTAAAACTTGCCGCAGCACAAAAACACATTGAGGTCTTCCGTGGGAATAATTAAACGACAGGGTTAAAACGATACTCTTGGGTACTCAGCCCTTTACCAGATACCTTCGATAATATTCCATCACTCGCGGCACATAGTCTGTTGTTTCCGGATAAGGCGGGATCTGGTTGCCATATTTCGCAACCGATGCCTCGCCAGCATTGTAAGCGGCGAGTGCCAGATTTCTGTCATTGTGGTACTTCTTCAGCAGGTAGCGCAGGTATCTTGCGCCACCGCGCACGTTTTGCATCGGGTCAAGCGGATCGACAACGCCATAACGCTTGGCGGTCTCCGGCATCAATTGCATCAGTCCTATTGCTCCAGCCCTGGAAATCGCCGCGGGCCGGTAGCGCGACTCAACCGAAATCACCGCATGCAGCAGCGCGCTCTCCACACCATAGATCCGAGCAATTCTGTTGACCATCCGTTCATAAATTATTTTGTCCGCGATGCTGTATAGCGGTTTACCTGTGTATGCTTCGGGGACCACGACGATTTGGTTGGCCGCTTCCAGAATTACTACGGAGTGGTCACTGTCGATTTGAATATTGCGTAAATTGACTGCGCCTGCACCAGTGGTTGAAATCGATTCCTCTGCCCACACCGGTTGCATGCAAAGAACGCTTACCGCAATGAAGGTGACTGCCGACAATAGTGGTACGCGTTCCAATGCTTTCATGGCTGGCTCCTATGAATAAATGAACAAAGCAATACAGAGTCATGTAATAAAGGAGCAGGATCGAGTTTTTTCAGCAACCAGATCCGTCAGTCTCTTTGTGCGCACGCCGGCATGATATTTTCAATTATGCAAACTGGCCTCTTGGTGATCGCGGCCCCGGTCATGCGTTTCAGAAAAGCTGTGCCGCGATTATGTGCTTGCAAGCCAAAGCTTCTGTGCTGCAGCGCACATTGCCTTGCGAAATCCCGCTGTTGAGTTGAAAACCGTTTTGATTCAGCCCACCACCCCTCATCCCCAACCCTTCTCCCGCCTGCGGGAGAAGGGAGTAAATTCAAGTAGCTGAATAGATTGACCATTGGCGGATATGGCCTGCTGCCAAAGCTGATATTTACAGGAGAGCCATAGTTGACAGCGTCAGTCGGCTATATGACAATGATTTCCCGATACGGCGCCCGCCGTCCCGTCCGACGACGGAATGCCCCTCGAGATTTAACGAGGAGTAATCATGAAGAATCCCAATGTTCCCCAACCGTTTTCCAGTGAATCCGCCGCCGCCTGTTTTCGGGCTGCGAAGGCAATGGCATTTACGATGGCGTTGGCCGATCCCGAATTGATCGCCTGGAAAGATCGCGCCACTTCGCATGCCGCTGGATGAATGAACCAGCAAACTCACCTGAGTTTCGATGGATCGTTTTCTGCAAGATCAATAGAAGGAGATCACCATGCTCGATATCAATCACGCTCTTAATGAACAGGCGAATGGCCGCTTTGATCCTGAAGGTCATATGTACGACCTTGAACATTGGTCTCCGCTCATCGCAAAACAACTGGCGCTTGACGAGGGGATCGGGGAGCTCACCGAGGCGCATTGGCACGTAATCCATGCGCTGCGAAACCTGTATCGCGAGCAGGGACGTCCGAAAAATACGCGCATCGTAATGCAAATGCTGGCGCAGGATTTTGCGGATGAAGGCGGGCGTCGCTATCTTTACGAGCTGTTCCCGAAAGGGCCCGTCAGCCAGGGGTCACGTTTGGCGGGCGTGCCCGTTCCTCCCAATGCGAGCGATCCCTCGTTCGGCTGGGCCGGCTGAGGATGCCACGCAATTTTGTTTTGCTGTCGCAGCTTCTCATCAACGCAAGGAGAAAATCATGAACACTGCAGATATGTTGATCTATGTACATCCCAAGCTGGATGCGCAAGACAGGATGGCCTTGGAAAGAATTGTGGAGGGGAGTCTAGGGGTCGATTGCGCGCAATTCGATTCTCATACGCATCACCATGCAATGATGGTCAAATATGATCCTGACGCAATCCAGGGCATGCAGATATTGAATATGGTACGCATTACCGATCCGGCGGCGGCGATAGTGGGGCTTTAGTTTCAGAAAAACATCGTTCGCCAATTGGACGCGCGAACTAGCTCCGGCTAAACCTCCTCAGGCTTCAACCTGATTGAGTTGCCCCGCAGCACTTCTTGTACTTTCTGCCGCTGCCGCAAGGGCAAGGTGTATTGCGGCTTATTTTTGGATTTTCATTTTCAGGGGTTTTGCCACTGGCGCTGTCTGCTGCACGACGTTGCGGTGCCCAGAATTTGTATATCCAGCCGACGCTCGCCGGGATCTGTTTTGAAAGCTCTTCGCGCTGAGCCGGTGTTTTTACCAGTTCCTCTTCTGCCTCGGTGACTTCCGCTGCACCCAGCAGGTAGATTGGCCGCAATGCCACTGGGCCGTGACTGGATTCGAATAAGGCTTTCCAGCTGTCGCGCTGCATATCGATGCCGATCATGTAGCCGTGTGCCCACATTTCACCGTCCATGTATTCGTGCTCGTCGCCTTCATAGACTTGCATGTCGAACACGGGCTCGAAATGTTCCGGCTCCTGGTGCAGGCTCCAGCCGATTGCATTCAAGTGGCGCGTCATCAGGCCAGTGATTCTTTCTGCCTGCGCCCCGGAAGCAAATGTCGGCGCATCTGCTGCTGTGGGGCCCCATACGCGCGGGATCCATTCGCCTGGCGTTGGCATTGCCGGGCCGGAAATGAGGGCAGTTAGAAATCCATCCAGGCAATCCAGCAGCATGACTTCATTTGTCGTGGCGTCGGACATCAGGAAGCTGTCGAGCTCGTCCATTTCTTTTTCGGAGAGCGCGAGCGTTACTTCAGTTTCGCTTGTTTCTTGTTTGGACATAATTGTTATTACTTCCTTTTCTGAACGATTGTGGACGCGCTGATTTATTCAGCACTTCCCTTTACCAGGCTAGTCTCTATGCAGGAATGCTTCCAGTGCTGATGCGACCTGCTCGGGCTGGTCGTGCTGAACATTGTGGCCCGCATCGGTGATGGTGACAACCTGCACGTTTGTGAAACTTCCGATTCGGTCGCGATATTCATCCGGGTCGTTGCCCAGGCGATCGTACACATAGCCTTTATCTGCCACCAACATCAGAACGGGCGCCTCGATCTTGCGCCAGGTCGCCTTGGAATCCTCGATCCGGTAAGGGATCGGCGACGGGATCCTGTGCCAGGGATCGCAGGCCATCTCGACCTGGCCGTCAGGGCGCATGCGGCTTACCACGTGGGACAGGAAGGTCGCTTTCTTGATATCCAGGCGGGGATTGGCCAGCATCAGGCGCCGTGCCAATGCTGCATGATCCGCGTAGATCCGCGGTGTCGGCTGCTCCCGAATGGCGTTGATCCACTTTGCCATCGCGGCCGGTGCGTCGATATCCGCTTCCAGCTTCATGCCGATGAAATCGAGCATCGCGAGCTGTGCGACTCGCTCGGGGCGCACTCCCGCATACATGCTGGCGATGTTGGCACCCATGCTGTGGCCGACGATGCGCACCGGCTTGTCGCCCGAGTAGTGTTCCTGCAGGCAATCGAGGTCTGCATAGTAATCATGGAACCAGTAAGGTCTCGCCAGCCATTGCGATGCACCGTAGCCGCGCCAGTCCGGCGCGATGATGTGCCACGATTGTTTGAGCGCATCCACGACAAACTGGAACGTGGGCGAAGAGTCCATCCAGCCGTGCAAAAAGAATACGGTCGGCGCGTCGGGCGAGCCCCAATGCCGGACGCAATAACTCAAGCCGCGCACGTTGATGGTTTCGGTTCTGGACTGGGTGTAGGGCATGATGGCTGGATGTGGATAAGCGACGTGGTGAGCTAAAGGAACATCGCTTACATTTTCGCATTGATAGATACCCAGTGCGAGTAATAAGGTGTGCCGAGCTTGCGCTCGGCTACCGTCCGGATGGCGCAAAAGCGTCGGGGACTTGCCCCCTCGAACAATGCTTGTGTTTCCTTGCAGGAAAACGGGGTCGATTTGATACCGCCGCATTCAACTCGGATGTTCTGCCTGAGTCCAAGGAAAACATTGACGTTGACCGGAGTACTGCGGTTACGGATACTCCGATTCATGAAATTAAATTCCCCTTCCTTATGACGAGCTTCTGGACATGGCTCTCCATCGTCGGGCTGTCGATGACCCCCAACCTGATACTGGGGCCATCGGCGGCGCTCGGCGTGGGCATCGCGGCGCACTGCAACCCGTGGATACTCCTGACGGTGGTTGCCGTGGCGGGTTACTTCGAAGGGCTTGTCGTCGCCTGGCTCGCCGGCGAGAGCACGCACATCGGTTTCATCGGCCGGTGGGTTGCGCGGATGCGCACGCCGAGGAGCACGGCGTTGGCCGACAGGTGGGGAGTCTGGGGCGGTCTCACTATAGGCTGCGCCGTGGTCGGTCAGGAGCCCATCCTGGTGGCGCTGCGCTGGCTGGGCGTCGACATGCGCAGGATATGGCTGCCGCTGGCGGTCAGCAACGCGGTCTTCGCGGTCATCTACTACGCAGTTATCTGGTTCGGCCTCGACCAGATGGCACACCTCTGACTCCGCCCTGCATGATCAATAGCACGGACCAGCATCAAATTATTTCCGGCAGCCGCCCCGTCAATTTTCAGGGTTCCGCTTCCGGATATTCGACTCCCTCGCAAGCCAAAAAGCACGGCCATCTTCGGGGGGTTTTCCTGCCGCGACAATCCGGTGCAGCCTATGAGGTTCAGCTTCGATCCCAACGGGAAATGCATGGAAGGGAACCTTGTGGACATTCCGGCATCAGAGTTCCGGCAAATTGCGCCATTAAGAAAATCAACCAGATCAAAATGCAGGAACTAATGTGGATATAACATTCGCCGGACTTGGACTTCACGTAATCATTGCCGCTTTTTTCGCCATACACGCCGTTCGCAACGGGCAACCGATCTATTGGCTGCTCGTCTTGTTCCTGTTTCCGCTGATGGGAAGCGTGGTTTATTTCTTTGCGATTTTCTTGCCGGGCTTTCGTCTCGATCACCGGGCCAGGCGCGCCGTCACCGCGGCGGCGAAAGTACTCAATCCCCAGGGTGAAATGCGGGACGCCCAGGCCGCTTTTGAAGAGTTGCCGACGGCGCAAAACCAGATACGCCTGGCGGAGGCCCAGTTCGAATTGGGTTTGTATGAAGCGGCAGCAAAGAACTATGAAACCTGCCTTAAGGGACCATTTTCGACTTCACTGGAAATCAGATTCGGCGCGGCCCGCGCCTTCGTGGAGTGCAGCCGCTTTGAAGAGGCGATCGTGCATCTTGAGGCAATTCAGGGTATCGATCAGGCATTCCGGCGTGAGGCCGTTTCGCTGCTGCTCGCCCGCTCTTATGCCGGAGTGGGGCGGACTACCGAGGCGCGTTCCAATTTCGAGTCGGCAGTGGATCGCCATGGAAGTTTTGAAGCTCGCGCCCAGTATGCCATTTGGGCCCTATCCATAGGTGACACCGCCACAGCAGCAAGGCTACAGGCCGAGATTGATCAGATTACGAAACGATGGAGTCCGCAAGCACGCGAATTCAATGCGACTACCCTGCGGCGATTAAGTCTGGCGCTTGGATCGTCTGGAAAACGCCCATAAATGAACCGTTGGGATAGCATCGAATCATTCTCGGCAACATGCCCTTCCTTTTTCACAATAGCCAAAGGATCAGCTTCGCTTTTCATTGCAGTATGTAATCCATGCTGTGGATCTTTATTTGCCGCGCCGCCAGAAAAGTCCCATTAACGGTTTGACGCTGGTGCCGTGCAGAAGGATGGAGAGCGTGACGACGATCAGTGTCATTTGTATCAATTGCAGCGACAGCGCTTCCGGCAAGCCGTTCTCTATCGCATACATCAGGTAGTAGAGGGAACCGATCCCGCGCACGCCGAACCAGCCCGTCATGCCGCGTATGCGCCAGCTCGTGTTCGTGCCCAGCAGGCCGACGATGACACTGACCGGACGTGCAATCACGAACAGGAACAGCGCCAACCACACCGCTTCCCAGGTCCACGAGTTCAGATACAGCGATCCGCCGATCAATAGCACCAGCATCACTTCGGATAGTCTTTCCAGATGTTCTTTGAATACCAGAGATCCTTCGCTGACGGTTTCCGGCGGTTCCAGTTCGGCTTGCGCCTTTCCGGCAGCGCGTGCGGATTGCTGGGTTTTGCTGCTGTCAAAGGCTACCTGGGCTGTTTTGGCCAGTTTCAATTCGGTCTGGCGCAGTGCGACGGCGGCAAAGAATACCGCGAGGAATCCCCAGCCGTTAACCAGCGTCGTCAGCCCGTATACGACGCCGATCAGACCGAGGCCAAGGAAGTCGTCCATCAGTTCGTGTTTGTGCGGCTTGCTGCGCAGTTTCCAGCCCAGACGCGCGAGCGCCACACCCGCGACAACGCCGATGGCGATGCCCGACAGGGTAGCCCATAGCACATCCAGCAATAGCCAGTTGATTCCGTAATCGCCGATTTCATGCAAGCCCAGCATTCCCATCCCCAGCATCACAAACGGGAACGCGCTGCCGTCGTTCATGCCGGCCTCGCAGGTGATGGTGAAGCGCAATTGGTCATGGTCTCCGGGATGGCGGATCTGCACATCGGTTGCCAGCACCGGATCGGTCGGCGCGACGATCGCGCCCAGCAGTACGCCCGCTCCCAATGGCAGATTCAGCGCATAGTAGGCAAAAGCAGCGACCGCCGCGACCGTGATGGTCATGGATACCGTCGCCAGCATGATAGGCGCACGCCAGCGGGCAAAGGTGAACGGTACCGGCATTTTGACGCCGGCAGAAAACAGGGAGATCAATACCGCGACTTCGGTCAGCACTTCCAGCAGCGCCGATTCCTTGAGAGGGTTGAAATGAAACAGATTGAGCGCGGTCGGCCCGACCAGCACGCCCACTGCCAGGTAGATGATGGCGGAGGTAACCACCGAACGTTTCAGGATGGAAGCGGTGAGGCCCATGAACAGCAATAGTCCGCCTACGAACATGAACCATTGTGAGTCAGTCATCAGTTCGTTCCGGATACATAAGTGACAGCATTGATTAAACGCAAATCGGCCAAGCCGCAGGTCGGCCTGGCCAGAGCCCGATTACCTACCGACCCCCTTTAGTGATCGCGGCCACGGCCTTCGTCATTGCCTCTTCCCCTGCCGCGTTGGTCGTTTCCCTGGTTGCCACGGCCTTCATCACGGCCATCATCTCGGCGTTCATTGCGGCCGCCGTCATGGCGATTGCCATGCCGTTCCTGGTAACGCGGAACGTATTCACGGTTGTACCAGTTGTCCTGTACAAAAAAGACGCGCTCGCCGCAGGCGTTGTATTCACCGCAGTGCCTGCTCCAATGTCTGGCATGGTTGGGAGGCACGTGCAGATAGATCGGCGGGCGCATCGGTCCCCGCTCGATGATCACCGGCTGGGCAAACATCACTTGTGGCTGAGGAAAGTCGCCGATGTCGATCCGGCCATAGAAGTTGGGCTGGCCAACGCTGACGGAAACGCCAACGTCGGCGGCGGCGACCGGGATGTTGATGGTAAAAACGGCTATTGCCGCAGCAATCAGAATACGTTTCACGTTGAATCTCCTTAATGTGTTTCAGGAAAGTTAAACAGTGTGCCTGGAATTCCCCGCCTGCACGAGGTATTCAGCATGGCTACGCCGCGATTATGCACCTGCGTCCCAAAGCTTCTGTGTTACAGCGCACGTTCAAGGTGAAATGAGACTGCATTTACTGCGACCGCAAGCATTGCTGTCATGTCAGAATAGCATGGCTCATCCAGCTTCCGATTGCAGAAGAAAGATCGCCATGACGCCACCCGTCTCCGCAACCGCATCGTCCCAAGCCGCTCTGGCGCGGATGGAATCCATCTTCGCGCAGCAAAAGGCGGCTTATGCCCGATCCCCGATGCCAACCCTGGACGAACGCCGACGGCATCTTTCGACGCTCAAGAGCTTGCTGCTGGAACACCGGTACTCCATTGCCGAAGCGATCAGCGCCGATTTCACGTCGCATTCCGTCGATGAATCGCTGATCGCCGAGATCATGCCTGCCGTGCATCACATCGACTATTCGCTGAAGCACCTGCGCCGCTGGATGCAGCCGGGCAGCCGCAGCGTGGGCCTTCATTTCCTGCCCGCCGCCGCCCGCGTGTTCTACCAGCCGCTGGGCGTGGTCGGCATCATCTCGCCGTTCAACTATCCCGTAAATCTTTCCATGGTGCCGCTGGTGACTGCACTTGCGGCAGGCAACCGGGTGATGATCAAGATGTCGGAGCTAACGCCGAGGACTGCCGCGCTGATCGAAGAGATGCTGCGCAAGGGCTTTGCAGAAGACCACATTGCAGTGGTGACCGGCGAGGCGGATTTCGGTGCCGCGTTCGCGAAGCTTCCGTTCGACCATCTGCTGTTCACCGGCTCCACACCGATCGGCAAGCTGGTGATGCGCGCGGCGGCGGAGAACCTGACCCCGGTCACGCTGGAACTGGGCGGCAAATCGCCGGCCATCATCGCCGACGACATTCCGCTGGAAAACATCATGGACCGCCTGTGCTTCGCCAAATCGCTGAATGGCGGGCAGACCTGCGTGGCACCCGATTACGTGATGGTCCCGCGCGGCAAACTCGAATCTTTCATCCGTCTTTACAAGGCCACGTTCAACAGGATGTACCCCACGATCAACGGCAATGCGGATTACACCAGCGTGGTGAATGCGCGCGCCCATGAGTTGCTGCAGCATTGGCTGAAGGACGCCGCAGCGAAGGGCGCGCGCATAGAAAAGGTGAGCGACGAGGCCGTCAACGACGGTACCTTCCGCATGCCCCTGCATCTGGTAACGCAGGTGACGGACGAGATGACGATCATGCAGAAGGAATTGTTCGGGCCGATATTGCCGGTCTTGCCCTATGACAGCATGCAAGAGGCGCTGGACTATGTGAACCGGCATCCGCGTCCGTTGGCACTGTATCTGTTCACGCATGACCGGGCGTTGCAGGACCATGTGACGACACACACCCATTCCGGCTCGATGTGCATCAATGAAGCGCTGATCCAGGTCGGCGTCGACGACCTGCCTTTCGGCGGCATCGGCCATTCCGGGATGGGCCAGTACCACGGCCATGAGGGCTTCCTGACTCTGTCAAAAGCGAAGGCAATCATGAGCAAGGGCCGACTAAACTCGATGAAGTTCATGTACCCGCCCTACGGCGGGATCATCCAGAGGTGGTTGCTAAAGTGGCTGCTGCGCTGACTGGCAATAATTCAGCACCCAGGTTTTCGATTTCCTCTGCGTGCATCGACGTCAATGCGGCCGCTGGTAGAGGCCGACCAGTTCGGTGTGGCTGATGATGTGGCCCTGCATCGCAGCTTCCAGTGCGGCCTTGGTGGGCGACTTCAAATCCGGCAGCACGGTATCGAGCGCAAACAGTTTGTGGAAGTAGCGGTGATTCCCTATCGGTGGACACGGGCCACCGTAGCCGGTCTGCTGCCAGTCGTTCTTGCCCTGCAGGGTACCCGGCGGGAGCGCGGCGGCGGCGATGCCTTCGGGCAAGCCGTGCGTGTGCGTCGGAATGTTGTACAACACCCAGTGCACCCAGGTCCGCTTGGGCGCTTTGGGATCGGGCGCGTCCGGGTCGTCGACAATCAGAACCAGGCTCTTTGCGCTGGCCGGCACGCCACCCCAGATCAGCGGCGGTGAGATGTTGTCCCCGTCGCAGGTATGGCGCGCGGGAATCGCGCCGTTGTGCTGGAAAGATGTTGATGTGATGATGAATGGCATCATGGTCTCCTTGTCTTTGAACAAACCGGCCTGCCCAATCTGGCGGATATCGCCGTCACCCTCATTTGACCAGTTTCGAGAGCTTCCTGAACGACTCGGTGCCGGCGATCTTCAACAACTGAAACACGACGGCCTCGGTGCAGGTGGGCACGGCCCCGGCCAGCATCATGGCTTCGATCGCGGTCTGCTTGTTGTCGCTGCTGCGGCTCATCACTGCATCCTTGACGAGATGGACTTTGAATCCGTCATCCAGCAGATTGATGACGGTCTGCAGTACGCACACATGTGTCTCCATGCCGGTGACAATGATCTGTGTCCTGCCGCTTTGTTTCAGTTGTTCGATGAACGCGCCGTTGCCGCAGCAACTGAAAGTCATCTTTTCATGACAGGACGCAGCAGGTGCTCTGCTCTTCAGTTCAGCCAATGTCGGCCCCAGCCCTTTGACATACTGTTCGGTGAAGATCACCGGGACTGCCAGTTCGTTCGCGCTTTCCAGCAGGATGCCGGTGTTTTTGGCCAATTGCTGCAGCGCATTTTGATCCATGGCTGCGCAGAGTTTTTCCTGCACATCGATAACGACCAGCACCGCCCTTGCGGGATCCAGCAGGAATTTGTTCTGGATAGACATGATTTCTCCATTCACTAACGAAGCCCCGGGGAAGTGTGACTGATCCCCGGCGTCTTTTGTACTAGTTGTTCGGCGCGAACTGCATCGAACAGGACAGAACGCCCGCAACAAACAGATTATTGTTTTGTCCCAAATAAGCACCGGGCGTCAGTTTGAAACACACCAGGGTCGCGATCACCCTGCGGACTTTTTCCTGAGTCATCAGTTCCCAGGCGGCGTCGAACTCATCCGGTTTGAAGACCAACTCAAGATCCAGGCTGCTCTGGTTTGGCAACTCGGTGACGTATACCCGACCAATTTCTCCGCTGTTGGTCCCTTTTTGAGCCGCGATATAACCTGCAGATCCGGAGGCAATATTGACCCTGGAAGTGTCGACCGCCATGTGCGTCTTCAGGTAGGCAAAGAGCTTGTCTTCGAATTCGCTGTCGGATACAGCCTGGGTATCGTGCTTGCTCGCGGTGGCCAGGAACTCAAAATCAGCACTCGGCTTGTTTTCGGTCAGCAGTCGTACTGAAGCGATCTTCTCGCACGAAAGTTTCAGTGCCCTGGCTGAATTCTGACTCGATGTATCCTCGGATTTTCCCATGCTGTTGACCAGGAAAGAATCGAGTTCGAGTTCAAGCGAGACTTCAATCATTTGGGCAGTAGCCGATTTTGATCGGCATTCTCAGTAAGGTCGAAGATGGGGCAGCGGAACTTCCATATGACGCAGCAGCCCGCCTGCGTTAATTATTGCACACGGAGGATGTACAGGGATCGGCTTCGTGTTGTTCATGGCAACCTTGTTTTGGGATGAGCCGGTATACCTTGTGCTCGGAACATCTTGCGATCCCCTCGCCGCGATCCGGGTCAGATTCTAAAATGCTTTCAACGTGAGCCAGCTCAATTTCGAAGGCTTCCGAATATAACGCAGTGATCTCCGCGGATGCACCCAGTGTCACTTCCCGCGTCTCGCTTTCATCTGCATCCTCTACGGTTAACAGGAACACTTTGCAGGCTGCCGGAAGGATCAATTTGAGGTGGGCGACATAGAGCCTGCGTATGTCTTCCGGCAGTGCAGTGAGCGCTGCCCGATCATAGACGACATCGATACACCCCAGATCAGCCCGGCTTACCGAAAAGTAGTCGCCACAGAGGATGCTGATCCTGCCGGATTGCCACAGGGTGAATTGCCCGACTTTCCGCCTGTTCGGCTGCATGTGATTCTCGCGGAAGAATGCGCGCACTGCGACAGGACTCAGCTCCAGGCCGATCACTTCATACCCCTGCTGCGCCAGCCAGATCATGTCCAGACTCTTGCCGCACAACGGAACGAACACCCTGCTGCCTTGAGCAAGATCGAGGCCGCGCCAGAAGCGGGTGAGAAGCCGGTTGACTTCTTGCTGATGAAAGTCGGTTTTTTGGTCACGCCAGCATTGCTGCCAGAGTGCGTTGTCGCGGCTGCTCATGGTTGTGCACGTTTCGTTGAAGGCCGGGCAAGCCGGAAAGGCACTCGCGAGAGCCGCGCGGGGATGTTGCGGTAGCGCGGTTCTCAAAGAATAGCACGGTTGTTTCGGCGTTTTAGTGCGGGATAGGTTAAATGATACTCATTGCCCGCGTGATCTCACCCGAAACCCGGGGCATCTAATGCGTCTTGTTTTTCATTGAATACAATTCACAGACCGATGAATTATGGCCGGGCATATCTTTCAAATGGGGAACGCATACAACGATACCATGCCCGCCTTTTTTTCTGAACGTGTGGACACAATTGTCACAGGTTGGGTGGGCGGGCAGTCTGTTTTTGAAGTGCAATTTCTTGTTCATATTGACTTCTTCCATCAACAACAGCGTAGGGCAACCAACGCACTTGAACTGGTGCTGGGAGGTCACTCGTTTGCTTCGGCTGTCAGAGGAAGAGAGAGGCACAGGAATGAATACCCATGCCGCAGTCCCGCTACCATAGTTTCCCTTAGGCCGGAGACTTTGCGCCCGTACTTTTCAGTACGTTTGCCAAGTACTGTGCATATTACCCTGATTCAGGCAGCGTGAAAAACTGCAACAGTTCACAAAAATCCGACGTCATTTTCCAAATCCAGTCAGCAGCACATGACAGTATGGAGGGCTGCCCTAACTTGCTTGACGCAAGTGCCGCCTTAAATCCTGCTTGCTTATCTATGATCTCCGCGGTCACCGCCCCGCTCACCGCCTCTGTCACCATCATGATCGCCTCCCCGATCACCATCATGACGCCACCCTTCACCCGGAAAATAGCAACCGGATAGCAATGTAGTCAGTATGCAAAGAATGGCCACCGAAAACTTGAATTGCCTTTTCATAGCGAAGTTCCTTTCGGCTCAAATGGTCTACCGTTCCGATCACGGTTCAACGGCTGCAAGGTTATAAGTCCCGGAAATATTCCTCTGTACGGTACAACACCCTGCAGCTTCCTTTTTCAACGGGGCGGGACGCGCTTACTTGAACATTGCCGCGCCAACCTTGCAGACCACCTCGTCCTGCGAACCGGTTCCGCCCGAGCAGCCGATCGCTCCGATGAGCTTCCCGTCCTCGACCAGCGGAATACCGCCGCGCGAGCCGATGGCACCATCCAGCGTTGCAACGTAGGGCATGTTGTTCACCTGGATCGCGTTCTCGAACACTTTCGTTTCGCGGCGAAAGGTCGCTGAGGCCCGTGCCTTGTGCTCAGAGATCTGGATCGATGCCAGCTGGGCTCCATCCATGCGCTGAAAAGCCACCAGATTGGCTCCGGAGTCGACCACCGCGACATTCATTTTCCATCCGCGCTTTTTCGCTTCTGCAACGACTGCGGCAATGGCTGCTGTTGCGCGTTCCAGGGAAATGGGAGTGCCATACGGAATATCGAAATTCATTTTTTCGGGAACGTTATCGAGAGGATTTGCCGGTTTGGCATCCTCGGCGAAACTATCGACAGACACAAGCAATGCCGGGCAAAGAACAATGGCAGCCAAAATTGATTTCAACGTCATGATGTCGCTCTCCTGTTAGAAATATCGATGGTGAACTTGTTAGGAATGGTCCGGTTCTGCGTTTGGAAGTCTCGACTCGCACCCTTCCCGACCAAACGAAGATTCGACCGCGGAAAAACCAGCTGCATACAGCAACCGTTTCTCATTCTGACAGAATGTGCAAAATTAAAAACACCATTTCAATCAGGGTGTTCCTGAATTTCCGATGCTCGCTCTTGATCATTCTGGGGAGAAAGAGATAGACGGAGATTTTTTGCCGGATAGGCATTGAGCGCGCTCTCCAATCAACTTTCCCTGACCCGGACTGCTCGCCGATGGTCCTTCGGAAAATCTCGATCATCTGTTACCTATTGATGGGAAAGAATTGTTTTGGAAAGCACCGATTGAATCCGTAGCTCGTGGTGGCTGCCCGACAAGTTCAGCGAACAAATTGGCGTCTCGCTTGTTACAAAGCTGAAGTTGTTATGGTACGAATTTAAGGCATAATCCGCGCGGCTCGAACAACATGTCATTTGAACTTGCACCATTGAGACGATTATCAGATCACTAGATCAAAAGTGACAGAACATTGAACAATCAGACAGCAATACAATCTGCCCAGCTGCGACAGTTGCTTTCCGTCAGCAAGGTTTCGTTGATCGCCAGCATAACTCTCGCCGCGATCCTCGCTTATATGCAGCGATCGGTGATTTCTACCACTGCGCTGCTGGTCTGGTGTTCCCTCATGGTGGCGGCCTCGCTATTCCGGGCTGCCCTCGTTTATTTTCCCCAACCCTTCCGGCTCAATCGCGGCGTTGACCAGGTACGGCTGGAGAGGTTTCGCCTTGGGGTAATGGTGGCCGGGGCGATGTGGGGTTCATCCGGCTTTCTGCTCTTCCCTGCCGATAATCCGCAACATGTGATGTTCCTGATCTTCGTGCTGGCGGGGATGACTGCCGGCGGTGTCATTTCTTTTTCAGCCGACCTGGTCAGTGCTGTTACATTTTCAGCCTTGCTCAGCCTGCCGATCGCAACCCGCCTGTTTGTTGCCGGAGACAGTTTATCCGTGACGATGGGTGTGGCCGTGATGCTGTATCTCGGCTTCATGATCATGAGCGTGCGGCGCATCAACCAGAATGTGAATGAAAATATTACCCTGCGCATCGAGGCTGCCGGGCGCGAGGAAAAGGTGCGGGAAAGCGAGGAACGCTATCGTTTGCTGCTGAGCCATTTGCCTGTCGGCATTTTCCATTTCGACACCGACCTCGTTGTCACCTATTGCAACGATCGCTGTGCCGCCATGCTGCGCAACAACGTTGATTGCATCGTCGGGCTGGACATGAAGCTGATCAGGGACCAGGCCGTCCTGCCCAGTTTGCGCAAGGCCATGCAAGGCGAAATGGGTTACTACGACGGTCATTACCATGCCACCTTCAGTGAAGCCGAAGGCTGGATATACATGACCTGCGCGCCCGTCCGGGACGGCAGCGGAAAGATTGTGGGCGGCATCTCTATCGTTCAGGACATCACCGAGCACAAGGTGGCTGAGGACAGAATAAATAACCTGGCATTCTACGATCCCCTCACCGGCCTGCCCAACCGGCGGCTACTGCTGGACAGGTTGCAGCAGGCACTGGCTACCAGTGCGCGCAGCGGCAGGGAAGGTGCACTGCTGTTCATCGACCTGGACAATTTCAAGGCCCTGAATGACACACTGGGCCATGACATGGGAGACTTGCTGCTGCAACAGGTCGCCCAGCGCCTGACTTCCTGTGTGCGCGAGGGCGATTCCGTGGCGCGCCTGGGCGGCGACGAGTTCGTCGTGATGCTGGAAGATCTTGGACAACACGATCTTGAAACGGCGGCGCAGACGGAAGCCGTAGGCGAGAAGATCATTGCTACGCTAGGCCAGCCCTACCAGTTGGTTGTCAGCGAATATCGCTGCACCCCCAGCATCGGTGTGACCTTGTTCAATGGCCATCGGTTGGCAAAAGAAGAATTGCTGAAACAGGCCGACATTGCCATGTATCAGGCCAAGAAAGCAGGCCGCAACACCGTGCGCTTCTTCGACCAGCAAATGCAGGATGCCGTCACGGCCCGCGTTGTGCTGGAAAGCGAACTGCGCAAAGCACTTGCGAAGCAACAATTCCTTTTGTATTACCAGATTCAGGTTGACAGATCGCACCGGCCATTGGGCGCAGAGGCATTGATCCGCTGGATGCATCCCGAGCGCGGTCTGGTGCCTCCCGACGCATTCATCAGGGTGGCGGAAGAAACGGATATGATACTGCCCATCGGGCAATGGGTGATGGATACGGCCTGTGCACAGCTCAAGGCTTGGCAGCAGGATGTCCTTACCCGTAACCTCACGCTTGCAGTGAACGTAAGTGCAAAGCAGTTTCACCAGGCTGATTTCGTCGCCCGGGTACAGGCTACCGTGGAACGCCACACCATCGATCCGGTGCTGCTCAAACTGGAGCTCACCGAAAGCATTCTGCTGGAGAAGATCGAAGACACGATCAAGACCATGCACGCATTGAAAGAGATCGGGGTCCAGTTCTCGCTGGATGACTTCGGCACCGGATACTCATCCCTGCAATACCTCAAGCAATTGCCGCTCGACCAGATCAAGATAGACAGGTCATTCGTTCGAGATATTGTCTCCGACAGCAGTGACAGAGAAATCGTGGGCACCATCATTGCAATGGCGCAAAACCTCGATCTGGACGTCATTGCCGAAGGTGTGGAAACAGAAGAACAACGGCAGTTCCTTTTGGGCAACGGCTGCCTTCACTTTCAGGGGTATCTGTTCGGCAAGCCGGTTCCGATCCGGGAATTTGATGCGATGCTGAAGCAGCAATAGGAACCGCTTCAGATTCGTTTTCTCCTGCCTTCAGCAATCGATCATCGGGACATTACGCTGATCGAGGCAAATTTCAGGTGGTGCATGAACTCGCGCAGTATCAAAAGCGTGGCGGCGAATGCCGGGTCGCCGGTAATGCCGACACTTGATGCAGGCCTGCCCAGCGAGTGGCTGGCAAGCAGCTCAAATACTTGCTCCACGGCTTCGATCGGGAGCGGCAACGCTGATCCGGCGTGGCCGCCGGCAATTTGCGCAATTTCACGGATGGATACATCCGACGAAATCAGCATCGGGTAAGCTGCAACGATTTCGCGCGCGCGGGTGACCTCGTCCTCGACGCGCATGATGGCGTTTTCGATCTCTCCCGGCGTTGGCGGCGTATGAAAGAAGAACTCTGCCGACGTTCTGTGTGAGCCGATGTCGAGCAGCAATATTTTTTCGGGTTCGCTTCCCGTACCGGTGGCAACCGAGGTTTCCTGATCGCCGATATGCAGCACGGTGATGGCGGTACCTTCCGGCACGATCCGTCTTATTTCCCGGTAGCGCTGGTGGTTCCCTGTTTGCATATCAATAATTGACTAGGTAGTTTCGCATATTGTTCCTGCTGATCAGGCGGAGTAGCCTGATCTCGTCGCCGCGAGGTTGTTTCACTTACTCTGTCCGCCGCGATAGAAGGCTTGTGCATCATGAGGCTACCCATCGTACTACGACACACGACCCGATACAGTATCGGTCTGATTGCGTTTCTAGCCTTACTGTTCGCTGGATGTGGCGGAGGCGGTGGCGAGTCAGCACCGGTTAGCGACCCCAATCGCGTGGGCGCAGGCTGGATCACGATCACCGGCAGCAGTGCTGATTCCGGCAATTCAACAAGCTCAACCATCGTGAATCTAAGCGGTGATGCCTTTATCAGCCCGACTTGGTGGCATTGTTGCTCGGGATCAGGGAGTGACACGGGAGTAACCGTCTCCTGGGCAAATACAACTACGGGAGTTTCAGGTGCCACCTTTCAGAGCGCTCAATATTGCTGGTTGTTTCAATACTTACTTTGCGGCCATAAATGGGAAGCTTCGATTGATCTCGTGCTGGGGAACAATGTCATCACGATCACGGCCACCGACCCGAGCGGAAATCTGGGACGCGTTACGACCACTGTGATCCGCACACCCGACGTCACCCCTCCCACCGTTCAGACGACAAGCCCTGCCAGCAGTGCCTATGCCGTTGGGACGAACAGCTCCTTTACCGTGACATTCAGTGAAGCGATGGATCCCCTCACCGTCTCTGCAGCCACGATCTTGCTCCGGGATAGTTCGAACAGCCCCGTAAGGGGCAGTGTGACTTATTTGAATCGGGTCGCCACGTTCACTCCTTCAAGCGGCTTGCTGCCATCCACCAACTACACCGCAACGGTCACTACAAATGTAAAAGACATCACCGGAAACTCACTGGCTTCAGCATATACCTGGAACTTTTCAACGGGTGCAGCACCCGATACCGTTCCCCCCGTTGTAAGCTCGACCTCACCCTCAAATGGCGCAACCTGCGTGCCGACCGAAACACAGCTTCTGGCGACATTCAGCAAGTCGGTACAGCCCCAGACCATGAGCATTGGTACATTTCTTCTTAAAGACAGCCTGAACGCTACGGTCGGCGGTACGGCTATGCTGGATTATCAGGGGCAGGCCAATTTCCTTCCAGACAGTACTCTTGCCAACTCCTCCAGCTACACGGGCACACTCACAACCGGGATCATGGACTTGGCCGGTAATCATCTGGCCTCCGACTACACGTGGACATTCACGACGCAGGCTGCAGGAACCGGCACATGGAATGCCACCGCCATCGACAGCGCTCCCGTGCCAAGATCAAGACATACAGCTGTCTGGACTGGTACGGAGATGATTGTTTGGGGTGGGTTGTATGGCGCCACCGTTCTCGGCGATGGCGCACGCTACGATCCTTTGATCGACGGCTGGGTGCCTGTATCAACTGTCGGTGCTCCATCCGGCCGGGCCGATCATGTCGCGGTATGGACAGGAAACAAGATGATCGTCTGGGGTGGCTGGCAACAGGGAGTCTACCTGGCTTCGGGTGGTATTTATGATCCAGCTACGGATTCATGGGCACCCATGTCGACAACCGGGGCGCCTTCAGCCCGTCAGTCCGCGACTGCGGTATGGACAGGAACGGAAATGATCGTCTGGGGTGGGTACGGTAGCGCAAATTATTCAGTCCTGGGGGATGGAGCGCGCTACAACCCGACTACCGACTCGTGGTCACCGATTTCTCCCACTGGCGCACCTACCGCCCGATCCGAGCATACGGCCACCTGGACGGGTTCTGCGATGCTCGTGTGGGGAGGACAGAACGGTCCGGCGTTATCAACGGGAGGAATCTATACGCCATCTACTGACAGCTGGTCTGCCATCCCGGACACTGGCGCACCGGCTGCCCGGCAATACCATTCTTCAATCTGGACCGGCAGCGAGATGATTATATGGGGAGGTTGGAATGGTTTGACCGCTCTCAATAGCGGAGCGCGGTACAACCCATCCGCGAATTCGTGGCAAGCCGTTTCCGCCGCGTGCGCCCCGATGGCCCGTTACGGACACACCGGTATCTGGAACGGGACTGAAATGATTTTGTGGGGAGGAGCTAGTGGCGGAAACGGTTATTACTACGGTGCCGGAGGACGCTACAATCCGGCTACCGATACTTGGCAAACCACGCCCGTAGTTGGCATGCCAATTCCCAGATGGCAACACTCGGGGTTGTGGACCGGATCCGACTTGATCGTGTGGGGCGGAATTGATAGTTCCTCCGCAAATGCCAACAGCGGCGGCAGATACCGGCCATAGCCGCGCGAATCGACTAGTCCATCGCGGGGAAAAATCGCGATGCAAACCGATCCGGTTGATGGTGCAATCGTCCCGTGCGGATAACTTCTGGCGGGCACTCTGAGTCCAATTGCAACGAACAGAAAACAATGAGGATGACACGCGTCTGCCGGATGCTCAGCCGGACATCCCCTTTCTGCGCATTTTGTTGCTACTGCGAAAAAACGTGGACTACCTGTATCCTTAACGGACCGGGCAAATCAATGGTATTGACGCGACAACCGCTCCGATTTAGGCTTCGTCCGGGATGAGGTTCGCGCAAGCGATATCCTGCAAATGGCAAGCATGATGATAAAGGAGAATATTATGATCAGCAGAGAAACCGTTATGCAAACCCTGAAGTGCAGCCCGTACGAGTACCCGAGAATGCTTGATGAGAGGTTTCCCCATGTTCTGGAAAATATTCTCAAGCTCTGGGATTCACCCGATGCAGAACCCTATTTTGCCGACTTGTTGCAGCCCAATGGCCGTGGCGGCGGCAGGATGGATCGCGATGGTTTTCCGGAACAAGCCTGGGAAGAAATACTGCAACTGAAGCAGCTCTACGATAAACCCCGCCACTGACTGCCAGACGGCCGACTTGGGTTTAGGTTTGTTCGCCCTGTTCGGCAGGGCAGGAAGATTGCCCCTGTTTAAAACACAACTTCCTCTCCGAACCCGACATCTAATCCGCTCGCTCCATCCATCATTTCGGCCGGTTGCTCCCCGCCACAATCTTGTATTCGAACAAACGGCATTCGATGGCACCGTTGTAAAGCGGGGTACGTTTGGACGGTGTGAGCCGCATCATTTTGGCGATGCGCAGGTCGGCGGTGAACAGGTAGGCATTCCAGCCGCCGAACCGCTGTTTCAGCACATCGCCCAGTTTCGGATACAACTCTGCCAGTTCGTCTTCATCGCCCATGCGCTCGCCGTAGGGCAGGTTCGCAACGAGGATGCCCTCTTTCTCCGGCGGAGATGATTCCAGCACGTTGCACTGTTTCAGATCTACGGTTTCGCGGATGCCCGCCTCTTCCAGATTCTGGTGCGCGGCCTTGAGCGCGTCGCCGTACAGGTCGCTGCCGTAGATGGGCAGTTCACTGACCGGCAGTTGCGCGGCGATGGCGGCCTCGCGCAGCTCATTCCATTTTGAGCTTTCGAAATACTTGAATTTCTGAAAAGCGAAATCGCGCGCGATGCCGGGCTGGATATTAAGCGACATCTGCGCAGCTTCGATCAGGAAAGTGCCGCTCCCGCACATCGGGTCTAGCAGCGGGATGCCCGGCTTCCAGCCCGCCATCATGAGAATTCCCGCGGCCAGGTTCTCGCGCAGCGGCGCGATATTGGTGTGGATGCGCACGCCGCGTTTGTACAGCGCGTCCCCGGAGGTATCCAGATACAGGGTGAATTTCTCGCCCTCGAAGAAGGCGTGGATGCGCATGTCAGGATCGAGTTTGGCAACGCTGGGGCGCGCATCCTTCTCGGCGCGGAATTTGTCGCACACCGCATCCTTGATCTTGAGCGTGATGAACTCCAGGCTCTTGAGCGGACATTTGATGGCGGTGACCTTGACCAGGATGGTGTCGTTCACGTCGAACCAGCGCGTCCAGGGCAGATCGTAAACGGTCTTGTAGACATCCTGTTCGTTGCGGAACGGCGTGGCATCTTTTACGCGCCACAGAATGCGCGATGCAAGACGGCTCTGCAGATTGGCGCGATAGCACAGCGGCCAATCGCCCGAGAAGGCGACGCCGCCATCGGTGGTGCGCACATCGGCGGCGCCGAATGAATCCAGTTCACCGGCCAGAAGTTTTTCCAGTCCGCGCGGACAGGGGGCGAAGAAATCAGGCATATCAGAAGGGCTTCACAACAACAAGAATGACGACTGCAAGCAGAATGAGCACCGGCACTTCATTGAAGAAACGGAACCAGACATGGCTTTTGGTGTTGCGATCTGCGGCAAACACCTTGACCAGATGACCGCAATACAGATGGTAGGCGACAAGTACCGCCACCAGCGTGGTCTTGGCATGCAGCCAGCCGCCGCTGAAACCGAAACCGAACCACATCCACAATCCGGTAATCACGGCGAGCGCGCCGATGGGCGTCACGAAGCGGTAGAGTTTTCGTTCCATCAGTTTCAAACGCTCGCGCACTGCCTGTTCTTCCGCCATCGCATGATTGACGAAGATGCGCGGCAGATAGAACAGTCCGGCGAACCAGCTGACCACGAAGAAGATATGAAAAGCTTTTAACCACAACATAACAATTCCTCAACACTTGAAAAGTCCGTTCGTCCTGAGCTTGTCGAAGGAACGAACGGCGCTCGAAACAAGCTTGGCGAAGAGTCGTTCATGGTTCGACAGGCTCACCACGAACGGCCTTCAACGCCGGTGTTAGCGCGACAATCTGCGCCGGAACAATACCAGCGATACATAAAAAGCGATCAGCGTATATGCCAGCAACACGCCAATATGCAGCAACGCCTGCGGCGGAATCGTGCCGCCCATCAATGGCCGCGCCAGGTCTATCGCGTGCGTCAGCGGCAGGACGCCCGCGATCACCTGCATGCTTTCCGGCAACTGGGTGACCGGAAAAAACACTCCGCATAGTAGCATCATCGGTGTTATGACCAGCGTGAAGTAGTACATGAAGAAGTCATAGGCAGGCGCCAGCGCAGTCATGATCAGACCGAGGGAAGCGAAGGCAAGACCAATCAGCAAAGCCAGCGGAATCATCCACAGCGACATGAGCGAATGCGACAGGCCGAGCACCCAGATCACGGCCAGTACAGCCGCGCCGGACATCAGGCTCTTCGTGGCGGCCCACAGGATCTCGGACAGCACCACGTCATCCAGCGAGACCGGGGTATTGAGGATAGCCTCCCAGGTGCGCTGTTCATGCATGCGGGCAAACCCGGAATACAGTGCCTCGAAGCTGGCGCTGTTCATGGTGCTGTAGCACACGGTACCGGCGGCGAGGAACGCCATGTACGACATGCCGCCCATCGTCGGCAGCAAACTGCCCAGACCGTAACCCAGACCCAGCATGTAGATCACCGGATCGGCCAGATGGCCGAGGATGGAAGGCGCCGCGATCTTTTTCCACACCAGCCAGTGCCGTTGCCAGATGGGAAAGAAACGCAGGCTCAATTTCGGTAAAGCAAAATCGCGGTTGTTCATTTCGTCCTGTCCTGTTCCACTGCCGCGAACGCGCGGTCCGGCGACACCACCCCGACACCGCGCTCATACACGCAGCCTTTGGATGTGCCTTCCGCGGCGACACGATCCCGGTGAATGAAGGTGTGAGTCATGTAAAAGTATTTCTCGTCCCAACGCAACACTTCCAGTTTCACTTCGTAACGCTGGAAGATGTTCAGGGGCTTCTTGTAGGTCATGGTGTGCTCGGCGATGACCGGTATCCAGCCGCGTTTGAACATCGCTTTCAGCAGACCGCTGCGTGCAAACACATCCACCCGGTTGAGATCGCAAATAGTCAGGTAGCGGCCATTGTTCATGTGAAAGTTGATGTCGATGTCGTTGGGTAACACGTGCAGCGTGAGCGAGCTCGTATAGTTCCCGTTGTCCAGCCGCTTCATGAAGAAGGAACGGATGATGACCCACAGCATGCGGAAGATCAGGTTCATTTCAAGTCACAGTCGAAGCAAGGCCAAGGCGGCAAGGTTGAGGCGACGAAGACATAACCAGCCACTTGCCGCGTATTTTGCGGCTTAGTGGATTGGCTAGTAGTTCCATCAGTACAGACAGTACGGCAAGGAGCCGAAGACCGCAGCCAACGCGGGGATCGCGATGAATGTGACTTGAAATTCATTCGCGCATCTCCCTGCCGGTCAGTTTCAGGAACACGTCTTCCAGATTCGCCGGCCGGTGAAGATAGCGCAACGCGCTTTGACCCTGCAGATGGGCAACCAGGGGCTGCGCATCTTTCACGTAGCAGAATACCGACTCGCCGCTGACTTCGAAGCGTTGCGAATATCTGGCGGCGTGTTCGCCCGCCCACAGGCCCGAAGTCTCGCCGAACACTTCCACCACTTGCGGCTCGATGTTTTGCTCGATCAATTCGCGCGGTGATCCCTGGCTGATCAGTTTTCCGTTGTCCAACACCGCAAGGCGATGGCACAGGCGTTCAGCTTCATCCATGAAGTGTGTCGTGAGCAACAAGGTCTTGCCCTGCTGCGTGAGTTCGCGCAGCCGCTGCCAGATCAGGTGGCGCGCCTGCGGGTCGAGGCCGGTGGTCGGTTCGTCGAGGAAGATGACATCGGGGTCGTTGACCAGTGCACGCGCCAGCGTCAGGCGCCGTTTCATGCCGCCGGACAGCGTGGGCACTTTCGCATCGCGCTTGTGGGTGAGGCTCGCGAATTCCAGCAGAGACGGGATGCGCGCCTCGATCTCGCTGTCCTGCATCCCGAAGTAACGGCCGTAGACCAGCAGGTTTTCCGCCACGGTGAAATCGGGGTCGAGGTTGTCCATCTGCGGCACCACGCCAACGCGTATACGCGCCTCGCGCGCGGCCTGCGGCACGGGCAGGTCGAGCAGCATCGCCGTGCCCGCATCCGGCGTGATCAGCCCAAGCAGCATGCGCAAGGTCGTGGTCTTGCCCGCACCGTTGGGGCCGAGCAGGCCGAAGCATTCGCCTTTGTGGATAGACAGGTCTAGCCCGTCCACCACGCGCTGTCCGCCATAGGATTTTTGCAGGCCGCTCGCACGAATAACGACGTTCATATCTCAAATCCGGTGAAATGTTGCCTGACGATATCGCGCAATTGTGTCAGTCGTCCGTGAAAGAAATGCCCGGCCTGCGGCAGTACGACGATGGGTAAATGCTGCGGGCGCGCCCAATCAAGTGCATCTGCCAGCGGCACCACGTCATCATGCTCGCCGTGTATGACCAGTGTATCCGGCGCAACGGCCGGCATGGCAAAACGCCCGACAGCGGGCGCGGCCAAGATGAGATGCTGCGGGTGCACCAGCAATGCAGTGCGCGCGGCGACATAGCCGCCGAAAGAGAATCCGGAGAGGATCAGGGGCAGTTCTTCGCCGAACTGTTCCTGCGCAAAGCGCACGATGGCGAGCATGTCCTGTTCTTCGCCGTCGCCGCCCGTGAATTCGCCCTCGCTTGCGCCCACGCCGCGAAAATTGAAACGCAGCGTGACGCAGCCGAGTTCGGCGAAAGTCTTGGCCAGCATCACCGCCACCTTGTTCTCCATGGTGCCGCCCATGGTTGGCAAGGGATGTGCCACCACGGCGATGCCGCAGGCTATTTCATCGGGCGTGTGCACGACACCCTCGATCAACCCCGCCGGACCGGCGGTCGAAAATTTTTCCAGTACGGTCGCCATCAGATCTTCAGTCTCTCCACCACGCGCCCGTTTTTGAGGTGTTCCTCGATGATCTCGTCCAGGTCGCTCTGGTCGACATAGGTGTACCAGACCGCCTCGGGATAGACCACCAGCACCGGGCCCAATTCGCAACGGCCCAGACAACCAGCCGAGTTGATGCGCATCGTTCTTTCGTCGGTGGAAAGTCCAAGCTGCTTGACCTTGTCTTTGACATAATCACGCGCTGCCTGCGCCTGGTGGTTGTTGCAGCAGTCTTCACCCGCCGGGCGCTGGTTCACGCAAAAGAACACGTGCTTGTCGTAATGACTCATTTCTTTCCTTCTTCAAGATGGCGAGCAGACCGCACCCGCCAGAGATATCCGCCCAGCAGCAGCGGAAAAACAAGCGAAACGTTATGCGACAACCCATTGTAGTTGCGCAGGTGTCCGAAACGCCATTGATATAAGCGCATCGCGGCTGAGGGCGTGCCGCTGTCCAGCACCCAATTTGCCAGCACCACGTAGCTCAGCGCCCCCAGCGCGGTCGCCCAGATGAGCCGCGATCGTGACAGCCACGAGATGCCGGTGATCAGAATCACACCGATCACGATGCCCAATATCGCTTCGCTGTTCAGCCACAGCAGCAGCGCCCAGGATTTGAGCAGCAGCGCAGCAGCGATGAATTTTGTGAGGGCAACCACGCCAAGCATGAGCGCCAGCCCGACAACCACATGCCGGCGTACCCGCAACAGTGTCAACAGCAGCGCCCCCACCATCAGCAGATTCAATGCAACCGCCACGCTTTCCCATATGCTGAACGGCGCTTCCGGGATCGCGACGAACATCCGGTAAGCCGGCTCGGTGATGAACACATTGCCCAGCATGGGCAAGGAAGGATTGATCTGCGCAAACATCCACAACATCACCAGCGCCAACCCGAAATCCACGCCGGTCCCCTGCCTGAACAGGCCGATGCGCCATTTCGTCACGCGCATGAACCAGGCACGGTTCGCGACGGATACCGCCAGCAATGCGCCCGCAAAAGCGCCGATGCCATTGGCCAGGATGTCCGCATTGGAACTGGTACGCATGGGCAAATACATCTGCAGATATTCCATCGTGACGGAAAGTCCGATCGCCAGCAGGGTTGCCCACAACACGCTGCGCACGTTGCCGAAACAAGTGAGCAAATTGAGTGCGAGCAAAAGACCAAAAGGAAGATAGGCCAGCAAATTGCTCAGCGCGTCGAAACCCGAGTAGGTCAGCATCAGGGGCGAAGTGAGGACTGCCCAGAACTCCAGCCCCTGCTCCTGCCAGCCCAGGAATGGCGACAGACTGGCATACACAATGAACGCGGCATACCCCGCCGCCAGATAGCGACGCAACAGACTGCGCGATTTAGCAGGTAATGAAGTGCTCATACGCAGAGCCGGAGGAAATCGCTCAAACTTTTAATGATTGACTCGGGAGTAAGGGTAAGAAACAATGCCCCGCTTTCGAAATTAGACCAATACAAATTGGCTTTTACTAGTACTTAGGAGGAATTATGGCATACCTGCATTGGTCCAGTGACCTGAATACCGGCATAGAGGTCATCGACAACCAGCATAAACGCATTGTGGATTACCTGAACGAACTAAACGATGCGAACGACAGGGCCGACAGGCAAGCAACGAATCACGTGCTGAACGAGCTGGTTGATTACACGCTCACTCATTTTGCATTCGAGGAAGAGTTGCAGGAAAGGGCTAACTATCCTTTCGTCAGGGCACACAAGCGCGTACACGATATTTTCACCAAGCGCGTGGCTGAATTCCAGAAACGCGCGGCGGCCGGGGAAAATGTTGCGCCGGAGCTGCTTTCCATGCTGAAGATATGGCTGGTCAACCACATCAAGGGTGACGACGCGGACTATGCGGATAGCGTCAAGAAGATGTTGGGAGTCGAAGGCACAGAAAGCAGAGTAGCCGGAGGTTGGCTGGGCGTGGCGTTGAAGAAATTTTTCGGCTGATGCCCGGTTCCATTCGCTCCTTCCCGCAACCTCGACGGAATTCAAATCTTCTTGCTCACACCTGGTAAAGCAGCAGCTTTCTGCTGCTTCGCGATCGCTGCAGGAAGCCGCTTCGGTGCAGCGATGCGCAACTGCTTGTTGACGTTGTATACCCCGAACACCACCGTGATCGCGCTCTCGGGTACTTGAAATTCGTCGGCAAGGAATGTCACCAGATGCGCCGTCGCCTTTCCGCGCACCGGATTCTCGGCGACGTGGATCTCCAGTTGTTTGCCGATGACTTTGCCTATCTTGGTTTTTTTGGCGCGGGGGCGGCCGAGGATGTTGAGGACGAGGGTGTCGTTTTCCCACCAGCAGAACGGTTCCATCTACTCTCCAAATTTAAAACCAAAACCGTCGGGGGTAGCCAGACAGCTAAAGCCGTTCGTGGTGAGCTTGTCGAACCATGAATGGCTGGGCGCATAGTTTGCCGGGGGTTGCCCGGCGGCAAGTCACTTTTCTCGTCTTGCCGAGAAAAGTAACCAAAAGAGGGCGACCCCGGTTTGCCGCCCTTCGGGTTCCCTCGATATTTCGCCAACAAGCGGGGCTGCGCAACTCGCCCTGGCGGGGCACAAACCCCGTGCCCCACTGCGGAGCTCGGACATAACCAGCGACTTGGCTGAAGTCTTTTTTCAGCCTAGTCGAATGGCTAGTTGTTTCATCAGTGCTCGCCTGAACCTCCGCTTGTTGGCGAAATATCGAGGCGGCGCACAGGGGGAAAGCAAAACCTAAAACCACCGCGTGAGCACTTCGTGCCCACGCCAACATGCCTGCAGGCACATTGACTTAGGTGTCATTCTCCGTCAAGATACAACCGTTCGGTCGGCCTGCCTTTAGCGGTAGCCCCCGACCGTGCTTGGGCTGCCTTAGGGCAGCCCTTCTTATTTTCTTACTATGCCAAGTTGATCCTTAGGCGAAGCCTTGCGATAACACACCCCAGACAGGCGGTGCTCAAACATCTTATGTATTCCATACTTCTTAATATTTTGTGTTGCAGCAACCTCCCGCTTTAGTAGTGCAAAAGCTACACAATCGGCAAGTTGAAGAAAAAATGATTGGTGTGATTTCTTGAAAATTGGGTCTTCAATCACTCGTTCAATAGGAATGTTCTGAGTGGTCTTTCCGGCTTTCCATTCTCCGAATTGCGACGGGATTGGATTAAACACACTCATTTTCCGCATCACTTTTGTAATTTCTGACTCTCGACCCTCATCTGCAAATATAACTGCTCTTGGCCGATAACTATTTAACCGCAACTCTAATATATGCCGCTCTGCATAAGCTGTCGGCAACTTGGCCACAAGATCTCTACGAAGAGGAATTTCCCTTTTCTCGAACTCCAGCATTGTTCGCTCAATTCTATTGGTAAGTCGATCCCACGCATCGAGCTGCGGATCACTTCGCCCCTTCACATCTAAGCAAACATTAATCAACATCGCATTTGGTAGCTGCGCCACCGAAGATAACAATTGATCGAAAATTCTTGATCTCTGATATTTTCCAATTAACTGCTCAGAAACTCTTCCTCTACCACTAACAAATTCATGGGCGTGAATTTCTTTTCTGAGAAAAATTCCAAAATCCTGTTTAAGTAAAGCACGGTGTTGACGAAGCCGACTAAAGCATTCATGCCAATCACCATGGCGAATACCAATGGCTGACAAACAAAATTTGTTGTCATCATATGATTCATCAACATAAAAAAGTCGAACCGTCATAGCCCCCTCACACAGTTAATTGTTGCATCTCTGGCAATTTTCAAAATGAGCCACAATGTACCGGAGTCGAATTGTTTTGACTATGGTGGGCAACTAGTTGCCCACCATTTGGTTTTGATCTTCGCTTTTTCTTCCCCTGTGCGCCGCCTCGATATTTCGCCAGCAAGCGGAGGTTTAGGCGAGCACTGTCTGAGCTCCGCAGTGGGGCACGTTTTGTGTGCCCGCCAGGGCGAGTTGCGCAGCCCCGCTTGTTGGCGAAATATCGAGGGAACCCGAAGGGCGGCAAACTGGGGGCGCCCTCTTTTGGTTACTTTTCTCGGCAAGACGAGAAAAGTGACTAGCTGTCGGGCTACCCCCGACGGTTTTGGTTTTGATGTTGGGTTACGCGATGAAACCGCTAACCCAACCTACGCTACTGCGTGCGGCACTCAGGACGAACGGTCCTCTATGTAGCGCGTGGCGCGAACAACCTCAAATTCTCAATAGGACGGCACAAACCCCAACAACACCAATCCCACCACCGCTGGCGCCGCCTGTATCCACAATATCCTGGCATTCGCCGTCATCGCCCCATACACCCCCGCCGTCGCCACGCACCCGAGAAAGAACCTCTGCACATGGATGTCCCCAGTAAACAATCCCCAGAACAACCCCGCTGCCAGAAACCCGTTATACAGCCCCTGGTTCGCCGCGAGTATCCGGGTTGCGGCAGCGAAGTTTTCGTCCATGTCGAAAGTCTTCAGGCCGGTTGGTCTTTCCCACAGGAACATCTCAAGTACAAGGATGTACACGTGGATGAGGGCGACGATGCCGACAACGATGTTGGCGGCGGCATGCATCAGTGCAGGCTCACGAAGGGTTTGAAGCCCAGTTTCGAAGCAAGCTTGCTTGCGGCATCGCGTGCTTCGCTCTCGTTCGCATAGGGGCCGAGGTGCACGCGGGTCAGTCCATTCTTTTCATACAGCTTCAGTTCCTTGCCGTTATCGCCCAGTTCTGCATTCATTTTGGCAAGGAAACTTTCCGCACCCTGCGCCGATTTGAATGCGCCGAGTTGCAGGAAAATTTTTCCTTTCGAACTGCCTACCGTATCGACGGGAATGGCGGTTGCAACGGGTGCGATGGGTGCAACCGTGATCGGTTCTATATTCACTGCAGCCGTTTCGACCGGGTTTGTGACGGGAGCGTTGGCACCGGTGGCGATACTCTCGACTTCGACTTCCGCGCTGCCTGTGTTGACGAAGCCCAGTTTGTAGGCGGCGGCATAGGAAAGATCCATGATGCGCTCGTGCAGGAACGGGCCGCGATCATTGATGCGCACGATGACAGACTTGCCGTTTGCTACATTGGTGACGCGTGCATAGCTGGGGATGGGCAGCGTGGGATGGGCGGCAGTCATGCCGTACATGTCATATGTCTCGCCGATGGAGGTGCGCTGTCCGTTGAATTTCTTGCCGTACCAGGAAGCGATGCCTCGTTCCTTGTAGTTGCCGGTAGTTTGCAACGGTGTGTAGGTTTTGCCCAGCGCGGTGTAGGGACGGTTGGCGTAGCGATGCAGGGGCTCGGCCTTGGGTACCGCATCGGGGATGTTGTCGAGGTTCGGCGCATCGGTGCCCGGACCGTCGCCGGGCAGGTATCCGCCGCCCGTTGCCGGGGGGGCGCTTGCCGATTTGCCGCTGGGGCCGGCGATCGCATCCACGATCGGTGCCGCACTTTGCTCCTTCTCTCCCGGTTTCGTGGTGGAACAGGCGGTCATTGCAAGCGCAGCCAGCAAAATCAACAGCAATTTTATTTGCATCATCGTTCCCCTCAAGATTTAACGAGTTTTTTGTTTGTCTGGATGCCCATCAGGATACCAAAACCCAGCATCAGCGTAAGCATGGATGTGCCGCCGTAACTGATGAGCGGCAACGGCACGCCCACCACCGGCAGGATACCGCTCACCATGCCCATGTTGACGAAGGCATAGGTAAAGAAGGTGAGCGTGATGCTGCCCGCCATCAGGCGCGTGAAATAGGTGGAGGCGTTGGCGGTGATGATGAAGCCACGCCCGATGACGAAAACGTATAGTGACAGCAACAGCAGATTGCCAACCAGCCCGAATTCTTCCGACCAGACGGCGAAGATGAAGTCGGTAGTGCGTTCGGGCAGGAAGTCCAGGTGCGTCTGCGTACCGTTCAGGTATCCCTTGCCGAGGATGCCGCCGGACCCCACCGCGATCATGCCCTGAATGGTGTGATAGCCCTTGCCCAATGCGTCTTGCGAAGGATCGAACAGCATCATGATGCGATGGCGCTGGTAGTCGTGCAGCGCCGACCACAGAAACGGCGCGCTGGCCGCCGCCGCCAATGCGGAACCGATCATGATGCGCCAGGACAAGCCTGCGAGGAACAGTACATAAAATCCGCTCGCCCCGATCAGGATGGCAGTACCCAGGTCGGGCTGTTTCGCAATGAGCGCCACGGGCAACAGCAGCAGGATGGCCGCGACAAAATAATTCCTGAGCTTCAGGGTCGCTTCGTTCTTTTCGAAGTACCAGGCCATCATCAGCGGCACGGCGAGCTTCATCAATTCGGAAGGCTGGATCGTTGCCACGCCGATGTTGAGCCAGCGCGTGGCGCCGTGGCTGTTCACGCCGAGCGGTGTCATCACGAGCAACAGCAGGATCATGCCCAGCAGGTATATCGGAAAGGCTGCGCGCATCAGGTAGTGCAGAGGCATGTTGGCGACGACCCACATCGCGACGAAAGCCACCGCGATGTTGCCTAGCTGGGCCAGCACGCGCATCAGGTTGCCGTCGCTGGCGCTGTACAGCAGCACCAGGCTGACCAATGCGAATCCCCCGAGCGCGGCCAGCAGCACGGGGTCAAGATTCATCATCAATCGTTGCTTGAGTTGTCTCGCGTTCATGCTCAGTCGCTCTGATCCCCGGTTTTATCCGTCGGCAACGGCTGGGGTATTTTGCCGAGCAGGTAATAATCCATCACTTTGCGCGCGATCGGGGCCGCGGTTGTGCCGCCGTGACCGCCGTTCTCTACCAACACTGCCATTGCAATGCGCGGCTTGTCGGCCGGCGCAAAAGCGATGAACCAGGCATGGTCGCGATTGTATTCCGAGACTTTTTTCGCGTCGTATTTTTCACCCTGCTTGATGGCGATGACCTGTGCTGTACCGGTCTTGCCCGCAATCCGGTAGGTTGCGCCATAACTCGCTACTGCTGCCGTGCCGCCGGGTTTGGTGACGGCTTCCATTGCGCTTTTCACCAGTTTGAGATTTTCCGGATCGATTTTGAGGTCGAACATCTGTTTGGGTTCGGTCATCACTGCGCCCCCGCTCGCAGGCCGCATTTCTCTGACCAGGTGCGGCTGGAAGGCCACACCGTCGTTGGCCAATATGGCCGTGGCATAGGCCAGTTGCAGCGGAGTCACCAGATTGTAGCCTTGGCCGATCCCCGCCGAGACCGTGTCTCCCGGATACCATATCTGCTGGTAGCGCTTGGATTTCCATTCGGGAGAAGGCAACAGTCCGGATACTTCTCCTTCCATGTCCAGTCCGGTCTTCTGACCGAAACCGAAACGCGACAGGTAGCTGTGCATATTGTCTATGCCCAGTTCGGTGGCAAGCCCGTAGTAATAGGTGTCGCAGGAAATGACGATGGATTTGAACATGTCGACCGCGCCATGCCCGCCAACCTTCCAGTCGCGGTACTGGTGCCGACTGCCGGGCAGCATGTAATAGCCGGGGTCGTTGATGGCATGGGTGGGAGAACGTGTGCCGTAGAAAAGTCCCGCCAACGCCATGAAGGGTTTGATGGTGGAGCCTGGCGGATATTGTCCGCGCAAGGCGCGGTTGTTGAGCGGTGTATCGGGCGAATTATTCAACGCGTCCCAGGTCTCCGTGTCGATACCGTCGATGAACAGACCGGGGTCATAGCCGGGCTTGCTGATGAAAGCCAGCACTTCGCCGTTGGTGGGATCGATTGCGACCAAGGCACCGCGGTATTCGCCGAATGCCTTCTCCGCCACCTCCTGCAGTTTCGCATCCAGCGTCAGCATCAGGTTGCTGCCGGACTGCGGTGCTGTGCGCGACAGCACGCGCACTGCGCGCCCGCCGGCATCCACTTCGACTTGCTCAAACCCGGTCTTGCCGTGCAGGTCTTTTTCGTAACTTTGTTCGATGCCGGTCTTGCCGATGTAGTCGGAACCGAGATAATTGGAAGCGACATCGTCTTCGTCCAGCTGGTCGATATCATTCTGGTTGATGCGACCGACATAGCCGATGAGGTGCGAGGTCATATCGATAAAGGGATATTCGCGGAACAATCGCGCCTTGACCTCCACGCCGGGAAAGCGGAATTGCTGAGCGGAAACACGCGCCACTTCTTCGTCGCTCAGGTGGCTGCGTATCGGCATGGTCTCCAGCGTCTGCCGCTCGGTCAGCAGTTTCTGGAAGCGCTTGATGTCTTTGGGCGTGATCTCGACCAGCTTGGACAATTCGGCGATCAGCGCATCCATGTCGGCAACTTTATTCGGTGCGATCTCCAGCGTGTAACCGGAATAGTTCTGCGCCATCACCACGCCGTTGCGATCCAGGATCAGCCCGCGGTTGGGCACGATGGGCACAACGTAAATGCGGTTGCTGTCCGCCAGGGTGTGGAAGTAATCATGGCGGATCACTTGCAGAAAGAAGAAACGCAGCAGCAGGATGAGCAGCATCACCACCACGAAGCCCAGACTCAACACCAGTCGCAGACGGAAATAATAGATTTCGCGCTGATGGTTCTTCAGCTCGACGTAACGATTCATAGTTCGTTAGGGTCGTGACGCGGGCGGCGCAAGGCTTGCAACAACATGGTCATCGGCATCCACAACAGCGCCGATATCGGGCTGCCCAGAAAATATTCCCACGCCACATAACCGCGCACCTGCCAATGCACGGCAGCATAGGTTGCGTAACTCAGCAACAGCAACGGAAACACGTGCAGGGATTGCTGGCGCAGGTCGAACATCTGTACGCGGCGATGCAGCACGATGCCGCCGAAAGCCAGCACCGTGTACGCCAGCGCATGCTGGCCAAACAGGCTCGCATCCGCGACATCGGCGAAAATCCCGACCAGCCAGGCGATGCCGATGCCAATGCGATGCGGCTTGTGCGTGCACCAGTACAGCAATACCAGGGCCACGAAGTCGGGACGCAACGCCAGTGCCCAGCCGTACCAGGGCAACCAGTTGAGCATCACCGCCACGAACAGGCTGAATACGATGAAACTCGTACTCGCGGGCAGCAGGAATTCCTGGTCTTTGGGGAGGTTGGATATCACTGCTTCCTCCGCTTGAGTCGCTTGTTCAGGCGATCAGACTCGGCACTCGTTTCCGATGTGGCCGGATGTTCCGGCAATTTCGGCAGGCCGGAAACGATGAGCAAAGCGCGATGCCGATCAACTCCGGCCAACGGTGCACAGATGATGCGCGCGAACGGGTAGGCCGGATCCCGCTCGATCTTGAGCACTTTCGCCACCGGCAAATTGGGCGGGTAGGTGCCGTCGATGCCGGAAGTCACCAGTACGTCGCCCTCCACGACATCCGAACTGACCGGCATGTAGCGCAGCGACATTTCGCTGATATCGCCCGATCCGAATATCACCGCGCGCAATCCGTTGCGCAATATTTGTATGGGCACTGCGTGATCCTTGTCGGTGACCAGCGTGACTTCGGAGAGCCAGGGGTAAACGCGGGTCACCTGGCCCACCACTCCCATGTCGTCCATTACCACCTGCCCGGGCAATACATTGGCCTGCGACCCTTTATCCACAAACAGTTTGCGCTTGAAAATGTCGCGCTCGACGTAGGCGATTTCCGCCATCTGCATCGGATAGTCGACCCGCTGTTTGAGTTCCAGCAAGTTGCGCAACTGGGTATCTTCGGCCCGGATCGCATTCAGCTGCGCCAGCTGTGCCGCATCCGCATCGTGCTGCTGGCGCAGTTTCGCGTTCTCCGTCTGCAGTTGATTTTGCATCTCGAAATAAACGGCAATCTGCCCCATGGCCTCGCCGGGCAGTGCGGTCAGGCGCTGAAACGGATAGATCACGACAGCAAGGACCTTGCGGGCGGATTCCAGATACTGGTAACGGGCATCTACAAATAGCAGCAACAGCGAGAGCAGGCAAAAAAAGACAAGGCGAGCGGCCGGGCTGGGGCCGCGATTAAAGAACCGTAGGGTGCGAGTGTCGTCCAAGTTACTGCCGTACGATCAATCGCTGGTGAAGATGCTGCTGAATTTGTCCATACGTTCAAGCGCCTTGCCGGAGCCGCGTACCACACAGGTCAGCGGATCGTCCGCGATGACCACTGGCAGGCCGGTCTCTTCCATCAACAGACGGTCCAGGTCGCGCAACAGCGCACCGCCGCCCGTCAGGACCATGCCCTTGCTGGCGATGTCCGCGCCAAGTTCCGGCGGAGTCTGTTCCAGCGCCGTTTTCACGGCGCTGACGATGTTGTTGAGCGGGTCGGTCAAGGCTTCCAGGATTTCGTTGCTGGAGATGGTGAAGCTGCGCGGCACGCCTTCAGCCAGGTTGCGTCCGTTCACTTCCATTTCGCGCACTTCACTGCCGGGGAAGGCAGAACCGATTTCCTTCTTGATATTCTCGGCAGTGCTCTCGCCGATCAGCATGCCGTAATTGCGGCGGATGTAGTTGATGATGGCTTCGTCGAACTTGTCGCCGCCGACGCGCACCGAACCGGAATACACCGCACCGCCCAGCGAGATCACGCCGACCTCGGTAGTGCCGCCGCCGATATCCACCACCATGGAACCGGTCGCCTCTTCGATCGGCAAGTCGGCGCCGATCGCGGCAGCCATCGGTTCTTCGATCAGTTCCACGCGGCGCGCACCGGCACCGTAGGCGGATTCGCGAATGGCGCGTCGCTCAACCTGGGTGGAACCGCACGGTACGCAAATGACGATGCGCGGGCTGGGCGTGAAGATGCTGGATTTGTGCACGCGGCGGATAAACTGCTTGAGCATCTGCTCGGTGACGGTGAAGTCGGCGATCACGCCGTCCTTCATCGGACGGATGGCGGTGATGTTGCCGGGCGTGCGTCCCAGCATCTGTTTCGCCGCGAGGCCGACCTGCTGGATGACTTTCTTGCCGTTGGGACCGCCTTCCTGGCGGATCGCGACAACGGACGGCTCGTTCAACACGATCCCCTGTCCGCGCAACCAGATCAGTGTGTTCGCCGTACCGAGGTCGATAGCGAGGTCGTTGGAGAAATAGCCGTTGAAATAACTTAACATGTCAGGTCCTGGAAGGTGGAAGGTAGAAGGTGTGCGCCGAAATAAGCGGTTTATGATACCCTATCGCGCCTGATTTGATAAAGCTTTAAACCCGTTTATGTCCCTAAGTTTAGCCGATGTCGAAAAAGTCGCCCGCCTTGCCCGGCTGGCGATGACCGACCCAGAACTCCAAGCCGCCCGGGATCAACTGAATAACATCTTCGGCCTGATTGCCGAAATGCAGGCAGTCGATACCTCGGGCATAGAACCCATGTCCCACGCCCAGGACTTGGCGCAACGCCTGCGCGACGACAAAGTCACCGAAGCCAATCAGCGCGAGGCTTTTCAAGCCATTGCCCCACAGGTGGAAAACGGCCTGTACCTGGTTCCGCAGGTCATCGAGTAAACCGCCATGATCAATTCCAGCCTCACACAACTGGGCGCGGCCCTGCGCGCCAAAAAGATCTCCAGCGTCGAGCTGACCCAAAGCTACCTCGATCGTATCGCCAAAATGAATCCGGAACTCAACGCCTACATCACGCTGAATCCGGAAATTTCGCTGGCCCAGGCGCGTGCAGCCGATGCCCGTCTCGCTGCCGGCAAGGCCGATCCGCTGACCGGTATCCCTGTTGCACAGAAGGATATCTTCTGCGCCAAGGGCTGGTTGACCACCTGCGGCTCGAAGATGCTGCACAACTTCGTTTCACCCTACGATGCGCATGTCATTGCGCAATTCAACAACGCCGGAGCGGTGAACCTCGGCAAGACCAACATGGACGAGTTCGCCATGGGCTCATCGAACGAAACTTCGCATTACGGTACTGTAAAAAACCCGTGGGACATGTCGCGCGTGCCCGGCGGCTCCTCGGGCGGGACGGCAGCCGCGGTAGCTGCACGTTTGTGTGCGGCAGCGACCGGCACCGACACCGGGGGCTCCATCCGCCAGCCGGCTGCGCTATGCGGCATTTCCGGCTTGAAGCCCACTTACGGCGTGGTGTCGCGCTACGGCATGATCGCCTTTGCCTCCAGCCTCGATCAGGCCGGTCCTATGGGGCGCAGCGCGGAAGACCTCGCGCTTTTGCTCAACACCATGGCCGGATTCGACGAACGTGACTCCACTTCGCTGCAACGCGAAAAGGAAGACTACGCCCGCGACTTGAACAAGCCGTTGAACGGCCTGCGCATCGGGCTGCCGAAGGAGTTCTTCGCGGAAGGCCTGAGCGACGACGTGGCAAAGGCCGTCGAAGCCGCCATCGCCGAATACAGGAAACTGGGCGCGGTCATCGTCGATATCAGCCTGCCAAATACCAGACTTTCCATCCCGGTGTATTACGTGCTGGCTCCGGCCGAGGCGTCGAGCAACCTGTCGCGCTTCGACGGCGTGCGCTACGGCTACCGTGCACCGGAATACGGCGACCTCGGCGACATGTACGAGAAGAGCCGTGCACAGGGCTTCGGAGCAGAAGTGAAGCGTCGCATCATGATCGGCACCTACGTACTGAGCCACGGCTATTACGACGCCTATTACCTGCAAGCCCAGAAGATTCGCCGCCTGATCGCGCAGGACTTCACCGATGCCTACAAGCAGTGCGACGTGATCATGGGGCCGACCTCGCCCTCCACCGCATTCAAGCTGGGCGAGAAGGGCGACGATCCGGTGCAGATGTATTTGTCCGACATCTACACCATCGCCGTGAACCTGGCCGGGCTGCCCGGCATGTCCATTCCCTGCGGTTTTGGCGCGAACGACATGCCGGTGGGCCTGCAGATCATCGGCAACTATTTCGACGAAGCGCGCATGCTGAACGTGGCACACCAGTATCAACTGGCGACCGACTGGCACGGCCGCGCGCCGCAACTTTGAGGCAATTCATGAAAATCACGAGATTCACCGGTGTGCCCGCACTCAAGAGACAGCTCGACCGCCATCCCGTCTACGGCGCGGTGCGCAACATCGACGATCTGCGCCGCTTCATGGAACACCATGTCTATTCGGTATGGGATTTCATGTCGCTGCTCAAATACCTGCAACGCGACTTGGCGCCGGCCACCATGCCGTGGATACCGACCGGCGATGCCACTGTCACCTCGGTACAGCGCTTCATCAACGAGATCGTGCTCGGCGAAGAGACCGACGACGGCTTGCCGGATGCGAAGGGAAACCCGACTTTCATCAGCCATTTTGACCTGTACATCGGCGCGATGGAAGAAGTGGGTGCTGACACTGCCCCGGTGAAAGCCTTCATCAGGTCGGTGCAGAGGAACGGCATCGAGAAGGCGCTGAAGATCGCAAAGATTCCCGAACCGTCGCGCCGGTTCATGCAGACGACGTTCGGTTTCATTGGCAGCGGCAAGACACATATCGTGGCTGCGGCGTTCGCGCTCGGCCGCGAACAGGTGATCCCCGGCATGTTCCGCGCCTTGCTGGCCGACATGAACATCGGCAAGAGAAAGGCGCCCCTGTTCCATTACTACCTCGAGCGCCACATCCACCTCGACGACGAGCTCCACGGTCCGCTGTCGCTCAAATTGCTGGGACATCTGTGCAGCGGCAGCGATACGAAATTGCGCGCTGCATCGAAGGCGGGCCGTGAAGCCATCGAAGCGCGTATCGCGCTGTGGGACGGCGTGCGCGCCGCTCTGCCCTCCTCCTCGAAAATACGGAGCAAATAATGCAGTGGGAAATCGTCATCGGACTGGAAGTACATACCCAGCTCTCCACCAACACCAAGATATTCTCCGGTGCTTCGACCGCATTTGGCGCCGAACCCAACACGCAAGCCGATGCGGTGAGCATCGCGCTGCCCGGTGTATTGCCGGTGCTGAACAAGGGCGCAGTCGAGCGGGCGATCAAGTTCGGCCTGGCCACCGGCGCGCGCATCGCTCAACGCTCGGTGTTCGCACGCAAGAATTATTTCTACCCCGACCTGCCCAAGGGCTACCAGATCAGCCAGTTCGATCTGCCGGTAGTCGGACAAGGCGCATTGACCATTCAGGTCGAACCTCTATCCGGTAACGCAAAACCCTATGAAAAAACGGTGCGCATCACCCGCGCCCACCTGGAAGAAGATGCTGGCAAATCGGTACACGGCAATTCGCAAGGCGTAACAGGTATCGACCTGAACCGCGCCGGCACCCCGCTGCTGGAAATCGTGTCCGAACCGGACATGTGCTCCGCCGCCGAAGCGGTCGCCTACGCCAAAGCACTGCATACGCTGGTACGGTGGATCGGCATCTGCGACGGCAATATGCAGGAGGGTTCGTTCCGCTGCGACGTGAACGTGTCGGTGCGCCGCCCCGGCGAACCGCTGGGCACACGCCGCGAGATCAAGAACCTGAACTCGTTCAAGTTCATGCAGCAGGCCATCGACTATGAAGTGCAGTGGCAGATCGACACCATCGAGAACGGCGGCAAGATCCACCAAGCCACCATCCTGTTCAACCCGGATACAGGCGAGACCCGTGCAATGCGCAGCAAGGAAGATGCACACGATTATCGCTATTTCCCCGATCCCGACCTGTTGCCGCTGGAAATATCAACCGAATGGATTGAGCAAGTGCGTGGCACCTTGCCGGAGTTGCCGCAGGCCAAGCAGGCTCGCTATGTGAGCGAACTCGGTCTGTCGGCTTATGACGCCAGCATCCTCACCGCGTCGCGTGAGATAGCCGACTACTTCGAGGCGGCACTGAGCGTCAGCCCAGCACAGGCCAAGTTGCTCGCAAATTGGATTCAGGGCGAGATTTCCGCGCGGCTCAACCGCGAGGATAAGAACATCGCCGACGCACCGATTGCGCCTATGCAATTAGCCGTTTTGATTGGCCGAATCGTCGATGGAACGATTTCAAATAGCGCCGCCAAACAGATATTCGATCACCTCTGGACACCCAAGGATGCTGAGCTAGTCATAGGTGATTCGCTTGAAGATGTAACCAAAGGGATCAATACACTCATCGAGACCAAGGGGCTCAAGCAGGTATCCGACAGCGGCGCAATCGAAGCGCTGGTGGACGAGATCATTGCAGCCAATGCGGACAAGGTCGCGGAATACCGCAGCGGCAAAGACAAACTGTTCGGTTTCTTCGTCGGCCTCGCCATGAAGGCAAGCAAGGGTAAAGCCAATCCCGCCCAGCTGAACGACATCCTGAAAAAGAAACTGGCGGGCTAAGCGCCCGCCAGTTTTTCATTACTCCATAAACGACCCGTCACATCAGCAAAAGATCATCTATAACTCTTTCATGCCGACTCCATGTTTTTCCTGGAGCCGGACACGAATGGTTTATTTCAACTTCGACCAGACTCGTTTCTTGACGAAATAGAGCAAGGTCGTCAGTACAACCAGGTACACCATTACATAATATCCAAGGCGAATCCGCTCATCTGCATGAGGATCGGATGCCCATGACAAAAAGGATACGATGTCATGTGCTGTGTCTTGTATTTTTGCCTGCTGATCCTGCGGTGCGGTACTGACCCCGAGAATATCCGGCATCTTGGTGGGAGGATAATAGTGGTTCCCGGTCACACCGTCGGGGCCAACGTAATAGCCCAACAGATAGGAGTACACATAGCTAGCTCCACCTTCTCTTGCTTTGGCCATCAAACTCAGATCCGGCGGGGCTATGCCGAAAGCCTGGGCAGCATCGGCCGCAGGCATCTGGGATAACAAGGCAGAAGACATGGGTTGATCACCGCGCCAGGCATCCACCTTTTTCGCATCGATTCCCGCGACAACCAAGTCTCTATAAGTAATGTACTTCAGGCTGTGGCAGGAATGGCAGTTAGTCATTAAAGCATCCACTCCGCGCTCCAGCGTCTGCACATCGTGACTGACTTTAACTGTTTTCAGTTCCACTTCCGAAGCCAGCGCCGACGTAGCGATAAGGCATGAAGCCAAAATTGTCATGAGCTTTTTCACAGCTTTCCTCCTTTTTTACTTATCTCATGTTTTTCGCTCTCAATAAGGGCCATCACCTCCGGGGATAGACCACGCTTGATCAGCCAGCGTTCTTCTACTTTGGACAAGAACGGGACGAGAAGGAAAGAACCAAAATAGCATAGTGTTGCAATTTGGCCGATCAGGATCGATTGATTTGTTGGCGGATAGTAACCAACGAATCCCAACACCAGCATGTCCGCAATGAACAGGTAGAACTGCACCTTGTATATTGGACGATTCCTCGCACCACCGGGTATGCGCGAGCGGTCCAGATAGGGCATGAAGGCAAATATGATCACCGACAGGCCCATTGCGACTACACCGCCTACCATATTCGGCACCGAGCGCAATATCGCGTAGAACGGCAGGAAATACCATTCCGGAACGATGTGGTTCGGGGTCATCATGGGGTTTGCAGGAATGTTATTGGCGGGTTCGATCAAACTGTCGGGGATGAAGAACACAAACACGCTATACAACATCAGGAACAGGCCCAGCCCATACAGATCCTTGATCGTGAAGTAAGGATGGAACGGGATGTTGTCATGGTCGGCCAGATCGATACCGCTCGGGTTGCTGCTCTTTACCGTGTGCAATGCCACCAGATGCACTATTACCGCCCCGATGATGATGAACGGGAACAGATAGTGCAACGAGAAAAAGCGCGACAGTGTGGCGTCACCTACGGTGAAATCGCCTCGCAGCCAGATGACAACCTGATCACCGAAAAATGGCGTTGCCCGGAACAGGTTGGTGATGACCGTCGCACCCCAGAATGACATTTGACCCCAAGGCAGCAGATAGCCCATGAAGGCGGTTGCCATCAGCAACAGCAACAGTCCTTGTCCAGTCCACCACAGCAGTTCGCGCGGTGCACGATAGGAACCGTAATACAGCGTACGTGCCATATGAACGAAGATCACAAAGAAGAACGCAGACGCGCCCATTGCATGCATATAACGCAACAACCAGCCGTAATTCACATCACGCATGATGTGCTGGATGGAATCGAACGAAAGAGAAACATCCGCCTTGTAATGCATCGCCAGGAATATTCCGGTTACAACCTGCAGTACCAGTACAAATCCGGCGAGGAAGCCGAAGTTCCACCAGTAACTGAGATTGCGCGGAGTGGGATAACCTGTCAGGTCATGTTCGATAAAGCTGGTGAGCGGGAAGCGCTGGTCTATCCAATTGATAACTTTTGTTTTCATGGGGTGGCCTCCTTAAGCAACTTTGCCGATAACGATCTTGTTTTCCGACACAAAGTGATATGGCGGAACTTCAAGGTTTTTCGGTGCCGGACCGCGCGTTACGCGGCCACTATCGTCATATTGGCTACCGTGGCAGTGACATGTCCAACCCGGCCCTTCCTTGTTCGGCACGCATCCCATATGGGTACAAACTCCAACAACGACCAGCCATTCTGGATTCTTTACACGCTGGCTATCCGGTTCCGGGTCAAATCCCCCATTACTGGCTTGAGCCTCTTTGATCTCGTCCGGGGTACGGCGCAGTATAAATACCGGCTTGCCCTGCCAGGCAACCGTGCGCAGGCCGCCCGGCGGAATGCCGGTCAGGTCGACCTCGGTCTCGGCTTTTGCCAGCACATCGGAACTTGGGTTCATGCTTGCCACGAAGGGTACGCAGGTTGCCGCCACGCCTGCACCGCCAACTACGGAAGTCAACTTGACCAGAAAATCCCGGCGGTCACTGTTGCTTAAAGCCTCATTCTCCATCTTCACGCTCCTTGATATTGTTGCAGTTTGTCAAAATCTCGTGAATTCTACGCGCGCATCTTGTTACTTGCAATTAACAAAACACGGGTTAAGCCTGTCTAGAAGGGTTATGCAGCAGCACGAAAGAAGTAATCCGCAAGCATCACGGCATAGCTTGCTGGTGTTACCAAAAGAGGCTATTGATTGCCTCGTGATTTATGTGGTGCTTTGCTGAATACCGGATCGTAGATCCAGTTAGGCAATCTTTTCAGCAGCCAGCCTGTCAATCCCATCTGCCAGGGTACAACGGCGAAAGATGCACCCCGCTCGATGACACGCGCCATGCGGCGGGCGGCTTCATCGGCTTCCAGGATGAACGGCATGGGGTAAGTATTGATGTCGGTCATTGGTGTCTTGATATAACCCGGGCAGATCGTCACGACTTTTACGCCGCTACCGTACAGTTCGACGCGCAGACTTTCAAGGTAAGAAATCGCCGCTGCTTTGGATGCCGAGTAAGCGCCTGCACCGGGCAGGCCGCGAAAGCCTGCAACGCTGGCAATACCGACCAATGTGCCTTGCTTTGCCTCGCGCATTGCGGCATGAAAAGGCTGGAACGTCTTTACCATACCCAACACGTTTATATCCATAATGTTCTGGAACACCTCTTCGTCCTCGGCATATTCGGTGAGTGTGCCCCTGCTCACTCCCGCATTGGCGATAACAATGTCAGGGACGCCAACGCGCGACATGAAATCGGTTGCCGCCGCCAGAATGGCAGGCGCGTCACGCACATCCAGCGTGTAGCAATACGCTTTGCCGGGAAACTCTGTAGCGAGGTTTTGCAGGAGATCGCCGCGACGGGCGAAAGCGGCGACGGTTGCGCCGCGTTCAAGATAATGGTGCGCCAAAGCCAAGCCGATGCCGCTCGACGCGCCTGAGATAACCAGGGATTTTGGATTGGGGATCTGGGATTTGGCCAAATCAGCAATTCCACTTCCCTTCCGCCCCAAAATCCCGGCCCCCAATTCCCAGATCCTGATCAGTGTTTGCTGCGTTCCTTGCGTGCCAGCGCAATTACCTCATCCAACACGCGGATGGTTTCTCCCGGTTGCAGTCCGGTGATGATGTATTTGCCATCCACCGCGATGGATGGCGTACCGCGAATTCCGTAGCTCTGCACCAGCTGGTTGCTGCGCGCAATCTTGCTGGATACCGCAAAGGAATTGTAGTCCGCATCAAATTTGCTGCGATCCACACCGCGCTTCGCCACAAACTCGGAAATACGGGCCTCATCGCTCAGATCAATATTCTGTACGTTCCACGCTTCAAACAGGGCATTGTGCAATTGCTGGCTTTGTCCCATTGCATCCAGGGCGTAGTAAGTGTGCGCCATCGGCTCCCAGCTTTCATTGAAAATGACCGGTACATATTCCAATTTAACATCCTTGGGCATCTTCTTTTCCCACGCGCTGAGATACGGATGCAGGTGATAGCAATGGGGACAGCCGTAGAAGAAAAACTCGAGCACCTCGATTTTCTTGCCGCTGCTGGTCGGCATCGGCGAATTCATGACCGTGTAATCCTTGCCGGCCACGATTTCGGCCTGCGCATAAGTCGCGCACAACAATGCCAACACTACAAACACCTGCTTGAAGAATCTCATGCTCGTCTCCTTGTTGAATCGATACGCCCGTTCACTGGGCATGTAGTTGGGTGGCGATAATGCCGTCTTGCTTCAATGCTGCGATGGCTTTGCCCGCTTCGCTATTGTTATACGGGCCGAGGCGTACACGGTGCCATTCACCTTTATCCGGTATGGCGACGGTCTGAACGGTCGCCTCGAAGCCTGAGAACGCCAACTTGGCTTTTAGTTTCTCTGCATCCCCAACGTTCTGGAACGATCCGGCCTGCACGTAATACATCTCTTTCGATGCCGCTGCAGACGGAGCAGGCTGCACTTTGGCAACCGCGGGTTCTTTCGGCGTAACGGTCTTCGGATTGGTTTGATGCGCTGCAGCATCCGGTTTGTCGGTCAGCACTTTGTAGAATTCGAAATGCTGTTTGGCTTCGCCTACGCCCGAAGCCGCCACCGGTGCTGAAACTGCCGCGACAACGGGAGGGATGACTGAAACCGGCGCCACTTGCGGGGCAGGTTTCGCTTGATCCTTGTTGGTGAAGGCATTCGGCTTCTTTTGCAGGACATACCACGCAACTCCCCCGGCTGCGGCAATGCCGAGCACCATGCCAATGAAGACGCCCGCAACAACCTTGCCTTTACCTCCGCTCATGTTTTTTCCTTATGTCTTGTTACATCTTCTCGGGTGCAGAGACACCCAGCAATGCCAATCCGTTCTTGATCACCTGCGCAACGGCGGCGATCAATGCCAGGCGCGCCAGCTTTAGCTTTTCATCCTCGACCAGAAAGCGCGAGGCATTATAGTAGCTGTGAAAATCGGCTGCCAATTCTTTCAAATAGAAAGCAACCAGATGCGGCGCAAGGTCTTCGGCTGCTGTCTCGATCACCTGCGGGTAGTCGATCAGTCGCTGCAGCAATTGCGTTTCGTATTCGCTGTCCAGCACACCGACATCCGCATGCAGCAAGGCTGCGCGTTCACCGGCCCATTGCGCCAACACCGTGCTGATGCGGGCGTGGGCATACTGTATGTAATACACCGGATTGTCGTTGCTCTGCGACTTCGCCAGATCGATATCGAACACCAGCTGCGAATCGGGATGGCGCGCGGCAAGAAAATAGCGCGTCGCATCGCAGCCGACTTCGTCGATCAGGTCGCGCAATGTCACATAGCTGCCCGCGCGCTTCGATATCTTCACTTCTTCGCCGTTCTTCAGCACCGTCACCATCTGGTGCAGCACGTAGTCCGGCCAGCCTTTTGGAATGCCTGCATCCAGCGCCTGCAAACCGGCGCGAACACGGGTGATGGTGGAGTGGTGATCGGAGCCCTGTTCGTTGATGACACGCTCGAAGCCACGGCGCCATTTGTCCAGATGATAAGCAACGTCAGGCACGAAGTAAGTGTAGCCGCCGTCACTCTTGCGCATCACACGGTCCTTGTCGTCGCCGAAATCGGTGGTCCGCAACCACAGCGCATCGTCCTGCTCGTAGGTATGGCCGCTCGCGATGAGCCGGCTCACCGTTTCCTCCACCTTGCCGTCGGTATACAGCGCGGACTCCAGCGAGAACACGTCGAATTCCACCTCGAAGGCGCGCAGATCCAGGTCCTGTTCGCGACGCAGATAGGCCACGGCAAAATGGCGGATGGCTTCGGCGTCGTTTGCATCGCCTTTGCCGGTGATGTGCTGGTCGTCCGCCTCGATCGTTTCTTTTGCCATGTAGCTGCGCGCCACATCGGCGATGTAATCGCCGCGATAGCCCGATTCAGGCCAGGACGGATCGTCCGGCGTGATGCCCTTGCAGCGCAACTGTACCGACAATCTCAGATTGTCGATCTGCGCCCCGGCATCGTTATAATAAAATTCGCGCGTCACGTTCCAGCCTGCCGCGTGCAGCACATTGCACAGGCAATCGCCCACTGCCGCACCGCGCCCGTGGCCAACATGGAGAGGACCGGTCGGATTGGCCGAGACGAATTCCACCCCCACCTTGCGCCCCCCGCCAACATGCACATGCCCGTAGCCTGCACCTGCCAGCAAGACGCCGTGCACCACATCCTGCTTCGCCGCGGTGGTGATGAATACATTGATGAATCCCGCACCGGCGATCTCCACCTTTTCGATGACATCGGATTTCGGCAATGCCGCGATCAACGCATTTGCGATGTCGCGCGGCGATTTGCGCAGCGGCTTTGCGAGCTGCATCGCGAGGTTGCAGGCGTAATCGCCGTGGGCAACCTGCTTGGGGCGTTCGATGAGGACGATCGCGCTGCTTTGGTCGGGAGCGACCTCGCGCAAGGCCTGCGCAAACAATTCGGACAAATGGGATTTAAAATTCAGGACGACGGACATGAAGCAGCACCATTAAACGTGAATTCGCGTAGCGATCGTTGCTCCCTCTCCCATCCGGAGGAAGGTTCGGGTAGGAAAAACGGGCACAGCGAATGTTATTTTCAGGGATGGCACAACACCATGCCCGTTAAAGAGGCGCGGATTATAACACTCGACCGGCATCGGTTTGATAGTGCAAACCCGGTGAGGTGCTGACAACATTTCCCGGTTCGCGGTATAGAATGCGCGTCTGTTTTTCTTGATGCCCGAGTAAAGGATAAGATTATGTCAGAAGGATTTCATGTTCACGGTGCCCACGATCATGCAGTGGAACACGGCGCCCATAGTGGCGACAAGCTGGGCGGGCAAGTCGCGATTTTCACCGCGATCCTGGCCTCGGTAGGCGCGATCGTCAGCTATCAGGGTGGCGATACGCAAAATCAGGCCATGTTGTACAAGAACGAGGCCGTGCTGAAAAAAACCCAGGCTTCCGATCAATGGAGTTTTTACCAGGCCAAGAGCAACAAGGGGCATTTGATGGAACTCGCTTCCGACATGGCGCCGAAGAGCAAGCACGATTACTACAAGGCCCAGATCGAGAAATACGAAAACGACAAAAAGGAGATCAAGGCCAAAGCCGAGGCTCTGGAAGCCGAATCGGAAAAGGCCAACGAGGAAAGCGAACACGCGATGCATCCCCACCATAAACTGGCGCAATCCATGACCCTGATACAGATCGCCATCTCTCTGGCGTCCATCACGGTATTGACGCGCAAGAAATGGCTGTTCGCAGTAGCGGGTGTGTCTGCCGCCGGTGGCCTGATCATGTGGGGATTGGCCCTGGCCGCTTAAGCAGGGACTGCCATGAAAGAAATCTTCTACGATTGGGGTGGCGCCAACGTCTGGCTGTTTCACGTCATCAATGACATCAGGTTTGCATGGTTGGATCAGGTCATGCTGCTTGGCACCACGCTGGGCGATCACAACCTTTTTATACCCTACCTTGGTCTGCTGACGATCTTCGCGCTGGTCGTTGTAAACAGGGCGGATCAGGATCTACAGCATTACCGCCTGCAAGTGACACTCTGGACATCGGTGATTGCCGTGTTCAGCATCGCTTACTTGCTGGACGGTTTGCTGCTGGGATTCCTGAAACCCCTGCTCGACTTTCCGCGCCCGCCGCTGGCACTTCCGCAAGGCACTGTGAATATTATCGGCACACCGGAATATCACCACAGCCTTCCCAGCGGGCATTCTTCGTTTGCAATGCTGGTTGTTGCCAGCCTGTGGCCGGTGCTGAACCGCAAGTGGCGCGTGGCAGGCGTGACCTATGTGTTGTGGGTTGGAATTTCCAGAAGCAGCCTCGGCGCGCACTTCCCGGCAGATGTATTGGCGGGATTCCTGTCCAGTCTGGCGGTGGTGTTGCTGGTTTATATGGCCGTCCAAAAGCTGATGCGCGTTGTCGAAGGCCGTCTTGGCGCGTGAAATTGATGCTCGCCTTTAACCCGGACATGCAGCCCTCCCGACAGAAAACGGTCTAACTGTTGTTACTACTGCCTGCCCACCGAACAACAAAGTTTAGACCCCGAAAGAAACGGAATACTTTTCCTGCTTCGAAATTGGCATTCCGGAATCTTTCGGGCCCTGTACTTGAACCGGGCCGAAGCCATTAACTCAGAACCGGTACCCGGAACTAACAACTGCAAGCCCATTGGTTTTGCGTGCAGTCAACGGACTGTCCGCGGCCCCACCGCTCAAGGATATCACCCCCACTTCAAGGGTGCCGACCCAATGCTGGCTGAAAGCATGCCGCCAGATCGATCCCACCGAGCTGCCGGCAACACCCGCTCCTGGTGTGTAAACTGCATTTCCGCTGGTGGATGATTGCGATGCAGTGACTCCAAAAAAGGTTTGCATCTGCGCCTGGTTTGCGTAATCAATGCCCGCATACAACTGGACGAGATCGGTTTTTGTAGAAACCGCGTCGAACATACCTACTAACTGCCCTTCGGCACCGTCCCGGTTGCCCAACTCTCGTTGCAGCAATACGTACGCATGGTACGGACCGTTGTCATAGTTGGCGAACAGATTGGCCTGAGCGCGCGGCGTCACATCACCCATGCCGGTCAGCCGATTATGCGTGTCGGCATTACCGGCGCTTTCCAGCCTTGACCGGCCCGCACCGAGACTTGCTGCAACTGAAAACGACCCATAATTCGGGCTGCGATACCCAATGCCACTGGCGCCCACAAAGGCTCCGTTGCCAAAATTTGCCTCGACATAAGGACTTGCCACTAGTGACAATTTTTGTGCGCCGAAATAGCCAGGAACCACGCCCACAATGCCTCCAATTTCCGCTTCTTGTGGAGCATTGGCTGGCCGCAGACTTGCACTGGGTGAAGACAATAGGTCACTTTCAGCTGCACTTGCAGCAACGTAGGCGAGCGAGAAAAAAATAATCAGCATTTGACGTTTCATAACCATCCTTTTGATTAGTAATGTGAGGTTTGCAGATTGCCCGACCAGACTTTTGCGAAACTTTAAGATCATGCCAGCGGAGCAGCAATGTCGGGCTGCACTTGTTGGGTCTTATTAAACCGGCAAAATATCCAATTTCAAAAACTTAAAATTTTGCTTACACATTTGATGCGCGGCGATACTAACTTTCTGACTGATCTGTGAACAGCAAAACGAATGCATAGACCGGTATATAGACCGGTATAGGCCGTTGAGATTGTTGACTGAGATTAATGGCCTGTGCTGAGCCGTAAGCGGCGCGTGGCGGGCATGATCTTTTACTATTGGTCGGAATTTCCAGAAGCTGCCACGGTGCGTATTTCCAAGCGGAAACATTGGCGGAGCTCCTGCCAGCAGGGTGGTGGCTTATACCTTGACGCCTTGTTGGCCTCTGCTCACCCCACCAACCGCTGGTCAGCTAATTGCTATTTGGGGGTTTTTGGTGAATTGAGCGGCGATGACTTCTCACTCTTGTTACCGGATATGGGATGCACAGGTGGAATGACCGCAGCAAGCAGTTGCAATCGTCCGGTGATAATTCCGCGCAGGGTGATCATTTCGTTAGCGACTTCCTGCAGTTTTGTTGCCGGCCCCTGCACCAGAATGACTTCCATCAACTGATCCTCAGTCAAGTGCACGTGCAGCGAGCTGATCACTTCATTGATATGTTTGAATTGCAAATCGGCCAGCTTCTTCTGCAAGTCACGCGTCAATCTGTCATAAAGCAGCGTGATCGTGCCAACCATCACCTCGTTGCCCAGTGTGCGTTTATGCTCGCTGAGCTGGTAATTCACCATCTCGCCTATCGCCTGCGAACGGCTTTCGTATCCACGGCTCTCCACCATGCGGTCGAGCTCGATCAGCAACGGCGGCGGCAACGAGATACTGACGCGGCTTACCAATGTGGAATTTTTCTTCTCGCTGCTGACTTTCATCGTACTTCTTTCAGAACATATAACTGTAACGTTCGATTTCCCACTTACTCACGGTGAGATGATACGTTTCCCACTCTTCCGTTTTGTAGTGTATGAATTCGTCCTTCAATTCTTTGCCCAGCGCATGCTCGACCAGCGGATCCGCTGCAAACGCAGCCACCGCCTCTTGTAGTGTCTGCGGCAGGAAATCAATGCCGCGTTTGGTGCGTTCGGTTTCCGAAATTCCATACAGATTATCTTCGTTTGGATTGCCGGGGTCGAGTCCCTCGCGTATCCCTTCCAGTCCTGCGGCAAGTGCTAACGCCGCGGCCAGATAGGGGTTGACGGCACCGTCGGCGTTACGCGATTCGCAGCGCCCGCCGCCGGCCGGTACCCGTACCGAGTTGGTGCGGTTGTTGGAGCCGTAAGAATTGAATACCGGGGCCCAGCTGAAGTAGCTCATCTTGCCCTGCCTTACCAGTCTCTTGTAGCTATTGACGGTCGGGGCAAATGTCGCGCACAACGCGGGACCGTGCTTGAGGATGCCGGCGATGAACTGGTAGCCGAGCTTGGTCAATCCGATGCCGCGCGGGTCGTCCTTGGGGTCGCAGGCAAACAGATTTTTTCCTGTATTGATGTCATACAGTGACATGTTGAAGTGCGCACCAGTGCCGGTCTTGTCGGCAAAGGGCTTGGGCATCATGGTGGCGAGCAGACCTTCCTCCTTGGCATAGTGCTTGGCCATGTAGCGGAAGAAGGTGAGACGGTCACACATGGTCAGCGCATCACTGTAATTGAAATCGAATTCGAACTGGCTATTGCCATCCTCGTGATCGAGCGAATAGAGATCCCAACCGAGGCCGTTGATGGCGCTGGCCATCTTGTCCAGCCAGCCGAAATTGTCCATGAAGCCGCGCACGTCGTAACAAGGTTTGGTCAGCTTGTCGTCTGGATTGGGCACAACCAGCTGGCCATCTGCCTCCTGTTTCAGCAGGTAGATTTCACACTCGATACCGAGATTGAAGCCAAACCCCATTTCTGCCGCCGTTGCCAGTACATTCTTGAGCGCCACCCGGGTATTGAGCGGATAAGGCTTTCCCTGAAAGCCGTTGTCGGCAGGCATCCAGGCAACTTTGGGCTCCCACGGCAATTGGATGATATGGTCGAGATCCGGGATGGAATTCAATTCATCATCGCTCGGTGCCTGGCCCAGGCCGTCCAACGCATAACCGGTATAGCGCTCTGAGCCAGCGGCCATCTGCGGCAAATGGTCAATGGGCACGACCTTGGCCTTGGGAATACCGTGGATATCGACATACGCACCGATGCAATATTTCACACCCTTGTTCTTCAGGTCTTCCTGAATTTTGCTGATTTCCGCTAAAGATTTCGTCATACCATTCCTTTCAAAAAAATCGGTTATTAGCCGTGCACACGACTGAAATACGAATGTGCAAGGGGAGGTTCTTCGTGCATGCCTTGCATGATCAACTGGCTCAAGTCTTCCACCATCCAGGAAAACCACGTTGCGCCTTTGTCGGCATTGGCAATGCTGGGCTTTCCGGTGACACCGTTGAGGCTTGTGCGGTTCACCGGGTGGGAGAACACCAGTCCGGCAGTACGGTCAGGGTCATCCGCGATCCCGAGTTTGTCGTTGCGCACCATCTCAGGCGCTTTCGCCAGCATCAGCGAAGTTTCTGCGTCGTTCGCATGCCAGTCATCACCATCTGCATGATGAAATTCGCGCACGCGCGGACTGAGCGTGCCGGAATTGAACACGCACACCATCATGTCATCGTGTTCGCCGCGCAGCATTTCCAGCGCGCAGCGCAGAGGCGCGGCATTGGTGACATGGGTATTGACGATAAACAGGCGACGCACTCCGCTGTGGTAGGACCAGTCACCGATTTCCTTGATCAAGTTGATCAGCGTGATCGGTGACACGGCGATTGTGCCCGGCCAGCGCCGACTGTGTCCCACCGAACAACCGTAAGGCATGGTGGGCAGCATCGGCACTTTCACTTTTCTTGCCACTGCCCGACACAGAATATCGGCCAGGATGTAATCCATGCCGCATCCGAGATGCGGCCCGTGTTGCTCGGTCGCGCCGACCGGCAGGATGGCACTGTTGTTCGAGATTCCGAGCGCGGAAGGGAGCTCGTCCCAGGTGGCATGTGACCATTGCATTGTCATGATCACTCCACGTTGTCTGCAACGTTGACGAAACGGATCATCTGCGGTTTTACCTCTGCATCCGGATCCGGCTCCGCTTCCTGCGGATGAATGAGGGCTTCCAGGCGCGCCTTGGTGGCCAGGAATTCCGGGCCGGCAAACTGCTCGCCACTTCGCGGGCGTGGCACCGGGACTTCGATCAACTCCTGCACTTCACCCGGATGCGCTTTCAATACCAGAATGCGATCCGCCAGGAATATGGCCTCATCCAGGTCGTGCGTGATGAACAGCACAGTGATGTCGATGTTGCGCCAGATTTCCAGCAGATGCGTTTGCATCTTGACGCGGGATTGCGCATCCAGTGCGCCGAACGGCTCATCCATCAGCAGAATGCGCGGCTGGTTTACCAGCGCACGGGCGATCGCCACTCGCTGCTTCATGCCGCCGGATAATTCGTGTGGGAACGCGTTGGCGAACTTCTCAAGCCCGATCAACTCCAGCCAAAGTTCCGCCTCGCGACCGGCATCGTCTGTACTGACGTTGTTCACTTCCAGACCGAACATGACGTTCTTTTTTACGGTCAGCCAGGGGAACAATGTGTAGCCCTGAAATACCATGCCACGGTCCCGGCCCGGTCCGGTCACCGGCTTGCCATCCAGCAGCACCTCGCCTGAGGTGTGGGATTCCAGACCCGCCAGAATGCGGATCAGGGTCGATTTGCCGCAGCCGGATGGCCCAATTACGCAGACGAATTCGCGACGATGGGTCTTGAAGTTGACATCCTTTAGCGCCGTGACATTGCCCTTGGTCGTCTTGTAGTCCTTGCCCAGATGTTTTACTTCGAGGATGACCTCGCGCGACTTCAGACGATCAAACCGGCTCCGGACTGCTTCGGACTGTTCAAGGTAGCTCGGCAAATGGCTGGTAGTGTTCATGTTTACTCCTTGTTGGCCGAAAGGTTCCAGCGGAACAATTTCTTGCCCAGAACGGCCAGCAGCAAATCGCCGCCGAGACCGAGCAAGCCGATCATGAAGATGGCTGCGTAGACGTTGTCAAAATGCTGGTAGCGCGCTTGCTGGGTGATGAACCAGGTAATGCCCGACGAGGTACCGATCAGCTCGGCCACGATCAGATAGGTCCACGCCCAGCCGAGCAAAATGCGCTGATCACGGTAGATGTCCGGCAACACTCCGGGCAGTATCACGCGAAACAGGAGCTTGATGCGGCCGGTGCCGAGCGTCATCGCCGCTTCGATCAGTGCGTAGTCCAGCTTGCGCGTGGTATTGGCGATGATCAGGATCTGTTGAAACAGTGTGCCGATCACGATAATGGCAATTTTTGGCCCGTCGTAAATACCGAGGATCGCCACGGCCAGCGCACCGAATGCCGGTGCAGGCAGATAGCGGAAAAATTCCACAAATGGCTCATTCAGCCTTGAAACAGCGCTATAGGTACCGCAAAGGATCCCCAGAGGAACACCAATCACCGAGGAGATCACGAAACCCCAAAAAATAATCTGAATGCTGTGCCAAAGGCTCTCGTGCAACCACTGTCCGTCGCGCTGTTCCGGCGCTGTGGTGAATCCGGTATAGAACGCTTTTGCAACTTCATGCGGCGCAGGAAGATAGATGGGATTGGCGGGCTGACCCTGGGGCGCGATCTTGCCCGTGGATTGCATATTGGAAAGCTCGTCCCTGAACGTCGCTTTGTCGACCAGCATGCCCACCTGAAAATAATCCACATCGCCCGGGTTGCTGATCAACACCTTCGGATGCCAGATAAAGGGCAAATAGCTGACCATGCACCATATCAGCAGAGGAAGCAGGAACGAAGCAACGCCCAGTATCGTTTTCTTGTTCTGCGACAGTTCTCGCCGCACCGCAAACCAGGAGCTGGTATTCATACTCGTTTCCTTGCCCTTATTCCTAATATCTTCAATGCTAGAAATTTCAATTGTCCTGCCAAAGTCCCGCGATCCTCTGCGGGACACTTGGTGTTTTCTTTTCAGACTGCTATCGAGCCCGATATTTCCAATCAGAAGCTATACCTCAATCCGGCTGCAAACGTGTTGTTGCCCAGGTATCTGCCCTTGGTATCCGTGTAGAAAGTCTTGTTGGCATTGGTGGTGATGAGCGCAGCAGTTGCACTTAAGCCATTGCCAAAATCCTTGGCCAAGGTCAACGACATGTCGGTATAGTTGCCCAGGTTTCCGGTCTGGTTCGGGATGAACTGATGTCCGATATGGGGCGTGAGCGTGAAGCCGTGAGTCATATCTACAGCCGCACTGAGGTCAAAATACTGACTTCCGGAGCTGTTCAGGTTACCCAGGAAATTGCCGACACTGCGGTTGTATTTCAGTGTGTATATTTCGTAAGTAAGATCACCGTACATTTCAACTGTGCTGGCGTTCCCAAATGTGCCGGCAGGATAGAAACCCGCCACGCCGGAATTGTTACCCGGATACTGGTATGTGATCACACCCACGTCGTACGAAAAATTGGTATCGGTAATTTGCGCCCGATACCCGCCATACAGGTCGAGCTCGTAACTTCCTTTTGTGGCGCCATTGAACTCCTTTACCCATTTCACATTGGAAGCGGCGGTGCCCAGGTAAACGCCACTCTTGGTGGTCAAGTCGATTCCGCCCTGAAGGGCCGGATCGCCCGAAGTCTGGGCAATACCGCGCACACGGTAGTCGGAGAGCACCCCCACGTTGTAGGCCAGGCTGTAATCGGGAACAGGCGCTTCTTCTGCATGAGCGGCCAGAGAAAAGCCGAGCGCCACGGCAGGCAACACCACTTTGGAAAGCGAATGTTGAAATGTGTTCTTCAAAAGGTTGGGGTTCATGAAAGTTTCCTTTTTTTGCAGGTTAAAAGTAGGGGTTCTAAATTATGCTCAGTTTGCATTCGTGAAAGACGGATCGATGTAGCTGGGCACGTTCTGACTCAAGCCGTACGCCTTGTTGTACCAATTGAAGGTATTCGCAATTTCGGTAGAACCATAAATGGATCGATAGCCTTCAGCCTTGACATATACCTTCTTGCCCTCTTCAAGCGTCAGCAGCTTTGTGCCTTTAAGAAGAGGCAGGTACTCCGCCGGGCTCACGCCGGAACGGGCCGCCATGATCTTGACCGCATCTGCCTGAGTCTCGGGATTTTCAATGTAGGCGACTACCTTGTTCCACATCTTGACCACTTTTTGCCAGTCATCGCGACGATCCTTGACGCTCGCTGGATTAACCGCCAATACGTCATAGATCAAGCCCGGTTCGTCGGCGGAGGTATAGATCGCCTTGGCGCCCGGAACCGCTTTTCTGGCTTGGCCTGCGATGGGCTCCCAGGCTCCGATGGCAGAGATATCGTTGGATGCGAGCATTTGTGGCATTTCGTTGGTTTTGGCACCGACGATTTCGATATCATCTGCCTTCATGCCGGCTTTCTTCATGCCATTGCGCAACAACAGATGCTCAACCAAACCCACTTCCACAGACACCTTCTTGCCCTTCAGGTCGGTCAGTGTCTTGATGCCCGGTTTGGCAATGATCATATCGTTTCCGTTGGAATAGTCGGTTATCAGAATCATCTTGCTTCTGCCGCCACCGGCGCCCGTAACGAGCGCGTCGCCATTGGTCATGAAGACCCCATCAATCTTGCCAGCCGCGAACGCGTCCATTGATGCAGAGTAATCGAACCATTGGAACTTCACGTCAACACCGGCATCCTTGAACCAACCCTTGTCAATCGCCACCTGCCAAGCCACCCAGCCAGGCCAGTCGCTGTAACCTATCGTCAAGGGTTGGGCCGCATTTGCAGAAATGGAACAAAAGGCCGCCATGGTAACCAGCGCACCTGCCATCCAACGCTTCATTGCCTTACCGAATCTATTTACATTCATTGTCGTCTCCGATTTGTCTATGGTATTACTGGATTGAATATTCGTAATATTCATTAATCATTCAGCAATAACGATGCCAGACTACAAATTTTTCAGTTTGCCGTTGTTTTTATTGAGATTAGATTGTTTTCACTGATTGAATGCTGCGCTAAAACACAGGCGACTCGCACCAACATTGAACGCAACACGCACCAAAAGTAGTGCACCCGGGTTTGCTTTGCCTGAAAGAAAAATCACTCAAAATTTCAGGGACAATTTTCCGGAACGCTGGGACAGAGTTAGTCATTCGACAAACGTTGTGTTGATGATGTGAATGGTGTGATCAGGATCAAATATGCGCAGCAGCCTCTGATCGAGCTTCGATTATTGCTGCCGTCAGAATAAGGAACCCGCCTGTGATTTCCTGCATGGACAATTGCTCTCCCCCGATCAACACTGCGGAAAATACGCCGACAACCAGTTCCGCCAGCAACAAGATCGCCGCCTTGCCCGCATCAAGGCGCGCCACACCGTAGAAAGTCGCCAGCGTGCCGGGCAATACCCAGAACAAACCGAGTGCGGACAGTATTCCCAGCTGCATGACATCGAGCGTCTGCATGGGCTTGGCTTCCCGGCACATGAAGCCGAACGAAATGAGGGCACATCCTGCGTTGATCGCCACTGCCCGCACCGTGTCCGGCAAGCCGTGACCAACCCGGATAGCCACATTGTTGAAGGCGAAAGCCAGTCCGGAAGAGAGCGCAAGCATATCTATCGCAGACAGCGGCGTCGAAAATATCTCGGGGCCGCCCAAGGTCGCGGCCAGTCCTGCCAGTGCAAGTCCCAGCGCAATGAGTCGCAACCGTGTGAACGCTTCGCCCAGGAATATCCTTGCCGCAAGGATCGTCCACACAGGTGCCAGGTAAAACAGCAACATGACGCGGACCACGCTTCCCGCAGCGAGAGAGGTGACCAATGCCGCGGTGGCCCAGCCGCCCAGTGCGGCTATAAGCAGGATCAGCCGTATCTGTCCGCGCAATTGCGCCAAATTATTCCAAACGAAGGGCAACAGCAGCAGCACCGACAAGCCAAACGCATATACCTGCACAATGCCGCCCTGGATGCCGAACATGGAGAGCGATTTGAGCGGCCACCAGAACAGCCCCCAGAACACCGAGCCCGCAAGCAGTGCCGAGACGGCCTTCTGCCGCGGTTGAAAGGTGAGTCCGAACATGGTCACTTCACACTGCTGTCAGTCGAATGGCCGTTGCTGCACCAATTCTCAAAATGCTCGAGTTCGGTTCTTCCCATCCACGCATTGATCTCCCACAAATCGGCAACCGGCAGCTGCGTGAATGGCATGGTATGCAAATAGCCGTCCGGGCCGAACTCAGGGGTCATCGTTGTGAGGGAATTTCCGTTGTCGCGCTGTGCCGACCAGATCGCTTCCCAATAGCGCTGATGCGATGCCAGCGCACCCGCATATTCCGGCGAGGCCGGATGGGGTACTTGCGGTCCCTGGTCATAACCGACGCGGGCATGAATGTGACGGGCATGCCGCGCAACTTCCTTGACCGCATCCCAGTCGTGATCCAGTTGCCGCTCCATCACCACTACCCAGTGGCTGAAGTCGCAAGTGAGTTGCAATTCCGGCAGGCGCTGCAAGATATCGATCGTGGTCCAGGGGTTATACAATGAGCGACTGCGGTGCGTCTCAAAGCTGCATTCGATGTTCATTCTCGCAGCGACTTCTTGCACTTCGCCGAAGAAGCGCACACTTTGTTCCAACTGCCATGCATCGCAACCGCCGATAACGGTCACCCATTGAGGTTCAAGCGAGCGTCCGAGTTGAAGCTGGCGCTCGACATCGGCGATATGTTCTTCCACTGTCGCCTGGCGTCGGGGCACATAACCGCCTGCCGTCACGATCTCCTGAATGTAGCGCAAGCCCCACGTCTGCAATATGGACTGCAATTCATCGCGACGTGTCTGCGGCATATCCGCATTTCCTTCCAGGCCGACAAAACCCGCATCAACGGCCTGATAGGCAGCCTTGTTCAGCGAGCCGCCATGCCCCCATAGCGTTTTGAACAATTGCAGTTCCATGGAAATCAGCTCAACTGCCGCAGATAGGCTCGCCATCCGCCAAAGCGGGAAATATCGGCCGCATCCTTTGCGGCATACTGCTCGCAGACAAAACCCTGAACCTGTTCGCCGCTTGCCAGTGTGATGGTGCCGATACCGAGCGGCGCGGGTATGCCAGCCACGAATGAACCGAATTCGCGCGCGGGCATTTCCCATACTTCCACTTCAATGGCACCGCCTGCCTCACCATTCTCCACGCGCACCATACCCGGACGATACGGTGGGCCTCCGGGCAATGCATACAGCTTGTAATCGGCCGAACTGCTGGTGCATGTCACCAGGTGCGCGCCTCGACTTGTGAGCTGGTGATTAAGCGGGAGTCCCTCGAGGTGTGCGCCACAAACTGCGACGCGGATTCTTCCGGTCAGCAATTTTTCTTTTTCTGCGGGTAAATCGTTCGCGTCATGGAACAACCGATCGGCCAGATGCAGCAATGGAATGTCCTGATGTGCAGGTGCTGCCAGCGTGATGCCGAATGGCAGGCCGTTGTCCTGAAAGCCTGCCGGAACTGCTACCGCAGCATAATCCAGCAGGTTCATGAAGTTGGTGTAATAGCCGAGGTTCGCATTCAGGCGTATCGGGTCGGCCTGCATCTCGTCTATGCGATAGATGGTTCCGGCGGTCGGCGTGACCAGACAATCGATCCTGTTCCAGACCGATGCGGTTTCCTTGCGCAACGCTTCCAGCTGGTACATGCCGCTGAACGCATCGGCCGCGGAGAATTTCTTTGCACCGGCGATGATCTCGCGCACCACCGGATTGACGTGTTCCGCATTTGCATCGAAGAATTCGCGGATCGCGACATAGCGTTCCGCTACCCATGGCCCTTCGTACAGCAGGCGTGCCGCATTCAGGAACGGGGCGAAATCGACTTCGACCGCTGTACCGCCGATGGCACGCAACGCATCGCAACTGCGCTGGAACAAAGTGGCAGCCTGCTGATTGCCAAAGAACTGCAATTGCTCGGCGCGCGGCACACCGAAACGGAAAGTTTCGGCGCGTCCGAAATCAAAACCGTGCGGCAGCATCGGACGCGAGTAGGCGTCCTGCTCGTCGTACCCGGCTGCCACAGACAACACACTGCCGGCATCAGCCGTGTTGAGCGCAAAGATGGAAACGCAATCCAGCGAACGACAGGCAGGTACCACGCCGCAGGTGGATAACCAGCCTCTCGTCGCTTTTACGCCGACCAAATTGTTGAACGCGGCGGGTACGCGACCCGAACCGGCAGTGTCGGTACCCAGACTGAAGCTGGCCAGCCCCAGCGCAACGGCTACTGCCGAACCCGAGCTGGAACCGCCGGAAATATAGTCCGCGTCATACGCGTTGCGGCATGCGCCGTGCGGCGAACGTGTACCGTTCAGCCCGGTAGCGAATTGATCCAGGTTGGTTTTTCCGACGGGGATCGCACCCGCTTCGATCAGGCGTTGCACCACCGTCGCATGACGTTGCGGCTGATAGGCAAATTCAGGACAGCCTGCCGTAGTCGGCGCACCCGCCAGATCGATGTTGTCCTTGATGGCGAACGGAATGCCGTACAAAGGCAGCGTAACAGGATCCTTGTTTTGCAGGGCCGACACGTAGTCACTGATTTCCGCCAACGACAAGCGGTGGATCCAGACGTGGTGCGGGTCGTCGCCGATGCGCGCCAGAATATCCTGCATGACGGCCAGCGGATGCAGCTCGCCTGCAAGATAGCGTTTACGGAGTGCATTTATGCTCAGATCGTTTTTCATCGTTCCCTCACTCATCGCTGTGGATTACCAGCAGGTCTTGCCCGGCGGAGACTTGTCCGCCCGCACGGCAATTCAATTGAAGGATCTCGCCGTCACAGGGAGCGAGCACCGCGATCTCCATCTTCATCGACTCGATGACCACCAGCGTATCGCCCGCCCTGACCTTGCTGCCAACCTCGACAGACATGGCCCACACGTTGCCCGCGACATGGGCTGTCACGGCACGGCTACCCGGCGGCAGGTCAAGTTCACTGTCCGTTCCGGCATCTGCCACCGTGCTGTCCGTGGCGTACTCCGCCTGACCGTTGGCTTTCCACATCTCGCGCTCTGTGGCGAACGCGGCACGCTGCGTGTTGCGGAATGCACTGATCTCCCTGTCGTTGGTATGCAGGTACTGGTTGTATTCCTTCAGACTGAAGGTGGTCTCCTCGGTTTTGAGCTGGAAACGTCCGGCCACGAAGTCCTCGCGCATCTTGAGCAACTCCTGCTCCGACACCGGATAAAAGCGAATCTGGTCGAAGAAGCGCAGCAACCATGGTTTTCCTTGCTCGAAGTCAGCCGTCTGTTTGTAACGGTTCCACATCTGAACGGTGCGTCCGACAAACTGGTAACCGCCGGGACCTTCCATGCCGTAGACACACATATAGGCACCGCCGATGCCGACAGCGTTCTCCGGAGTCCAGGTACGTGCAGGGTTATATTTGGTCGTGACCAGGCGGTGCCGCGGATCGAGCGGCGTGGCCACCGGCGCACCAAGATAGACATCCCCAAGACCCAGCACCAGATAGCTCGCGTCGAACACGATACGTTTTACCTGTTCGATGTCGGCAATGCCGTTGATGCGGCGGATGAACTCGATGTTGCTCGGACACCAGGGCGCATCCTTGCGTACCGACTGCATATATTTCTCGATCGCCAGTTTTGTCGAAGGGTCGTCCCACGACAACGGAAGATGCACGATGCGTGTTGGCACCTCCATGTCTGAAATGGGTGGCAGCTGCTTCTCTGCTTTGATGAGTTTCTTTACCAATTCGCCGCGCGACATCACGCGACTGTCGAAATGGATCTGCAACGAGCGGATACCGGGAGTCAGATCGAGGACGCCTTGCAGCTTTCCCTCGCTCATCGCCTGCTGCACCCATTGCATCAGCGCGTGTACCCGGAATCGCAGATTGATATCGAGCACCAGCGGCCCATACTCGATGAGCAGGTTGCGGTCGCCGGACTGGCGATAAACCACCTGTACCTGCTCACCCTTGGCCGGAATACTGTGAATGACGGGGCTGCCCATCTTTTTGGCGGCTGGAAACTCGCGTGGCGCCCTCGGCAAGCTCAGCCCTGCGATGGTCTCGTCTTGCAGCTGTTCGAGGTGATTCGCCTGCTCCAGGGTCATCCAGCGGAAGCGCACCGTATCCCCCGGCCGCAGTTGACCCATCTTCCATAGTTCGCCATGGACGATGGTCACCGGACACACGAAACCGCCGAGGCTGGGACCGTCCGGGCCGAGGATCACCGGCATATCGCCGGTGAAGTCCACCGCGCCGATGGCATAGGCGTTATCGTGGATGTTGGACGGATGCAGCCCGGCCTCGCCGCCGTCCTGCCGAGCCCATTCCGGCTTGGGGCCGATCAGGCGCACACCGGTGCGGCTGGAGTTGTAATGCACTTCCCATTCGGTGGCAAAAAAAGTCTGGATGTCGGATGGTGTAAAAAAATCCGGCGCGCCATGCGGACCGTACAACACGCCAATCTCCCACTGATTGCCATACGCAGGGATCAGATTTGTCGGCAGTGCGCGATGTGTCCGGGGAGGAGGTTCAACGCCGAGGTGCAACACATCGCCGGTGCGCAACGTGCGCCCGCCATGGCCGCCGAACTGGCCCAGCGTGAAAGTGGATTTGCTGCCAAGATAATCCGGTACATCGAAGCCGCCGCCCACAGCCAGATAAGTCCTGCAACCGCCGCCTTGCACCGCGCCCAGCCGCAACACACTACCCGCCTTGATCACATGGCTGCGCCAGAATTTCAACGGTTTGCCATCCAGTTCGGCTTTCATCGCCGCGCCAGTCAGCGCGATGACCGTGTCGCGATTGAATTTCAGCGTCGGGCCGGAAACGGTCAGTTCCAATCCTGCCGCATCGCCTGCGTTGCCCAACAGTTGGTTGCCCAACCGGAATGCAAGCGCATCCATCGGCCCCGACGGCGGCACACCGATGTTCCAGTAACCGAGACGGCCCGGGTAGTCCTGAAGCGTGCTTTGCACGCCTGATTCCAGCACGTCGATGGTGTTCGGTTTGTAATGGAAGCCGTTCAGGTAGCGCGTGGTCTGCCGACCCTCGGCGAACACGCGGTCAGCCACGATTTGGCGCAGATATTCCAGATTGGTCTCAATACCGTCCACCCGCGTATCGGCCAGCGCATCGCGCATCTTCTCCAGCGCCGCTTCCCGGTTCATCGCCTTGACGATGATCTTGGCGATCATCGGATCGTAGTACGGCGGAATGTCGCTACCGCGCTCCACCCAGGTTTCATTGCGCGCATCGGCAGAGAACTCGACCCCGGTCAGCACACCGCTGGAAGGCTGGAAATTCTTGTTCGGATCCTCCGCATACAGACGTACCTGGATCGAAGCGCCTTTGGGTTTGATCAGTACCGAACCCAGATCAGGGAGTTCGCCAGCCGCTTGCAACACCATCCATTCGACCAGATCGACCCCGGTCACTTCTTCCGTGACACCGTGTTCTACTTGCAAACGCGTATTCACTTCGAGGAAATAGAATTCGCCGTTATGGGCGTCGAACACGAATTCCACCGTTCCGGCCGATTGGTACTGCACGGCTTCGCCCAACCGCACAGCGGTTTCCAGCAGATGCTTTCTGACTTCCGGTGTCAAATTCGGCGCGGGTGTCTCTTCGATTACTTTTTGATTGCGGCGCTGCACCGAGCAGTCGCGCTCACCCAGCGCGATCACCTGCCCCCTGCCGTCACCGAACAACTGCACTTCAATATGACGCGCGTGTTCGACATACTTCTCCAGATAGATGCCGGCATCTTTGAAGTTTGCGCGCGCCAGACGTTCCACCGACTGGAACGCCTCGTTCAGTTCGTCCGCACTCCAGCATAGACGCATGCCGATGCCGCCACCGCCCGCCGTGCTCTTGATCATCACCGGATAGCCGATGCGCGAGGCCTCGGCATGCGCGTGACCGGCATCACCCAACAGTCCGCTGCCCGGCAGCAGCGGCACACCGTTCTGTTCTGCGATTTCGCGTGCGGTATGCTTGAGTCCAAAGCGGCGCATCTGGTCCGGTGTGGGACCGATGAATACCACCCCCGCTTCGGCACACTGTTCGGCGAATGCGGCGTTCTCGGATAGAAAACCATAACCGGGATGAATGGCCTGGGCACCTGTGCTCCGGGCGACTTCCAGAATGCGCTCGCCGCGCAAATAACTCTCGGCAGCAGCGGGCCCGCCGATGCAAACAGCCTCGTCTGCCATCTGCACATGCAATGAACGGGCATCGGCTTCCGAATAGACTGCGACCGATCGGATACCCATCCGTTTCAGCGTTCGGATGATGCGGCAGGCAATTGCGCCGCGATTTGCGATCAACACTTTATTGAACATAGCTCACCTGAACAGCAGGTCGTCCTGCATCGTTATTAGGTATCCGGTCGTCCGGATACCGACTAATGGACACTTCTAAAAATCCAAATTTCGTCGCAATACTGTGTTACTCACAAAAAATTACTCCTTACATATCATGCATATGCTGCGTCGCAATTTTTTGTTCGCGCCTTGTCTTGCTTAGAACTTTTAATTTTTAGAAGCGCCCAAATGTTTATCAATGCCCTGTCTCGTCCCAGATCAACAGCCGCACCGGCGTCGGGTTATAGGCGTTGCAGGGATTATTCAACTGCGGACAATTCGAGATCAGCACGTACACATCCATCTCCGCGCGCATCTCGACGTATTTCCCTGGCGCAGAGATGCCGTCGGCGAATGTCAGTTCACCCTGCGGGGTCACCGGCACATTCATGAAAAAATTCACGTTGGCAGTCAGATCGCGCTTGTCCATGCCGCAGTCGCAATGACCGAGGGCGTGCAAAAAACTGTCGCGGCAACTGTGCATGTATTTCTTGTCAATGGCATAGCGCACAGCGTTGCTTTCCGCCGCACAGGCACCGCCGAGCGTATCGTGCCTGCCGCAGGTATCGGCGACGATGGTCATCAGTACGTTGCCTTCGGTGGACAACAGGCGTGTGCCGGCAGTCAGATACAGGTTGCCTTGCTCGCGTATGGTATCCACCGCGCTATAACGCTCTTCCGGGTTGTGCGCGTTGTAGAACAGCGTATCCACTGCCTGATTGCCTTCCAGGTCAAGAATGCGGAATACCTGCCCGCGTTTCACTTTATGCAGCCAGGATTCACCCGCCGGCAGGACGCAGTCGAAACTTGCTTGCTGCGCTGCCAATTTGCTTTCGACGATAGCCATGTTTTCTCCTGCCCTTAGCCAAACAGTAATTCGGTGTTGTAGAAACCGCGCACATTCTCCGGTCGGAAATTGCGGCAGTAATCGTCTTCCTTTGCAGTACCGCAGTTCCATGCCTGCAGCAACACCGGTTTCGGGGCGTATTTCAAATCGGGATCCAGGGGATGCTGACTCGCCGACATGACGACCAGCACATTCATGTCGAAGCGCAAGTCAACAAAATTCCCCGCCCTGGAATTGCGGGGCTCGTAATGCAAGTTTCCGGCATTGTCCACACTTGCCTTGCTGAAGAAATTCACGTTGGGCACGATGTCACGTTTCCCCAAACCCCACTTGCCGAGTTCAATCAGAAAGCTGTCGCGCGCATTACGGTGCATGGCGTTGCGATACTGCTGGTAATCGGCTTTGCCGTATTTCTTCTCCACCAGCGCCGCGTTGCTTATGCCGCAGATTGTGTCGTGCCAGCCGCAAGTGTCTTCGATGATGGATGCCAGCACGCGCCCCATGTCCGAATAGCACACGAAGCCTTTGGTGAGATGCGCGGTGTGTTGCGCCTTCAGCGTATCGGCCATGTTGTAGCGTTCCAGCTTCTCTTCCCGGTTGTAGAACAGCGCGGACAGATTCGCCCCGCCTTCCACATCGGTGATGCGCAATGCGGTTCCGCGCTTCATCAAGAACGACCAGTGGCCCCCGCCGGGAATGGTTTCTTCCCACAGCATGTTTTGTTTGGATATTTGCTTGGTCATGGCGTCTCGCTTTTTGCTGTATCACTACTGATGCTGACAGAATGTTCCGCACAGATTGAGCGAGTCGATCGACCGGTAGGATGCTGTTGAAATGACATTGCACGACTCCTGAAATAAAAATAGCCCGGGAGGGTGCCAATGAAACTTGGTCACATCCTCCCGGGCTTTTATCCCTCCGTGGAGCCTTGTCATCAACAAGACCGAGAACTCTCGGACCAGACACCATCGACTTCAATAGACGGTCGGAACCCTAGTTCTTCTATAAGTGGCCGACCTGCAAGACCGGCACCCTTGATTAAATTGTAGCAGCAATCATGCCACTGTACTGAAATGCCATTCAGCCGGAGTAACAAGCTGTGGGGAATATTGCATCTTCGCCATGAGTGCACTTGTATTGTGCAAGCACGCACCAAAATTGAGCGCTAAAGACGATGGGGCGTGACGGCGCTACTGGTCGATTCGAGCTCGGGCTAATCCACTACCGGCAACCGGATCGTGTACTGCCCCGATTTTTCGTCCTTCACCAGCATCACCAGTTTGTGCTTCTGTGCATCCTCCATCAGTTCACGGAACGAGCGATAACCATAGAAAGATTCGTTGAAGCCTGGCCTGCGTCGTTGCATGGTGGTCTTGACCATCGAACCCCAGATCTTTTCGTCCGAGCCGCGTTCCGAGATCAGACCCTCGACCGTTTCAACCAAAAATTCCATCGCTTCCTGCTTCTTGTCTTCTTCGCCCTTTGCTTCGGCCGGTTTTACTGTTCCTGTTTTTGCCTTGGCGGGGGCCTTCTTGGCGGCCTGCTTTTTCTTCGCTTCCTGCACCCGCACCAAGTCGTCGTAGAAGATGAATTCATCACAATTAGCGCTCAACAAATCGGAAGTGGAATCCTTCACGCCGATGCCGATCACGTATTTGTTGTTCTCGCGCAGCTTGGAGACCAGCGGCGAAAAATCCGAATCGCCACTGATGATGACGAAGGTGTCGACGTGGGCCTTGGTGTAGCAGAGATCGAGCGCATCGACGACCATGCGGATATCGGCGGAGTTCTTGCCCGATTGGCGCACGTGCGGAATCTCGATCAGTTCGAACGCGGCTTCGTGCATGGTGGCTTTGAATTCCTTGTAGCGATCCCAGTCACAATACGCTTTCTTGACCACGATGCTGCCCTTGAGCAGCAGGCGTTCCAGCACTTTCTTGATGTCGAACTGCGCGTACTTGGCGTCGCGCACGCCCAGCGCCACGTTCTCGAAATCGCAGAACAAAGCCATGTTGGTAATTTCGGGTTGGTTTGCCATTGTTGCCTTCTCCTGTAAACAATTTTGCCGTTCGTGCTGAGCTTGTCGAAGCACAAGAATCCATTCACATTTCGACAAGGCCTTTAGTCCTGAGCGCAGTCGAAGGGTCAATGCGAACGGATTCTTGAATCACGCATGCCGGCTCAATAAACTCAAACCACTTTCCCGGGATTCATCAGCCCTTGCGGATCCAGGGTGCTCTTGATGCTGCGCATGAGCTCCAGCTCCAGTGCGCTCTTGTAGTGGGTGACCTCTTCGCGTTTGAGCTGGCCAAGGCCATGCTCGGCGGCGATGCTGCCCTGCAGCTTCGCCACGAATTCATACACGATGTGGTGCACTTCCTTCTCATGTTGTGCGAGGAACATCTTGTTCTGCACAGCGTCCGGCATGGAGGTGTTGTAGTGGATGTTGCCGTCGCCCATATGGCCGAAGGCGACAATGCGGACACCGGGAAACGCCTTGCGCAGTGCGGCACTGGCTTGTTCGATGAATTCCGCCACGCGGCTGATCGGCACCGAGATATCGTGCTTGATGCTGAGACCTTCCCTCTTTTGCGCCTCGGCGATGTTCTTGCGCAGCTTCCACCAGCGCTCGGCGTCATCCTTGTTGGTGGTTACCTCGAACTCGACGATGCCGCTGCCGTACGAATTCAGCGCATAGCGCAGGGCTGCATCCAGCGGCGCAGGCAGCACATCGGCCAGGCGTGTGATGACGAGCCATTCATGCTTGATGGCGAACGGTTCATGGGTCTCGGGAATATTTTTGAACACCAGGTCCAGGCACGAGCGCGAGATGAACTCGAAGGCGTCGATCGTGTCGCCGCAGTTGGCACGCAGGTGTGCCAGCAACTCCACCGCTGCTGCCGGGTCGCGCACCGCGATGCAGGCGGTCGCCACCGACTTCGGACGCGGAAAGAGCTTCAGCACCGCGGCGGTGATGATGCCGAGCGTGCCTTCCGCACCAATGAATAACTGCTTGAGGTCATAACCGGTATTGTCCTTGCGCAGGCTGCGCAGGCCGTCCCAGATGCGTCCGTCCGGCAGCACCACTTCCAGCCCCAGCACGAGATTGCGCGCCGTGCCATAGCGCAGCACGTTGATGCCGCCCGCATTGGTGGACAGATTGCCGCCGATCTCGCAGTGCGGCGCGACCGCAGTCAGCCCGAGCGGGAACAGCCTGTCCGCCGCTTCCGGCGCCGCATACAGTGACTCCAGCTTGCAGCCTGCTTCCACGGTCATGGTGTAGTTGGTGGGATCGATGGCGCGGACGCGGTTCATGCGCGAGAGGTTGATGACGATCTGCGGTATCGGCCCCGCCAGCGGTACCGAGCCGCCGCACAAACTGGTGTTGCCGCCCTGCGGCACGATGGAAATTTTGTTCGCGGCGCACAGCTTCACGACGTCGCTGACCTGCTGCGTGTCGGAAGGAAACACCACTGCCAGCGCTTCGTTCGCATAGCGACCGCGCCAGTCCTTGCCGTAAGGCGCGGCGTCCACGCCGGTCAATACGCCGTCGCGGCCGGTAATGGCGACCAGGGATTCCAGTACTTGTGGTTCTATCGTCATCGTTTTCTCTGTTCAAGCGAGATCGCCATTGTAGCCCTGTGCTGTGTCAGCGTGGAGGCGGGAATGCTTTGCTTGCCTTGCCGTCAGCCCAAGAGGGACGGATGTTTTCAGGCATGCAAGCCGTCAGGCCAGAAGGGACGGCACTCTTCAGGCATTTTAGCTGTGGATCACCTATCGACGGGTGTTGCGGGAATGCTTTTGCATGGATGAAAGATGCCCATCATTCAGAGCGATGAGTCTTGTAGGGTGCAATAAGCGCAGCGCTATTACCGTGTGGCTAGTCGTTAGTCGCAACATTACTCGACTCATCGAGACGGATGGCGCACTCGACAACGAACATGATGCAAAACCCAATGTAGTCATGATCAATTTCCTTGTGAGCTATCTTCTGAATTACATAGTTACCGCCCATCATCCGCATTACGATTGGAAGGCGTGACCGGAACTTGACATACTTCTTGTAGTTGATTCCGAGAGAAAGAATACGAACGGCATTTTGAAGTTCTTCAATTGACTTCTTTGCGGCATCGACAAAATCCCCCACGCGGTCAAGCCCATTACCCCGAAGTCCAATTTGACTAGCGGACATGAAATCCATACTTGATCCAAACGAGAATGCCCGGCGAGAAATTCCACTTGTCACCTCCAATGTATATGAGTCAACCAACTTTTCGTAGGCTAGCGCTATTTCATGTGTTGATTCTTCATACGCATTCCTTGTGGCAAAGTCCGTCGCTTTTTTGAGATGCAACTTAACCTCATTGTTTGAGACGTACTCGATTAAAGAAAGCTCCGAGAACTCTAGGCCAAACACCAGTAGAGATGCCTCTGTGAAGAATTCAGTCACGGAAGCGCGAAATGATTCGATATCTAGCCTTGATGGAAGCGTACCGGAATGCTTGAGCGATACTCTTGCCTTGTTAAGGCGCCGCATACTCTCCTTTTGCGGAAGCTCGACTCCGGCGAGCTTTGGACTCAAAATATCCCAGTAATCAAGGAAGCTGGGTTGCCCCTTCCCTGCATTTAGATGCTCAGATGAAATCTGCAAGAAGAATTCGATTGAATCGTGAAACGTTAAAAGAGATGCGGCGGCCTGAATTTCGGGAAGCCGAGATTGATCGATTGCCAGCGTGTAAAGATATTTGGCAAAAGAGAGGCGCTGAAGCATCGAGTGATGAAGTGTCATAACGGCTAACGTAAAGTAGGCGGCAAAATCGCCGTATATTCTGGAGTAGTCCGCCGTATATTCTGTGTCTGCATTCCCATCTCCTTGATCTTTTAAACCCCACAAACGATAACACGGCGTTTGGCCATGTAAAAGCGGCGTGCCCTACGCTGTCTAACCCTCAAAACTCCATCGGATCAACATCCAACACCCAGCGCAATTTGCCCGCAGGCAACGCATCCAGCACCGGCTTCCACGCCCGCAAAAATTCCCCCAGCGCCTTGCGCTTGTCGCTCTGCACCAGCAGTTGCGCACGGTAATGGTTGGCGCGTTTGGGCATGGCGGCGGGTACGACGCTGTACACCTCGACCGGCATGTGCAATTCCTGCGCTGCGCCGCGCGCCTGCTTCAGAAAATTGTAGGCATCGCTTTCCTGCTTGCCTTCCGCACTCAGCAGCGCCTGGTACACGAACGGCGGGAAGCCCGCCATCTGGCGCTCGGCCAGCAGGGTCTGCGCCCAGATCTCGTAGTCGTGCGCGCGCAGGGCCTGGAACAACGGATGATTGGGGAAGGCGGTTTGCACGATGACTTCGCCGGCTTTGTCGGCGCGTCCGGCGCGGCCACCGACTTGCGTGAGTTGCGCGAAGAGTTTTTCCGAGGCGCGGAAGTCGGCGCTATAGAGCGCGCTGTCCGGGCTGATGACGCCGACCAGAGTGAGGTTGGGAAAGTCGTGGCCCTTGGCCAGCATCTGCGTGCCGATCAGGATGTCGGCCTCGCCGTCGTGGATCTGTTTGCGCATCGCATTCCACGCGCCTTTGTTGCGCGTGCTGTCGCGGTCCACGCGCAGGATGCGCGCTGCGGGAAAACGGGTTTGCAACGTCTCTTCCAGGCGTTGCGTGCCGATACCCACCGGCTTGAGGTCGGCATCGCCGCAGGTGGGACAGGCGTTTGGCACGCGCTGCTGTGCGCCGCAATGATGGCAGCGCAGGCTGCGGTCTTTCTGGTGCAGCACCAGCTTGCCCGCGCAGTGCTTGCACTCGGACAGCCAACCGCAGGAAGTGCACATCAGCACCGGCGCATAGCCGCGGCGGTTGATGAAGATCAGGCTTTGTTCCTTGCGCTGCAACCGCGCCTCGATGGCAGTAAGCAGTGGCTCGCTCAGGCCGTCCTGCAGCGGCAGCTTGGTGATGTCCATACAGCGCACGACGGGCAGGGTGGCGGGCTGCACGGCGCGTTGCGTGAGCTTCAATAATTTGTAGCGTCCGCTCTGCGCGTTGTACCAGCTTTCCAGCGAGGGTGTGGCGGAGCCGAGGACAATGGGCACGCCGCGCTGGTTGGCGCGGAAGATGGCCACGTCGCGCGCCGAGTAGCGCAGGCCGTCCTGCTGCTTGAAGGAGGGGTCGTGCTCTTCGTCAACCAGGATCAGGCTCAGTTTCGGCAACGGCGTAAAGACTGAAAGACGCGTGCCCAGCACGATGCGCGCTTCGCCGGACTGCGCCTTGAGCCAGTTCTGGGCGCGCTCGCCGTCGGCGAGGCCGCTGTGCAGGCTGACCAGGTCAATGTCGGGAAAACGGCTGCGGAAATAATTTTCAAGCTGCGGCGTAAGGTTGATCTCGGGTACCAGCAGCAGCACTTGGCCGCCGCGCTGTAACATTTCATGCATCAGGTGCACATAGATCTCGGTCTTGCCGCTGCCGGTGATGCCGTGCAGCAGGAAGCAGCCGTAGCCGGTTTGCTGCGTGACAGCATCTACCGCCTGTTGTTGTTCGCTAGTGAGTGCATGCGCATTGTTGAAGGTGTGCGTGGTGCGCTCCACTGGTGCGATGGTCTCGACCCAGCCCTCTTCGAGCAAAGACTTGAGTGCAGTTGGCGCGCTGGGTGACAGGTTGCGCAGCTGCGCACCGCTGAGCGGTGCCTCGCGCAGAGCCTGCAGAATACGTTGCTGCACGACGCGACGTTTGGGCAATGTCGCGATATCCAGCGCCCTTCCTGTGGCGCTCAGCGTGTAATCCAGAGACTGTTTCACGACAATCGGTTCCACGGCACGCAAACGCGTGGGCAAGGCAGAGAGCACGGTCATACCTAGGGGATAGTGGTAATAGTCGCTGCAAAAACGCAGCAGGGTCAGCAGCTCTTCCGGCAGCGGCGGCACATCGTCCAGCACTTTTGTTACCGGTTTGATCCGATCCATGGCAAGTGTCGAATCCTGAATCCACTCCATCGCCACACCGAGCACCTGTTTGCGCCCGAATGGTACGAGCACCCGCTGCCCGATTCCGAGCAATGTGTCTGCACTCACGAAATAATCGAAAAGTGTTGACAAAGGCACGTCCAGCGCGACGCGAATGATGGGCATTTTATGGATAGATTCTCTGGTGAATTCTGTGAAGTTTAGCTAATCCGCTTGAGCCGATTGGAGATTTTTTCTTATGCACATAAGCTGTGGATAACTGTGTGGGCAACTACCCGATAAACAGGCTAACTCCTAATTGTATATACGGTTTTTTTCTGTCGCCCAAAATCTATCCAGGGATATAGCCTTTTAATAAACAATTACTTATATAGCAAACAAAAAAGCCACGGAAAAATAGATCCGTGGCCTTCAGATATAAATCAAGCTGTTTATAAGGTTTAAAGACTGGGCTTGATTCTTAATGATATTTTTTGCTTAGCTCATGTACTGCCTGCACCAGCGCGGCGGCATTCTCCGGGTTGGTGTATTGCGAAATCCCGTGCCCCAGGTTGAACACATGACCGCCGCCGTATCCGTAGCTGGTCAGGATTTTTTCCACTTCGTCACGTATCACTTCCGGCGTCGCAAACAGGACGTTGGGATCGAGGTTGCCCTGCAGGGCGACCTTGTGGCCAACCTTCTGCCGCGCGATGCCGATGTCCATGGTCCAGTCCAGTCCGACCGCATCGCAACCGATGTCGGCGATGCTCTCAATCCACAGGCCGCCGCCCTTGGTGAACACGATGCTGGGAACCTTCACGCCGTCATGCTCGCGCTTCAGCCCCTGCACGATGCGCTGCATATAAGGCAGCGAGAATTGGTGATAAGCCGCGTGCGACAACGCACCGCCCCAGGAATCGAAGATCATCACGGCTTGCGCGCCCGCTTCGATCTGCGCATTCAGATATGCGGTCACGGCATCCGCAGTCACGCTGAGGATGTGGTGCATGAGCTTCGGCTCCTTGTACATCAGGGTCTTCACCTTGGTGTATTCGCTGCTGCTGGCGCCTTCTACCATGTAGCAGGCAAGCGTCCACGGGCTGCCGGTAAAACCGATCAGCGGCACGCTTCCATCCAGCGCCTTGCGGATCTGCGACACGGCGTCGGTCACATACTTCAAATCGGTTCCGATGTCCGGCACGCGCAGTGCCTTGATCGCGGCCTCGGTATTCAATGGGCGCTCGAACTTGGGGCCTTCGCCTTCGGAGAAATACAGACCCAGACCCATTGCGTCCGGTACGGTGAGGATGTCTGAAAACAGGATGGCTGCATCCAGCGGAAAACGCTCCAGCGGCTGCAAAGTCACTTCCGTGGCCAGGTCCGGGCTCTTGCACAGATTGAGGAAACTGCCCGCGCGTTTGCGCGTGGCGCAATACTCCGGCAGGTAACGCCCGGCCTGACGCATCATCCACAACGGGGTGTAGTCGGTCGGCTGGCGCAACAGGGCGCGCAGGAAAGTGTCGTTCTTTACTTTGAAGTTCATTTTTTATCTTTTCTTATCGGGGCAAAACGCTACTGCCCATCAGGAACTCATCCACTGCACGCGCCGCCTGACGACCTTCGCGGATGGCCCACACCACCAGCGATTGGCCGCGGCGCATGTCACCCGCCGCAAATACTTTTTTCACGTTGGTCTGGTAGCAGCCTGCACCGTCGGTCGACGCTTTCGCATTGCCCCGTGCGTCCTTTTCCACGCCGAATGCATCCAGCACCTGCGCCAACGGATTGGTGAAGCCCATCGCCAGCAACACGAGGTCGGCCTTGAGCTCGAATTCGCTGCCGGGAACCTCGAGCATCTTGCCGTCTTTGAACTCGACGCGCACCGCCTTGATCGCCTTGAGCACACCGTTCTCGCCGATGAATTCCTTGGTCGAGATCGCCCAGTCACGCTCGCAGCCTTCTTCATGCGAGCTGGACGAGCGCAGCTTGAGCGGCCAGTTCGGCCAAGTCATCGGCTTGTTTTCCTGATCCGGCGCGCGCGGCATCACTTCGATCTGTGTGACCGATGCAGCGCCGTGACGGTTGGAGGTGCCGACACAGTCGGAACCGGTATCGCCGCCGCCGATCACGACAACGTGTTTGCCGGATGCACTGATGTTATTTTTGGGTCCGCCCGCATATTCCTTGTTTTGCGGAACGAGGATTTCCATCGCGTAGTGCACGCCCTGCAATCCACGCCCCGGAACCGGCAGATCGCGCGGTTGCTCCGAGCCCCCGGCCAGGATCACTGCGTCGAATTCCTTCTGCAGTTGTTTCGGGCTGATCGTTTTCGTTGCGTCGTTGGCAATGCCTTTGCCCGGTGCGTCCGTGCCGATAAACGTATTGGTCTGGAACTTCACGCCTTCGGCGGCCAGTTGTGCCATGCGCCAATCGATCAGGCGCTTGTCCAGCTTGAAGTCGGGGATGCCATAACGCAGCAGGCCGCCGATGCGGCTGTTCTTTTCGAACACGGTGACTGCATGGCCTGCACGTGCCAGTTGCTGCGCGGCCGCCAGTCCCGCGGGGCCGGAACCGACCACGGCAACTTTCTTGCCGGTTTTTTTCTTCGCCGGTTGCGGCACGACCCAGCCATTTTCGCCACCCTTGTCGATGATGGCGTGCTCGATGGATTTGATGCCGACCGCGTCATTGTTGATGTTTAGCGTGCACGCCGCTTCGCACGGGGCGGGGCAGATGCGGCCTGTCACTTCGGGAAAGTTGTTGGTGGAGTGCAAGACCTCCAGCGCTTCCCTCCAGTTGCCGCGGTACACCAGGTCGTTCCAGTCGGGGATGATATTGTTGACCGGACAACCGTTGTTGCAGAACGGGATGCCGCAATCCATGCAGCGCGCGCCCTGCTGCTTGGCTTCGGCATCGGTGAGATGTGCGACAAACTCGTGATAGGTTTTTACTCTTTGTTCAACCGGCGCGTAACCTTCGCTGACGCGCTGAAATTCCATGAACCCGGTTGGCTTGCCCATTATGCGGCCTCCTTTTGCTGCGCCGCAATTTCAAGCAACGCACGACGATATTCGGTCGGCATAACCTTCACGAATTTTGGTAGATAGGTTTTCCAGTTATCCAGTATCTGTTTTGCACGGGTACTGCCGGTGAGATGCAAGTGCTTTTCGATTTTGCCGCGCAATACCGCTTCGTCGGCCTTGTTCAGGTGATTGAAATGCACACGGCCATGCGCTTCCACTTCGCCGGTTTCGCTGGCAGCCACTTCTTCGGGAATCGCTTCCAGTTGCACCATGGACATGTTGCAGCGTTGCGGGAAGGTGCCGTCTTCGTCCAGTACATAAGCTACGCCGCCGGACATGCCCGCCGCAAAATTGCGACCGGTCTGACCCAGCACTACCACCATACCGCCGGTCATGTATTCGCAACCGTGATCGCCCAAACCCTCCACCACGGCGGTCGCGCCGGAATTGCGCACCGCAAAGCGTTCGCCAGCCACGCCGCGGAAGAAGACTTCACCGGCCGTTGCGCCGTAGAGCACGGTGTTGCCGACGATGATATTGTCTTCCGCCACCAGCTTGCTGTCGTCGGCCGGTTTGACGATGATGCGCCCGCCGCACATGCCTTTGCCCACGTAGTCGTTGCCTTCGCCTTCCAATTGGAAAGTAATGCCGTGCGCGAGGAACGCACCGAAACTTTGACCTGCCGTACCCACCAATTTCACGCGGATCGTGTCATCCGGCAGGCCCGCGTTGCCATGGCGTTTCGCTACTTCATACGACAACATGGTACCGACGGTGCGATTGACGTTGCGTATCGTGGTTTCGATGCTCACGACGCGTTTTGCGTCCAGAGCTTCCTTGGATTGTGCGATCAGATCGTTGTCCAATGCATGCTCCAAACCGTGATCCTGTTCCTCGGAATGGAAGCGCGCCACCCTGACAGGCATGTCGGGCTGATGGAAAACCTTGGAGAAATCCAGTCCCTTGGCTTTCCAATGCGTGATGCCTTTGCGCATGTCGAGCAGGTCGCTGCGTCCGATCAGATCGTCGAACTTGCGTATGCCCATCTGCGCCATCAGTTCGCGCACTTCTTCGGCGACGAAGAAGAAATAGTTCACCACATGTTCCGGCTGGCCGGTAAATTTCTTGCGCAGTGCCGGGTCCTGCGTGGCCACGCCGACCGGACAGGTGTTGAGGTGACACTTGCGCATCATGATGCAACCCTCGACCACCAGCGGTGCGGTAGCAAAACCGAACTCGTCCGCGCCAAGCAGCGCACCGATCAGCACATCGCGACCGGTCTTCAGCTGGCCGTCCACTTGCAAACCGATACGGCCGCGCAACTGGTTCAGCACCAGCGTCTGTTGCGCTTCGGCCAAACCGAGTTCCCACGGCGTACCCGCGTGTTTCACCGATGATAACGGTGAAGCGCCGGTACCGCCGTCAAAGCCGGCGATCACGATGTGGTCTGCCTTGGCTTTGGACACGCCTGCAGCCACGGTGCCCACGCCGACTTCAGATACCAGCTTCACTGAAACGGAAGCGGAGGGATTGGAGTTTTTCAGGTCGTGAATGAGCTGCGCCAGATCTTCAATTGAGTAGATGTCGTGGTGCGGCGGCGGCGAAATCAGGCCGACACCGGGCACCGAGTGGCGCAGCTTGCCGATATATTCCGACACCTTGCTGCCGGGCAACTGGCCGCCTTCGCCGGGTTTCGCACCCTGCGCCATCTTGATCTGGATCTGGTCGGCACTGGCCAGGTATTCGGCGGTAACGCCGAAACGACCCGATGCGACCTGCTTGATGCGCGAACGCAGCGAGTCCCCCGCCTTCATGGTGTGATCGGCTTCGATGCGATGCTTGCCGATAATGTCGGACAGCTTTTCACCGCCGTGCAGTACCTTGAAACGGTTCGCGTCTTCTCCGCCTTCGCCGGTGTTCGACTTGCCGCCGATACGGTTCATCGCGATGGCCAGCGTGGTATGCGCTTCTGTAGAGATGGAACCGAGCGACATCGCGCCGGTCGCAAAACGTTTGACGATTTCCTTGGCCGACTCGACTTCTTCCAGCGGTACTGCCTTGCCCAGCGGCTTGATCTCGAACAAACCGCGCAACGTCATCTGGCGCTGCGTCTGGTCGTTGATGAGCTTGGCATATTCCTTGTAGGTCGCCGCGTTGTTGGAACGTGTCGCATGCTGCAACTTGGCGATGGATTCCGGCGTCCAGGTGTGTTCTTCACCGCGTGTGCGCCAGGCATATTCGCCGCCTGCGTCCAGCATGTTTACCAGCACAGGATCGTTGCCGAACGCCGACAGATGTATGCGCACTGCTTCTTCCGCCACTTCCTTGAGGCCAATACCTTGTATCTGTGTCGCCGTTCCGGGGAAATATTTGCCGATGAAATCGCTGTTGAGGCCGATCGCTTCAAAAATTTGCGAGCCGCAATAGGACTGATAGGTGGAAATGCCCATCTTGGACATTACCTTGAGCAGGCCCTTGTTGATCGCCTTGACGAAACGCTTCTGCGCATCCTTCACCGACAAGCCCGCGGGCAGTTCCAGTGACGCGAGGCTGTCATATGCCAGCCACGGATAAACTGCTTCCGCGCCGTATCCTGCAAGCAAAGCAAAGTGGTGCACTTCGCGTGCAGAGCCGGTCTCGACGACCAGGCCTGTGCTGGTGCGTGATCCTGCTTTCACCAAATGATGGTGCACTGCAGCGGTTGCCAGCAGGGCAGGAATTGCCACGCGCTTTTCATCCAGGGCCCGGTCGGAAAGAATCAACACATTCAAACCGGCAGCCACAGCCTTGTCGGCTTCTTTGCACAAGGCCTTGATGGCGACTTCGCAGCCCGCTGCGCCGTTCTTCACCGGATAGGTAAGGTCCAGCACTTTGGATTTGTATTTGCCTTTGGTGAGCTTATCGATGCTGTGCAATTTGGCCGCATCCTCTTGCGACAACACCGGCTGGTGCACTTCCAGGCGCGGTGCCGGCTTCGTTTCGTCGACGCCGAGCAGGTTGGGCTTGGAGCCGATGAAGGAAGTGAGCGACATCACAATCTCTTCGCGGATCGGGTCGATCGGCGGATTGGTCACCTGCGCAAACAGCTGCTTGAAGTAGTTGTACAGCACCTTGTTTCTGTTCGACAGCACTGGCAGTGCGGCGTCGCTACCCATTGAACCGGTGGCTTCTTCGCCCGCGGTCGCCATCGGCAACATGATGAACTTGAGGTCTTCCTGCGTATAACCGAATGCCTGTTGCGCATCCAGCATGCTGACTTGAGATTCGTATTTTTCGTCAACCTTGGGCAGATCGTCGAGTATGTAACGCGATTGCTCAATCCACTTGCGGTATGGCTTGGCCGTGGAGAGCTGATGTTTCAGTTCGGCGTCGTCGACGATGCGTCCGGCTTCCATATCGATGAGGAACATCTTGCCGGGCTGCAGGCGCCATTTCTTGATGATCTTGCTCTGCGGGATCGGCAGCACGCCCATCTCGGAAGCCATCAGCACCACGTCGTCGTCGGTAATGAGGTAACGCGCGGGGCGCAGGCCGTTACGGTCCAATGTCGCGCCTATCATGCGGCCATCGGTGAAGGCCACGGCGGCGGGGCCGTCCCACGGCTCCATCAATGCGGCGTGATATTCGTAGAACGCACGGCGTTCTTCGTCCATCAACGGATTGCCAGCCCAGGCTTCGGGAATCAGCAGCATCATCGCGTGCGGCAATGAATACCCGCCCGCCACCAGCAACTCCAGCGCATTGTCGAAGCAGGCCGAGTCGGATTGGTTCTCGACGATCAGCGGCCACAGTTTGTCGAGGTCCTTGCCCAGGAACTTGGATGACATCGCCGCATGGCGTGCCGCCATCCAGTTGACGTTGCCGCGCAGGGTGTTGATCTCGCCGTTGTGCGCGATCATGCGGAACGGATGGGCTAGATTCCAGGTGGGGAAGGTGTTGGTGGAGAAGCGCTGGTGCACCAGCGAAAAAGCGCTGACCAGATCTTTGTCCTGCAGGTCAAGGAAGTATTTGCCAACCTGATCGGCGAGCAGCATGCCCTTGTAGACGATGGTCCGCGAAGACATGGAAGGGATGTAGAAACCCTTGCCCTGTCCTTTGGGCAGCGCGCTGATCGCGTGTTCGGCAGTCTTGCGGATGACAAACAGTTTGCGCTCAAATGCATCTTGATCTGCTGTCTTCTTGCCACGCGCAATGAACACTTGGCGCACTACAGGTTCGACCGCTTTTACGCTTGCGCCCAGACCGCTGTTGTCCACCGGCACATCGCGCCAGCCCAGCAGGATCTGGCCTTCAGCCTTGATCTTGTCGGCAATGATTTTTTCACAGGCGGCGCGTGCCTTTGCCTCGCGCGGCAGGAACAACATGCCGACGCCGTAGTCCCCTGCAGGCGGCAGCGCGACTTTGTCCCTGGTCAGTACCTTGCGCAGGAAAGCATCCGGAACCTGAATCAGGATACCTGCACCATCACCCGCAAGCGGATCGGCACCGACCGCACCGCGGTGCGTCAGGTTCTCCAGAATTTGCAACCCTTGGCTGACGCGGTCGTGACTTGCGAGACCTTTGATATGTGCGACGAAACCGACACCACATGCATCATGTTCATTGCGCGGATCGTATAGACCCTGTTGCGCTGGCAACGACGAATTGTTCACCTTGCTCCTCACCTCGATCATCCAACAAAATGGCGGCACGTGCCGCCTTCCAATTTTTTATGCGAAAGGGCGGGAATGCTACCTTAAACCGGGGGTGGAGGGCAACCGGCTGATCAGATCTCTTCTATGGCAAAAATACGCCGATGCTCGCGGATGGCGTAACGATCGGTCATTCCGGCAATGTAGTCCGCCACGGCACGGGAGCGCTCGGATTCGGCCGCCGGGTTGAATTGGTGCGGCAATAGTCGCGGATCTTCATAAAACACATTGAACAGGTCACCTATGATGCGGCGTGCCTTGGCTGTCATGCGCATGACCTTGTAGTGTCGGTATAAATGGGTGCGCAAGAAGGCTTTCAACTCGCGGTTGAGTTCGTGCATTTCTGCGCTAAAAGCCACGATCGGCGGGGCAGCACGCACATCTTCCACATTCTGCGGTGCATACTTCCGGATGTTTTGTTCTGTCTGTGCGATGAGGTCGGTAACCAATGTGTTGATCATGCGGCGTACCGTTTCATGCACCACACGGCGCTCGGCGAGATCCGGATAGCTTGCACGCACTTCTTCCAGATGCCGCGCAAAGAGCCGCACCGAAGACAGCTGTTCGAGCGTGACCAAACCGGACCGCAGGCCGTCATCGACATCGTGGTTGTTATAGGCAATCTCGTCGGCCAGATTGGCGATCTGAGCTTCCAGCGAGGGCCGGAGGTTTTTGAGGAAGCGTTCGCCCACTTCGCCCAGTTGTGTGGCGTGCTCCGGGGAACAGTGTTTGAGGATGCCTTCGCGCGTCTCGAAGCACAAGTTCAGGCCGTCAAAGGCCGCGTAGCGTTCTTCCAGCACATCCACCACGCGCAAGGATTGCAGGTTGTGCTCGAAGCCGCCATGATCTTTCATGCAGGCATTCAGCGCGTCTTGGCCGGCGTGACCGAATGGCGTGTGCCCAAGGTCATGAGCCAGCGACACTGCTTCAACCAGGTCTTCATTCAGCCTCAATCGCCGCGCTATGGAGCGGGCGATCTGCGCGACTTCGATACTATGGGTAAGACGGGTGCGAAACAGGTCGCCTTCGTGATTCACAAAGACTTGCGTCTTGTATTCGAGCCGGCGGAACGCTCCGGAATGGATGATGCGGTCGCGATCACGCTGAAATTCGCTACGCCCCTGCGGCGCTGGCTCGGCATACTTTCTGCCATGCGCGCTGATGCTGACCGCATAAGGAGCGAGTTGAAGATCAGGCACTGCAAGCCTCCAGTGTTTGCTCTAATAGCGGCTGCGGTACGTCGCTCGTGATCACGGCGTTTCCCAGCGTCTTCAGCAAGATGAAGCGTATCTTGCCGTCCTCCACTTTTTTATCCAATCCCATCAGTTGCAGATATTTCTCGGCACCCAGCCTTGGGCCGACTACGGGCAACCCAGCGCGTTCAAACAGTCTGCGTACGCGCAGCACGTCCTCAGAATGCAACCATTCAAGACGCTGCGACAAATCTGCTGCCATGACCGTTCCCGCTGCCACACCTTCTCCGTGCAACCACACGCCATAGCCCATGCCGTTTTCGATGGCGTGGCCAAAGGTATGCCCAAGGTTAAGTAGCGCTCGCTCGCCGCTTTCGCGTTCGTCTGCGCCGACTACTTCAGCCTTGTTACGGCAACTGCGTTCAATGGCATACTGCAACGCGCCTGTATCTCTCGCCAGCAGTTTCTCCATGTTGGCTTCAAGCCATTCCAGGAATGGCAGATCGCGTATCAACCCATACTTGATGACTTCGGCGATTCCGGCGCGCAGTTCTTTGTCCGGCAAGGTATTGAGTGTTGTTGTGTCCGCCAGTACCATGCCAGGCTGGTAGAACGCTCCGATCATGTTCTTGCCCAGTGGATGATTGATGCCGGTTTTCCCGCCAACCGAGGAATCCACTTGCGACAGCAATGTGGTGGGTATCTGAATGAACGGAACGCCGCGCAAATAGGTTGCTGCAGCATAACCGGTGATGTCGCCGATGACTCCGCCGCCCAAAGCGATGAGAGGTGTACTGCGCTCACTGCGCGCCGAGAGCAGTGCGTCATAGATAATATTCAGGGAATCGCCGTTTTTATATTGTTCCCCGTCCGGCAGGATGATGGATTGCACTTGCACGCCGTTCGAGCCCAATTTTTCGCTCAGGCCATGCAGATACAGTGGCGCAACAGTAGTGTTGCTTACGATAACTGCACGCTTATGCGGAATATGGGGCAGCAGTATTTCAACGTTATTCAGCAGTCCGCTTCCGATATGGATGGGATAGCTGCGTTCCGCCAGCCCTACGTGCAAGGTTTCCATCGCCGTTTCATTTCCTGTCATTTGACTGAAGTCTTCCAATTTATGCTGGAGCCTCTCCAGCAATATCTGCACGCTTTGCTTGCCGGTATGGATGATCACATCGGCAGTTTCCATATAGAGCGGATCGCGCAGATCGTGCAGCTCTTGCAACTTGGCGCGTGGATTGCCTGTCTGCAATAATGGGCGATTGTGATCGTGACGGGTACGTTGCCACAGATCATGAACACTGCTCTTCAAGTACACCACAACACCGTTCCGTTTCATCATTGGACGATTGTTCGCGCTGAGTATCGCCCCTCCTCCGGTCGCCAGCACGATGTTGTCCAGTTTGAGCAATTCCTGAATTACACAACCTTCACGTATACGAAACCCCGTTTCTCCTTCGACATCAAAGATGTGTGGAATAGTGACACCGGTGCGCCGCTGTATCTCTTCGTCGCTGTCGATGAATGTCTTGCCAAGCTGTTTGGCAAGCAGCTTGCCCACGGTGGTTTTGCCGGAGCCCATCATTCCCACCAGAATGATATTTCCCGACAATCGCTTGTTTTGTATCGTGTTGCCCATTGCGTGATTGTATCGGAAACTTGGCGGTCCCAGCTTTGGCCAAAAAGAAAAAGCCCGGCATCGCCGGGCTTTTCAACAAACAAAACCACCTTTAATTTATACCCAAGGTATCTTTCACAATTTTTGGCGTGATAAACACCAACAATTCCTTTTTGGTTTTTATCAAGTTGTCGTTCTTAAAGAGCCATCCCAACACCGGTATATCCCCCAAAAACGGAATCTGTTGTTTCGAATCTGTGTCGTCTTGAGTGTATATTCCGCCGATGACCACCGTACCCCCATTATCCACCACCGCCTGGGTTTCCACTTTATTGGTATTGATACTGGGCACGCCGGAATAGATGCTGCCCACCGTATCGTTGTGCACGACCACCTTCATCGCTATGCGATCATCGGGAGTAATCTGCGGAGTCACTGTCAGGCCCAACACTGCATTCGCGAATGCGATGCTGGTTGCACCAAAGCCGGTTGCCAATTGATACGGAATTTGGACTCCGGACTCAATGGTCGCTGCGGTCTTGTCTGACGTCAGCACACGCGGACTGGCGATATTTTTGGTATATCCATCAAGCTCAGAGGCTGTCAATTCCAACGTCAGCACCTTGGTGGCAGATGCGTTGAACAAGCTGAGTGTCATGCCGCCCATGCCGGAGCCCGCGCCAGGCATATTGTTTACGGTAGCAAGCGCCGCCCTGTTTCCCGCTGGTCCTGCGAATCCCGGGGGAACTGTCGATCCCGGACCTGCATAGCTTAAGCGCCCGCCCAAGGTTCGGTTAACGGAATCGCCAGCTGCAACGAAACGCGCTTCAATCATCACTTGGCGCACAGAAACATCGAGTTGCTTGATCAGATTGCGCACCTCTTCCAGACGAGATGGAACGTCCTGTACAAATAGCGTATTCGTGCGCAAATCCGAAACTGCCGAGCCGCGTTTCGAAAGCAAGCCTGAATCCTTGTTCTTTAGCAGTATCACCATATCGGCGGCTTTGGCATAGCTAAGCTGGAAACTTTCAGTTCGTGTCACTTCAAGTTCACCGATTTCCTGACGGGCCGTAAGATCAATCTTTTCTTTGGCGGCGATTTCTTCGCGGGGCGCTACCTGGATTACATTGCCGTTCTTGCGCATGTCCAATCCTTTGCTCTGCAATATGATGTCCAGTGCCTGATCCCAGGGAACATCTTTCAGGCGTAACGTCAGATTGCCTGAAACAGTGTCGCTGATAACCATGTTCAAGCCGGTAAAATCGGCAATTACGCTCAACGCTTCGCGCGTTGAGATATTCTGGAAATTCAGTGTAAGCTTTTCGCCCGCATAGCCGGTTTGGTTCCCCTTGACCAATTTATTCGGGTCTTCCGCAACCGCTTTGACTTCAATGAAAAACTTGTTATCGGTCTGATAGGCCGAGTATTCCCACTGACCCTTGGGTTCTATTGCCAAACGCACGTTCTCGCCTTGGGTAAACGTATCTATCGTTTGGACCGGTGTTCCGAAGTCAGTTACATCCAGCTTGCGCAGCAAATTGCTTGGCAGACTCGTACCCTGAAAATCCACCAGCAGCAAACGGCCTTGTTGCTTTATATCGATGCCGACATCCATATCCGAAAGGTCGATCTGCAGCTTACCTTCACCATTTTTGCCACGGCGAAAATCTATGTCACGCAAACTGTGTTGTTGCGCTCCAGGCTTCACTTCAGCAAAGTGCGACGTAACTGCATCGCCCCCTGCAACTCCCCTGCGTTGCAGAGTTATCAGAAGATTGTTTCCATCCACACGCGATTCATAACTTAACATTTGGGACAAATTCACAACCAGGCGTGTGCGGTTACCGGCCTGGACGATATTAGCGCTCCGCAGATCACCTTCACCGAATTCCTGGGTCGATTTACCCAGCCCGTTCTCCGTATTGGGAAAATCGAAGGCAATACGTGGCGGGGTGTTGATAGCAAACGTAGTAGGTTGGCCGGTTGGTGCATTTTTCAGACCCACTGTGATCACCACCTTGCCGCCCAATTCGTTGGTCGCACTGATAGTCTGGATGCTATTCAATCCATCTGTATTCGCTGGTTCTTGCGCCTGAGCAACGGGCACACCGAAAAGCAGAGCGACTGTCACTATTCGGATGACGCCCAGAACCGGATTACTGAATTGTTTCATCGTCTTCACTCCTATTCACTCAACCAACTGTAGGCTACTTTCACGTTCGGACCAGTCGCCAACGCTGTCTTGAACCATTTCCTTGATTTTGACTTCCGTTTCCGTCACCGAAGTGACCTGTCCGAAATTCAAACCGATGTAATTTCCAGCCTTGATGCGATAGATTTTGCCCTCGGTAGAGCGAATCACTGCTTGCCCTACTCCTTTTTGTGACAGGAAGCCAACCATCTTCAGGCTTTCCAGAGGAAAGTCTTCCAATTCTTCTTTGGGACGATTCAGATTAGGTTGATTCTGTCCACCGTGACCGGCGTTTCTTGCATCCGGTTTACGCGGTTTGAAAGGGTCCGGCAGATTAGAGTCATTATCATATGTAAACGACTCATACGGTTTGATATCGGGAGGGGGTTCAACTTTGCCACGCATGTCCGCACCTGCGTTCTTGACGAAATCGCGCAGATCCTGGAATTCTTCGCCGCCGCAACCAACCAGCAATAGTGATGCTAAAAATATTAAATGAGCAGACCTCATTTTTTGGCTCCAGCAGCCTTGGCTGCATGCTTTTGCGCTGCCAGTTCGTCTTCATCCAGATAACGGAAAGTCTTCGCTGTTGCATCCATGGTCAAAACTCCGCCCGTTCCTGGAGCCACGCTGATATCGTTCAACGTCACAATACGCGGCAGCTGCGAAATATCACTTGCAAATTTACCCAGATCGTCATAGTTGCCCGTTACCTTGAGGGTAATCGGCTGTTCGGTAAACACACCGGTCGCGGCTTCCTGCCCCGGCCTGAACAAGTCAAACTGCAATCCGCGTCCCAAACCTGCCTGATTGATGTCGGTCAGCAACGCGTCCATCTCTGATTTACTCGGCAATTGTTTAAGTAGTGCACCAAAAGACTGTTGCGTATCGATCAATTGTTTCTTGATGATGTCGAGATTAATGGCTTCACGCTTCTTCGCAAGAAACGTATCCCGCAGTTTGTCTTCTTCCTGGCGTGCCGACTTCAAATTATTCCATTCGTCTTGCCAATCAAATACCGCACCTGCTGCCACGACCACCATGAATAGCGCTGCAAAAGCAGCAATCTTGATGAGCCACGGCCAGCTTCCCGGGGTCTTGGGGTCGATGTTCTTCAGTTCTTCAATAAAATTCATTTTCCTTAACCTTTCGCGCCTGGCTTCACAGGTGCGGGTGTAGCCGGCGCCGCCTGCTTGGTCAGGTTAAAGTTGAGGGAAAACTCGCTCAAGCGTGCTCCGCCAACGGTCGATGCATGAACCTCAATCAACATTGGCGTATCCAGCCATGGTGAATCTTCGATCGAGCGCATCAATGTCGAAACTCGCGCACTCGACTGGGCGTAGCCGACGATGGCGATTTTGTATCCGGTCTGTTTGAGGCTTTTCAGATATACCCCGTCCGGCAAAATCCGTAACATCTGATCGAGTAAATGAACGACATCCGACCGGGTACTTTGCAGATTCTCTACTACCGTTTTGCGCGCAAGCAAAGCCTGGGTTTGTTCGCGCAGTTTTTTGATCTCGGCAATCTGCTTATCAAGTATCGCAATATTTTGATTCAGGAAAGTGTTGCGCCGTTCCTGATAGGAAATCTGTGTACTGATAGCGACATGGACAAAACCGACCAGTACTGCACCCAGTATCAGCGAGATAACGCTAAACACAATGAACTGCATCTGACGGGCTTTGCGCTTTTCCGCACGGTGCGGTAACAGGTTTACACGTATCATGAGGGATCGAACCTCCGCATAGCCAAACCGCACGCGATCATCAATGCAGGTGCGTCCATCTGCAACTGCCGGGGCTTGATCCGGCTGGACAACGTCATCAATTCAAACGGATTGGCCACCAGCGTACTGACCTGTGTACGTGTCGCCACCGCTTCATCCAAACCCGGAAGCGCAGCACAGCCGCCTGCCAATACGACATAGTTCACTTCGTTATATTGCGTCGAGGTAAAGAAAAACTGCAACGCCCGCGACACTTCCATCGCGATATTTTCGCGGAAGGGCGACAGCACGTCGCTTTCATAATTTTCCGGCAATCCGCCATTGCGCTTGGCAGACTCCGCCTCTTCGGCAGATAACCCAAAAACGCTTTGAATCTGCTGGGTGAGTTGTGCTCCGCCCACCTGCTGATCGCGCATATAGACCGACTGACCATTGCGCAACACATTCACGTTCATCACGTAGGCGCCGATGTCAACCAGCGCGACGCATTGATCCGCCGCCCCGCCCGGCAACTGGGAACGTATCATCTCGAAAGCCGCTTCTGCAGCATACGGCTCCACATCCACTACGATCGCTTTCAAACCTGCCGTCTGCGCTGCAGCAACACGGTCTTCGACGTTCGCCTTGCGTGATGCTGCCAACAGCACTTCAACTTCATCGGGATTGTTCGGCGCTGAACCGATCACTTGAAAGTCCAGATTGACTTCTTCCAGCGCAAAAGGGATGTATTGGTTCGCTTCGCTCTCAACCTGATATTCCAGATCGTCCTCACGCAAACCGGCAGGCAACAATATTTTCTTGCTGATCACTGCCGCCGCGGGCAACGCAAGACTGACGTTCTTGATACGAGAGCCCAAACGCTTCCAGGCTCGCTTAACCGTATCGGAAACAGCATCCAGATTATTGATGTTACCGTCGCTCACTGCATCGACCGGGAGCATCTCGATGGCATAACGCTCTACTACATACCCATTCTTTTTAGGTGCCTGACTCAGCTCCACCATCTTGACCGAGGACGAACTGATGTCCACCCCGATCAAGGGTGGTGTGGAGGTACTCAGAAAGTCTAATGGGATATCAAAATTTCCTTTGATCATAGACTGGTTAGCGCTCATCCGTACTAAAGTGGTTTAAATCCTAGCAATAACTCCAGCAAGTGTAAAGTTTTTTTTATGAACTCGATTTCCGAGCCTAAAAAGATATAATCGCCTGATAGTTAACTCGAACTCTCGCTCATGACTTCTCGTTGGTGGTTTTATCCTGCCTTGGCCGTACTCATCCTGCCGCTGCTACCGATCTTGCTCCTTGTCTTTGCATCAATAGTCACCTACCCGACATTGCCCTCTCTTGAAACATTGACCGACTATCGACCCAAGATGCCACTGAGGGTTTTTAGCGCGGAAGGAACGCTGATCGGCGAATTCGGCGAAGAACGCCGCGAACTGGTCAAGATCGAGGATGTGCCCGAGTTGATGAAAAAAGCCATTCTCGCGGCAGAAGATGACCGTTTCTATGAGCACGGCGGAGTGGATTACATTGGTGTACTCCGTGCTGCCTATTCCAATTTCACTTCAGGCGGAGTCAGGCAAGGAGCCAGCACGATCACCATGCAAGTCGCGCGAAATTTCTTTCTTTCCAAGGAAAAGACGCTTTCGCGCAAATTCAATGAAATGCTGCTTTCCTTCAAGATCGAACACAATCTGAGCAAAGACGAGATTCTGCAGCTTTACATCAATCACATTTATCTCGGACAACGTTCCTACGGCTTCGCTTCAGCCGCGCAAGTCTACTACTCGAAATCGCTAAACCAGCTCTCCCTGGCTGAAATGGCAATGCTGGCCGGCTTGCCCAAGGCGCCCGCCACGTTCAATCCCGTGGTAAACCCGGAACGTGCAAGGTTGCGCCAAATGTACGTTCTGCGACGCATGCACGACCTGGGCTATATCAACAATGCACAGTTCGACCTGGCCCAGAAAGAACCGATCGTAACCAGACAGTCAAACCGCAGACAGGAGTTCGCGGTCAATGCCAGCTATGTGGCTGAAATGGTAAGGCAGGAGATGTACGACCGCTATCAGGATGATGCGTACACGCAGGGCTACAGCGTCTACACCACCATTCGCGCGCAAGACCAGGCTATCGCCTATGCATCGCTGCGCAAGGGCGTGATGGAATACGACCATCGCCACGGCTATCGCGGACCGGAAGGCTATGTTGATCTGAAGAAAAACAGTACTGATGAACTCCTTGAAGACGCACTGGAAGATGTCCCAGACAGCGATGACTTGATCCCCGCTGTGGTTCTTTCCATCAGTTCCAAAGGCATCAAGGCTCACTGCAAGCGCGGGCAGGTCGTGGAAATCAACGGAGATGGACTTCGTTTCGCACAACAAACCCTGGGTGAAAAACTTGCGCTGAACCACCGTATCCGTGCCGGATCGCTGATCCGGGTTTTCAAGAACGAAAAGGACTCCTGGGAGATCACCCAACTGCCACAGGTCGAGTCCGCCTTCGTTTCAGCGAATCCGCGCGACGGAGCGATATTCGCACTGGTAGGCGGATTCGATTTCTATCGCAACCAGTTCAACCATGTCACCCAGGCATGGCGACAACCCGGCTCCAGTTTTAAACCGTTTATATATTCCGCCGCTTTGGAGAAGGGATTCACGCCTGCTTCCGTGATCAACGATGCGCCGCTGGTCATCGACCTTTCGCAGACGGGTGAAGAGCTGTGGCAGCCAAAAAACTATGAAGGCGGATTCGACGGTCCGATGCGCCTGCGCCAAGGTCTTGTCCGCTCCAAAAACCTGGTTTCCATCCGCATTCTGCAGGCGATCGGAGTCGAATATGCACAAGACTACGTCACCAAATTCGGCTTCGACAAGGACAAGATCAAACCTTTTCTGACCATGGCGCTGGGAGCTGGTTCTGTCACCCCCCTGCAACTGATGGGTGGCTATTCCGTCTTTGCCAATGGCGGCTACCGCATCATGCCCTATTTTATTCAGCGCATCGAAGACGGCCAGGGCAAGCTTGTTGGACAGGCGGCTCCCGTCGTTGCCGGAGAAGGGGCTGAACAGGTCATCGATGTGCGCAACGCGTTCACCATGGTCAACATGATGCAGGACGTGGTGAAACACGGCACCGCCATACGTGCCATGGAACTGGGCAGGCAAGACCTTGCGGGCAAGACCGGCACCACCAGCGACTCGATGGACGCCTGGTTTGCCGGCTTCCATCCCACTCTTGTCGCCGTTACATGGATAGGCTATGACAATCCGCAAAGTCTGGGCGAAAAAGAGACCGGCGGCGGTGCCGCTCTACCGATCTGGATGGGTTACATGGACAAGCTGCTGAAGGGCGTGCCCGAGGTCGAATACACAGTCCCGGAACATATAGTAACCGCACGCATCAACGATAACGGACTGCGCGATCCCAACGGCACCCATATCGAGTACTTCTATGAAGAAAATGTCCCGCCGGAACAGGGTGAGACTGTACCGGAAGGAAGCAAAGCAGAGACGAGCGGTCAACTCTTCTAACAACTATAGACGATGAGCAAACCCAGTATTCAGCGCCGCGACTTGATGCGCGAACAACTCGCACAGCAGGCTGCCAAATTGATGGCCGAGGACGGCATCACCGATCATGCCCTGGCCAAGCGCAAGGCAGCCCGTCAACTGGGCGCATCCGATACCCAACACTTGCCCAGCAACCAGGAAGTGGATGACGCCCTGCACAGCTATCGTTTCCTCTACCAGCACGACAGCCACCCTGACATCCTGTATCAGCTGCGTGAAGAGGCCCTCGCCGCCATGCACTTGCTGGCCGATTTCAATCCCTACCTTGTTGGTTCTGTATTGAGCGGCACGGCAGATGAAAATTCCGACATCAACCTCATGCTCTTCAGCGACGACGCGAAGGCTGTGCTGCTGTTCCTGCTCAAACATAACCTCGATTTTGAGGACGGGGAATGGAAAGTACGGGTGGGAGGGCATGAAGAAAACGTGCCGAGTTACACCCTGACCGGAGAATCCGGCGCGCAGACGCACATCATTGTCTTGCCCGAGAATGCACGCCACAGCGGTAGCCGTCACCCCGAGACGCACGCCAATATTGCGGCAGTGGAAACATTGTTAGCGGATTCGGCAAACAACTAGCCCCGAGACCGTACCCTGCACAGGGGCCTCTGCGAAACCGTAATCAATCTTTTCGGTATCAGGCGGAATTCAGCCGATCAAGCAGGTCGCGTATCTTCATCGGGTCATCGGCACGCATGATCTTCTGCACGAGCGGTGCCATCTCCGGCAGGCTGGTAGTGAGCACGCGCTGTTTGGTGCCCAGCAATTGGGCCGGGTGCATGGAGAATTGGCGCAAGCCCAAGCCAAGCAGCAATCGTGTGTATGCCAGCTCACCCGCCATTTCGCCGCATACCGAGATCGGTACCCCCGCCTTGTTCGCGCTACCGATGACGTGTGCCAGTAACTGCAGCACTGCGGGATGCAATGGATCGTACAAATGCGCCACTTCATCATCCGTGCGGTCGATCGCCAGCGTGTACTGGATCAGGTCATTGGTACCGATAGAGAGGAAATCCAGCTTCTTGATGAAAATATTGAGTGCCAGCGCTGCGGCGGGTATCTCGATCATGCCGCCAATCTGCACTTTCGGATCATAGGCGACGCCTTCATTCGCCAGACTTTGTTTTGCGCCTTCGATAAATTGCAGAGTCTGATTGATCTCCGAGACACCCGACAACATCGGCACCAGAATCTTCAAATTCCCGTAAGCCGAAGCGCGCAACAATGCCCGTAACTGCGCCCGAAACAGTTGCGGCTCGGCCAGGCATAACCGGATGGCGCGCAAACCGAGCGCCGGATTGCTGGCAACGCGCACCGCACCCTTGATCTGCTTGTCCGCGCCGAGATCGAAAGTACGAATGGTAACGGGCAGGCCTTCCATGCCCTCTACCACTTCACGGTAGGCGTTGAATTGCTCTTCCTCGTCAGGCAAATTGTCGCGGTTGAGGAACAGGAACTCGCTGCGGAACAGGCCGATGCCGGTGGCACCGTTCTCTTTCACCTCCATCAGGTCATTCGGCATCTCGATGTTGGCGTGCAGTTCGATGTGCGTGCCATCCAGCGTATCGGCATGCGCGGTCTTCAGCCGCTTCAGCTTCTGCCGTTCCAGTTCCCATTGGCTCTTGCGCAATCTGTAATCGGCCAGCAGATGCTTGTCCGGATCGACAATAACCACGCCCTGCTCGCCGTCGACGATGAGCATGTCGTGGTCCTTGATCAGTTCGCGCGCGTGGTGCAGGCCGACCACACACGGCGTGTTCAGGCTGCGTGCCACGATGGATGTGTGCGAGGTCGCTCCGCCCAGATCGGTGAGAATGCCGAAGAACTGGTGCGGCTTGAGCTGGATCAAATCGGCGGGGCTGACGTCATGTGCGACAAGGATCATTTCCACATCGTGCTTGGTGGTGGGCGGCACATGCCCGGATTCCCCGTTCAGCGCTTTCAATACGCGCTCAACCACCTGCACGACATCGGTCTTGCGCTCTCGCAGATAAGTATCCTCGAAGGCTTCGAACTGCGTGACCAATTCGTCCATTTGCATTTTCAGCGCCCACTCGGCATTGCAGTGTTCGCGCAAGACCATCTGGCGTGCTGCCTGACTGATATGCTCGTCGCCAAGGATCATCAGATGAATGTCCAGAAACGCATCGAACTCGGCCGCCGCCTGTTGCGGACGGTAGCTGCGCAAATCGGTCAGTTCCGTGCGTGTGGCTTCCAGCGCAGCATCCAAGCGCGCGACTTCTTCATCGACCAGATGTTTGGGCAACACGTAGTGCGCCACTTCAAGCGAAGTGTGCGACACCAGATGCGCATGGCCGATGGCGATGCCGCCGGAGACTGGAAGGCCGTGCAGCGTGAAGCTCATTCACCTTCTCCGAAGTAGTCGTTTATCAACGCAAGGAGTGCTGTCATCGCTTCCTGCTCCTTTTCTCCCGTTGTTTCGATATTGATACTCGAACCTTTTGCCGCCGCCAACATCATCACGCCCATGATGCTTTTGGCATTCACGCGGCGCCCATTGCGGGTCAACCATACTTCGCAGGGAAATTGCGAAGCAAGTTGGGTGAGTTTTGCGGAAGCCCGGGCATGCAGCCCCAGCTTGTTAATAATTAGCGCATCTTGTTGCAACATTGCCGCCTTCCGAATCAATAGAAACAATACATTCCCTGCCGCCATCCAGGGCACGTTGCACCTGCTCGTCCAGCGACTTGTTGCAATTGCATGCCACGCGCAAAAGCATCGGCAGGTTCACGCCTGCCACGCCTTCGATGCGGCCTGGCTGGCACAACCGCCGCGCGATATTGCAAGGTGTGGCGCCGTAAACGTCCGATAGCAGCAATACTCCCTGTCCATCATCGAGTTCGGCGATCAGCGCACGCGCCTCTTCTTCCTTGAGTGCCGGATCGTCCTGTGCCAGAACAGACAAGGCTTTGACATGCGCGGGCGCACTACCCATGACGTGACGTACACAATCGATCAGGCTTTCGCCCAGACCGTTATGCGTAATAAGCAGGATACCGACCAATCAATACACTCCTATCAAATGTGCCAGAAGCGCGCCGACTACCAGCAATACATCCACCCGTAGCGCAACAGCCAGCGCAGTGTGACGGCTGTCTCTGCGCGCTTCCGTTCTCCTAATCCACGATCGCGCGTATCTTTTTTGGCGCATGCTGCCCGGTCGTGCGCCGGATATTTTGTTGCAACGGATCGTTGGCGTTCATTGCACAACCTCCCGCAGCGTGGATTCATCCGTGAATTTTAGCCGTTTCTGCATCGCAGCGGTAAGATGCACGACGCCCCGGGCGTCGATCAGCAACGCCTCTTCCAGCTGCATTTTCCGCGCATAGCCCAGCCATCCCTGAACTCCTGAAACGAACAATGGCTTGGATGAAGCGTCGGACAGCAATCCGGCATGCTCGCCGTGCGTGAGAATGGTGACCGCTTCCACACCTTGCACCGGGTGTCCGTTGCGCGGATCGATCAGATGGCAATAGCGCTTGCCGTCCAATTCGAAATAGCGCTGATAGTCGCCCGAAGTACCGATGGCCTCGCCATCATGCAGTTCCAGCGTGGCAAGCGGACCGGGTTTGCGCGGATGCTGGATGCCGACGCGCCATGCGCGCGAGCCATGCGTACCCAGCGCCATGACATTGCCGCCGATGTTGATGAGCGCATTGTGTATGCCCTGCTGTTTCAGAATGGCGGCAGCACGATCCAGCGCGTAACCCTTGGCGTAGCCGCCGAGATCGATCTTCACGTATTTGTTCTTGCTGGAAATGACTTCCCCTTCATTTCCCTCTTCCGACTTCCCCCCGAAAGGAGGAAGAACAACTGCTCTCTTCCCCGTCGGTGGCGAAGGGGAAAAAGCCAGGTCGCTCATCTGCGGATTCGCTTTTACCAGCGCAGCGATTTTCTTTTCATCCGGCAGCACCGCCTTGAAGTCGTCCGCCTGAAATCCCCACGCCTGAATCAGTCCGCCGATGGCCGGATTGAATAATCCGTCGGACTGGGCGGATACTCGCGCCGCATCCTTCAGCATCATCGCCAGCTCCGGAGAGACTTGCCTGCTTTTGCCTTGCGCAATGGCTGCATTCAGGTCACTCAACTCGGAGGGCTTCCATGCATGCAACATGTCGTGCAAACGCTGAAATTCCTGCATCACCAGAACAACCGCCTGTCGTGCTTTCGCATCGCTCTCGCCGTAGATGGTGACATCCACCTGCGTGCCGAAAACATAAGCCTGCTCCTGGTAGAGCGGCTCTTTGCCGCAAGCGACAAGCTGCAGTACCAGCAGCAATAGAGCGAGACGTGAAAGAAACTTCATTGCTGCATTTCTGCCAATTCTACCGCCGCGGCGAGCATTGCCAATCTTCCCACCACCCCGTAGGCATAGAAACGGTTGGGCGTGTCGTCCGGCGCGCAATCCGGATTGGGAAAGGCGCAGCAGGATTCGAAGGCCAAGGGAGAGAAACTCATGCCCGGCGCATTCAGGTTCTCGTCCACGCCACGGCTGGTGTGCACGCGGTAAAAGCCGCCGACCACAAAGTGGTCGATCATGTAAATCACGGGTTCGGCCACCGCGCCATTGATGTCTTCGAAGGTGTAGACGCCTTCCTGTATCAGCACGTCGGAGACCTGCATCCCTTCTTTAATCACTGCCATCTTGTTGCGCTGCTTGCGGTTAAGGTCGCGCACTTCGCTCGCGTCCTTTACCGTCATGATGCCCATGCCGTAAGTGCCCGCGTCGGCCTTGACAATCACGAAGGGATCTTCTTTCACACCATACTCGGCGTATTTGGCGCGGATTTGCTGCAGCACAGTATCGACCTGCGCAGCGAGACATTCCTCGCCGGTGCGCGCATGGAAGTCAACCTCGCCGCACACGGCAAAATAGGGGTTGATGAGCCAGGAATCGATGTCCAGCAGTTTGGCGAATTCATCGGCGACCTTGTCGTAAGCAGCGAAATGCTTCGACTTGCGCCGCGTCATCCAGCCTGCTTCCAGCGGTGGCATCACGTTCTGCTCAAGATTCTTCAGAATATCCGGCACGCCCGCCGAAAGATCGTTGTTCAGCAATACCACGCAGGGATCGAAACCGTCCGTCATGCCCAGGCGGTTGCCTTTGCGCTGGATCGGCTCCAGTGTGAGCGTCCCGCCGTTGGGCAGCTGCATTGGCGTCGGCTGGGTGATCTCCGGCAACAGGCTGCCGACGCGAACTTTCAACCCGGCCTGGCGCAATATCTGCGTCAGTTGCGTCACATTCTGCAGATAGAACTGATTGCGGGTGTGATTTTCCGGAATGACCAACACCCCGCGCGCTTCCGGGCAGATTTTTTCGATCGCACTCTGCGCGGCGTGCACACACAAAGGCCAGAAATCCGGGTTCAGGTTGTTGAAACCGCCCGGGAACAGGTTGGTATCGACCGGGGCAAGCTTGAATCCGCTGTTGCGCAGATCGACCGACGTGTAGAACGGGATCGTATGTTCCAGCCATTGCGTGCGGAACCAGCGCTCTATGGCGGGCTGTTCACTCAGGAAGCGTCGCTCCAGATCGAGCAACGGGCCTTTCAATGCGGTGGTGAGGTGCGGGACCATGTGTCTACCTGCGAAAACAAGGCTCACATTCTAGCCGATTGGCATCACCTCATGCGCAAGCAAGCAGGAGGCTAGCCTTCAAGGGAGTGCGGGATTCGCCGACGCCGCCGGGTAATTGCCTGAAGATGCCCGTCGTTACTCGCCCACAGGCCGGTTACCTTGCAAGAATAGGGCGTCGTTGTGGAAGAACACTGTCTGATCAACCCCGGAGCTGTTCGAGCAATGCGTAGCCTTCTCTCCAGTCGCCAAGCCCGCTGCTTGCATTGATATGGCCGCGATTGCCGATATGCACAACACGGCTGCCCCAGGCTTGAGCCAGACGCTCTGCGTGTTCAGCAGAACCATACGGGTCGTCTCTGCTAATCACAACGGTGCTGCGGAGCGAAAGCGGCTGAGTTGGCGTTAGGGAATATCCCGTCACATCCGGAGGACAGTTCGGCCCGTTCGGATCGGGCACCGCCACCAGCAAAGCTCCTGCCGCAGGTGAATGAGGACCGGCCGCCCAATGCGCGATGGTCAGACAGCCGAGGCTGTGCGCCACCAGGATAACCCGGGGTCCGGCTTGTTTCACGGCGGCTTCCAGCGTTGCAACCCACTCTTCGCAAACCGGCTTGTCCCAGTCGCGTTGTTGTACGCGCACGAAGTCAGGGTGCGCATTCTCCCAGAGGGATTGCCAGTGCTGTGGCCCGGAGTCGCCGATGCCGGGCAGGATGAGGACGGGTGTAGACATATAAGATTCGTATCCTGTCAATCGGGCAATCTATTTCGCAACTCGTCTCGATCGAACCACCAGCTGTTACCCACGATCGCGTCCACTGCCTGGGACAAACGTGGCAGAAACACCTGCGGATCGCGCAGCTCCAGCCTGTCCAGCCACCGGTTCATCGCCTCCTGATCCTGCACATTGCCATGGCGCTTGGCCACCATCGCGATGAGGTTGTCGACGAGAAAGCACTGGCTTTCATGCTGGTCATCGTCGGCGCGCAGATCAACCACATAACGCGCCGCGATTGCGGCCAAGGCACCGACATCCGAAACATCGGGCGTCTCCTCCACCAGATGGATCAGCATCGCAATCGTCAGTTCCGGATCGACCGGAAAGGTAATGGCCAGCCATATACCCATCCCTAGCGCGGCCATGGAATCGTCCTGCCCGGCCTGAAACAGCACATCGCACGCCTCCACCGCGTCCTGCCAGGATTCCTGTTGCAGGGAAATCCGGAATGCCTCGCGCGCAATGTCCCACGCCTCCTTCTTGCGCTCCAACGCATTCAGCAGTTCGGCGATGTCCATTTGCAGCCGTGCGCGCTGCAGCGAAGTTGTGTCTGACAGTGCGCTTAGCTCTTGGAGCTTTTCGGCGAGATGCTGCTTCAGCTCGGCTTGCTCTGCGGCTGATAGACCATCATTGGCGTGTTTGATTAACGGGGTGATGGCGGGGATGTTTTCGTTCATTCGATTGCGGGTAACGGATTTCAGGAAGGCTGTAGTTTAAACCAAGTAATCTTTCGAACCTGACCTGCTCAATTCACTGTTGGCGTTGAGGTTGACCGAATGGTTGGCAATCAGCACGTTGAGTTAAGCGCAGAGATAGCCCCTTTAATTTAGTACTTTGATTCCGCTTTAGTCTCAATCTGTCACACCTACGAATATGCTCTTGTACAAAACAGTAGTAATGAGTTTTCTTTCTTCCTCACTTAGAACATGACGTAAGCGAAATGATTTATCGATATTTTCAAAACGAGAGTTTAGTGCCAGCACTGACTGACCTTTTGGAGTCAATTTGCAGACAAAACTTCTTTGATTTTGTGTTATTGGGACAGATGTTGAGACCAAATCTGAACTTACTAGATTTCGCAGCAATTCAACGGTAGGTTCTTGCGCAAATAAATCGACGCCATATGAGCCAATATCAATATAAGACGATGTAGTTCTGCGAGCCACGTTTGCGACGTGATTTTCTTCGCGCCCGTAGTGAGCAGCCTGCATATTTGGCAAGTCTACTTGATTCTTAAATCGTACATTCTTTAGCAACGTCAAGTGCAGTTTACTCAATCCTATCGTACCAATTAGCTCATCCCAACTATGTCGCGTCATCAATTGCTTGATTGCCGCGTCCGTATCGGGAAGAAGGTTGGTTACTGTGCTTATAAACTGTGCTTCTTCTTGGTTTTTATTTTTTTCGGTATCTTGTTCTTTAGCTTTCCTTTCTTCACCCAGTTGCTTTTGTTGTCGCTCCATACGGGAACTCAGCAGGCCCATCACGATGAAGGCGCCAAAGAGGCATGTCATTATGATGCCTGGGACTGTCACGCTTACCTCCTATGCGTATATTTATGGTTCATGTAGACAACTGCACCACCACTATACGGTGCTGTCGAAATGAAATTTCCATTCCTATAAAGCTAAACTTTGTGCACCATATCTCATCGCAAAACAGAACTTGATAAAGACACCTTATAGTTGTTCTCATTTGCGTAAGAGTCTTTGCACTGTACCTACTCTCTCTATTGTTGGCAGCCAAAGCCTAACATCTTTAATGAAATCCTCTAGGAAACCGGATTCAATTTCTATTCCATCACCAAGAAAGTGGATGTCGGATATTCTCAACCCAGGCATTGCCACAATATTGTTACGCAGTTCTTCTCCATGCTCGTAAGAATCCAATAGGCCAGCGGCATGAACGATACAATTTCTTGCGTATATCAAGTATTCAAGGAACTGAATTTTCGATTCTAAGCCCAATTTCGTTTTGTCATTAAACACGGTCAGTATATATACCGCCTCATTCTGTTTTTTCCGCTTTTTTGACTGCTCTGGAAAATCAAAGGTTGCGCGCTTCTTTAATGCCAATAGCACCCATTCAATTGTTGTAATTAACGCGATTAAAGCCGCGTAGCGGACTCTTGTGTCAGGCTTACTTCAAATCTGTACTCCACACCTTCCAGCATATGATCTCGATACTGGACCTCAGATTGTGGGTCATCGAATCCCACGTCATCACATTCTTTCTGAGCACGCTGAAGCTCCCGATGTTTTTGCCAGCCAATGTTGCTCTGCGAAAACTCGAGAAAGTCTTCCACATCTCCGAGCATCGAAAGTGTATCGAGACCAAAAAAGGTCTGATCAAGAAGCGAATCTAGGTCGAGCGTAGTCCCCATGAAGTTTTAAATCCAACTAAGCGGCGACACGGCTAAACGGACTAAATGGGAACAGACCACGTTTTATTTTCCCCAATCTCCTCATGTACCCACAGCGGATCAAGATCAGCCCCATTCGGCCAAGTGAGCGCACCTAGCTCGATGCTGACTTGCTGAAACAACTGAGCATCTTTGAGTGCGGCGAAAATACCTGCATTCGCACTATTCACCAGTGCCGACATATCGACGATACCGCTCGTGCCGTCGTTGCAGGTGATTGAAAGCCGATAGCCCTGTTGCACATTGACTGTACGCACACGCCAAGGTGCGGCTGCGATTACTCCAGCGGGGCGATGTTCTTGGGTAACTGTTTCGATTTGCATAGGTTCCAGTCCTCCATCAATTCGGTGCGATGTTGTGCTGCCCATTCGAGTACGAGTGCCTGAGCACGTCTCGGCAGGTTACCTCTGATGATTTCCAATGTGCGAATGTCGATCAAGGCTTCGTACTCGCCATACATGGCGTGAAAGTGGGCGGTGCATGCTCACGCCAGAACATCTGGATGATGATTCCGAAGAACTGGCTGATGGTTGGCATGTATTACCTCCTTGTTGCCAGTTTACCAGCAACCCCATCCTTCGACAGACTCAGGACAGGCTGACCTTCGGTCAGGCCGGTGTCCAGTTGGTTGAGATAGGGGTTCGCAGTTTTGTAGGTGGGCAATTATGCCCACGAGGTAGATGCGTTGAGGTGGATTTACCGCGTGGGCACAAAAACATGCCTACCCGGCTTCCATTTTTAAGCCCTGACGTTAAGTTGAGGGGCTGACGCGGGCTGCTTCGCGGCAGTCCCGCTAGAACGTTAGGTTAGGGCTATGGCAACTACGGAAGCTCAGCACGGCGAACAGCCTTGATTGTGATTTTGCGCGCTGGATCTTCAACTACATGGCCGGACAAAACCATTTCATTTTGCGCAGGCGTTCCGGTAACTTTCATATTGAAGTTGTCCAACCCGACAACCGAGGACATACCCTGAACATCGGCATATTTTTTTACGTTTATCTCGGCGTGAATGACACCGTTTTCAACTTTGAAACTACCGACATAAATCATGGCGCTGTCACCACCAAAAACTCGACCTGTTTCAAAAACAACAACGCCGTTACCTTGCATACCAAAACTAGATTTAAACTCAACTGACCAAAGTGCTTCTAACATGATTAACCTCAATTTAGTAATTTACAAAGTGATGCTGATACTTGGCGACCATTATGGATAAGAGCCCTAACGTAAAGCGGTGTATAACTCTACCCATATCGCAATCAATCTGTTGATTTCTTGGAAGAACCAAGCGAATAGCCAAATAGTGGCTCTGATAACACACCTGTCATTGCATTTCCAACCTAACTACTCACTCAGTGATGAATTCGAGACATCTTTGAACTAGCTATGTCACCCGAATTACCGTTCGAAGTCAATCGCCGCTCTTCGGGTGCCATGCCGCCATCGCGTCCGAAATAGCACTTACAGACCACCATGAAGCCTAAGGTCAGCTCGCCTCCCGTCAGTGGTAGAATGCGCGCCTTCGAAAATAAGGCAGTCCCATGTTATCTACAGCAAATATCACCATGCAGTTCGGCGCCAAGCCGTTGTTTGAAAACGTCTCGGTCAAATTCGGCGACGGCAACCGCTACGGCTTGATCGGCGCCAACGGTTGCGGCAAGTCCACGTTCATGAAGATCCTCGGTGGCGATTTGGAACAATCTTCCGGCGAAGTCATGCTGGACAAGACCGAGCGCTTGGGCAAGTTGCGCCAGGACCAGTTCGCGTATGAAGACAATCGCGTACTGGATGTGGTGATGATGGGGCACGACGAAATGTGGGAGGCGATGGCCGAGCGCGATGCGATTTATGCCAATCCCGATGCAAGTGAAGAAGATTACATGCGTGCCGCAGATCTGGAAGCGACCTTTGCCGAGTATGACGGCTATACCGCCGAAGCACGGGCGGGTGAGTTGCTGCTGGGTCTGGGCATCGCCATCGAGTTGCATCAGGGCAACATGAGCGCGGTGGCGCCGGGCTTCAAGCTGCGCGTGCTGCTGGCACAGGCTCTGTTCTCCAATCCGGACATCCTGCTGCTGGACGAGCCAACCAACAACCTGGACATCAATACGATCCGCTGGCTGGAAGACATCCTGAATGCGCGCAATTCGACGATGGTGATCATCTCCCACGACCGCCATTTTTTGAACAGCGTGTGCACGCACATGGCCGACCTCGACTACGGCAAGATTACCGTGTACCCGGGCAACTACAACGATTACATGCTGGCTTCCACACAGGCGCGCGAGCAGCAGTCGTCGGACAACGCCAAGGCCAAGGAAAAGGTTGCCGAGCTGAAAGCCTTCGTGGCTCGCTTCTCGGCCAATGCTTCCAAAGCCAAGCAGGCCACGTCGCGCGCGCGCCAGATCGACAAGATCAAGATCGAGGACATCAAGCCTTCCAGCCGCCAGTACCCATTCATACGCTTCGATTACGACGAGCGTGACAAGCTGCACCGCGTTGCCGTGGAAGTAGAGAAGATGGCCAAGGGCTACGACCGCATGCTGTTCTCCAACGTCAATTTCCGCATCGACGCGGGCGAAAAGGTTGCCATCATCGGCCCCAACGGTATTGGTAAAACCACACTATTGCGCTGCCTAGCAGGCGAGCTTGCACCCGATACCGGCAGCATCAAGTGGGCGGAGAAAGCCAAACTCGGCTATTACGCGCAGGACCATGCCGCCGACTTTGCCCAGGACAAAGAAATGATGGAATGGATGACCGATTGGCGCGGCCCGACCGACGACGACCAGGTGGTGCGCGGCACGCTGGGTCGTTTGCTGTTCTCCGGCGACGACGTGAAGAAGCGCGTGAAGGTGCTGTCCGGCGGCGAAAAGGGCCGCATGTTGTTCGGCAAGCTGATGCTGGCAAAATCCAACGTGCTGCTGATGGACGAGCCGACCAACCACATGGACATGGAAGCCATCGAGTCGCTCAACACGGCACTCGACCTGTTCAAGGGCACGCTGATCTTCGTGAGCCATGACCGCGAGTTCGTGAGTTCGTTGGCAACGCGCATCATTGAGATCTCGGCCAAGGGCGTGAACGACTATCACGGCACGTATGAAGAATTCCTGCGTGACCAGATGGCGGAATAATAATACGGCGTCATTCCGGCGGAGGCCGGAATCCAGCCAATTTATTGGCCTCGCGTAGCGGGACTGCATTTGATTTTGTCCGCTATGCGGATATGTTTTACTGCTGGATTCCGGCCTCCGCCGGAATGACGGGAGTTTAGGTGTGACTATCTCTACTGGTGCGATCGGCGTTTTCGATTCGGGTGTGGGCGGGCTATCCGTCCTGCAACACATACGCCAGACGCTCCCGCATGAACGCCTGATTTACGTCGCCGATTCCGGTCACGTTCCTTATGGCGACAAATCTACGGACTACATCGAGCAGCGCTCGCACACCCTCACCCGTTTTCTGATCGGGCAGGGTGCGGATGCCGTCGTCATCGCCTGTAATACCGCCACGGCTGCAGCTGTGGCGAGCCTGCGCAGCGAGTTTTCACTGCCCATCGTCGGCATGGAACCCGCAGTCAAACCTGCCGTCGCGGCCACCCGTAGCGGCGTTGTCGGCGTACTCGCCACCATCGGCACCTTGGAAAGCGCGCGCTTCGCCGCACTGCTGGAACGCTATGGCGAAGAAGTGGAGATCGTCACTCAGGGCTGCCCGGGTTTGGTCGAGCAAGTTGAACTGGGTGAACTGAACAGCGCGCGAACTCTTGAATTGGTCAAACGCTACACCATTCCGTTACTTGAGCGCGGGGCGGATACGTTAATACTGGGCTGCACTCATTACCCTTTCCTGGCTCCGCTGATTCGCGATGCAGTCGGCGCCAACATTACCCTGGTCGATACCGGTGCTGCCGTTGCCCTGCAGCTGCGTCGGCGCATTCAGACCGAATTGCCCGCGCGCGCTCACGGCGACGGAAGTACGCGTTTTTTCACCAGCGGCGATGCCGGGCAAGCTTCACGCATCATGTCTGCGTTGTGGAAGAGCGATGTTGTCGCGGCGCGCTTACCGCTTGAGTTTTTATAACCTGCCCACGGAATCTTGGTTGCGGAATTTGTCGATTCGCTGGTTTATTGGCTGGCATTTCTATGGGCATGACAGACAAAACCGGCATAAACTGTAATTCTTAAAACCTGTTTCAACCATCGCCTATCGGAGGAAAGCATGAAGAAATTAGCCTTGGTAATTCTTATCTGCTTGTGCGGCACCGCGTTTGCCCAAAGTTCCAACCTGAAGCCGGGGCTGTGGGAAATGAAACAGATCAGCATGACGGTAGACGGGCGTGACATGAGCGCCCAGATGGCCGCGGCCCAAGCCCAAATGGAGCAAGCTTTGGCCAAAATGTCGCCCGAGGAACGCAAGCAGATGCAAGCCATGATGAATCAAGTCTCCGGCGGGACGGCGACGCAACCCAGTGCGCAGCGCATCTGCATCAGTCCGGCCATGGCAAGCAAAGACAGCCCTGTTTTGGAAAGCGGTTGCGAACCGGTCAAATTGAATCGAAGCGGCAACAAAACCAGTTTTGATATCAATTGCACCAAAAATGGAAGAACCCTGGTTGGCAAGGGAGTCAGCACGTACAGCAACGATACGGTGACAACCCATACGGACATGACTACCACCGATGCGCGGGGACAATCCACAATGCAGATGGATTTGCAGATGAAATATCTGGGCGCCGACTGCCAAGGCATCAAGCCAGCCGACCAGTTGGCAAGGTAGATTCAGGTACTCACTACTGTCTTGCCCCGCGTCTGATATTAGACACAAAATGTGACACATCCAATGAGATTCTCGCTTATATTCATTCTGGCAGCGATGCTTGCGCCTCCGATTGCGCTTGCCGAACAGCGCCCTGTTGAGATTCATGATCAGCTGGCTACAACTCCCGAATCCGGAAAAATGGTTGCCCTGACGCTGGATGCCTGCTCCGGAAAATACGACAGCGACCTCATCGAATTCCTGATCAAGAACAAAATCCCGGCCACGATCTTTGCCACAAAACGATGGCTTGATCGAAACCCCCACGGCCTTTCCGTCATCAAGTCGCACCTTGACCTGTTCGATGTAGAAAATCATGGCGAGAAACACATCCCTGCCGTCATAGGTGCGGGAAGAGAGATATATGGAATTCCCGGCGAGCCTGATGTCGTCCATCTTCGGCGCGAAGTTGTGGAAGGCGCACGCGCCGTACAAAAAGCGACCGGCGTTGCGCCGCATTGGTACAGAGATGCCACTGCGGAATACGATGAGCAGTCCGTCAAGGAAATAGACAGGCTGGGTTACAAGATCGCAGGGTTTTCCGTGAATGCTGACCATGGAGCCACGTCCAGCAAAATCACTATCGAGAAAAGACTACGGCGTGTAAAAACCGGTGACGTGATCATCGCGCACATGAACAAGCCAGATTCAGATTCGGCGGAAGGTCTTGCTGCCGGATTGGCGTATTTGCTCAAATCGGGATTTGTTTTTGTCCGCCTGGATCAGGTAGACCTGAAGGAATTACCGGAAAAACCTGAAAGAAAACTTAACGAAAAGCCGGGACGCTGACCGGTCCGGCCTCAGTATTTTTGCAACATTGATTCCCGGCAACAACTATGGTTTTACCTGACCCACTTCTTTCAGCAGTTGTGTCAGATCGTTCGGGGTTTGCGCAACCGGTCGCGGTCCTTCGATTTTTTCCTGCGCCCAGTCCACCACATCTCCCGCCCCCCATGACACCAGCGAAGCCATCACAAAAACGAGTAAGCCGCGTGTTATGCCTTTGGGCACTCCTTGCTCATTGAGGTAGCGGTGGATATACCAGGCAACGACGAAGAAAACGATAGTGGATATGACCAGGTTCCACATTGAAGGAAGTTCGAGCATATTGGTTTTCTCTCGCTGAAATGTTGGCTCGCTTTCCAGTGTAGCTGCAGTCCATAGAACCTCAAAGGCCTCATCTGTACAACATGCGACAAGTTTGATGGAGTTATCCGTTAAAATCTCCGGACAACAAATAGGGAATATCCGAATGTCTTCCACCCGGCACTACACCTTGACCATCTCCTGCCCTGACCGTGCGGGCATTATTGCTGCAGTAAGCGGCTTCATCGCCCAGCATGGCGGCTTCATCGTCGAGGCGAGTTATCACACCGAACAGGACGCGCAGCGGTTCTTCATGCGGCAGGAGATACGTGCCGATTCCCTGCCGTTTGATGCAGACGAATTCCGTCGCCGTTTCACTTCGCTGGCGCGGGACTTCGGTATGGACTGGCAGCTTTCCGATTCTGCCTTGAAAAAGCGCCTGGTCCTCCTGGTCAGCAAGCAGGACCATTGCCTGGATGATCTGCTGCACCGTTGGCGCAGCGGCGAGTTACAGGTGGACATTCCCTGCGTGATCTCCAATCACGAGGACTTGCGCAGTTTCGTTGAATGGCACGGCATCCCTTTCATTTTTGTGGATATGCAGGACAAGACCGCCGCTTTCGATAAGATTGCGAATCTATTCGAGCAATACCGCGGCGACAGCATGGTGCTGGCGCGCTTCATGCAGATACTGCCGCCGATGTTGTGCCAGCGCTTCAGCGGTCGCATCATCAACATCCATCACAGTTTTCTGCCGTCCTTCGTCGGCGCCAAACCCTATCACCAGGCCTATCAGCGCGGCGTCAAACTCATCGGCGCGACCTGCCATTACGTCACCGATGAACTGGATGCCGGTCCTATCATCGAACAGGACACGGTGCGGATTGACCATGGGGACACGGTGGATGATCTGGTGCGCTATGGGCGCGACATCGAGAAGACAGTATTATCGCGGGGCCTGCGTTACCATGTGGAAGACCGCGTGCTGGTGTGCGGCAACAAGACCATCGTGTTCCGTTAATGAATGCAGGATTCCCCCGCTAACCTTTGAACAGGAGATACAACACATGAAAAGAACTTTGGGTTTTATTTTTTCGGCATTGCTTGCCTGCAACGCCATGGCGTTCGATCTGTCCAGCCCGGATGTGAAGATGGGCCATCCGATGGGCGAGGAACAGGAATACAAGGGATTCGGCTGCAAGGGCGGCAATCTTTCGCCCGAATTGAACTGGAAGGGTGCCCCGGCCGGCACGCTCAGTTATGCAGTGACTGTTTATGACCCCGATGCGCCCACGGGCAGCGGTTGGTGGCATTGGGTGGTGTATGACATCCCGGCATCGGCGACGGGATTGCCCGGCGGAGCGGTGGTCAAGGCAGCCTTGCCCGCCGGTGCAAAGCAGGGACGCAACGATTACGGCGATCGCAATTTTGGCGGCGCCTGTCCGCCGGCTGGCGACAAGCCGCATCATTACATTTTCACGGTCTACGCTCTCAAGGTTGCAAAACTTGACGTGCCTGAAGATGCCAGTCCCGCACTGATCGGTTTCATGTTGCACGCGAACAGAATTGGCTTGGCCAAGCTGACTGCAACCTACTCCCGATAACAGCAAGCTACATCAAAACAGGGCATCTGCGGATGCCCTGTTTTTTTGTCCCCAATTTTCCAATTGCTTCAGTCATGAAATTTGGTGCACACACTCATGACGTGCACTGTTATTGGGCAAGCAATTCTGAATGACGCCGATAAACATCGATTAAGACTGGCAGACATCATGGCCCAAAGCTTGCTTTTAGTAACAGGTCCTCATTCCGGATTAATGCATCATGTTGAAAAGCGAACAAATGGAATTATTGTCTTCCGAGAAACACTGGTTGCCCTGGTTCGGCAAGACCGGAAAATTCGCGATGCGCTGGGCCACCCTGATCAATCGTCGGCGTTATCCGATTCTGGAGCAGACCTTTGAAGGGATCGCCGCTACACGCATTCAGACCCTGACAGGCTGGGCTAACCACCAATGGGTACTGCTGGAAGGTATGGCCGCCGAGGTAGTGCGCGAACTGCCGGAGCCTACCGTTACTCTGATGAAGAACCTGGTTGCAAGATCAGCGGATTTTTCCGAGATTTTCGTCATCGATTGCGATGGTCGCGTTATTGCGTCCAGTTACCCTGTGCGAGTCGGCGCCGCTTTCCAGTTTCCCAATGTACTGCAGACTGCGAAAGCCCAGCGTTTCCTGCATGGGCCTTATATCGATCAGACGACCCAGTCCATCGGGCCTTCCAGTTCGAAATTCCACGATGCGGTGACGTTGATGTTTTATCTTCCGCTCAAGGCAGAAGGCAAAGTCGTCGGCTGCCTGTGCGGGCGGGTACCGAACGATGTGCTGGGAGATCTTATCCAGCGCGAGGCGGGCCACATTTTCGTCGATTCAGGGGACAACTACCTGTTCATGGTTAAGTCGGTTTTCGACCCCGCTATTCAGCCGGGTACCGCACTTTCTCGCTCACGGTTTGAAGATAGCACGTTCAGTCTGGGAGAAAACCTCAAGCAGGGCGTGCATACCGATTTTGGCGTCGTCAAAATCAGGAATCACACCGAATTCGAAATAGTCTTTAACGACCCGGCTACCGGAAAATTACATCCCGGAGTCAGGGAAACTATCGCTCGCGGAGCGAACCTGTTCGTCAAATATCCAGGTTATTCCGACTACCGGCATATTCCTGTGATCGGCAAAGGCGTTACTTTTCAGATGCCCGGTTCACCCGATACCTGGGGCATGATGTGCGAAGCGGACCTGGAAGAAGCGAATCGCTTTCGATCTGTCAATTTTCTCATGATGAGCACCAATCTGATGTTGGTATTCACGACCTGGCTGCTTACATTCGTGGTCGGGCGGATGCTGGAGCTGGATATTGCGTGGACTGCGCTGCTCAATCTTTCCCTGCTGGGAATTGGTGTCTTGCTGTTTTACCACTTTGGCCTGAAGCCGATGACGGAACGATTGCGCCTCATGGCACGCATGATCCGTATCCTGGCCGAGGGCGGCGGGAACCTCTCTCAACGCCTGGAACGCAATCAAACAACGATCGATGAACCGGCGATCATGTCGCAGTGGATCAACAGTTTTATCGATACGCTCGATGGCACCGTCAGTCGCGTCATTCATGCCACCGGAGAGATGGATCAGAACCACGAAAGCATGATGAGTCGCAATCAGGAAGCAACCGTGGCAGCTCATCAGGTTCTCGCTGCGGTACAGGAGATCCTGCTGTCGTTGCGGCGGCAAATGGGAGATATAGATACGGCGATGCAAACCACGGCCGAGATACGTGCTGCCATGCAACTTGCCGTTGACAATGCCCGGCAACAATTCAAGCTGGTGCAGCAGCGAACACAGGGCATACGCTCTTCTATCGAGCAGTCTTCGCAAACCATCAAGCGCCTCAGCAACAGCACCGAGGAGATAGGAAAGATCGTGATGGTGATCAACGCCATCGCAGATCAAACCAACCTGCTGGCCCTGAATGCGGCGATTGAAGCTGCCCGTGCCGGAGAAGCAGGGCGCGGATTTTCCGTCGTTGCCGATGAGGTGCGCAAGCTGGCTGAACGCACCACAACTGCAACCAAGGAGATAGGCCAAATGATCGGCACCGTGCAGGGTCAGGCGCGTGACGCTGTGCACATCATGGAAAATGGTTCCATCGGAATGGAAGAGGGATTGCGCCTGGCGGAAGCGGCTGCTTCCGATAACACCGGCATGACTGAAATTGTGGAACGCATGTTCAGTCTGATCCAGAGTATTGCCGATAGCTCACATCGTTATGGTAACGATGTGCAGGGCGTCGCCAAAGTCACGGAATCGATGCGCGGGGCGCTGGACCAGCTGAATTTCAGCGTTGCGAGGGCAAGACAGACTTCTCTGAGGCTTCAGCATCTTTCAAGTCAATTCCAGGTAACGCAATTGCAAGCGCGTCCCGTCCTTTGAAACACAATCTTTCATTAATGCCGACCAAATTCGACACTGGATCGAGTGTTTCCGCGAGTCCGTCTGCCCATATGTATATCAATTCCAGCCTGCAGGCCAAGCTCGAAAACAGCGAGCGCATGCTAAAGGCTCTCCTCAACAATCTGGATGGCATGGTGTATTGCTGCCTTTATGATGACGAGTGGACGATGGTGTTTGTCGGGGATGGTTGCAAGCAGCTGACTGGCTACGATGCTCTGTCGTTAGTGTCGAACCAGGACATCTGTTTCAAGGCGATCACATTTCCTGAAGACCGGGATCGCGTGCGCAAAGTGATAGAGGATGCCATTTCTTCAGGTCAGCATTTTTCAGTCGAGTATCGCATCATTCACATTGACGGCGGAATCAAATGGGTACTTGAACGCGGCTGCCCGCTTTATAACGATTCGGGTGAAGTCGAGGCGATCGAAGGCTTCATGCAGGACATCACTCAACGCCGGGAAAGCGAAATAGCTGCCCGCAAAGCAGAGGAACGCTATCGTTCCATCTTTGAAAATGCTCTGGAAGGTATTTACCAGACGTCTCCAGACGGTCACTACCTCAATTTCAATCCCGCTCTGGCCAGGATCTACGGTTACGATTCGGATGTAGATCTGATTCACGGCATCACCGATATCAAAAAGCAGCTGTACGTCGATCCCTTCAAGCGCGATGAATTTATCAGGCTGATGACGGCCCACGGCCACGTAAAAAATTTTGAAGCCCTGGTCCACCGCAAAAACGGCGATATTATCTGGATCTCCGAGAATGCGCGTGAGGTAAGGGATCAGGATGGCAAGCTGATATTCTACGAAGGCACGGTCGAGGACATCACCGAGCGCAAGAGCTACCAGCAGCAGATCGAATACCAGGCAACCCATGATGCCCTGACCGGCTTGCCCAACCGCACTTTGCTCGCGGATCGCCTGCAGCAATATATCGGCATGGCAGAGCGCTATTCAAGCAAAGTGGCCGTAGCCTTTATCGATCTGGACCAATTCAAACTGATCAACGACAGCATGGGGCATCACGCCGGGGACGAATTGCTCAAGATCATGGCGACGCGCCTCTCCGGCTGCGTGCGCGATTCCGACACCGTGGTCCGTTTGGGTGGCGACGAGTTTGTGCTGTTGCTGACCGGTCTGCACAAGATTGAGGATGTTTCGGAGAGCATGCAGCGAGTTCTATCGTCGGTAGCCGACCCATGCCTGATCGAAGGCCGGGAATTCGTTGTTTCCTGCAGCATCGGCATCAGCATCTATCCCGACGATGCGCGGGATACCACGACCCTGCTCAAATATGCCGATTCGGCCATGTACAAATCAAAGCAGTCGGGCAGGAACACTTTCCAGTTCTATACCGACGAACTCAATCGGCGGCTGATGGAACGTCTGGACATGGAATATCGATTGCGCCAGGCGCTGGATAACAATGAGTTTCTTCTGCATTACCAGCCCAAGCTGTCATTTGCCAGCGGTGACATCTGCGGTGCTGAGGCGTTGATACGTTGGCAACCCGTCGGCGAAAGTATGATCTCTCCGGCGAGTTTCATACCAATTGCGGAAGAAACCGGGCTCATCGAAGACATCGGGCAATGGGTCTTGCGTACTGCCTGCAGCCGGGCCGTCGAGCTGAATGCGCGTTTGGGTCGTGAACTGCCGATCGCCGTTAACGTATCGCCGCGCCAATTCCGCCATTCAGGTCTTGTCGGTGTAGTGCAATCGATACTGAAAGAGAGCGGCCTGAACCCTGCATGTCTGGAACTGGAGATCACCGAAAGCAGTCTGGTGCATGACACAGGCAGCTTTATCAAAACACTGCATGAGCTGAAGGCACTTGGCGTGAAACTGGCGATCGATGATTTCGGTACCGGCTACTCCAGCATGGCGTACCTGAAAGATTTTCCGGTCGACCGGCTCAAGATCGATCAGGTATTCGTGAGCCGCCTGGAGGCGGAGCCCAGCAATATTGCCATCCTTAAGGCAATTGTCGCACTCGGACATAGCCTGGGCATGAAGGTCATCGCCGAAGGTGTGGAAACAGCCTATCAACAGGCATTCCTGCTTGGCATAGGATGCGACGAGCTGCAGGGCTATTTTTTCAGCAAACCCCTTTCCACGGCAGCGTTTGATACATTCCTGATCGTCGGACCATCCCGATAATCAGCGCAGGGCCTTCGCTTACCTTGCTTCTGGTCATTGCCATGGCTTGCTGCTCAATTCAGTGAATTGTGGATGTACATCCAACACTACCGAACGTATTTTCACAGGGCTTCCGGGCCGGTCTCACCGGTACGGATACGGACAGCTTGTTCGAGCGCGGGAACGAATATCTTGCCGTCGCCTATCCTGCCTGTTTTAGCCGCCTTTCTGATGGCTTCTGTCACACTTTCTTGCTGGTCATCTTTGACAGCCACTTCGAGCTTGAGCTTGGGCACGAAATCCAGAATATATTCTGCGCCCCGGTGCAGCTCGGTGTGCCCTTTTTGCCGGCCATGTCCCTTGATCTCGGTGACTGTGATGCCTTGCACGTCGATGATGGACAGAGCATCGCGTACTGCGTCCAGCTTGTAAGGCTTGATGATTGCGGTGACGATTTTCATGATTTTTCCAGTTCCCGGCTTAAACGAATGTATTCATGCCAAGTAATGAGCAGGTACTGTGCCAGCATATACAATCAGGCCGCTATTGGGTTGGCTGGATGGTCCGCATTAATCTTGAACAGATTTCGCACCGGCTTCATGCGCATTTGCTATTGCATCGCTCTCAGGTGGTGCGTGTGCTTTTTTCCTGACCACATCCATCTTTCGCTTGATATCTTTCCTGCTTGCGCAAAATCGTCATGCGCAAGTACCAATGAAAAGGGCATCCGAAGATGCCCTTTTCATTACTTGCTAAATGTTACTTAGAGGTTGTAGGAATTCTCGCCATGATCGGCCAGATCCAGACCTTCTTCCTGTGCATCGTCAGATGCGCGGATACCGATCGTGTGCTTCAGGATCAACAGGATCACGAAGGCTACGAAACCGGACCAGGCCAGCGAGGTACCGACGGCCCACAGTTGCGAAACGACCTGTGCCGAAGCATCGAAATCGGCAACCTTGTTGGCAACATAGTCGTATACGCCAGTACCGCCCAGAGCCGGGTTGACGAATATGCCGGTACCGATGGCACCGATGATACCGCCGACGCAGTGCACGCCGAATGCATCAAGTGCATCGTCATACTTCAGTTTCGCCTTGATTACCGTTACCGCGAAGAAGCAGATTACTGCTGCGACTGCACAGATGGCCATTGCACCGCCCACGCCGACATAGCCTGCTGCAGGTGTGATCGCTACCAGGCCAGCCACGATACCGGAGCAGATGCCCAGCAAGCTAGGCTTGCCTTTGACGATCCACTCAACGAGCGTCCAGACAACACCGGCAACCGCAGTTCCAAACAAGGTGTTGAAGAAGGCCAGACCCGCTGCACCGGTGGCTTCCAATGCCGAACCTGCATTGAAACCGAACCATCCCATCCACAGCAGACCAGTACCGATTGCTGTCATCATCAGGCTGTGCGGAGGCATTGGAATCTTGCCGTAACCCTTGCGTGGGCCAAGCATCAGAGCCGCAACCAGTGCTGCGATACCGGCATTGATGTGAACCACGGTGCCACCGGCAAAGTCGATTGCGCCTTTCTGGAACAACCACCCGGCATGGCTATTGGCGAGATCGGCTGCCTTGGCGTCGGTATAAGCATCAGGACCATCCCAGTACCAAACCATGTGCGAAATCGGCAGGTAGGCGAAGATGAACCACAGAACGCTGAATATGATCATCGACGAGAACTTGAAGCGTTCTGCAAAACCGCCGCTGATCAGGGCGACCGTGATTGCAGCGAAAGTCAGCTGGAACATGCAGTACACGAAGTCGGGCAGGTATTGACCCTTGCTGAATGTGGCTGCCACGGCCGTGGTCGGATCATCGCCAGACATGAAGAACTTGTCGAGCGAACCGATGAACGGAGCAAGTGAGCTACCTTCATGCCCGGCAGTAAAGGCCGCGCTGTAGCCAAAGATCACCCACAGTACCGATATCACGCAGAAAATCGCGAAGCTTTGCATGACTGTGGACAGGGCATTCTTCCTGCGTACCATACCGGAATAGAACAGTGCCAATCCGGGAACGGTCATCAGCAGCACGAACGCTGTGGAGGTCATCATCCAGGCCACGTCGCCTTTGTTGCAGTCAAAACCCTTGTCGCCGCATTTCGGAGTGGCGGCAGCAGCGGGTGCTGCTGCTGCCGCTGCCGGAGCTGCGGTAGCCGTTGCTGCAGCGGATGCCGGGGCAGCCTCGTCAGCATAGGCCGCGCCTGTCAGGCCGCACAACATGGCCAGCAGGGCGAAAAGCGCAAATAATTTTTTCATCTCATCGCTCCTTATAGTGCTTCCGGACCGGTCTCGCCGGTACGGATGCGGATAACTTGTTCGAGGTCTTGCACGAAGATCTTGCCGTCGCCGATCTTGCCGGTCTGTGCAGATTTTTCGATGGCTTCGATGACGCTGTCCAGCTGGTCAGCCTTGATGGCCGCTTCCAGTTTGATCTTGGGCAGGAAATCGACTACATATTCCGCACCGCGATACAGCTCGGTGTGGCCCTTTTGCCGTCCAAAGCCCTTGACTTCGGTGACAGTGATGCCCTGCACGCCGATGGCGGACAACGCTTCACGCACCTCGTCGAGCTTGAACGGCTTGATGATTGCAGTGACGATTTTCATATTCACTTCTCCTTGAGTTGAGCGGAGCGTTGTCGCCCCGCTTGCCTGGCTACCTACTTACTTAATTAGAACGTACGGCTCAGCGCCAATACTGCGACGCCTTTGCCCAACTTGTTGGTCGTTCCATAAACCGTGCTGTTGTATGCCGCGGTGGCATTTGTATTGCTGTAGGTCAGGCTAGCCGCATAACCATTCGTCAAATCCTTAGAAAGGCTGATGTTGTAGTCCGAATATGTAGGTGAAAAGCCGCCCAAAACATTGGCAACATAAGCGTTATATTTGGCAGATGATCCACTATAGCTTTGCTTGCCATAGTGAGCCGCCAGAGTGTAGGTCGTATCCGGGATAGGATAGGTTCCTGTTATATCTATATAGTTCGTGCCACTTGCGTCCGGCACGCCAAAAGTATCTCCAAGGCTGTAGGAATACTTCACGTAGAAATACGAATAGGTCAACTTGCCGTAGATTTCGTTGGTATCACCCTTGGTTGCACCTGGTGCGTAGGTACCTGGGTAGTTATAGCGCAGAAAGCCTACGTCATAACCCAATGCGCCTGCGGTGGACCTGTAACCACCGTAAGTATCCAGTTCCAAACCTGCATTTGCGGCAGCTCCACCGTCACTCAACCAGCTGATGCTTGAACCCCATGTACCGATGTACAGACCATTGGCATTTGCATAGTCAAAACCGCCCTGGATGGCCGGCTTGCCACCAGTTTGCGAAATACCGCGATACAGGTAGTTGGTCGTCAGTGCCACGTTGGTAGAAAATGGCGATGCCGGTGCAGCCGGAGCATCATCAGCCATTGCGCTCACAGAGAAAGCAGAGACCAAGGCAGCAACTAGCAGTTTGTTCTTAAGCATGGTGTTTCCTTTCGTTATTAAATTAAGTGGGATGAAAGTATCCACGCCTACCTCTCAGCAGAAACTGTGCCAACCATGGAATACCGCGCCGATACTCGGTTTGTGACAGGATTGTAATTATTTTGGAAAGTACGGCGCACCAAGTCCATGCACGAAAACAGTGCGGCGCACCCGAGCGGTGCGCCAACTATTTGATACACTAGCGCCCTAGTCAATTAAGGGTTATTCGTTATGCTGAACGCAAAATTTTTTGAAGAAATGTCCTCCAAATTGAGCGAAGCCGTTGCCAACAGCCCCGCCAAGGATTTCGAGAAGAATGCTCGGGCTTTGCTGGCGCAGGGGTTCTCCAAGCTCGATCTGGTCACGCGCGAGGAATTTGAAGTGCTGGCGCAGCGTCTGGAGAAACTCGAAGCTCGCCTGGCCGCACTGGAAGCGCAACGCTAACAAATGGGGCTGGCTGTTTTATACAGTCGCGGTCTGGCGGGGATGGACGCCGCGCTGGTCACCGTTGAGGTGCACCTTGCAAACGGATTGCCCAATTTCACTATCGTCGGCCTGCCCGAGACCGAGGTGAAGGAAAGCAAGGACCGCGTCCGCGCGGCATTGCAGAATTGCCAGTTTGAGTTTCCCGCACGGCGTATCACCGTCAACCTTGCCCCTGCCGATCTGCCAAAAGAGAGCGGACGTTTCGATCTGCCTATCGCGCTGGGCATTCTGGCTGCGTCCGGCCAGATACCTTCCGACAAACTTGCCGAATATGAGTATGCGGGCGAACTGGCGCTGACCGGCGAGTTGCGCGCCATACGCGGCGCCCTGGCGATGACCTACCGCGCCGCGAACAGTGGACGCGCATTTATCCTGCCCGCCATTAATGCACCCGAGGCTGCACTGGTTGAAGATGCTGTTGTCTATCCCGCTCAATCGCTGCTGCAGGTGGCTGCCCATCTTGCGGGACGCGATGCCTTGACCCGCCATGTACCCGATACGCAAGCCGCCGTTCTTCACTACCCCGACATGCGCGATGTCAAAGGTCAGGCGCAATGCAAGCGCGCACTGGAAATCGCCGCGGCAGGCGGGCACAGCGTGCTGATGTCTGGCCCGCCCGGAACGGGCAAGAGCATGCTGGCCGCTCGCTTCCCCGGCCTCCTGCCGCAAATGACGCAGCAGGAAGCATTGGAAAGTGCCGCCATGCAATCCCTGGGCGGTATGTTCGAAGTGGAAAACTGGAAACGCAGGCCTTACCGTTCGCCCCATCATACGGCCTCGGCCGTTGCAATGGTCGGCGGCGGCAGCAATCCGCGTCCCGGTGAAATCTCGGTCGCCATGCATGGCGTTTTATTCCTGGATGAACTGCCGGAATTCGACCGGGGTGTACTGGAAGTGCTGCGGGAACCCCTGGAAAGCGGACGCATCACCATCTCGCGAGCGGCACGCCGGGCAGATTTCCGTGCCCAATTCCAACTGGTTGCCGCGATGAACCCGTGTCCCTGCGGTTATCTCGGGCACTACAATGGCAAGTGCCGCTGCACACCGGACCAGATTTCGCGCTATCGCGGCAAGATATCCGGTCCTTTGCTGGATCGCATCGACATCCAGATTGAAGTGCCCGCCGTGCCGCAGGAGGATTTGCTCAAACAGGCTGACGGCGAACACAGTGCGCCGATACAGGCCAGGGCAGAAGACGCGCGGCAGCGGCAGCTTGTGCGCCAAGACAAACCCAACGCGCTGCTTTCCGTCGCCGAAATAGATACATGGTGCGCGCCCGATACGAAGGGAGAGACACTGCTGCGCCAAGCCATCACTCGTCTGGATCTTTCAGCCCGCGCTTATCACCGGATACTCAAGGTAGCGCGCACTATCGCCGACCTTGCCGACAGCGAAAACATACTGGCGGTTCATATCGCCGAAGCAGTGCAATATCGGCGCATGAGCTTTTAGTCCTCCGCCCGTCATCCGAACAGGCGCGCAAATATTCCCTTGTTTTGTTTCTGGAAATCAGGTTGCGCCTGCAGATGCTGCTTTGCCAGCTCAGCATAGTCGGTATCGTCGTGCTTGAGGTGGTCCAACAACCAATTGGTCAAATAGCTTTCCAGTTCCCCTGAAATATCCTCGCCTTCAGCGAATCTTGTTTGAAAGTTGGCCAGACGCTTGGCAAACTGAACATGCAGTCTCTGGTGGGCTTTGATATACGGGTACCCCACTTCTTGCTGTATCTTTTCTTCAAAGTTGAAGTGATGGATCGTGTGATCAATCAGTGCATTGATCAAGTTACCGATCTCCATGTTCGAGTGAACCCTGGAATTTATGTCATCCAGTTGATTGAGGTATTCGACAATCTTGCGATGTTGCTGATCGATAACTTCGATACCAACGTTGAACTGTTCCGTCCATATCAATTTACCCATTGACGCTCCTAAACGTAATTACATACCGTATATCTCATCCAAAAATTATTGCCGGAAAGGCGCACAATAACCTTACCAATGGTATTGATTATTCAGAACCGGATCAAGCCACGCTCTTCAGCATGCTAAAATCCGCGTCCTTTTATCGACTTACGCACCATGAACCACGCTTCGCACCCTATCGAAAAACTCCTGCAGCAACGCATCCTGATCCTGGACGGTGCGATGGGAACCATGATCCAGCGCTACAAGCTGACCGAGGCGCACTACCGCGGCACGGAACTCTTCGCTGACTACAAGGGTGAGCGCAAGACCTTCGCCGACCATCCGATCGATGTAAAAGGCTGCAACGACCTGCTGCTGCTGACCCAGCCGCACATCATCGGCGGCATCCATCGAGAATATCTGGAAGCGGGTGCAGACATCCTCGAGACCAGCACTTTCAACTCCACTTCAATCTCGATGGCGGACTACGAGTTGCAGCATCTTGTGTATGAACTAAACGTGGCGGGAGCCAAACTGGCGCGCGGGTTGTGCGACGAATTTTCCACACCGGAAAAGCCGCGCTTCGTCGCAGGCGTGCTCGGCCCAACCGGTCGCACCGCCTCCATCTCGCCGGATGTGAACGACCCCGGTGCGCGCAACGTCACTTTCGACGAACTGGTAGAGAGCTATGCCGAAGCGATACGCGGCCTGCTCGATGGGGGTGCGGACATGCTAATGGTCGAGACCATCTTTGACACGCTGAATGCCAAGGCCGCGCTGTTCGCAATCGAACGCCATTTCGAGCAACACAATATGAGCGTGCCGATCATGATCTCCGGCACGATCACCGATGCCTCCGGACGCACGCTTTCCGGCCAGACCACTGAAGCCTTCTGCAATTCCTTGCTGCATGCCCGCCCGCTTTCCATCGGCCTCAACTGCGCGCTGGGTGCGGAACTGATGCGGCCCTATGTGGAAGAGATGTCGCGCGTGGCGAGTTGCTACGTGAGCGCACACCCCAACGCGGGCCTGCCCAATCCATTGTCCGAGACCGGCTATGACGAAGCGCCGGAGACGACTGCCAGACTAGTGAAAGAGTTTGCCACCAGCGGCTTCCTCAATATCGCGGGCGGCTGTTGCGGCACGTCGCCTGCGCACATCAAGGCCATTGCCGAAGCGTTGAAGGATGTGCCGCCGCGCAAGCTACCGGACATCGAGAAGAAGTGCCGCTTGTCCGGGCTGGAACCGTTCAACATCGGCGACGATTCGCTGTTCGTCAACGTGGGCGAGCGCGCCAACGTCACCGGTTCCGCCAAATTCAAGCGCCTGATCCTCGAAGGCAAATATGACGAGGCGTTGGAAGTCGCCAAGCAGCAGGTCGAAACCGGCGCGCAGGTGATCGACGTCAACATGGACGAGGCGATGCTGGACGGCGAAGCCGCGATGGTGAAATTTCTCAACCTGATCGCGTCCGAGCCGGACATTTCCAAAGTGCCGCTGATGATCGACTCCTCCAAGTGGAGCATCATCGAGGCGGGGCTGAAGTGCGTGCAGGGCAAGTCCATCGTCAATTCCATCTCGCTCAAGGAAGGCGAGGAAAATTTCGTCAAGCACGCCACGCTGGTGCGCCGCTATGGCGCCGCCGCCGTCGTGATGGCATTCGACGAGCAGGGCCAGGCCGATACCTATAAACGCAAGACCGAGATCTGCAAACGGAGCTACGACATCCTGGTGAACAAGGTCGGCTTCCCGCCCGAAGACATCATCTTCGACCCGAACATCTTCGCCATTGCGACCGGCATCGAAGAACACAACAATTACGCGGTGGATTTCATCGAGGCAACGGCCTGGATCAGGAAGAACCTGCCCTACGCCAAGATCTCCGGCGGTGTGTCGAACGTGTCGTTCAGCTTCCGCGGCAACGATCCGGTGCGCGAAGCCATTCATACCGTATTCCTGTATCACGCGATCAAGGCGGGCATGGGCATGGGCATCGTCAACGCCGGACAGCTCGGCGTGTACGAAGAGATTCCCAAAGATTTGCGCAACGCGGTTGAAGACGTTGTACTCAACCGCAATCCAGAAGCGGGCGAGAAGCTGGTCAAGCTGGCCGAGTCGGTCAAAGGCGGCGGCAAGGAACAAGTCGAAGATATCGAGTGGCGCAAGGGTACGGTGCAGGAACGCCTGACGCACGCGCTGGTGCGCGGCATCACTACCTATATCGTCGAGGACACCGAAGAAGCGCGCCTGCTGGCCAAATTCCCGGTCGAGGTGATCGAAGGCCCGCTGATGACCGGCATGAACGTGGTCGGCGACCTGTTCGGCGCAGGCAAGATGTTCCTGCCGCAAGTGGTGAAATCGGCACGCGTGATGAAGCAGGCCGTGGCGCACCTTATCCCCTACATCGAGGCGGAAAAACTGCGTTCCGGCGACACCAGCACCAAAGGCAAGATCGTGATGGCTACCGTGAAGGGCGATGTGCACGACATCGGCAAGAACATCGTCACCGTGGTGTTGCAGTGCAACAACTTCGAAGTGGTGAACATGGGCGTGATGGTGCCGTGCCAGCAGATCCTCGACACCGCGCGCGAACACAACGCCGACGTCATCGGCCTCTCCGGCCTGATTACCCCTTCGCTGGAAGAGATGGCGCATGTGGCGAAGGAGATGGAACGCCAGGGCTTCAAGATACCGCTGCTGATCGGCGGCGCGACCACTTCGCGCGTGCATACTGCCGTGAAGATCGAGCCGAATTACCCGAGCGGCCCCACCGTGTATGTCAACGATGCCTCGCGTGCGGTGGGCGTGTGCAGCAATCTGCTGAGCAGTACTTTGCGCGACAGTTATGTGGCGGAAATCAAGGCTGACTATGAAGCGGCACGGGCACAGCACGAAGGCAAAAAAGGCAAAGCCAGTTACGTCACGCTGGGAGAAGCACGGGCGCACGGCGTAAAGACGGACTGGAAGAAGTACGCACCGCCCAAACCCAAGTTGCTTGGCGTACAAAAGCTGGAAGGCTATCCATTGGAGATACTCGTAGAGTTTATTGACTGGACGCCGTTCTTCCAGGCATGGGAACTTGCCGGACGCTATCCGAAGATCTTGCAGGACGAGCTGGTTGGCGAAGAGGCACGCAAGCTGTTCGCCGACGCGCAAGCGATGCTGAAGAGGATCGTCGAGGAGAAATGGCTCACCGCCAATGCGGTGTTCGGCCTGTTCCCGGCCAATGCTGTAAATAGCGACGACGTCGAGATCTACACCGACGAAACGCGCAAGAAAGTGGCCATGACCTGGCACAATCTGCGCCAACAGACCAAGAAGCCGGACGACATCCCGAACTACTGCCTGGCCGATTACATCGCGCCGAAAGAAAGCAAGGTCAAGGATTACATCGGCGCCTTCGCCGTCACCACCGGTATCGGCATCGATGCGCGCGTGGCCGAGTTCGAAAAGCAGAACGACGACTACAATGCGATCATGCTGAAATCCCTCGCAGATCGCCTTGCAGAGGCGTTTGCAGAGCATCTGCATTTACGTGTGCGCCGCGAGTTCTGGGGCTATGCGTCAGATGAAGGCTTGAGCAACGAAGACATCATCGCCGAAAAATATCGCGGCATCCGTCCTGCGCCCGGCTATCCGGCATGCCCCGAGCACACCGAGAAGGGACCCTTGTTCGATCTGCTGCAGGCACCGCAGAACGCGGGCATCACCATCACCGAAAGCTTTGCGATGCTGCCCACCGCTGCCGTGAGTGGCTTCTATTTTTCGCACCCGCAGGCCCAATACTTTGCCACCGGCAAGATAGACAAGGATCAGGTGGCAGATTACGCGCAACGCAAGGGCTGGACGGTGGATGAGGCGGAACGCTGGCTCGCACCGGTACTGAGTTACTAGCGGAAAGCCATGTACGTTCCCCAGCATTTTGACGAGCCGAGGGTCGAGGTCATGCACGAATTGATGCGTGAGCGGCCTCTCGCGACGGTGGTCACGATGTCCTCGCAGGGACTCAATGCAAACCACATCCCGTTGTATCTCTCTACGGAGCCCGCTCCCTTTGGCACATTGCGCGGTCATGTGGCCCGTGCGAATCCGATGTGGCGCGATCTGCAAGCCGGCCTTGAAACGCTGGTCATATTTCACGGTCCGGATGCGTACATCTCACCTTCCTGGTACGCAACCAAGCAGGAGTCCGGCAAAGTCGTTCCGACCTGGAACTATGCCGTTGTCCATGCGTATGGCACTTTGCAGGTGATAGACGATGCATCCTGGGTGCGCAGCCAGCTTGAAGTGCTAACGGCTCATAATGAACGGCGTTTCACCGAGCCATGGGCAGTCTCGGATGCACCTCGGGATTTCACCGAGAAGTTGATCGCGGCTGTTATTGGCGTCGAGATCGTTATTTCCAGTCTGTCCGGAAAATGGAAGGTCAGTCAGAATCAGCCCCCGCAAAATCAGGCCGGGGTCATTGACGGACTTGATAAAGTACAGTGCCCGGATTCGGTTTCAATGGCATCACTGGTCAAGGCGAATGCAAATATGCCGACTTAACGAAACAATCGAGGCACCCGGGTTACTGCAACGCGTAGAGTGCAATAACAAACGGGCATTGCCCCGGATGTCACAAATCAATGGTGCAATACGTTACGCTTATTGCACCCTACAATAACCAACCACTAAGGAACACGCACCATGACCACCCTCATCAAAACCGACACCACACTGGGCGAAGGCGCAGAAGCGCAAGCCGGACAAACCGTGATCGTGCATTACACCGGCTGGCTCTTCGACGAGAGCGCACCCGGGAACAAGGGCACGAAATTCGACAGCTCACTCGATCGTAACGATCCGTTCGACTTCCCGCTGGGTGGTGGCCGAGTCATCAAGGGTTGGGATGAGGGCGTGCAAGGCATGAAGGAAGGTGGACAGCGAACACTGGTCATTCCTCCGGAGATGGGCTATGGCCCGCGCGGCGCAGGCGGCGTGATTCCGCCGAATGCGACGCTGGTGTTCGACGTGAAGCTGCTTAAGGTGATCAGGACCGATATTGTCGACACCAAACTCGGCGAAGGCGAGGAAGCCAATGAAGGTCAGCACGTCACCGTGCACTACACCGGCTGGCTGTTCGACAAGAACGCACCGGAGAACAAGGGCACCAAGTTCGACAGTTCGCGCGACCGCGATGAGCCGTTCGACTTCCCTCTCGGGGCGGGCCAAGTCATCCAGGGTTGGGACATGGGCGTGCAAGGCATGAAGGTGGGCGGTCAGCGCACGCTGGTGATCCCGCCGGAAATGGGCTACGGCAAGCGCGGCGCGGGTGGCGTGATCCCCCCGAATGCGACGCTGGTGTTTGAGGTGGAGTTGCTTGAAATTAACTAGAGTTGGCCAGGGTCAGGCACATTGTGCCAACCCTGCAAAATCCGGAGGAGACATTAAATGAATCACTTTAGCTTTTTACCACTGGCCCTGTTGTTGGCAATCGGCACTATTTCAACCAGCGCCTGCTCTGAGCAGGTCTCACCAGCCGCAGGAACTAATAAAGTGACCGAACTCATCAAAACCGACGTCAAATTGGGCAAAGGCGCAGAAGCCAAGGCAGGACAGCAGGTAACCGTGCATTACACGGGCTGGCTGTACGACGAAGCTGCTCCCGGGCATAAAGGCACCAAGTTCGACAGTTCGCGCGATCGCAACGATCCTTTTGTATTTCAGCTCGGGGCGGGTCAGGTCATCAAGGGCTGGGATGTGGGCGTTGAAGGGATGAAAGTGGGTGGACAACGCACGTTGATCATTCCCGCGAACATGGGTTATGGCGCACGAGGTGCGGGCGGTGTGATTCCGCCGAACGCGACGCTGGTGTTCGATGTCGAGTTGCTTGGCGTCCACTAGAAGACACACCCCCTTCCTGAGGGCAGCAGCATGCACAAGATAATGGAATTTATCTTGCCGGTCGTTTTCGCTTCCGCCGAGGCGATATTCTGGGTTTTGCTGATCACTGTTCTGGTTATCTTCGGCAAAGGCAAGCTGTTGCCGTCCGAAAAGCGGCTCGTTATCGAACGCAAGGGGCAATACCGCATGGTACTGGCGCCGGGCCTTAATCTTGCCCAGCCATTCATAGAGGCCATCGCCAGGCAAGTTTCACTTGGGGAGGCCTGCGAGGATGGCGCGTTGTTGTGCTTTGAAGTGCGCGACAAACATGTCGCCACACGCAAGCGGCCCTCTTATCTGCTGCAGATAAACCAATACGACGGCCTGTTGCACTTCGAGGCCAGGCCTGTCGAACAACCCGTGCGCACGGCTGGCTCTTCCGGCGCTCACGACATGGCCGGGCAGGTCGAGAAGGCCGTCCATGCCATCGGATCTGCATGGGGAATCGGTCTGCAAAAAATTGACCACGCCATGTAGCTGGTGCAGCCAACCAGATCCCTTTACCATTCGCCTCTATGTTTTACCTCGAACTCTTCGCCGCGCTGGACCGCCACAAGATTGCCGGAACTACGATCAAGGTCGTTATGAAGCAACCTTTCAACCCCGGCGACCGCACGTACCATGTGAGCGACGAACGATTACGCGCATTCAAGGCGCTTACACCGGAGCAGCGCCTGGGCTGGGTTGAGGAATTGGCGAATTTCCTGCGCTTGGCCAAAGCCGGCAAACAGAAATCCTCAAGAGGTTAACGATGAACCTGATCTCCAACCCGCTGCTGGTGACGGCACTGATGCTCGCGGTGTCCAACTTGTTCATGACCTTCCCCCGTTATATGGAGCGCAACACTTGCCGAGTATCCCAAAACGGCTAGGTTACGCCGCTTTACGCTAATCAAGTGTCTATGAGACTTGACGGAAACAAATACTAGCATCTTCCGTCAAGTACATCAAAACCTCATCTGCATCAATAACCAGGTCAATTTTTCGCAGTCATTGCCCAGAGAGGACTGCTTAGTTTAGTTGCGCACGAAATATGCGAGTAAGGTGCTATGGCGTCTGGCTTATGACAAGATGATTCTTGGTATGCGCATTAATCACCATTTCGATGTTGAACAAGATTGGATTGAAGCCGCTGAAATTAATCTTGTCTGCGTGCACTCGTACAACCTTCTGCGCAAACACGTGCTTTCCATAGTGCGCATCTGAATCGAAATCATCCTTGAGACTGAATGTTTTTTTGCCAACGATTGTTGATTTGATTGCATCGTCAAAAAAATCCTCAATCACTGACTCTTTTTCCCCAGATTTCAGTGGTGTAGCAACTAAATATAGGTTGCCTGTGATATGCACGAATGGTTCTGTGCCAGCTACCACCGCTTTTGTTATTCCTTTTACCGTGTTAAATATACCGCCTTTCCCTTTCGCTCCCGCGTCATTGTCGGCCAGCAAAATTACGGGTTGTTGCGCTCCTGGAACTTTAAATTTTTTGTGTTCTCGATCGTATAGCCGCATGAAATGTGAAAGGCCCGATACTCCTCCGTTGACACCAAGAATTCGACCCGTACTTGTTCCAGAATACTTAAAGATTCTGACTGCCAGTTTGATAACTCCATCTGCGTTCGTTGTTGCAAGTCGCGGATGTGTTGCAGCTAGGCTCCTAATCGCATGCAGGATGTAGACGTTGTCCGTCTTGCCTTCGCAAATAATGACCGGGGTTTGCGCGGTATAGAATTCCTTGAATAACAGGAATCTTCGATACATTGACTCCTTGGTTGTGGCGCTGAATTGATCTTTTGAGTCTTTGTTTTGCGGGTTCAGTTTTTCGTTATAGAGATCAACTCCATCAATGAAACCAAGCATGCCGTGAAGTTGATTTGCTGAGCCTGCCACCTTGTTTATGATCATCGCGCCTTTTTCGTCGACCACCTTATGTACGAAATCAAAACTGCCTTTGGTAAACAAGTGATGAACCATTGCACGCACTGTGCGCCTGTATTCACTACGAACGTTCACCTTCTTATTAACGATTAACCCTGTCACCTCTTGTCGTGAATCACGATACTGCATTCGTGTCTTGATGGGATTTATAGCAAAACCACTTTTCTTAATCAGAGTTGCAAGCTCACTGCCCGGGCTCCACTTGTGTTTATCGCCCGAATCACACTGGGCAATACATGCCGGAAATTCTGGTTTGTTTGTGGAGAACGTCAGGTCGTCTGCGTACCGCGAATAAGTACACCCGTGACGTGCAGCCAGCCGAACAAGGTGGATATCAAGCACATGGCCGATTACGTTGGATATAACCGGCGAACACGGACTGCCTTGTGGCAAGGCGTTTTTATGGCAAACGATTTGAGCTAGCACTGTTGCCACATCCGCATGTAACAAGAAATTCTTGTCCTTCATGAAAAATCCACGAACGCGACCAAAGTTGATGCTGCCAAAGAAATCCGTCAAATCCACATTGAATACATACTTGCGGTTTCGATGCTCCTTGGCATTCGTGATAATTGACCGCTTTCGCTTGAACCCATGCGAAATCCTGTCACGCGAGCCGTTGGCCTTGTTTATCTCTTCTACGCAATTTTGAAGAAGATCAGACAGTCGTCGCTGAATTAGCTTTAACTCCGGTACCGGTGCACTGATGTTTCGAGTGCCGCCGTGTCGTTTTGGAATATCAAACTGTTTGTACTTGGTAGCGTCATTCTTCTTATACAAGATGAACGAAAGCGCAGACGCCTTAAACCCTATTAGGGCTGCCACATCGTGAAGATTTTTCGCTGACTTCAGTTTGATTAGTTGTGTCATTCAGCGTCCAAGAACGGGTGAGTCTACAGACACTCTTATGCGAGGCAACGTTCACACAGTCACGTCGCGAGAAGGATGGCGGAGAGCAAAGCCCTTGCCGTTTGTTTCACATGCCACGAATCGTAGCAAAAGGTCTGTCTGTAGACTCGTCTGGATTTTAGCATGCTCTCATGCAGTCAAAATATGGAGACATTCGCCAGCGAACACTATAATGCCTGACGCTGTGCACAGATGAGTTTCGCCAGTGAAAGGTCAGGTAAGATCGGACTATCATGTCAAAACATGCTCGAATATATCTGTCCTATGAATAACGGTGAGGGCGCTTAGGAACCATGGCACGCATTCCCTGCTTTGATGTTGCTCAGCTGCAAGCTGCATGCAAGGTTTTGGCTGACACGACGAACGGTCTCAGTGGCGGCGAAATTGGCCACATACTTGCTGACATGGGGTTGGTTGACCCGGATGTTGGGCTCACCAAATGGAAGCGCTTGTTTAACGCCCTGGCGCAAGCCCAAAACAAGAGTCAGGTCGGCAACCACCTCATCATGTTCGTCAATCGTGCAATGGCGCCAGCCCGCTACATCTCAACGCCTGAGCTATTTGAATGGCGGCGGGATGGTTTGAACGTCTCTCTTGCATTTGCAGGATACTCTGTCAGGGATGACGGAAAGGTGGTTCACGCTACTCGTGAGACTACTCTTTCTGGCGCACTCGCGCGAGCTAGCCAATTGCATTCCCTTTTGGAGTCGCGAGGAACTCATTCTGAGGTGCTCAAGTACTGTCGTGCCGAGTTGCTTCAGGAAAACTATTTTCATGCTGTCCTCGAGGCAGTCAAAGGTATGGCAGAGCGTATCCGCCAGTTATCCGGTCAAGGCATGGACGGCGCAGAGTTGGTCAATCTAGTCTTTTCAACCAAGGCACCAATTCTTGCCTTTAACTCTCTTGAAACTGAAACCGAGATAAGCGAGCAAAAGGGGATCGCCCATCTGCTTGTGGGCGTTTTTGGCGCAATTCGAAATCCAACTGCCCACGCACCTAAAGTCATGTGGGCAATGCCTGAGCAAGACGCCGCCGATGTTTTTGCTCTTTTATCATTCGTCCACCGGAAACTCGACAATGCAACGAAAGTGCAATCACATGAGACCTAGCGAGTTATTCCAGGTGTTATTGGATCGTCTAAAAACAACGCTTTTTCCATCCGTTGATTTCGCACTTTAGCCTTCATCACAGGACACCATGGCTACCAAAATATCCGAGCTAACGAGAAGAGACATCTTCGACCTTGTCTTTCTTGAGAAGATAAACCTCTACGGTCGACTGGAAGAAGTCGAGTTTCTTTCAAGAATATGGGATCTTGAAGCAATGCCTTCGACAGATAGCCGATTCAAAGATGCTATCGGGGATATATGGCAACACACAGTGAACAACGATGACTGGGATGCCGGTTGGGTGTTCTCTGACCCTCGCTTCAATCTGATGCGTGGCGATGACGAGACCTTTCTTAGAGTCCTTTGCGAATCTATCCACCCAGTAGTTCGGTCTGATGTGACCGAGTGCGAGCGGCTTTGCCAGCTCTTCAACAATTGTTTGAGTAACGACGGATTCCAGCTAGTTGAAAAGGCGCGTCTTTCAGGTAAGCCGATATTTGTTGGCAGGTATGTAGGTATCCACGTTTCACCAGGGATTCGTGCGGCGCGAGAAACTCTTTCTGGAACAGACGTCGCCTACGTTTCGCAGCAAATCACTCGTATGGAAGCGGCCGTGAATCAAGACCCAGAGCTTGCCATTGGCACAGCCAAGGAGTTAGTCGAAACTTGCTGCAAGAGTATCCTGACGGATGCCGGCGTAGTTTTTACAAAAGGGGACGATCTGCCGAAGCTCGTTAAGAGTACCGTCAATATATTGCAATTGACTCCCGAGGACATACCAGAAGAGGCAAAAGCGGCTAATACTATAAGACGGCTATTGAGTAATTTGGCATCAATTACTCACGGCGTTGCTGAGTTGAGAAATCAATATGGAACAGGCCACGGAAAAAGCGGCTCCGATAGGGGGCTGCAACCGCGGCATGCGAAGTTGGCAGTTGGTGCTGCATCGACGCTCGCGGTGTTTTTGGCTGAAACGCACAAGGTGAGGGGCAGTAAATGAGAGCGAATCCTCCGTTGCAGCATGCCCGCAATCTGGACTAAGCAGCGAATATTAGAGAAATAGCCAGTAGACCAATAGATTAACTAGCGTCAACGGTGCACCAACCGCCAGGAAAATCCAGAAGCCCAAATGTTCACCTTTTCGCTCGGCGGCTTGGGCGATAATTATGTTGCTCGCTGCACCAATTAAGGTCAGGTTGCCAGCGATAGTGCTACCCGCAGCTAAGGCAAGCATAGCCTCGGAATGCGAACTTGCTGACTGGACGAGCGGCAAAGCCAATGCCACTAACGGAACGTTGGAAACCAGCTGGCTCAATAACACACTACCTACCAATAGGTGAGGTACGCTGGCAAACGACGAGTTGATTGGTGGTAGCCATGACTGGATTGCGCCGCTATCCCAGACAGACTGCATCAGCACAAACAATGCAACGAAGAAGATAAGGGTGTGCCAATCAATGTGCCGCACCACCTCCATCCGGCGCGGGCTGCGTATCAGTATGGGCGCACAGGCCCCGACCGCCACGATCCACAGCGGCAATTCCATTGGTGTAGGCAGGATTGCCAGGACAATCTTGAGGCAGATGATTGCCGTCATACATATCACACCTTGTGCAGCAAGACGTGCGAGGTGCTTGTCATCAAGTTCTGGCACCGAATGAAGCAATGCCTGCCCGTGAAAGTCACGCCAAAATGCAATGCGCAGCGTACCCCATGCGAGAAACAAGTTGAGAAGAGTCGGCAGAGTCAGGCATTTGAAAAATGTCCAAAATGGATTAGACACCCCGCCATGGATGGCGATGAGCAGGTTTTGCGGGTTACCAATCGGGCTCATGACGGAGCCGATGGTCACGCCAAAGGCAAGGGCGAGCAGGAGAAGGACTGACGGCAATCTATGAACACGAGCCAAGGTCAGCATGAGCGGCGTTCCGATTACCGCCACAGTATCGTTCATGAGCAGCGCAGATGCCAGACCGCTACCTAGCAACACGGTCAGAACCAATAGCTCTGCGTTCCCTACTTTTCCTAACAAACGGGTACTGGATCGATACAACAACCCGCTGGAAACAAGTGCCTGCCCTAGTGTAAATACGCCGAACAGAAAACCGATGACTTCCCAATCGATTGCTCGCCATGCCTGGGTCAATGTGATCGCACGACATACAAGAACGGTTAGTGCGCCGCCTAGCATAATCTGCCAGATGGCTAGGCGCAATCCAACAACAAGCCGAAATGCAATGAGCAGGAGAACGATAGCAAGCGTCCAAAGCGACAAATTCATGATATACCGACCACATTGAGCTGCTGTTGATATGGTATCGCCCACTTAAGCGAACGGCTTGACCGACTTGTCATGTGTTTGCTCGCAGCCATAGCCAGTCACTGAAACCGGAGGAACAAGCCAAGATAGTTCTCATGGATAGCGCTTTTCCAAGGCTTGCCGTATTGCCGAAACCCAAAATTTTCAAGTATTCGAAGCATGGCCGGATTAGCAGCTATCTCTGTTGAGGCCATTAGATTTCCTGCGCCATATGCTTCGATTAGAACTCTTGCAATGTTCTTTCCAATGCCCTTGCCAGTATGCGCAGGCTCCGTAAACAAATAACCCAGCTCCCACTCAAAATCATTGCATAGATCAGGCAAACAGGCTTTCTGTGCCGAAAAATCGGACCCTGTTTTGACTTTTATCGCCCCTATGCCAGCCACTTCTGAATCAATTTTTGCAATGCAAAGTAACTTGCATCTGTCGGCCTTTTCCTGAAGATTGCCTTGAACCTTTCCTTGCCGCTTTAAAGCCTCAGCGAAGGTATTTCGGATCGCATCCGTGATCTGACTCTTCGAAATAACCTCGAACTCGATTTTCATATTGGACTCGGATGGACCTGTTTTTTTACACATAACGTAAAAGTGAGGGGTTAGATGAGCCAACAGCCGGTTTGGAACCGCACTCCAGACGATCAGGCTAACAGGTGTTTACTACTTTGGGGGCGATTCAGCATTCGCAATGCTGACATAGTCAGTTGATGCTAGTTTTATTGCTGTTCTTGCGGAGTAATTATCCAGCCTCTATTTTCGGCAAGGCGCGCCAGCCTTTCAATGAGGCGCTTAAATGCACTTTTGCCTGTGTAGCCTGGTGAGGATGTAATTAGGGCGTGCGCAGGATTTACTGGGTGAGTGGTTACAGGGTCAGGAATTACATCAAATGCATGCATGAGCTCTTGCCCATTCTCATCCGTTTTAGGCTTGCCCTTATCGGTGGTTTGCCTGAAGTCTTTGATGTTGCGCACATCAATAGTAACTAAGCTGACAATTCCATCTTCAGGAGATTTCTGGGCGCGACATGGGTCGTTATCGAAAAGACGGGCCCTGTCCACTGATGGTTGAAGCGATGGATCAGTAAACGACTGAGAACTTAATCTCAAGTTACCATTTGCATCGCGGGCGCATTGATTCCGTTTAAAGGAAATACTCCGATACAAGATTTCTTCGTCTTCAACGAAAGACAATGCTATGCCCCTAGCCACTCAAGTGTAGGCGCAATGGCAGTTTCATCGAGGGGGCCATCAGCCATTTCCGTATCGATGTCGTCACCCCAAACCTTTACATATTGAGCTTGTTCATTATCAACATAGAGTGTTAGTTTCTTTTCGTGATTCCACCACTCCAAAACAACTTCACCAAGGGAGCTAGCGGTCACATTGGGAGCATTCCAGTCTATGTTCAGTTGTGTCGCGATTGAATATAGCTGATCAATGAGCGCCATCGCATTTGCAACTGCCTTTGCGCTTACTGCCGTTACCTCAACTCCATCCCAGTTTGTTCCCCAGCTTTGCATGCTCCTGATTTTTTGAATTGTGCTGGTGACTGGGATTTCGTTAACAACCGAAGCTGTGTTCGGCGAAAACATGGAAGCCATAATGTTCCGCAGAGCATCTGTGGCTGTTTGAGTTTCACGCTGGGAAGGTGAGTACATATAAAACTCTCGTGCTGGTATGGCATAGTTCATTATCGAATTAGCTCCCGAGTTTTGTTGGAAATAATGCTTTCAAAAATCTTATTCTTTCTGTTGCGAAGCTGCTCTAATAAATTCCAGATATCTGGCAGTGCAGTAGTTGAGCTATTAAATACGTCAATATCGACAATTACGGAAAACCCTTTAAGTGTCGCTGGCTCAACTACAGCCTCATTAATCACAGCCATACTTGCTATGTCAGTTTGTGGCATTTGTAGTTGCAAGTGCATTCCTTGAACATCTTGCGAAATACCATCGGGAATTTGCGGGTATAGACTCAAATAATCCTCGATTGCAACCGTTGCAAGCGGGATGTCAATTCGATTGATGTATCGCACCGCAGTTCTTGTTGCAACTTTAGGCTCGCAATATTTAACAAATAACTCCCAATATTCTTTTGCCTCTCTGCTATAGGAAGCCCAGTCAGAATAAGGGGGTAAATGGCTGTAGGTTAGCCCCGTTTTTTTTAGCTGAAGTATTCGGGTGTTCGGTTCATCCACCAACCTGATCCCCATTTCATCAAGCGTCGTGGTTGATTTGTTTTTTGCCGCGTCCTCAGCATTGTGTTCTACCTGCATCCGCACAGAATTTAATTTGTTTTGAGATGGGAACCTGTCTTTGAGCGTATCAGCAAGTTCCTTAAGGCGTGCAAGTGGAGCCTCAGATTGAGGAGCAATCTGAATATCAATAACGGCCTCAATAATTGGGGCTTTTGAGTAATGCAAATTGCTCATATGGAGCGGTTTGCTCTGTGCATAAGTAGATTGTATGACGCAAAGTGGTTCGACGCAATGCATGCGTCGTACCCACTGTGGTCGATAGTCACGCAGTATTCACAAACCATTATGACAGCTATTTTGCACAAAATTCTCGACACCTCCGCTGTGCCCATTATCTCCCCACAACTCTAGTGCTGAGTCTGCTTTGGCGTATTGGGCGGAAGTAATTTTGGCTGGCCTAAAGCGTCTGCAATAGCCGATCATGTCGAGCGCTACACAACGCCGAACGGCAGAAGCCGCCCATCCTAGTGCATGCCAATCAACTGATGACCGCTACGAGGTATACTTTGCACTTCGCTACTTTGATTTTGTTAGTAGCGACTCATGAACGATTTATTTTGTAAAGAATAGATTACCAATCCACGCCCGTGCACTTGCAGGGCAACAAGAATGGCCAGGTAAAACCCATGCTCACCGGCGAACTTCGCAGCCAAATAGACTCAATCTGGAACGCCTTCTGGTCTGGCGGCATCTCCAACCCGATGGAGGTGATGGAACAAATCACTTATCTCCTTTTCCTGCGCAGGCTGGACGACCTGCACACCCTTGAAGAAAACAAATCCATCCGCCTCGGCAAGCCGATAGAGCGGCGCATTTTCCCTGTGGGCGCAGATGCCAAAGGTCGGAATTACAACGACCTGCGCTGGTCGCGCTTCAAGCACCTCGCACCTGGCGAGATGTACATCGTGGTGGGCGAGCATGTGTTTCCTTTCCTGCGCACCATGGGCGGCGATGGCTCCACCTACGCGCACCACATGAAAGATGCGCGCTTCACCATCCCCACCCCGGCGCTGCTCGCCAAAGTGGTGGACTTGCTCGATCACGTGCCGATGGAAGACCGCGACACCAAGGGCGACCTGTACGAATACATGCTGGGCAAGATCGCCAGCGCCGGGCAGAACGGCCAGTTCCGCACGCCGCGCCACATCATCCAGCTCATGGTGGAAATGTCCGCGCCCAACCCCAAAGACGTCATCTGCGATCCGGCCAGCGGTACCTGCGGTTTTCTGGTGGCGGCGGGCGAATACCTGCGCCAGCATCATCCTGAAATCCTGCGCGATGCCAAAGCCAGCAAGCATTTTCACCACGGTATGTTCCACGGCTACGACTTCGACAACACCATGTTGCGCATCGGAAGCATGAACATGGCGCTACACGGCGTGGACAACCCCGACATCCGCTACCGCGATTCGCTGGCGCAAGACCACGCCGGGGACGAAGACAAATATTCGCTCATCCTCGCCAACCCGCCGTTCGCCGGCTCGCTCGATTACGAGAACACTGCCAAAGACCTGCTCGCCATCGTCAAGACCAAGAAGACCGAGTTGCTCTTCCTGGCACTTTTCCTGCGCCTGCTTAAACCCGGCGGCCGTGCCACCGTCATCGTGCCGGACGGCGTGCTGTTCGGCTCATCCAACGCGCACAAAGAACTGCGCCGGATGCTGGTCGAAGACCACAAGTTGGAAGCCGTCATCTCGCTACCATCCGGCGCATTCAAGCCTTACGCGGGCGTTTCTACCGGCATACTGATTTTCACCAAGACCAATTCAGGCGGCACGGATAACGTCTGGTTCTACGACATGCAGGCAGATGGCTGGAGCCTCGACGACAAACGCCAACCGCTGCTGTCCGAGGACAAGCTGGGTGCTGCCCCTGCACAAGCATTGAGCGAAACTGAACACGCCAAGAACAACCTGCCGGATGTGTTGGCACGCTGGGAGCAGCGCGAGGGTAAAGAGTTGCAACGCCCACGCACTGCGCAGAGCTTCTGTGTGCCCATCGCCGAGATTGCCGCCAACGGCTATGACCTATCGCTTAACCGTTACAAGGAAGTGGTGCATGACGTGGTGGAGCACGAGCCACCCAAGGTGATTATGGCGAGGCTGGACAAGCTGGAAGCGGAGATTGCTGCTGGTATGAATAAGCTTGCAGGGATGCTAGTGTGAGTAGCGTTTCCTACGTTCAACTTGGTCAAGTTGCCAAGCTCAACCCCACATTGAATTCTGTGGCATCTATATCGGCAGAAGAGCTTGTAGATTTTCTGCCCATGTCGGGAGTGGAAGCAGGGTGCTCAATCGCAACTCCAAATGAAGTGCGTCAGTTCAGCGATGTGCGGCAAGGTTACACCTACTTTTCCAGTGGGGATGTTCTTTTAGCGAAAATTACGCCCTGTTTTGAAAACGGGAAAATTGCACAAGCTCTCCTCAAGCGCAAATATGGCTTCGGCTCTACTGAATTCCATGTAATTCGGGCTGACCCCGAGCGGCTTAATGGTAGATACCTTGTTCACTTTCTGAGGCGCGACAAAATTCGACTTGATGGTGAACGCAAGATGACTGGTAGTGCAGGTCAGCGGCGAGTACCGAAGCACTTTCTTGAATCTCTCTCCATCCCACTTCTACCTCTCCCCGAACAAATCCGAATCGCTGCCATCCTTGACCATGCCGACGCACTACGGGCTAAGCGCAGGGAAGTTTTGGCACAACTGGATAGCCTCGCGCAGGCAATTTTTATTGATATGTTTGGTGACCCTGTTAGAGGAAATGGGCTTTATCCCTTAAGCAATATTGAAGAAATTGCTGCTCCTGAAAAATATTCCATAGTGGATGGACCATTTGGTTCAAGTATGAAACCAGATGACTACCGAGAGTTCGGTATACCCGTTATACGAATTGCGAATATCACTAAGGGAGGCGAGTTTTCCAAGAAAAATCTCCTGTATATAGATAAGTCGCTATTTGAAAAACTTAAACGCAGCAGTATTAAGCCGTTTGACGTTCTGGTGTCACGAGTTGGGACAATTGGAAATACGTGCATATTTCCTGAGGGTATTGGCGACGCGTTGCTCTCCACCACAGGTGTCTGCAAGATAATGCCCGACAGTAAGCAAATGCTGCCGGAGTTTCTTCATCAGGCGATACAACAGCCAGCATTCCAAGAACAAATCAACAAGAGTGCATCGACCTCGGTTCAGAAATATTTCAACCTCTCGGCACTCAAAAGATGGAAGATTGTTAAACCACCACTTGAGGACCAACGAGCGTTCACACAGAAATTCTCACAAATTCAAATTCTTAAGCTTGCACATCAGCAATCACTCGCTGAACTGGACAACCTGTTCGCCTCCCTCCAACACCGCGCTTTTCGTGGAGAACTCTGAATGAGCAACTTCGCCTTCCTTCAACCCGAGTGGCCGTTGCTGTTTGAGGCAGCAACCCAAGCAGAAGGAACGGCGAACACCGATGCCCGCGCATCCTGTTTTTATTCCCGCCGTGCGTTGGAACTGACCGTGGCGTGGCTCTACACCTACGACAAGACGCTCAAGCTGCCATACCAGGACCACCTGAGTGCGCTCATCCACGAGCCCACGTTCCGCAAGGCAACGGGCGAGGCAGTATTCACCAAGACCAAGCTCATCAAAGACCTCGGCAATCTGGCGGTACACAGCACGCGCAAAATTTTGCCTGCCGATGCGCTGACGACGACACGTGAACTGCTCCATGTGTGCTACTGGCTGGCACGCACCTATGGCAAGAAGTCGCGTCCTGATCCCACGCTGGGTTTTTCGCCTGCCTTGCTGCCGCAGCCTTCCGCCGCACCGGCGCAGTCGCTAGGCCAGTTGCAGAAGCTGGAAGCGCAACTGCACGAACGCGACGCAAAACTCACCACGTTGCTGGCCGACAAGACGGCACTGGATGAAGAACTCAAAAAGCTGCGCGAGGAAATTGCTGCTTCCAAGAAAACCAACTCCGCACAACCCGACACTCACGATTATTCCGAAGCGCAAACCCGCGACTACTTCATTGACCTGTTGCTGAAAGAAGCGGGCTGGCCGCTGGATAAGCCGCAAGACCGCGAGTTTGAAGTGAGCGGCATGCCCAGCGATTCCGGGATCGGCTTTGTCGATTATGTGCTGTGGGCGGATGACGGCAAACCGTTGGCAGTGATTGAAGCCAAGCGCACCAAGCGCGATGCCAAGGTGGGGCAGCAGCAGGCAAAGCTGTATGCCGATTGCCTGGAAGCCAAGTATGCACAGCGCCCGGTGATTTTCTACACCAATGGCTGTGAGCATTGGCTGTGGGACGATGCCAGCTACCCGCCGCGTGCGGTGCAAGGCTTTTTCAAAATGGCCGAGCTGGAGCTGATGATACAGCGCAGAACCACGCGCAAATCGCTGGCAGCCGCGCCGATCAACGAGGCCATCGTCGAGCGCTATTACCAGACTCGCGCGATCCGTCGCATCGGCGAAGCCATCGAAACCGACTATCAGCGCAAAGCCTTGGTGGTGATGGCGACCGGGGCGGGCAAGACGCGCACGGTGATTGCGCTGGCCGATGTGTTGATGCGCTGCAACTGGGCCAAGCGCGTGCTGTTTTTGGCCGACCGTGTGGCCTTGGTGCGGCAGGCGGTCAACGCCTTCAAGACACACTTGCCGGATTCTTCGCCGGTGAATCTTGTTACTGAAAAAGATACCGAGGGGCGTGTTTACCTCTCCACTTATCCCACCATGATGGGGTTGATTGATGACGCGAAGGACGGCCAGCGCCGCTTTGGTGTGGGGCACTTCGACCTCATTGTGATCGACGAAGCACATCGCTCGGTGTATCAAAAATACCGTGCCATCTTCGAGTATTTCGACAGCTTGCTGGTGGGGCTGACTGCGACACCCAAGGACGAAATCGACCACAACACCTATGGCCTGTTCGACCTTGAAAGCGGCGTGCCGACCGATGCCTACTCGCTCGACGATGCGGTGTCCGATAAGTTTCTGGTTCCGCCCGAGGCGGTTTCCGTACCGCTCAAGTTTCAGCGCGAGGGCATCAAATTCGATCAGCTATCGGAAGATGAACAGGAACAGTGGGACGCACTGGAGTGGAACGAGGACGGCACTGCGCCCGATGAAGTGGGCGCCGAGGCGCTCAACAAGTGGCTGTTCAACGCCGACACCGTGGACAAGGTGCTGGCACATGTGATGACGCGCGGGCAGAAGGTGGCGGGCGGCGACCGGTTGGGCAAGACCATCATTTTCGCCAAGAACAACGACCACGCCGAATTTATCGCTGAGCGTTTTAATATCAACTATCCGCATTACAAAGGCGAGTTCGCGCGGGTCATCACTTTCAAGACCGAATACGCGCAGAGCCTGATCGATAATTTCTCCGCAAAAGACAAGATGCCGCATATCGCCATCTCGGTGGATATGCTCGACACCGGCATCGACGTGCCGGAAGTGTTGAACCTGGTGTTCTTCAAGGCGGTGCGCTCCAAGACCAAGTTCTGGCAGATGGTCGGGCGCGGCACGCGGTTGTGTCCAAATGTGTTTGGGCCGAATGAGGACAAGAAATTCTTTTACATCTTCGACTACTGCCAGAATCTGGAATATTTCGCCCAGAACCCGGATGTGACCGACGGTGCCGCCAGCGAAGCGCTAGGGACGCGCTTGTTCAAGGCGCGTTTGCAGTTGATCGGCGAGCTGGACAACCAGTTCACCGATGAGCAGGCAATGCGCCAGGTCGAAGATGCGTATGGCGATACCGGTGACGACAAGACACTGCGCCGCGAGTTGGCCGAGATGCTGCATACGCAGGTGGCGGCGATGAACATCGACAATTTTGTGGTGCGGCCACAACGCAGGCTGGTGGAAAAATATGCCCAGACTGAGCCGTGGCAAAAGTTGGGCGTGGCGGAGTTTGGCGAACTGGCGCAATACGTGTCGGGTCTGCCCACCGAGATGTCCGATGAAGACGAAGAGGCCAAGCGTTTTGATTTGCTGGTACTGCGCACGCAGCTTTCCATTTTGCAGGCCAATCCAGGCTTCGCCAGCCTGCGCGAAAAAATCGTCGCCATTGCCAGCGCGCTGGAAGATCAGCAGAGCATCCCGGCCATCAAGGCGCACATCGTTTTGATTCAATCGATGATGGGTGAGGAATGGTGGGCGGATGTCACCGTCGCCATGCTGGAGACGGTACGCAAACGGCTGCGCACGTTGATCAAGCTTATCGAGAAAGGTAAGCGCATCGTCGTTTACACCGACTTTGAAGACGAACTGGGAGAAGGCACCACGATTGAGCTGCCGGAAATGGGTATCGGTATGAACTTCGAGCGCTTCCGCGACAAGGCGCGCCAGTTCCTCAAGGCGCATGAAAGCCACCTGGCACTGCAACGTCTGCGCCGCAATCAGCCGCTCACACCTTCCGACCTAGATGAGCTGGAGCGCATGCTGGTGGAAGCGGGCGGTACACAGGCAATCATTGAGCGCGCCAAGGAGCAAAGCCACGGGCTGGGCGTGTTCATCCGCTCGCTGGTGGGGCTGGACCATGAAACCGCGAAGCAGGCATTCAGCCAGTTCATCTCGGGAACTGCGGTAACGGCCAACCAGATTGAGTTCATCAACCTGGTCGTCGATTACCTGACCGAGAACGGCGTGATGGAACCGGACCGGCTGTATGAGTCGCCGTTTACCGATATCAATCCGTTGGGGCCGGAGGGGGTGTTTCCGTCGGCGAAGGTGGATTTGATGGTGCAGGTGTTGGCTGAGATTCGGAAGAGTGCGGTGGCGTAGGGTACGGTTTGCAGCCTAATTAGCATGAAATCATGTCGAATATTGAATTTCACAATCAAAGTCAATCACTACTCTACATACTCAACAAGACAGTTAGTTCTTGTCTCAGTGCTACCGCAATTGCCTCCATATTATCTATAGAGATATTTCGCTCTCCCCGCTCGACAGAACCTATATAGGTTCTGTGTAGCCCACACCAATCCGCCAATTCTTCTTGCGATATCCCGAGCTGTTGGCGGGCAAATCTCATATTTGCCGCAAATCTAAGCCGCGCAGTTGTCTTTTGGGAGGTTCTCTTTGTCATGATGACAAAAGATTGACATCTTGACGACTTTAAGGCGACAGACTATAAGTAGCACTATTTTACAAGTGAAAATAGCCAATAATGTTCCGTACCTATCCACAAGCGGAGTTGAAACTTCCACCGCCGTTGGCACCTGATGGTGAGCGATGCTGGCGTTGGCTTGAGCTTTTCATCCACATTCCAATTTTCTACCTTAGTGTAAACGTGAAGGTCGGCGAAAATGCCACCTGTGGACGCGAGTTTTTCTTTTGCCATTTAAGGGATATGTTGGGATTAATAAATTCGTCAAGAGATGAATTTCAAGATATAGAAGTTGGACTGATGACAACCGGTAATATGAATGGCAGTGGCTTCTACCAAATCGGTCGAGTAAGGGAAATATGGGAACGCCGAAGTGATAACAAGAATATGTTCGTTATGTCAGATGGAGCAAAGCTTTACCATCCGACAGACGAGGATGACGACGTATCGGACAAAGAGATGGAGTTAGTTATTAGTTTGTAATTGCAGGTCTTGGGGGTGTCCGGAATTTTGTGTAAACGGGTTTTCGATTAACTCGATGAAATCCGTTCTGCAAAGTGGATGGAGAAGCGGTTCAGCGCAGCTTTCCAGTCCCGGATTGGCATCGTCCACTTCTTGCTGATGTTTCTCAGCGCCAGGTAAAACAGCTTGGTCACCGCCTCGTCGGTCGGGAATGAACTGCGAGTCTTGATGACTTTGCGCAGGCTCATGTTAATCGATTCGATGGCGTTTGTCGTATAGATTACTTTTCGGATTTCAGGCGGGTAGTCGAAAAATGGGATGATCCGTGCCCAGTTTTTCCGCCAGCTTAGCCCGATTGATTGGTAATCCTTGTCCCATTTCTTCTCGAATTCAGTCAGCATTTGTTCGGCGAGTTCGACGGTCGACGCGGTGTAAATCAACTTCAGATCGGCGGCAACTTCCTTCTGCACTTTCCATGGCACAAAGTTCAGGCTGTTGCGGACCATGTGTACGATGCACAGTTGCACCGCCGCTTTCGGATACGAGAGGCGATCTAGGTGGCGACACTTTCTCTCAAATCCTGGTTGAACACTATATTTCTTCTTACACACCGCGCCTGTGTCACTTTTCGGCATTAAGGCGCCACTGATTTCCGCCGTAATGGCGCCACTTTGAAGTGCCAAATCAGGGGCTCAAACTGGGGGTAAAGAATGCGTGAAATGAGCTGTTTTTGCAATCGCATTTTCACTCTGTTTTGCTGCTGGTGTAGCTGTTTCAGGCTTGAGTAGGTTTGCCTCCTTTCCCTGTCGGCGTTTTTGACCTTTCCGGCATTGGCTTCGGGTCGCGGTAACTCTCTCCATCCAGCACCACGCGATACGCACCGTGGCGCAATCGGTCCAGCGTCGCTGCGCCGATCATTTTATTTGCGGCGAATGCTTCACCCCATTCATCAAAGTCGAGATTGCTGGTCAGAATGGTGGCGGCACGCTCGTAGCGTTCGGCGATCAAGTCATGGAAGTCTTCATCTTCAGGCGAACGCAAGGGTTTGAGTCCGAAATCGTCAATGATCAGCAGGGGCACTTTGACCAGGGATTTAAATCGCCGCGCATAATTGCCAGTCGCCTGAGCTGCGCGCAAGCTGCTCAGGAGCTGGGTTTGCGTGATGAACAGCACGTCATAGCCCTGGCGTGCAGCCGCATGACCCAGCGACTGCGCCAGGTGACTTTTGCCGGTGCCGCACGGACCCACAATCAATACGGCGACTTTCTCTTCAATGAAACGGCAAGTCGCCAGATCATGGACTGCCGAGCGGTTCAGATTGGGAAGTCGGTCGAAATCGAATCCTTCCAGTGTTTTTTGGTTACGGAAGCTTGCACGTCGTAGTCGCATATCCAGTTTCTTTTGCTCCCGCCGGGCGACTTCGTCATGAATCAGCAAGCTGAGGAAATCGGTGTAGGCCAGCTTGCGGTCGATGGCTTCGCGGTTGCGGGCCTCGAGTGAGTCCAGAATGCCGGACAGGCGCAGTTGTTTGAGCAGGGGTGTCAGTTCGGGAATTGGATGCATGATGGTAGTCCTCATTGAAGAATGGTTTGGGTATCGCGGCAGAATCGGCCGCCTTGGGTGTATGTGGTGGCCAGTGCGTCGAAGGCTGCCAGCGGCGCGAGCTGATCCAGTCCCTTCTCAAGAATGATCTTGACCACCTTGTAGCCCGGCGTGCCGTAATGGTTGGCGCGCTGGCAGGCCGCTTCCAATCTGGCTGCGCCGTATTTCTGTTTGAGCCGCAGCACGCCCTGTACAGCACGCATCTTGATCAAGACATGGTCGCCGAACATGGCATGCACCATGGCATGGCAGGCCGGACCAATCTGCAAGGCCGATTTCAAACACCACTGTGTGTCCTGCATTTGCCACGCCTGCGCTTCGGGCGGCATATGGTCGGTCACGGTGTCGCGCAGCCCTTTCCCCGTCAGTCGCACATGGCTGGCAACCGCTTCGTGTTCGCGGTACAGCGTCACCATGGTGCCGGTCGCCTTCAACCACAGGTCGCATCCGATCAGCCGGAACGGCACCGAATAGTGGTTGGTCTCGTATTGGACGTGCGCGTCACGGTGGACTTTGACCTTGGCCCAGCTGGCCAACTCAGGTGGAACGCTGGGCAAAGCATTGAGCAGGCTTTTCTCCACCTCGGCGAAGCGTTTGAGAGGGGCTTCGCGGGTCGTGCCGTGAATGCGGTTGCCCGCCTCGTTCATCACCCACGCCTGCAACTGGCGGTTGGCGTCATCCAGATCGCGGAATTCGCGCAGCGGCAGGAAACTGCCCTTGATATATTTGACGCCTGCCTCAACGATTCCTTTTTTTTGTGGATCCCGTGGAGGACAAGGATCGATTTTGAACGCATATCCTTCCGCACATTCGGCATACGCCCGTTGCACATCCGGCTCATAGACGCAGGCTTTGGTGATGGCGCACTTGGCATTGTCGATGATGACGCGTGAGGGTACGCCCGAGAACGACTCAAACGCACGCCGATGGCAGCCCAGCCATGTCGCCACGGTCTGGTCGCGGACAAACTCGGCATACTGGTGACGCGACCAGCACAAGGTCATCACGAAGAACCAGGTCTTGAAGATCTCGCCGGTGTACACATCGGTGATGAGCGGACCAGCACCGAAATCAACCTGAACCGCTTCGCCAGGCTTGAACGTCAGGCGTAGCGGAACATCCGGCTGCTGCAGGGAAACGAGTTGCCCCAGAAAGCGATACATCGAGGAATAACTGCCGGTAAAACCGTGATTGCGCACCAGCGTGGCGTGGATGGTGGTGCCCTGAATACCGGCCGCATGCCACTTGGTGATCTGATCACGCCAGGGTTCCAGCGTTGAAATACAGCTGACAGGCAATGCCTCCCTGCGCTCAAACAGCGTGGACAGCACTCCGTCATCGGGCAAAGGAAACTCGGGGGCAAGCCAGCCACGTTCGCTGGCGATCTCGCGAACCTGTGCGAGTTTTTTGCGTCCCATCGTTTTGGACCGGGCAATATCCCGATCAGAATCGCCTTGGCGCATGCGCACCAAAACATTTCGGTACTGATACATCTCGAACCTCCGTTTAGTCACAACCTCTCCCGGCAAAATGCCGGAAGTCTAGTTGCTTAATGAAAGTTCGAGCCCCTGATCAGGGTTCAAAGTGGCGCCTTAACGCCGGAAATCCTGTGGCGCCATTACGCCGGAAATAAAGTGGCGCCTTTATGCCGACAATCTACTGGCTCCTTAATGCCGGAAATGAAATGGCTCCCTAACGCCGAAAGTTCACAGCCTGATCGCAAACTTCCAAGCGTACCTCAGGCTTCTTGCATCTACCAATGCATGATGCCGCCTTGCGCGATATTCATTCCAATACTCAGTCAGGCCAGCGTCATATCGATTCTGGTGACGTTGAGTCCTGAAATAGATCATCCCGCACTTGCGGCGTAGATTCACTGGCCAGCAACCATAGAAATTGAACATCTTAGCTACCCACGGCCAGTCGTATATAGGTGCGTCACTCCTTAGCACCACCTCATCGCCACCTAATGCTTCAATCCATTCCTTCAGGCGGATCACCGTCTGCTCCTCGGTCAGACGATACTTGCCTCCCTCCAATAGTGGCAGCACGATATCGATGACGAATGAAGAACACATGTTCGAGTTCCACGTATCGCTGAGCTCAGCGTAAAACTCGCGCCCGTCTTCAGCTACCAGACCAATGCTGATCAACGCCAGATAACCTTTCACGTCTAGTGTCGTGAACTCTGTATCAAAAAATACTCCGATTGCCATTTCAGTCTTCTTTCAGGCTTTCAAGCCATTTTGAGAGTTTTTCTTGTGGAGCCCTATCCCCCAAGCCTCCCCACTCGTCGGTATGCACGAGATGATGACGTTGCTCCTCCGGCCAACCAATGTCGTCATCGTCGACAGCGATCCAATCGCTGAGTCGATGTCGCTTCACGTAGGCATTAATCTCTTGATACCTGGACAAGCTGTTCCACCACTGCTTGTCCATTGCACTATGCCAAGTCGAGCCAAATATTCGCGTCCGCAATGCGGCTGGAAGGTACCCCTTCGCTTTCACAAAGCTCAACGTCGGCACCCATGACGTCGACAGAACGATCTTGACGCGAGGATGTGGGGCAAGAATCCCGGCCAGTTGTTCTGCATGCTCGAATAGATTGTGTCCGTCCGCATGCAGCACAATTCTTCTCTTGCTGTGCCTGTAAGCCTCGTTCGGGTGCAGAACACCGTCGAAATCAAGAAATAGAATTGTCATATTCAGGTTCCACATTCAATAATCTCAGTGAGACACACTCTTTTCGAACGCCACGCCGGTTCGGACTTGCACCATGTCGGATCGCTATTTATCGGTAGAATTTGAGCCTGTAACCGAGCGAACTACTTTTTGCCGGTTGTCAGACCAGCTGAGTGTGTCTCATTGAGACGACTGCTAAAGCAAAGGACCAGGCAACAACTTTCTGAGTCATGCGCATCTCAAAATCTTACTTACGCCCCCCCCTTACAAACTGGCTCTGCACAAGGTCTCGTAAACATGTTTGTTGTACAACATATAGTCCGCCGGAAAGTCGAGGCCGAACCTCTCGGCGATCCATTTAGACACTGCAGCGCTCCGGCTGATGCCGGCGTGACAGTGCACAACAATGCCGACCACTCCGGACTCGTTGCACTTATGCGCAAACTCGATGATCTGCTTCGCATGGTCATGACCGAACAGGATGTACGGATCATCAGCTAATAATGCCTTTGGATCTGGATCGATATCGTCGAACTCCAGCCGCAACACCGACTGCCAACCTTCACGTAGCCGAGCAGGATCAAGACCAGAGATCGAGATCACCGCCCAGCGCGGATTCACCGAGTTTTCGGCGTCTTTCCTGCTCATAAAGATCACCTGTTCCAGTGCCATCATTCACCCCAAATCAATAAAACACATGCAACACGCCGAAGAACTCGCCCAGGTTGATCGAGTGCAGGAAGTGGCACACATGCAATCGCAGATCCAGGTCAGGCTCGCCATCGCCCTTTGTGCCGAGCTTGTACAAGCTGTTTCTGGTGACAACCAGACCTGCCTCCGGGCTGATTGCCACTACAGGCGACGTACGAAATACCCGACCATTCTTATAACCAAACATAATGTCAGCAATAAACAACTTGGACGGTATGTCCAATCTAACAACGTACCAACCCTCAATCATCCCTTTGACAGACATCTGGCGATCCATAGCAACATTCGGAATAAATGCGATATGAGCGTCATCCAGCACGCTAAGCGATGCATTTTCACGATGAAGAGTGATGATGCTATCGATAGACTCCGGCACTGCTGTCTTGAAAGCTTTGGCAAGTCCGTTCATGTCCTATCCTTTCAACGATTCGAATTTGGCGACGATCTCGGCTTCTGAGACCGGCTTCAAACTCCACAGATCAACGCCGACATTGACCATCGGCGGCATGCCTCGATATTTGGCGTCTTGCCATTCAGAGTGAACGTGGCCGTGAATCAGTAAGCTCTCGCCTTTAGCTTTTGGTCGATGCTCCAGATACCGCTTCTCAAATTCCTGCAGATCTCCAAGATTCGGAGGCGCATAAGGAAAGTGATTCAACCGAACAAGACCAATGCCTGGAACTGTCAGTTCGAGTTCTGCATGCAGATCGCTGAAGCCAACTTCAATAGCGATGGCGCGCGCCTCTTCTATCCTGCCGTTCACTGCACGTTTGAAGAACGGATCATGGTTGCCCACGATCAGAATCTTCCGGCCATTCAAAAATGGCAGGATCTCGCGCAAAAGCATCATCTTCATGCACATGTCACCAATACAAAAGACCTCGTCATTTTCCTTGACGACGCTGTTCCATTGATCAACAAGGAAATCGTCCATCAAGTCAACGTTCTTGAACGTGCGACCGTGCTCATTCACCCGATTCTCGGCCTCATACTTCAAAATGTTGGCATGTCCAAAGTGCTGGTCACTCGTAAAAAATCTGCTCATATCAACAAACTCTCCTCCCGCAACAGCATGTACACGTGCTGATTGGCATATGCGTAATCTTTCGGAAATGACAACCTATACCGTTCCGAGATCCACTTCGCCACCGCAGCCGATCTGCTCACGCCGGCCCAACAGTGAACCAGGATGCCTTCGCATCGCTTGTCTTCATTCATCCGTTGCACAAACTCGATGACTGCGCGAGCCTGTAATTCACCCATCCGAACGTAGCCATCGTGATTTATCTCAGAAATGTCGTCGAACTTTAGGCGCAGAACATCCTGCCAGCCATGTTGCAGGGGTGCGTCGGCAAAGTTTATGTCAGTGATGCTAATCACAGACCAATTGCTCCATGCCGCGCGCTCGCAGGCGCTTTGCTGAGATGTAAAAATTACGTGTTTGATAGTCATTCCCACCCCGTGGCAATAGGCCCCCTAGTTGCAGGCTTCAAATGCTTCTTTGCATCAATCAAATTCGTCACATCATCAAACATTCCGACCACCTCTCTTGATCGCATACTTCCATGCAAAACGTAGACTGCGCGCATCCACCAAGGCATGATGTTGCTCGACTGCATACGCTTTCCAGTATTCATAAAGACCTGCGTTGAACCGGTGCCACGCGTTCGGATTATCAAATCCGATCACTCCGCATTTTTGGCGCAGGTTCTTTGGCCAGCATCCGTAAAAATTAAACATGTCAGCAACCAACGGCCAGTCATAGCCGGGAGCATCACTGCGCAACACAACCTCGCCCTTGCCCAAACTCTCAATAAACTCTTGTAGCTTTGATGCGCATTGAGCCTCAAGCATGCTGGCTGAGTGATCTCCGCGTTTCCATTCCAGCAGCGGCAAGACGTTCGTAATCACGAAGTCAGAGCAGTCGACGACCTGGTACGTATCAGTCAGCTCCGCGTAGAACTCACGACCGTCATCGGACGCCAAGCCGATACTGATCAGCTTCGGCTCCTTCAGCGGATGCAGATCTGTGAACTCCGTATCAAAAAACACGTTGATTGATCTTTCCTTTTTCATCTTCAATTCCCGACCGAGCTAACCCGATTCTTGTATGCTGATAATTTTGCTCCGCAGCGTGTTTCAAATCTCCCGGTTCACGCTGGCCAACCTGCTTTCAGGCTGTCAAGCCAGGCAGATAGCATCTGCTGAGCTTTTGTGTCCCCTAACCCGTTCCATTCGTTGGTATGAACAAGATGACGGCGCTTATCAGCCGGCCAGCCGATATCGTCGTCTTCGACTGCGATCCAGTTCGTCAGCCGACGGCGTGCCACGTATGCATTGATCTGCTGATACCTGGTCATACTGTCCCAAGTCAGTTTGATTCGCGCACCTTGCCATGTCGTACCAACCAAACGCCTCTGCAAAGCGTCGGGAAGACATTCCTTGGCCGTTGCAAAGCCCAGCGTCGGCACCCACGACGTCGACAGAACGATCTCGACGCGAGGATAAGGATCAAGAATCCCGGCCAGCAGTTCTGCATGCTCGAAGAGATCGTGCCCGTCCGCATCCAGCACGATTCTTCCATTGCTGTGCCTGAAAGCTCCGTTCGGATGCAGGACGCCGTCGAAATCAAGAAATAGAATTGCCATATCCGGGTTTCCTCATATCTCCACAACGAGTGATGGGTTGAAGTCGAAGTTTTCTACGCCTCTACTAGTCACATACCCGCGAGGATTACAAATCACGCGAGTGCCATTCACTTCATAGTCCAAGTTGTCGTGGGTATGGCCATGTAGCCAAAGAACGGCTTTGCCAAACAGATGATCCAACTCGGACGCAAAGCACGCCGAAAGCAGATTGTGCTTGAATCTTTCCACGACTGACCTGGCAGATGGCAGGTGATGCGTGACAACCACGGTCTCGCCGGCATACGCCTCGTCCAACTTTCCGGAGAGCCAAGCCAAGGACTTTTCGTGAAGCTCGATTGAACGCGCCGGACTGAAGTGTCCGAGCGCTCCCTCGTGAATCACGCGGAAGTCATTCAAGCCATTCTGACCTGCCACCATCGCCGCTATCTTGGCTTTCTCGCCAAACAGGCGGAAATCCGTCCATAGCGTCGAGCCTAGAAAGCGAATGCCACCGATCACGACCTCATCGTCATCCAGAAAATGGACGTCGCATTCCTTAGCCGCGATTCGCAGCAATGCCAACGTTTCTAGGCGCTGTGTGCCATAGAGCTCGTGATTTCCAGGGACGTAGATGATCTCCTTGTCCGGGAATGCACCACGTGCCCATATGAGCCCGTTCGCGGCTTTTCCGATGTCGCCAGCCAGCACGACAACGTCCGCACCCGCAACGATTGGCTCGAACGTCGAGAACTCCAGATGCAGGTCACTCATGATTTGCAGTTTCATATCTATATTCCTTATCAATCAGCTTTCGCTTCAGTTCTGATGAATCCGATCCCCCTCTGGATTGCCTTTTGTTCCGGTTTCTCGGGAACAGAGATCTTGCTGCCAGTGCGCAACGCCCTCGCAAATGCGCTACGTACCGCCATAATCAACGCCCGGATGTCGATGTCTGCCTCAGACAGTTCTCGAACTGCATAGCAATCCAAATCAATTCGCTTACTGCGAGCCTTACTTTTGAGCTCAATATGCACGCGCTTGGCAATCGATATTCTCTGCTCAACCCCAGGCGCCTTGATCATGAACGTACGGCATCTAGACAGAAGTGCTGGATCCATATCATTCATCTTGTTCGATGCCATCAGCACAATCAGACGCGATGCGTCGAAATGCATGCCGACACTCTCATCTCTGTATTTCCGGGCAGATTCAGGCTCTAACAAGTCCAGCAACGCTGGCAAGATTGCGTACTCCTGTCGATTAGACAGCTTGTCAGCCTCGTCGATCAGCAATACCCCGCTCGCCCATTGGCTATGCGAGATCAGGTTGAACACTTCACCTGCCTGCGCGTTGGCCCAATGCGATGCTGTTCCAGTCAGTATTGATGCATGCTGCATGCCTCCCGCACTCAGTTTGCAGAACGGCAGTCCAAGCATTGACGCGAACGTCTGCGCGAAGGCGGTTTTACCGACACCGGGATCTCCATCGAACAGAACCGGCGAAATACGGAAATACTCTGCCTTGCTTGCTCCGGCCAATGTCATTTCTTCTGCGAAATGATCGAGCACGGACCGAAAGTTGCCGAACTGCCCCTCCAGGCGCGTCAGTGTTCGCCCAATGTTTTTGAACGTAGGTAGCTTGCGATAGCCTTCATGCTCCTCTGCGATCTTTATCGTTGACTCAAACCGCCGCTTTGTATCGCCTGACGTCGCTTTTCCGACGTTTTTCACCCGTGCGATTTCACTGGGCTCGAAAACGCGCACGCAACGCTTGAACGGACGCAATGGTTTGCGCACGATCTTACTAACCGATTCTGCAGAAGCCATGCCGGCGGACGTACCTTCATTGCTGGTGGCAATGGACGCTTTTCCGTTTTTGTCGCAATCAACCCTGTCTTTCTCATCGTCGATTTCGTCATCTTTTCCCAGCAGACTGGCCGGCACGAAGATTCTGGTTTCAAAGTTATGAACGAGGTCGTATTCGGACATCGTCTTATCAACCATAATTTCCCTCGCGGCCTTTCTCTGCTCAATGGCAAGAGCACGGGCATTCCGTTGTAAATTTTTCACAGCAGTTTCCTTTGAAAAATATGAGGCACCGCTGCGATAAAGACGCGCGATGACGCTCATACAGGGCACAAGCCCTGTTCAATTTAATAAATTCGGTTAGCCCGGTGTGGGCTGGTTAATCAGCCAAGTATCGTTTTGAGGTCGAATAACTTGGCATAACGTCTGAAGTGGTTGTGACGCGATTCACCAGATTGGCATTTGCCTGGAGACGGTGGTTGGTATTTTGGTTTTTCATGACCTACTCCTTTCTTTCTCTGGTTAATCGCAGGTGACAATCGACTCAACTAGATCGCTCCGATGAGCCAATGTTTTTGCTGCATGCTTTATCTCAGGCATCGCTACCCGAGGATTGAATAATTCCCGAAACAATTGAGCTTGTCAACATATTAATTAAGCAATATCAATGTGTTAAGTGTATGTTCGAGACTTACACAAAATACTGTTAGACATCATGTATTGACCTACCGCACCTCAAGCGACGCGGGTTAAGCTTGAGATTGGTTAAACCACAGGCTCAGAGCCGATATTGAGGGGATAGGTCATGAAAGAGTTTAGCAAATTCGTTGGATTGGATGTACACAAAGAAACGATCGCGGTATCGGTGGCGGAAGCCAATGGTGGAGAGGTTCGCTACGTTGGGGAGATCGCCAATACGGAGGACGCGTTGGACAAGCTCGTAAAACAGCTTCGTAAGGGCGGCGAGAATCTATCATTTTGTTATGAAGCCGGCCCCTGCGGTTACGGCATCCATCGGCAACTGACGGATCTTGGATGGGACTGCCAAGTTGTAGCTCCTTCGCTGATCCCGAAGAAAGCGGGTGACCGGGTCAAGACCGACCGGCGCGACAGCCTGATGCTGGCAAGGCTGCACCGGGCGGGAGAGCTGACGGCGGTCTGGGTGCCGGATGGAGCGCAGGAAGCGTTGCGCGACCTGACGCGGGCGCGCGAAGACATGAAGCATCTGCAGCGGCAAGCCAAGCAGCGGTTGTTGGCATTCCTGCTGCGGCATGGAAAACGTTATGACGGCAAGAGCAACTGGACGCTGGCGCACTATCGCTGGATGGAAGGAGTGAAATTCGATCATCCGGTGCAGCAAATCGTGTTCCAGGAATATATCGATACGGTCAAGGCGATGACCAAGCGCATTGATGCGCTCGACAAGCAGGTCGAGAGCGCGGCAGGCGAATCGGTCTTCTGGCCGGTGATCGAAGGTTTGATGGCCTTGCGCGGGGTGAACCTGCTGACGGCAACGACGATCGTGGCCGAGATCGGCGACTTGAGGCGCTTCGCCAGCGCGCCGCAACTGATGGCGTATCTGTGTGTTGTGCCCAGTGAACACTCCAGCGGTGGGACAAAGTCGCGCGGTGGCATTACCAAGACTGGCAACGGCCATGTACGCCGGGTGTTGGTGGAAGCGGCCTGGACCTATCGCCACCCCGCGAGAAAAACAACCGTCTTGCAGAAACGTGCCGAACAGACCTCGGAGGCGGTGCAAGAGATTGCATGGAAGGCACAAACGCGTTTGTGCGGACGTTACCGGTTATTCGAGGCCCGCGGCAAGCTGAAGGTGCAGGCGTGCACGGCCATTGCACGAGAACTGGCAGGCTTCATCTGGGCGATCGGGCAGGCACTGCCGCAACCCACGGCCAACGCATAAGGGAAATCATCATGAGAATGCAGTGTGTCGGTAGCGGAATGGACAACGGTGGGAGAATCCTCGATCCAGCTAGGAGGCGTCCGGTAACGGAATGATCCTCGAATTTAGAGCGAGGCAGCTCCCCGACGAATCGGTTGTCATGCGGTAACCAACCCGCGCATATCAGACTGATCAACCGTCGGAATGCCGTCCGTTCTGCTACCCACACACTGCAAGATGACTTAAGGAATTATTATTGAATTACTTGACGGGTCAATACATATCAGAAGGTTAGTTGAGGGTAAGAAATAGCATGCCGGATGTGCGCTGGTTGTCCCGACAAATGGTCCATGGGTAAACTGCCCTATTGCGCATCGACTAAATATAAACAACAATCCTCCTCTTCACCAATAACAAATGGACTCTCACATGAACCGTCAAGAACTGATCGAAGCGCTCGCAACCAAGACAGGAAACACCAAGGCAGATGCTGATCGCTGCATTGCAGCTCTGCTTGAAATCGTTACTGCCACACTGAAGAAAGGTGATAACGTTGCCTTGGTTGGCTTCGGCACCTTTGAAGTGCGCAAGCGCGCAGCTCGCGCTGGTCGTAATCCTGCAACCGGAGAAGCTATCAAGATCAAAGCAGCGAAAGTACCCGCATTTAAGGCTGGTGCAACACTGAAGGCGGCTGTAAACGGCGGTAAGTGATCTGATTTATCCAGGATGGCCGGCGTAAGTCGGCCGTTTCACCAGCATGAATGAAATCCTCCAGTACCTTAAAACCCATGGTGAACGACTCGATGCTGAGATCGCTCAAGCCGTAGGAATATCCTTGGCCAAGGTTCGAGTTGAGTTGGTTGAGATGACGGCTAATCGCGAAATCATGTCTTACCAGTCCACAAAATTCGAGAACGGCAAGAAAATCGAAGGGATGCGTTGTCGCATATCAGGATTTGTTCCTCCAGCTGCTCCAGGCAGAAAATCAAAAGTTCAATTGAAGTTGTCCTAACTTAAAACCCGCAAAGCCAATTTAGTAAATGCATATTCATGAACACGAAGGACGAACATAATCTGTAGTAGTCCAGATTTCGTCGGAAAGGCATTATCCGATATTCGCTAAGTTGGCTGCGGCGGTTAACTGAAAAGGGTGTCCGTTTGGGCCGCAAAGATATCCGTTTCACCTCCGAAAGCGGCCAAAGAGTGATTACGAAAGTTCGTATGATACGGAAAACCGTAACATCAACGGGAGCGCCGACGAGCGCGCCCAGGGGGAACTTAAACGGCTGGTTTTTGCTTGCCCCCTACCTAGGATGAAGGGGAGCTGGCGGCGGGGGCGTGGCAATGAACGCAGCCAACAGACGAGAGGGGGTCATCCCCTATCTTGGATGGAGTCCTGTCTTACTTTGTTGTGTATGTCCGTTGTACACCCGGAAAGAGACGCTCAAGACCAACATTTTATTGACATTCGAAGGGCAGGAAGTAACTGCGGATTCAACCGGTCGATGCAACACATTGGTTAAACCGTTCAGCCGGTGTTTCGAATTTTAACGTCTTTCGTGGACGTTCATTTAGTCTACGAGCCACCGCATTGAGTTGCGCCTGAGAGTGTGCCGACAAGTCTGTTCCTTTAGGGAAGTACTGTCTCAGTAATCCATTGGTATTCTCATTCGTTCCGCGTTGCCAAGGATTCTGAGGATCACAGAAATAGACTTTGATGTCGGTTGCCAACGTGAATCGCTTGTGATCGGCTAACTCACTGCCTCGATCCCAGGTCAGCGATTTATAGAGTTCCTGCGGTAACTTATGAGCATGTTTAATCAGCGCATTGATGACAGTCTCGGTATCCTTACTGGGGAGTTTAACTAGCATTACATATCGTGTCTGGCGTTCAACGAGGGTTGCAATCTGACTGTTATCGCTGCCGCATAGCAGATCCCCTTCCCAGTGACCTGGTACTGCGCGGTCTTCTGCCGTGGCAGGACGTTCACTAATCGATACGGCATCTGTGATCCTGCCGTGATCGCCCGTCTTCAAAGTATGATGACGTGAACGACGCATGACTCGCGTACGCCGCAAATGATCCAGAAGCTCCTTCTTCAATGCGCCTCTAGCCTGGATATAGAGACTGCGATAGATGGTCTCGTGTGACACTTGGTAACTTTCATCGCTTGGGTAAGTCTGCTTCAGCCATCCGGCAATCTGTTCCGGTGACCACTGCCATTTGAGCTTATCGGCTACGATGTGTGCCAATGCTCGGTTCTCGACTAGTTTACAAGGTTTGGGACGATGCGCCCGATCCCACGCCGCCTGTTCAGCCTGACTCGCACGATAGTCCTCTTGGCCTCCATTGCGCTTGAGTTCGCGACTGATGGTCGATGGCGCCCGCCCGAGGGATGCTGCAATCGAGCGAGCTGATTGACCTGCAGTTACCGCACGAGATATCTCTTCACGCTCAGCTAGAGTCAGTGACAATTGAGAACGTTTCCGTTGTACGGGTCGTATTCCTCCTGTCTCTGCCAAAATACGTTGTATTGAAGGATGATGTCTATCGAACAACTGGGCAATTTGATGAAGCGTGTCGCCTTTCTTCCAGCGTTCCCACATCAATGCTTTTTGACTTTCAGTATAATAAATCCGAGTTCTCCGCTTCATATTCAACACTCCTTCTGCTTACGCAGATTTTAGAGTGTTGCGTCGACCGGTTGAAATCGCAACCCACAACTGCCCTTCGATTGTCGAAATAGGTTGCCTGATAACAGACGCTCACGCAATAGAGTTTTTGACATCTAGCCACCCTAGCAATGAGGTTAACAATTTGTCGACTATTTGACTTGCACCCGAACGACGATAACTTCTACAGAAGCAACTGGCTTTCCATCACTAAGGGCCGGAATGAATTTCCATGATTTCAGTGACTGCAAAAGCAGTCTATTGAGACGAGGATTTTGAGTCGGCTTTACCAACTCCACCGTAACACTTCCATCGACGGCTATATGAAAGCGTGCCATAGCCGCTTCATTCATCGCATCTTGCCGCAAGTCATCCGGGATGACCGGCAGTGGCTGGGCTGATGGCTGTGCACTGCGATTTGTTTCCGGCACGGCAGTATTGTTGGTAGTTGCTGAAGTTGCCTGAGTTGCTGCAGGTGGTGGTGCAGTCGGTGCAGGGTTCACGCTTGGCTGATCTTGCTGAGCAGGTGAAATGGCCTGCTGAATTTGTCTTGGCGGCAAAGCTTGTTTAGGTGCAGGCGCATTCTGACGGGATGGGGCCTTCAGAAGTACAGAAGCGGGAAGCTCTATCAATTCGGCATCAACAGGTACCGGTTCCGGTGTGCGGCTAACCGAATGCACCATAGAGTAAACAAACAAGATGGATGCGATTATGCAGGCCAGCAGCGAAATTGGGAGTGTCCAGTACAGTCGGTGCCATGGAGAACCGACATCCTCCTGCGCCAACCATGTCGAGGCATCAGTCGACATGCTTGACCGCAATCAGAAAGTGTTGCGCTCCGGCTTCGCGGGCCTTGAGCATCGCCTGCACGGTGACGCCATTGGGTGCACTACTGTCCGCAGCGACAATAATACTGGCATCCGTGTTGGGCAGCATCGTCTTCAGTGTGGTTGCCAAGTTATCCAGTGTAACCTGTGTTTTATCCAAAAAAATCTGGCTATCGGATCGAATGGTCAAAGTAACCGGCGTTTTTGCCTGTATCGGTGAAGCATGTCCCTGCGGCAGATTGACCGGCAGCGAATGGAGATTTTGCATGGACAGCGAAGCCAGCATGAAAGTGGCTAACAGAAAGAACATCACGTCAATCATCGGGATGATTTCTATCCGTCCACGCTTGTATTCGCGAGATTTCCTGATCTTCATTTTTCGGCCCCGCCTTCGTGCTGACTCAGCCGGATATTGTCTATCATGCGCGTACCGAGACGCTCCATTTCTTCAAGTACCTGCACTTGGCGGCGTGACAGAAAGTTGAAGCCGAACAGGGCGAAGATGGCGATGAAGATACCGAAAGCGGTGGCAATCAGCGCTTGTGCCACGCCTCCGGTGACCCCGGTGGGATCGACGAGGCCAGCGCCGCCAATCAGATTGAATGAATGCATCATGCCGGTGATGGTTCCCAGCAGCCCCAGCAGGGGCGCACCTGTGACTATGGTTTCCAGTACCCATAATCCGCGCCCCATCCCTTTTTCGATGAGTTGCGCTTCATCGCTGGCGCGCGATTCCAGCCACCAGATCGGCTTGTCGCGGTTGTCTATGATGATACGGGAAAACCTTGAGTAGTAATTTCCAGGCGTCAATGCAGACAGTTCCTGATCCAGCTTTTCCCAAGTGAACCCGAATGTTTCGATCAGGTTGAACAGCGATGACGGCAGTCTGATATAGCGCCAATGCAGATAGAACTTGTCAATGATGATCACCAATGCCAAAACTGCCAAAGCCAACAAAGGGTAGATGATTACACCGCCGAATTTGATGGCTTGTAGTGTTTCTTGTATTTCCTGCATGAGAGACTCCTTTATATGGTTATGCCCTGCATAACCCGTGCTTGATTGCAAAAATTAGAGCTGCTTGGTCAGGCCGAGAAACAGGCCGAGCCGTGGTCCGTACTGCGGAGCGAACACGCCTATGCCGGAGCCGTCGCGTATTTCATAGACCTTGTCAAACAAATTGTTGATGACCAGTCTTATTTCCACCGGGCCTGTTGCGTCAAGATTGATCTTGCGGCTTGCACCGAGATTGACGACGGTATAGGAAGGCAGATTGGTCGTATTGGCAAAGCCGTTGCGCAAACCGCTCTGGAATATCACATCACTGCTCAGGCGCGTGCCCGACAATAGATAGGAACCGCCGGTCGAGAAGGTCAATGCTTGCTCATGATCGACATTTACCCAGTTGTTTGCCGCGTAATCGAGTGTGGCCTGATTGAACAGATACTGACTGGAGATGATGTCCTTCGCCTGGCTGACGGTGCGAGCCAGATTGGTGTAGCCGGTAAGATTGTCGGACTTGTAATTGCCGGTCAACTCAACCCCGTATATTCTGCCTTGCGCATAGTTGTACGGAGTCAAGATCAAGGCCGGGCCAAACTGGCCCTCGTCTATGGTATTTCGGGTCTGCTTGTAGAAACTGTCGAGTCCAAGGCTGGTGGTTGAGGTCAACTGATGCATGACACCCGCATCATAGTAATTGGATCGTTCCGACTTTACCGAAGAGTTCAATCCTGGAGCCGCGTTGGTTGTATTCTGAAACAAAGCCTGCGTGCTGGTGGAAACCAGTTCGGTCGGCGGCGGCGTGAAGTAGCGTGAATATCCGGCATGCAGAGTCGTCTGATCACTGAATTTGTACACCATCCCCAGTCTTGGACTCAGTTGATGCTCATTGACGAAGGCGTTGACCTGGTCAAAGCGTGCACCATAGTTTATGGTCAGCTTCCCGGTGGCTTTCCATTCGTCCTGTAGATAGACCCCAACCAAGGTATTGCCGTTTTTGGGATTGTTGTCGACGATGTTATAGGGTGCCCCGGAAACCAAACCTGTTGAAGCATTGACCGGAAATACCATTGCCGTGTTATTGCTCTGGATATTTTCATCGCTCCCGAACAGGCCCATGCGTAGCGTGTGTGTCTCGTTCAGGCGATTGCTGGCATCGGCCTGAATGCCGGTGCTGGAACTGCTGCGAAACGCGTCCGATGCTACGCCATTGAATGCCAGATTGCCGAAGATGTCCGGCATGTAATGGGTGCTGGAATAACGCGTAAACAACGACACCTGGTAGTCAATATTGTCATTCAGCGAGCTTTGTACCGATGAAACGACAAATCGGTTCACTTCACGCTGTTGATCGTTAAGTGTGCCGGAGTTCGGGGTATATCCGGCAGGTAACTGCCCGAGTATCCCAAGATTGTTGGGATCTGGCGTTTGACCTGGATTATTGGGGATCTGAAATTTCCCATCATAGCTTCCGAACATTAAGCTCAGCTTGGTGTCCGGATTCAGTAAATAGGATAAGAAACCAAATTCCTTACTTTGTTGGGTGGTGTCATGTATCGGATTTCGGCTCGCCGTTGGATTCTCGATACCTACATTGTCTGTCAGATAGGAACCGCTGACGAAGTAGGACAGGTTATCTTTTGTGCCTCCATATTCCACGCTTGGATTGAAGGTATTGAAGCTGCCACCGTACATATCGACACGCCCGCCGTTGTCGAATTTGGTCTTGGTATCAATCTCAACGACTCCCGCCGTTCGATAGCCGTATTGCGCGGGTAGCGCACCGGTGAGCAAATTGATGTTCTGCGCAAAGCGCGTATCGAGAGCCTGACCGAACCCGCTGATGCCTTCGGGGAGAATCACGCCGTTGATGCGATACTGCATGTTGCCGTGATCGCCGCGCACATGTAATTGGCCATATGAATCATTGACCACGCCGGGCGCTTGCAGGAGAACCTGGTTTAGCGGCGTGCTGTCTCCCTGTGGCAAAGTGTCGATATCCTTCTCTTCAAAGCGATAGACACTCCCGCCGGTTTTGGGCGACAGCCCGTTGCGCGCTTCATTCAGCCTTGCTACCGTGATATTGATCTCCGGTGCTTGAGATGCTGCCAGCGTAATGGTGGTGTTTACCACCCCGGCTTGAAGCGTGACATTTGACGAGTTGTATTCGTAACCGGCTTTGTCCGATAAAACAACATAAGAGCCAGGTGCAATGGAAGAAAAGCTGAAATCTCCTTCTGCATTGCTGGTGGTATTCCCTATGACTTCTCCGGTAGCAGATTTGAGCGTGATATTTGCCCCGGCTATAGGCTGCCCAACGGCATTACGCAGCTGTCCCTTGATGGCATTTAATTTACTGATTTCAGTCGTTTGTTCAGCTTGTCCGGCTGTAGAACTTGGCCCCTGTTCATTAGCGGCATAGGCACATAGCGGCGCGGATAGCGCCGCACACAATAGGGTGCGCTTCAACATGGTGTTTCTCCGAAAATATTGCTAGAAGCAGTCCCTCATCCGCAAGGGATGAGAGACTGGCGTTTAGGCGAAATATTGGAGGTGAGCAGGCGGGCCGCGCGCATCGGCGACCAGGTTGTTGAAGTGGTGGAAGGTGGATGTGTAATGCCGTACAACTTCATCCGATGCCTGTGGCAAGGAGAAATCATAATTGCCAACACTGAGGGCGCTACCAAGCTGTGCGTAGGTGGCACATTTTTCACAGGTATTAGAATGCGGTGCTTGCTTGTCTTTCTGCGACTGTTCTTCGAATGCATGGCTCAATGCATGCTCTGCACCGACTTGTTGTGCGGACAGCAAGGCGAATGCGAACAATACTGGAAGAAAGAATCGGGAGAGCCTCATAGCGGCCATCACCTTACCAAAGGGAAGAAGTAATCGCAAGAAAGAGTTTCAAAAAGCAGTAAGAAGGCCAATATCTTTAATTTGTGAATTTTTATGCGGAGAATTTCTGACAATCATTAAAGTTATCATTCAATTCAGAGTCGTATAGCTTCTATCCATCGATAAATGAGAATTCCCCTGCGACAATATGTCGCAGGGCTAGCAACACAAGCGTCCCTATAATGCCTATGCCTCAAAGAATTGGCACAGCAGCAACAATTTTCAAATAAATAAAAAGGGGACCAAACAATGCAACAATTTCGCGTGACCGCAAAAACAAAATCATTACATAAAATATTTCGTTCGGCACTGTCTATAGCGCTTGGGCTCTCCAAATTTCGTTCCATGGCTTTCCTTGGAGCTGCGCTCGTACCCGCTCCAGTCTTTGCATGCGCTTGCGGATGCGGAATTTTTGATGTCGGCCTGCCAGGCTTGCCGGTGTCCGGCATGAACGACCAGGTTTCTTTGCAATACGCATACATGAATCAGAACCAGAACCACAGCGGCTCAAGCAATGCGGCAGGCGCACTTAACCCGGATCAGCAGATAAAAACCGAATACTACAATCTGTACGGGCAGCATATGTTCAACAGGGATTGGGGAATCATGGCCATGGTGCCTTTCTGGCAAAGATCCTTTACCACCGACACCAATGGCACGCCGGGCGTCACCGATGCGGCTGCAGGCGTGACCCCCGGCATCGAGAACGCGAATGTCCGCAGACTTTCCGATATCCGCGTGATGGGAATGTACACCGGGTTTGATGCAGACATGTCCAGCGGGCTCACCTTCGGCTTGAAATTGCCGACGGGTACCACTACCGCATCGCCTTTGCTGGATCGCGATACAGAGCCGGGAACCGGGACCACTGATTTACTGCTCGGCGGCTACAAGATGGGATATATCGGCAAGGAGTTTGGCTGGTTTTCACAGGGAACTTATCGGCACGCGCTGAACACCTACCAGTCATACAAACCCGGAGACAGCCTCAATGTTACTGCAGGAGTGACCTATAACGGATTGACGGGTACAACCAAGGTGATTCCCATGTTGCAGGTGAACGCCCAGTGGCGAGGAAGCGACCAAGGCGGGGGCGACGCCATTTATGGTAACGTGAATAGCGGCTACAGGAATTTGTACATTGCACCCGGTGTGATGGTGAACTTGACCAGACACTTGCAGGCCAACGCTTCAATTTATATTCCGGCATACCGATTTTCTAACGGTAACCAGTTGGTGCCTCAGTGGCTGGGCAATGCAGGCATTACCTACATGTTCTGACGAGTGTAATGACCGAATTTAAGTTCACTCAAGATGACATCATCTCACTATCGTAAATACACACCCGCATCGTTGTCACCTACCGGAATGGTTTTGCGGCGGAGTGAAGATTGTACTTATTTTATCTGGCACTTCGAATGGCGGTTCCCCACAGTTGCATTTCAAATAAAGTACCCCGCAGCAAGCTGCGGGGTATTCTGCGCTCTTTAATCTGCTGGCTCTCGGCCAGCCTATGCCTCTAGGAAAGGGGAAATTGTACCCGCAGAGATTAAATAAATTTGTTGAAAACAAACACTCACCAAACTTGGCTTATGCCTGGTATCGCAGATCGGAAATGTTCTTTAAAGTGGTTAGTTCTTTTCCACTGAATGTTCTTTAAATTAGAGCCATTTTTACTTTTTCGTCATGGCGACATGGACTAGCAAACTTCGTTGCACTTAAATTAACTATTGATATTTAGCAGGTTACTGGATATTCCATCATAACGTTCGGTCATGACGTAAGCTTTTTTGCTTCTGGCACAGTTCTTGTAAGAGGAATGTAGGAAACTTCTTACATCCTGGAATTGCTAATTAATTCGATAGTTGTAATTCGCCAAACTAAATCGTGATGGTATTTGCATTAATGTGTCCATGAAATTTAAAGCATATCAATTAATTTCGGTTGCAGTAATAGCGACTATTTTTACAGCTGGCTTGCATGTCAACGTAGCATTGGCTGATACAGCAGTGAATGCGCAGTCAGATAACGAGCAGTCGTTATCCAATTCTGAAACGATAAACACATTGCCCGAGGTGACGGTCACCGGGCATTACGACAATGCAGTCGGAACCTCCGATGCAGCTTCCCAAGGGGTCGTCCGCGGTAAGTTATTGCAGGACATCCCTCTGCTCAGGCCGGGCGAGGTGCTGGAGACCGTGCCCGGTATGGTGGTCACCCAGCACTCCGGCGACGGCAAGGCCAATCAGTATTTTTTGCGCGGATATAACCTGGACCATGGCTCCGATTTCGCCACCAACGTGGACGGTGTGCCGACGAACATGCCCACCAATGCCCATGGTCAGGGCTATTCCGACGTGAATTTCCTGATCCCGGAGCTGGTGGAACGCATCGATTACCGCAAAGGCCCGTATTTCGCCGACAACAGCGATTTTTCGTCAGCCGGTTCCGCAGACATCAAATACCGGAACAGTCTTGATCACAATTTTGCGGACATGACTCTCGGAGCCTATGGCTACCGGCGCGTGCTTATGGCGGGGTCGACGGTGTTGGCGCCACAAGGTCAGTATTCCCAGAATACATCTTCACTCAACAAAACCGGCCCGACCCTGCTCGGCGCAGTGGAGCTCATGAGCAACAACGGTCCGTGGGCGGTCAACGAGGATCTGCACAAGACCAATGCTCTGTTGCGTCTCAGCGATGGCGGTGCCACAAACGGATGGTCGCTCGATGCGATCCATTACGATGCGAAGTGGAATTCGACAGACCAGGTGCCGCTGGAGTTGATCGCTTCGGGGCAGCTGGGACGCTTTTCGGCATTGGATCCCACCGACGGCGGAAATTCCAGCCGGGATATCGTTTCCGGGGAATGGCGCAGCAGCGATTCCGCGGGGTATACGAAGTTGTCCACTTTCATCGAACATTACCATCTGCAGCTTTGGTCGAACTTCACTTTCTTCGAATTGCGTCCGGCGACCGGCGACCAGTTCGAACAGGCGGAAGACCGGAACATCGTTGGCGGGCAGGCGGTCAGGGGATGGAACCATGGTCTGCTGGAACACGATTCGTTTACAGAGCTGGGCCTGCAGTTGCGCCACGACAACATAAACGTCAGCCTGCAGAACACGCAGGCGCGCATACCTTTTGCAGCAGTAAGCAACAACCGGGTTGGAGAGACCCTGACCGGCCTGTATCTGCAAAACACGACCTATTGGGCCAGCTGGATACGCACCCTGGTTGGATTTCGCGAAGATACCGTTTCCATGGACATGACTTCGTATGTGCAACCGCAGAATTCGGGCTCAGCCGGGGGCACCCGTCCTTCGCCCAAGTTCTCGGCGATCTTTGGCCCCTGGCAGCGGACGGAATTGTTCCTCAATGCTGGCAAGGGATTTCATAGCAACGATGCGCGTGGCGTGATCGACAGGGTTGACCCGACTACCGGCGTGCCCGCGACTGCGGTGCCGGCTCTGGTTGGCAGTACAGGCAAGGAAATCGGGGTGCGCACGGAAATGATCAAGGGTATACAAAGTTCGGTTGCGTTCTGGAGTCTGGATAGCGATTCGGAGATCGTCTATGCGGCCGACTCTGCGATCGGCAGCACGACACCGAACGGCGCAAGCAAGCGCACCGGGGTGGAGTGGAACAATCACTGGAATGCCAATCGCTGGCTGCTGGTCGATGCGGATCTGGCCTGGACGCATGCGCGCTATGCAAACATGAACGACAACGGCGCAACCGGGGACCTGATCCCCAATGCGGTGGGCAAGGTTGCGCTGCTCAGGGCCGCGATCCGCGATGAAGGTGCCTGGCTGGCGGGGATTGAAACCCGGTATATCGGTCAATATCCCCTTTCCCAGGACGGCAGCCTGAGCGCACCCTCGGCAATCGTGACCAATGTGCGGGTGCGGCGCGAGATATCTTCGCGCATGGCAGTCTCGCTGGACGCACTCAATCTGTTCAACCGCCAGTATTACGATATCGCCTATCAGCAGGATTACCGGGTATCACCGACGAGTCCAGTGGTGCCGAGCGGGATCACGGTGCATCCGGGAGAGCCGCGTCAATTGCGGGTGACTTTGGGGATCAAGTTCTGATATTGAATGCCTATTCGAATATATTTCGATTTAGGCAGAGAAGTTAGATGGGCTTACTACTAATTGTAGTGATAACGAACTCGATTGACGGTTCTGCAGTGCCCGCGATCGGGTAACTTGTATGACTATACTTGTCGGGTAACCGCGCATGGCTACCCGACTTCAGACGTTCAGACCTCTACCTGCTTTACGAAATATTTACGCCCGCCCCCCTATGTTTTAGAAAATCTTTATGCGGCTTTCCCTATTCTTATAAAGGGCTCGATTATGTCGAGTAGCATTATAGGAAGGAGAAATGTCATGAATGATCCTGCAGAAATATTTATCAAGCTGGTGGTCTTCTTGATGGCTTTTTTAGGCATTGTCGGATTGGCGCACGTGACTTCTTGGATGTTCAACGAATCCAAACCGCATGGCTCGAATAGAACTTTCGCAAAAAGAAGCCTGACAGAGAAAGCAGATCGGGTAGGTATCAACTCTGACGATAATTTGATTTGATTGATCCCACGGAGAAAATATTGAGCCACATTTCAAAATACCTTTGGCCCGAAGACATTCTTCTCGATGTCGATGTGGCCAACAAGACCCAGCTTTTTAATGATATTGGTCGACATATGGAGAGGGAGCATGGCATGTCACATGAGTGGCTGATTGCAGGTCTTTCCCGTAGGGAACAACTTGGATCGACTGGTTTGGGAGAGGGGGTTGCCATCCCCCACGCCAGAATCGAAGGTCTTTCCCAAATACATATTGCCTATTTGCGACTCAAAACCCCGATTCCTTTCGATGCTCCAGATGGGAAACCCGTATCCGACATCATCGTCATACTGGTCCCCAAACAAGCTACTGAAGAACATCTTCAAATTCTGGCCGAAACTACCCAGATATTCGCTGATAGTAAGTTTCGTGAGAACCTGCATTCGTGTCAACATGCGATTGAGGTCAAATCAATGATCGAGTCATTTGCTTGGTGAATAGCGCTGGCGTATTAATTCATGCATCAAAAGCAAGGCGCCAGACTTTTATATTAGCATCGTCGCAAACAATGACTCATTTGAAGTAGCTACATTGTTACCTGGCACATCTGCAATAGCGACCAACATCCTCCACCAAAAAGGACCTACTTCAATTTAAGAGCAAAGTTTTACAGTACATCGGCGTAATTTTGAATGGGCTTAATAAATGCTAGATGGGCATTCAAATCGCAGCCAGTCTGTAACCCACACCGCTTTCCGTCAGCAGGAAACGCGGTCGTGCAGGATCTTTCTCCAGTTTGTGGCGCAGGATACCCATATAGATACGCAGATAGTGAGCTCGCTCCACGTAGTTCGGCCCCCAGACTTCCCTGAGCAACAACTGGTGCGTCAGCACCTTGCCCGCGTGCTTGACTAACACGGTCAGCAGACGGTACTCGAGTGGAGTGAGATGCACTTCCGCACCGCTGACTGTGACATTGCGATGCGTCATGTCCACCCTTAACTCGTCCACTGAGAAAACGCCTTCTTCCACTCCAGTCGAAATCGAAGTCACATGACGCAATGCCACGCGTATCCTTGCCAGCAACTCACCGACGCCAAAAGGCTTGACCAGATAATCATCCGCCCCCGCATCCAGCGCGGAAACCTTGTCGCTTTCCTGCGAGCGAGCGGACAGGATGATGACGGGAACGGTAGACCACGTACGTATTCCTCTGACAACCTCCACTCCGTCCATATCGGGCAGGCCGAGATCGAGAATGACCAGGTCCGGTTTGCGTGTTGCGGCCTCGGTCAAGCCCTGCTTGCCGGTTTCAGCTTCGATCACCTGATAGCCTTCCGATACCAGCGTAGTGCGCAGGAAGCGGCGTATCTGCGCTTCATCCTCGATAACAATAATGGTGGCGGAATTATTCATGATTGGCGGTTTCTTCGTTTTCAATAGAAGGTGGCTCCGACAACGGCAAGGCAAAATGGAATGCGGCGCCCCCGGAAGGCAAATTATCCGCCCACATCCTTCCGCCATGTGCCTCCACGATGGCACGGCAGATCGTCAGGCCAAGACCTGCCCCGCCTTGGTTACCCTCCTTGGCGACACGGTGGAATTTTTCAAAAATGCGTTCTTCTTCACCCGCCGGGATCCCGGGACCGTGATCGGAGATGGTCACCACCAATTCGTTCTGGTCAGTTCCGGCAGATATTTCAATAGCCGTGCCGGGTGGGGTGTATTTCACGGCATTTTCCAGCAGGTTCGCAAATACCCGCTCCATCATCATGCTGTCGATCTCGACCAAGGGTAGATCGTGCGGCAACCTGACGTTGACCGGATGGTTGGCCATGCGTGCGCTCATTCCTGCCAGCGCCCCGCCGACCACTTCTTCCAAAGGTTGCCATTGCCGGTTCAGCACGACGGCACCGGCCTCCAGCCGTGCCATGTCCAGCAGGTTGTTGGCCAGTCCGGCCATGCGTATCGCCTCTTCATAAATGGACTGGCCGAGCTCACGGCGTGCATGATCGTCGAGCTTGTCGCTATCCCGCAGCAGACTGCTGGAGGCACCGATGATCGCCGCCAGCGGGGTGCGCAAATCATGCGAGATCGCCGACAGCAAAGTATTGCGCAACTGTTCCGTCTCCATTTTTAACTGGGTGCGTTGCGCTTCGACCGCCATCTTGACCCGCTCCAAGGCCAGCGCGATCTGGCTGACAAACGTTTCCAGAAGCCGCTGTTGCTCGGGCAGAGCGATCCGCGCCGGGTTCAGCGGCAACAAGGCCAATACGCCTATCATTCCGGACGATGCCTGTAGCGGCAGATAGACCATCTCCCCGCCCGGCAGGGTATCCGTTCCCAGTCCTGCCATCTGCCCGTGGTCGAAGACCCATTGCGCCACGCTCAGGTCGCTGCCATGACAGGATTGCGGTTCGCCCTCACCTCCAGGATAAACGATGCGCCCCGTTGCGTTGGGCAGTAACACGGCTACCTGTGCTTCAAATACATCCGCCACATGCCTGACCGCAATGCGCAGAATATTTTCCTCGCCGCGCGTCGCCGCCAGTTCGCGGCTCAAGCCAAATAACGATGCTATGCGGCGCTCGCGGTGACCCGCGATCCTGGCCTGGTGACGGGTACTCACGGTCATGCTGCTGATCACCAGTGCAACCATCAACATGACAGCAAATGTCATCAGGTATTGGCTGTCCGAAACCGCAAAACTGAATCGCGGCGGAACAAAAAAGAAATCGAATGCCACCACGCCCAGGAATGAACTCAATACCGACGGGCCGCGTCCGTAACGCGCAGCGACTATCACCACGCCCAACAGGTAAACCATGATCAGGTTGGCCAGGTCGAAATGGTCGAATATGACCCAGGATATGCCGGTGCTGATGGCCGTCGCGACAAATGCCCACAAATAGCCTGCGCGCCACTTGAACATCGGCTGCTGCTCCTCGGAAGCAAGCCCGAGATACAAGCGGCTGCGCGCGAAATAAGGGTTTTCCCGCGATTGCGACAGGAAATTGGATTCCTTTCCCACCACGTGGATATCGATGTCCTTGGCTTGCCGGATGATCGTGTCGACCAGCGACCCGAACAGCCAACGCTTCCATTCCGACCGTGTCGGTTTTCCAAGCACGATACGGGTGGCGTTACGGGTGCGGGCATAGGTGATCACTTCCTCGGCCAGTTTATAACCGCTCAGCGTCGCAGTCTCCGCCCCCAACTCTTCCGCCAGCTTCAGCGTGCGCAAAATGTCATCACGTTGCTCTTTGGAAAGATGTTGTAGCTTCGCAGTCTCGATATAGACCACGACCCATTCCGCCCGCAGCAGTTGCGCCAGTCGGTATGCCGCGCGAACCAGGTTTTCAGCCGTGCCACCCGGCCCGATACAAACCAGCAGGCGCTCTTTGACCTGCCATACGTTCTGGATCGCGTGATCGTCACGGTAGTCGCGCATCTGCGCGTCCACCCGGTCCGCCGTGCGCCGCAATGCAAGCTCGCGCAAGGCGATCAGGTTGCCCTTGCGGAAGAAATTCTTAGCGGCACGTTCTGCCTGCTGCGGCAGATAAACCTTCCCTTCTTTCAGACGCTGCAGCAACTCGTCCGGCGGAAGATCAATCAGCTCGATTTCAGTCGCCTCCTCCAGCACAGAGTCCGGGACGGTCTCCCATACAGGGATGCCGGTGATTTGCGAAATAACGTCGTTGAGGCTTTCGATATGCTGGACATTGATCGCGGTATAGACGTCTATCCCCGCATCCAGCAATTCCTCCACATCCTGCCAGCGCTTGGCATGGCGCGAACCCGGTGCATTGGTGTGCGCCAGTTCGTCCACCAGGATCAGCGCAGGATGACGCTTGAGCGCAGCATCCAGATCAAACTCGCGCAGTTGCGTGTTCTGGTAATCCACCATACGCATCGGCAAAACTTCCAGTCCTTCCAGCAACTGCTCTGTCTCGACACGTTTGTGCGTTTCCACATAGCCCGCCACCACGTCCAGACCTTCAGCGCGGCGTTCGCGCGCTGCCAGCAACATGCCGAAGGTCTTGCCGACACCGGCGGACGCGCCGAAAAATATCTTCAGGCGGCCGCGTCTGCGCTTCGCTTCTGCGCGCTGTACACGCTCTAACAAAGAATCGGGATCAGGACGTTGTTCGTTCATGACTTTCTTTCGTCGTACTGCGCCTGCAATTCGCACTGCTCTTTACCGCCGTCCGCAAGCGGCATCAATTGCACCGCCCCGAAAAGGACTTTGCGGAAATGGCGGACGGTATGGTCGGGGGCAGTCATTATGGGTTCCAGTTTATAACAAGTTGTGACTATCCAACTCTAATGTGCACCGACTACTGACAACTTGGTCACGTTGTTCGCAGTCCCTGTCAATCAAGATCGTGATATAAATTATTGTGTTTGTTGTGCAATGTTTAACATCGTGGATCACGATGTAGCAAATCCCCATGCAACCTCCATCCCTGACTGATGCGAATTTCTATTTCACTGACTTGCTCGAAAGAAGTCTCTCAGGTTCTCTGTGATCCATATAGGAATGGCAGAAAATACAAGAAAGGAACGTTTTGTATAGGCTGAACATCCGTATTCATTACAAGACTCCTAATCGAGAAAGCAATAACTCAAATCAAGGTAGGCAGAGCAAGATTATGGTTCAGCGCGATTTTCCTCGGCACTGGATTCTTCCGTCCTTTCCTGTAGCAATTCATTGCATGCAGATGCTGAAGTTTTCAGGTGGTCGCTGCACGGCTTGCGCGATTGCAACAACAAGATGACATACGCAACCCCAATTGGAATGGCAATGCCGATAAGGCCCAGAAATGGATCTATAGCATTGCTCATGAGAACAGTCTCCATTGCTAAGCGGCACGCTTAGGTGTGCAATGTTGAAAAGAGGCAAGATCAATCCTTCCGGCTTGCGCGATTCTACGGATAACTTCAATAACGCTGCCAGCCATACTGTCTTCGGCCGTCACATCGAACCGTACCTGCTTGCATGACTCGTGAATTGTCCTTTTAGCGCGTATTTCCGCCATATCAACCGCGCGCACCCGATATGGAATCGGGGTAATGACAACATGCTCACCTCCTGCGACGCAGACAGCTTTGCGCACAATCATCGCTTCAGATTCTCTTAATACTGTAGTGATTCGTTTCATACAAACCTCCTTCCTTGAATAGGGAGCATGCTATGAGAAACAGTATAAAAATAGGGTAAATTGTTAGTCTTCGGGTGTAAAAAACTCATTAAGAATTCGCACCGCGATCTGGGTTGATCCGTACCATCAACGTTCGCCAAAATAGATGCGCTTGGCGAAGAACAATTCACCAAGCGCATTTGGTAACGGTTTAGCGTAACAATACAAGCTAACGCATTTATCAGAACGTACGGCTCAGAGCCAATACGGCAATGCCCTTTCCCAGTTCGTTACCTGCGACGGTATAGAATGTACCTGCGCCTGTTGCAGCGTTTGTTTTGCTGTAAGCCAAGCTCACACCGTAACCAGATCCCATGTCTTTGCTGACGCTTAACTTGTAGTCAGCGTAGGATGGATCAGCGCCATTGGCTTTGAGTTGATCAGCAGTGCTGCCTTTGTAGGCTTGCTTGCCCCAATGTGCACCCAGGGTATAGCCGCTGTCACCGATCGGATAGTTCGCGCTCAAATCGAGGTAAGTAGAACCTTGGGCGTTAGAAACGCCAAACAGGTCACCCAGGCTATACGACAACTTGGCCGTCACAATGGAGTAGGTCACCGCTCCATAGACTTCGTTGGTATCAGCCTTGGTTGCACCTGGAGCGTAATTGCCGGGATAGTTATAGCGTAGAAAGCCAACATCATAAGAAACTACACCTGCTGTTCCCTTGTAGCCCCCATAGGTGTCGAGTTCCAGTCCAGCATCTCGCGCGCCTGCCGGATTTGCACCGGTAGTATATTCATCCCCCAACCAGCTGATGCTTGAACCCCATGTACCGATATACAGGCCATTGGCGTTTGCATAGTCAAAACCACCCTGAATGGCTGGTTTGGCGCCGGATTGCGAAATGCCGCGATACAGGTAATTGGTCGTCAACGCCACGTTAGCAGAGAACGGTGAAGCGGGAGCTGTGTCAGCCAATGCCAACCCAGGTGCGCTCAGTGCGGTGAGTATCAAAATATTCAATAATTTGCTTTTAAACATTGCCAGTACTTTCTATTCAGTTAATTAAAATATGTTTTCGGTCGGATTTAGCGCGCTGCGTCCAGCGCCAGATTGAGTTCCAGCACATTCACCCGCGGCTCGCCCAGAATGCCGAACTGACGGCCTTCAGTGTGATCTGCTACCAGCTTGCGCAAGGTTTCCGGGTTGAGGTTGCGCACCCGTGCCACTCGCGCAAGCTGGTATTCCGCTGCCGCAGGGCTGATGTGCGGATCAAGCCCGCTGGCGGATGTAGTCACCAAGTCGACAGGGATAGGCTGCGTATTACCCGGATCGGCATCGCGCAGGGCTTGCACTCTGCCTTTGATCGCATCCATCAAGGCCGGGTTGGTTGGTCCCAGATTCGAGCCGCCAGAAGCAGTTGGATTGTTGGGCATCGGGCCGATCGCCGAAGGACGGCTCCAGAAATACTTCGGATCCGAGAAGGACTGGCCGATGAGGCTGGAGCCAACCGGCTTGCCGTCTTTCATGATCATGCTGCCGTTGGCCTTGGCGGGCATGGCCACCTGCGAGATTCCTGTCACCAGCAACGGGTATGCGATGCCGGTAAGCAGGGTCAGCAACAGGAAACTGACTACAGCGGGACGAATTTCTTTCAACATGATTATTCCTTTCTCAAACTAAATGCAGAGCGACTAGCAACAGGTCGATCAGCTTGATGCCAACGAAGGGGACGATGACGCCACCCAGCCCGTAGATCAGCAGGTTGTTACGCAACAGCACATTCGCCCCGATGGCGCGGTATTTCACACCTTTCAGCGCCAACGGCACCAGCGCGATGATGATCAGCGCGTTGAATATCACGGCGGACAGGATGGCGCTGGACGGCGTCGCCAGATGCATCACATTGAGCGCGCCGAGTGCCGGATAAGTGGTCACAAATGCTGCCGGAATGATGGCGAAGTACTTGGCCACGTCGTTGGCAATACTGAACGTAGTCAGAGAACCGCGGGTCATCAGCATCTGCTTGCCGGTCTCGACGATCTCGATCAGTTTGGTTGGGTTGGAATCCAGGTCCACCATGTTGCCTGCTTCCTTCGCCGCCTGCGTACCGGTGTTCATAGCCACCGCCACATCGGCCTGCGCCAGTGCAGGGGCGTCGTTGGTGCCGTCGCCGGTCATCGCCACCAGCCTGCCCTGCGCCTGATGTTCGCGGATCAGTTTCAGTTTAGCTTCTGGCGTGGCTTCAGCAAGGAAGTCATCCACGCCCGCTTCGGCGGCAATAGCGGCGGCGGTGAGGCGGTTGTCGCCGGTGATCATGATGGTCTTGATGCCCATGCGACGCAGTTCGGCGAAACGTTCCTTGATGCCGCCCTTGACGACGTCCTTGAGCTCGATCACGCCCAGCACTTTGATTCCGTCCGCCACCACCAGCGGCGTGCTGCCGCGGCGCGCGACAGTCTCCACAATGGTATTGACATCGGCAGGAAAAATACCGCCAAGACCGACGACATGGTCGCGTATAGCATCGGTCGCACCCTTGCGAATCTGGCGACTTTCCAGATTAACCCCGCTCATGCGCGTATGTGCGCTGAAGGGCACGAAGGTCGCACCCATCTCATGGATGTTTCGTTCGCGCAGGCCGAATTTCTCCTTGGCCAGCACAACAATGCTGCGGCCTTCCGGCGTTTCGTCGGCCAGCGAGGCGAGTTGAGCCACATCGGCCAGTTCGGCCTCGGTCACACCACTGGCATGCAGGAAACTGCTGGCCTGGCGATTGCCCAACGTGATAGTGCCGGTTTTGTCCAGCAGCAACACATCCACATCGCCTGCCGCTTCCACTGCACGACCGCTCGTTGCAATCACGTTCTTTTGCAACATGCGCCCCATACCGGCTACACCGATGGCGGAAAGCAGGCCGCCGATCGTTGTCGGGATCAGGCATACCAGCAGCGCCACCAGCACAGTAATGCTGATCGGTTGCCCGGCACCAGCCACTTCGACGCTGTAGATGGAGAACGGCAACAGGGTGACAATGACAAACAGGAAAATCAGCGTCATCGCCACCAGTAATATGGTGAGCGCGATCTCGTTCGGCGTCTTTTGGCGCTTTGCGCTTTCCACCATCGCGATCATACGATCCAGGAATGTCTCGCCCGGATTGGTGGTGATGCGCACCACCAGCCAGTCGGACAGCACGCGCGTACCGCCGGTCACCGCGTTGAAGTCGCCGCCGGAAGCGCGTATCACCGGTGCGCTTTCACCGGTGATGGCGCTTTCATCCACCGAGGCAACGCCCTCGATTACCTCGCCGTCGCCGGGAATGAAATCACCTGTTTCTACCAGCACGACATCATCTTTGCGTAAGCTGGAGCCCGGAACCTCAGCAAACTTTTCGCCATAGTTCGGACGAACAAGTTTCTTTGCCACGATGTCGCGCTTGGCACTGCGCATGGCGTTGGCCTGGGCGCGGCTGCGGCCTTCCGCCACAGCTTCAGCGAAATTGGCGAACAGCACGGTGAACCACAGCCATAGTGTGATGGCCAGAATGAAACCGGCAGGTGCTTCGCCGTGTCCGCCCAGAGCCTGAAAGAACAGTGCAGTGGTCAGTAAGCTGCCCACCCACACCACGAACATCACGGGGTTCTTCATTTGCTGGTGTGGACTCAGTTTTTTGAACGAGTCCACCACGGCCTGTTTGACGATATCGCGCTCAAACAGGGAAAACGGAACAGTCTTGGTTGTCATGCAAATCTCCTTAATGAACACTAATCATGTTCAGGTGTTCGATCACCGGGCCGAGCGCCAATGCTGGTACAAAGTTCAGCGCACCTACCAGTAGTACCGTACCGATCAGCAGCCAGACGAACATTTGTGTATGCGTCGCCATACTGCCTATGCTGGCGGGGATGCGTTTTTTGGCCGCCAGCGAACCGGCCAGCGCCAGCACCGGAATCATCAGCCAGATGCGGCCGAAGAACATCTCGAAGCCCAGCGCAGTGTTATAAAATGGCGTATTGGCCGATAGACCTGCGAAAGCACTGCCGTTGTTGCCGACAGCTGATGAGAACGCATACAGGATCTCGCTGAAGCCGTGTGCACCGGGATTCGCGACGCCGGCTTTACCCGCGGCCAGCATGACGGCCAAGGCGGCCCCGCCGAGAATAATCATGGGCGGAATCAAAATCACCAGCGAAGCCATCTTGATGTCGAAAGCCTCGATCTTCTTGCCCAGATATTCCGGGGTGCGCCCGATCATCAGCCCGGCCAGAAACACAGCGATCACGGCGTATACCAACATCGCGTACAAGCCAGAACCAACACCGCCGAAGATCACTTCGCCCAACTGGATCTGCGCCAGCGGAACCAGCCCGCCCAGCGGCGTGAAGGAGTCATGCATGGAATTCACTGCACCACAGGAAGCTCCTGTGGTAATCGTGGCGAACAAGGCTGAATTGACGATGCCGAAGCGCGTTTCTTTGCCTTCCATATTGCCACCGGATTGTGTGATGGAAGCGTTTTGATCCACACCCAAGGCAGTAAAGGCAGGGTTGCCCTTCAGTTCGGCGTATTCAGCCACTGCAAGGAAACCGACGAACAAAATTGTCATGGCTACGAGGATCGCCCAACCCTGACGTGTATCGCCCACCATGCTGCCGAAGGTGTAGCACAGGGCAGCAGGAATCAAGAACATCGCAATCATCGCCAGGAAATTGGAGAATGGCGTGGGATTCTCGTACGGGTGAGCCGAGTTGGCGTTGAAGAAGCCGCCGCCGTTGGTGCCGAGTTGCTTGATCGCCTCTTGCGATGCGACCGGACCCAGCGCAATGACCTGCTCCTTAGTGGTTGCCTTTTCAGTGACCGGGTTGCCTGCGGCGTCTTTCACCGGATTACCGGCGGCATCCATTTTCGGATTGTCGTAGGTGATTGTTTCCACTGTGGGCACAGTTTGATAGGCAGACAGGTTCTGCACCACACCCTGGCTGACCAGCACCAGCGCCAGCACGACGGAAAGCGGCAGCAGTATATAGATCGTGCTACGCGTCATATCCACCCAAAAGTTGCCGATGGTTTCCGTGGTATGGCGTGCAAAGCCGCGTATCAATGCCACCAGCACGGCCATACCGGCAGCGGCAGAAAGGAAGTTCTGCACCGCCAAGGCTGCCATCTGGACGAGGTAGCTCATGGTGGATTCGCCGCTATAACCTTGCCAGTTGGTGTTGGTCAGGAAACTGACTGCCGTATTGAAAGACGAATCGGGACTCACTGCGCCGAAACCCTGGGGATTCAGCGGCAGCATACCTTGCAGGCGCTGCATGGCATACACTGCCAGCATGCTGAGCAGCGCAAACCACAACATCGCCAGCGCATAACGGGTCCAGCGCATTTCCTGCTTGCTGTCCACACCGCACAGGCGGTAAAAAAGATTTTCGGCAGGAGCTACCCAGCGCACAAACGCCGGCAGCTTTCCCTCGTAAACTTGTGCCATGTACCAGCCGAGCGGCTTCGCCAGGGCGATAAGCACACCGAGGAACAAGGCAATTTGCAGCAATCCATTGGTACTCATGAGAACAACTCCGGTTTAAGTAAGGCAATGACGAGATAAACCATCAACAACAATGCCGCGATGGCAGCCACGATATAGAAGAAGCTCATGACGGCCTCCCCAGTTTTTCGATGCCGTAGGTCAGCAGCACGCTCAGGCCAAAGAAGGCCAGAATCAACAATAGATAGAACCAGTCCATTTCATTTACTCCTGTTGGAAAAACACGGGGAGCATGGTAGGGAATGGCGAATAAAAACGGTGTAAATAAGAGGCTCGTGTGTGTAAAGAAGTTATAAAGATTCACTCGGCTGCGCGAGCTGATTAGTGGAGAAATTGACTAAGGTCAAGATAGTCTGAAGGGAAATTTCCCTAAGTCCACCCGGCATTCAACCAGTACGACTGAATAGTGAGGCGTTATACCCGACAAATATTGTTGGAAGCCGATAACAAATCTTCTTTGCCTGGCTTTACGGATTATTTACGTCTTGCCGTCTATGTTTTAGAAAATCTTTACGCAGTTTTCCTTAATCTAACGAATCGCTCAGTTGTGTCGAGTGACATTGTGATAAGGAAAATGGAATGAATGATCTTGCAGAAATGTTCATCAATCTGGTGTTAGCACTGATGGGCTTTATATGCCTACTCTGGTTAGCACAAGTCATGTTCGAGAATCTCTTAAAATCCAAACCGTTCGGCAAAAATAGAATTTTTTAAACAGAACCTTGACTGTACGGGCATGCCGAGTCGGCATTATCACTGTCGATGAATTGATTTGAAATGGAAATGAAACGAATATATCAAAAGCTGGTATATGACTCTAAGCATGTTCGATTTGGTGAATCGGCAGGTACGTTATGCTGAATGTGTCATCTAAAACCGTCATGGTGTCTCACACATGTCCAGTTTGCGGGAAAGGACATGAAGTTCATCCCATCCTGGATCGTTTGGCCTGTGGCCGCCATTTGACCTGCTCTCCCAGTTGCAAGGTACGCTATCCATCGCTTGTGCGAAGCCGGATACTGTCCGAAATGACGAATGAAGCTCAGACTGACTGCTAGTTCAATTGCTGAATTGGAGCGATCCTTAATTGTTGCGCATAATCATTCAATACTTCTTTCAATGCCGTTTCGATTTGCGCCCGTTGTTCAAGCGGCAGTGCCACAATGCGATCTATATGGCCGTTAGGAGTAAGACGAGCACAGCCGAGGGCCCTGCCATTTTTGCTTAACGCAAGAGCATGTCTATATTGATTGTCCAGGTTGTCAGTAAGCGTATCGCCTTTGCCCATGAGTCCCATCTCACTAGCGGCCACTCGAATTTCTTGCAATAAAGGAGCTCCTGCTTTCCAAGGGATGCAATGTACAGTGAACGCGTTTTGCATGATGATCTCCAATTTCTGATTAAGTTAACTCAGGCGAATATACAAATAATCGTACTACTCCAGCCGTAGCAATCAGTAAACAGTATGGATAGCCTTGTGGCGTATTGATTGACACATCCGATCTAATTCGCGATTTGAATTAGCGATTGTGCGCGTCATCGGTTGAAACCAACAGTCCATACATGCCGACATTATGGCTTCCTTGATATTGGCGATCGATGACAACTACTTTGCTGGATTTATTTTGCTTAGCAAAAAGCCTGCCGAAGGTTGGACGGCCTATTTCATTAACAATGGCTGTTACTTTAGTGAAATTGAAATTCACGATTACACCTCCAAAATATATCCATCACAAAGCACAAACAAGCGATACGTTATGCTGCCAACTCGCTGAAGCTGAACAAGGCATGTTTTGCATTGATCGAGCTTATTTTTTCGATCTTACCGAAATGTGCAGTCGTAAGGATTGTGGAAACAACTTCATCAAAATGACTATCGACAACCATCACGTCAAGCTTAACAAGTTCGTCTTCTGGTGAGACATGCTGGATTGGAACCAAGGCATATTCTCGATGAGACATGGTGTGAACAACAATATGGTTCGCGCCCGCAATGCATGCGGCTTTACGAACTGGCAGAACTTCCGATGTTTTCAATATAAGGGTGATGCGCTTCATTGGTCCTCCTTTACGAATTATTTTTCCAAACAATTTAACTGATTCGTATCTTAGAAAAAGTCTGATAAAGACTTTCTAAAATATGACCTTCAAAGTGTAAATAATTCGTAAAGAAAGGTGATTGTGTGTTTTTTTCCTAGTGGACTTAAACCGAAAGGTCAAAAGAATTTGGTGAACGACCATCACGTGGCATTCTTACTTAAAGTGGACATTCCGGCACTTTACACAAACAGTTTACCCAGTAAGTCTTCAGCGTCGGCATCGGCATTAGCCGAGTTCCGGGAGGTCATTGCAATCCAACTGATGGTCTGTTCCTGGCATGAAACCGAACTAGAAGTTATCAAATTGCTTGCCGGAAAGCAGCCGGTCGTGAAGGACGGCTTATGGCTGCGGATTCAACCGGTCGATGCAACACATTGGTTAAACCGTTCAGCCGGTGTTTCGAATTTTAACGTCTTTCGTGGACGTTCATTTAGTCTACGAGCCACCGCATTGAGTTGCGCCTGAGAGTGTGCCGACAAGTCTGTTCCTTTAGGGAAGTACTGTCTCAGTAATCCATTGGTATTCTCATTCGTTCCGCGTTGCCAAGGATTCTGAGGATCACAGAAATAGACTTTGATGTCGGTTGCCAACGTGAATCGCTTGTGATCGGCTAACTCACTGCCTCGATCCCAGGTCAGCGATTTATAGAGTTCCTGCGGTAACTTATGAGCATGTTTAATCAGCGCATTGATGACAGTCTCGGTATCCTTACTGGGGAGTTTAACTAGCATTACATATCGTGTCTGGCGTTCAACGAGGGTTGCAATCTGACTGTTATCGCTGCCGCATAGCAGATCCCCTTCCCAGTGACCTGGTACTGCGCGGTCTTCTGCCGTGGCAGGACGTTCACTAATCGATACGGCATCTGTGATCCTGCCGTGATCGCCCGTCTTCAAAGTATGATGACGTGAACGACGCATGACTCGCGTACGCCGCAAATGATCCAGAAGCTCCTTCTTCAATGCGCCTCTAGCCTGGATATAGAGACTGCGATAGATGGTCTCGTGTGACACTTGGTAACTTTCATCGCTTGGGTAAGTCTGCTTCAGCCATCCGGCAATCTGTTCCGGTGACCACTGCCATTTGAGCTTATCGGCTACGATGTGTGCCAATGCTCGGTTCTCGACTAGTTTACAAGGTTTGGGACGATGCGCCCGATCCCACGCCGCCTGTTCAGCCTGACTCGCACGATAGTCCTCTTGGCCTCCATTGCGCTTGAGTTCGCGACTGATGGTCGATGGCGCCCGCCCGAGGGATGCTGCAATCGAGCGAGCTGATTGACCTGCAGTTACCGCACGAGATATCTCTTCACGCTCAGCTAGAGTCAGTGACAATTGAGAACGTTTCCGTTGTACGGGTCGTATTCCTCCTGTCTCTGCCAAAATACGTTGTATTGAAGGATGATGTCTATCGAACAACTGGGCAATTTGATGAAGCGTGTCGCCTTTCTTCCAGCGTTCCCACATCAATGCTTTTTGACTTTCAGTATAATAAATCCGAGTTCTCCGCTTCATATTCAACACTCCTTCTGCTTACGCAGATTTTAGAGTGTTGCGTCGACCGGTTGAAATCGCAGCCGGTTTCTGTCCCATGTTGATCGTCATACCCAACGGTCGCTCCCCCTTGAAAGCGGACACTTTTGTTTCTATCTATTTATAGGCTTTGGAGTCACATGCCAAGCAAAGCAACTTGCCAGTTTATTTGGAATGCCTGGAACGTTCTTTAGCGTCCACTCTTTTATAGCACTCTCTTCATAGATTGTGGCGGCACCACTCCACGCAGCAACTGGCTTAGAAGTCATCGGATCATCTGAATAGAATAGATAGGGCTCATCTGAAACATAGTTTTCAATGTAGATAATTTGCCACTTTTCGTACCTGAATAATTTTAGAACATCAACTTTATGCACTTTTTCTTCGCTGGCAATAATCGGGGCAAGCTTGACCTTTTGTTCTTCTGTTAAGTTGCGATCTACACCACCACATGGATTATTCGATGCCTCTATAATGCCTGATGCGGAAGAAGTTGATTCATTTGCCGCAATCCGATCTTTTGATGATAAAACTGGCTCAATTGTGAAAGGCAATGTGCCGGACCAAAGCGCCGCAAAGAACCATACCAAACCAAGAAGTAACGCCAATCCAAGCATGTCAGCCAGTCGAGGCGTTATCCATTTAGATATTTTTGCCATAGTTCTTCAAAGATTCACGACAGTCCGTTGTTGGCCGGTTTACGACCTTCAATCATCTTACCTGTGAAACGTCCGCTTCCAGCTTGCACAGCTGCCGTTCGATTTTCATTTCTTCATTTGTCTCACGTTAACCCGAAGGGGGTTGACGAAATATTCAGGCAGTGTGTCTGCTTAGCATCGCTTAGTTGTTTCCAAGTTCGGGCTGATCGTTGCCGGTCATTCAGAGAAGTGAACGCGATTGGCCCATGTATTCCGTTATTGATAAGCGCCTACCGTTACAATGGCGGCAGGATTGGACGGCACCGAAACTGTGGGAATCGTCATTGGCGATAACATGCCGCCGACACCCATGGTGTATTGCGAGATGTTTTTGCCGTAATAGTTAACCACGTAGACGTTCGCTCCAGCGGGGTCAATCGCAATATCCCAGCTCCCCACCCCACCCGTCAAAACTGTGGCTGTGGCCATTGGAGTTAATCCACCATTTGCGCCAATGGTGTATTGTGAAATATTGGTGCTGGCATTATTCGTGACATATGCGTATTTACCGGAAGGGTCCACAGCCATAGACCACGGTTGATTGCCCGTTGCAACTGTCGGTGTAGCCATCGGTGTCAATGTACCGTTCGCACCGACGGTATATTGCGAGACTGAATTGCCGCCAGTACCATTAAAATTATTCACCACGTAGGCATATTGCCCAGAAGGGTCGACGGCAACGAAAGATGGGTCTGTCCCGGCGGACACTGTGGGCGTGGCCATTGCCGTTAATGCGCCATTCGTGCCTATAGTGAACTGCGCAACATTGTTGTAGTTGGCTACATATGCGTACTGCCCTGTTGGATCAATGATAATGGAAAGAGGAATTGTTCCACCTGCAGCAACTGCGGCGGTAGCCATCGGTGTCAGCGCACCACTTGCCCCGATGGTGTACTGCGAAATGTTTGCGCTGGTCCGGTTCGTCACATAGGCATACCTACCAGACGGCTCGATCGTGATGGACGAGGGTTGCGTTCCTGCAGCGACCGCAGGGACGGACATCGGCGTTAGCATCCCGTTCGCACCGATGGTGTACTGATACACAGTATTGGTTGTAGCATCGGGTACGTAGACATAGCGACCGGTTGGATCAGCCGAAATTGATATTGGATTCCCGCCTCCCGCGACGGATGGGGTAGTCATCGCAGCCAATTCCCCGTTTGTACCTATGTTGTATTGCAGGATTTGCACGGCGCCCACATAAGCGAATTTCGGCACCGCCTGCACCGGCGCTACTCCGGATGTGATGACGATGGAATTGGGGCCAGGCGTGGCTAGCGTGGCTGGCGCCAGAGGCGTCAACGCACCACCCGCGCCAATAGAGTATTGGGAAACGCTGTTGCCGCCAGCGCCAGTGAAATTGTTCGTCGCATAGGCATATTTGCCCGATGGGTCGACGGTTACGCAGGTTGGGGCTATACCTGCTGCAACCGTCGCCGTAGCCATCGGCGTCAACGCGCCGCCCGCACCGATGGTGTATTGGGATACATTGTTACCGGCGTTGTTTGCGACATAGACGTACTTGCCAGAAGGATCAACGGTGACAAAGTAAGGATTAGCAGCGGATGCGACTGTAGCGAAGGCCATGGGCGTGAGCGCGCCGTTTGCGCCGATCGTATATTGTGAGATATTGGCGCTGCCGGAATTCGCCGCATAGGCATACCGGCCGGAAGGGTCGACTGTCACGGAATTTGGGGAACCGCCCGCCGCAACCGTTGCCGGGGTCATCGGCATCAACGCCCCGTTCGCGCCTATGATGTATTGGGAGATACTATTGCCGGCCGTGCCGGAATAGCTGTTTACCACGTAGGCATATTTGCCGGAAGGATCGACGCTGACGTTTCTCGGGTATGAGCCCGACGCGACGGTGGCCGGTGTCATCGGCGTGAGCGTGCCATTGGCGGCTATGGTGAATTGCGAGACGTAGTTGCCCAGGAAATCTGCCACAAAGGCGTACCTGCCGGAGGGATCGATGGTGACGTTTTGCGGCATCGACCCTGTGGCAACGCTTGCTGGAATCATGGGGGTGAGTACGCCATCGGCGCCGATGGTGAATTGCGCCACGCCGCTACCATCTGCCACATAGGCGTACCTGCTCGAAGGGTCAACCGTGACAGACGTTGGGCTTGAACCCAGCGCAACCTTGCCGATGAACTTGAGTCGTCCGGTTGTAATATCCACCACGTAAGTCGATACACTACTGCTGGTGGTGTTGGCGACGAAGGCGTAGCGCGGAATGGTGTTCTTGGCGCAATTCACCGCTACGCTGCTCACGTTGGCCGACACCGTGCCGCTGCCCCCCGTTACGGAGCAGGTCTGCCCAATGGGTTGAGCCCACACGGTGACGTTGTACGTGCCGCCGTTGGTAATTTTGGTGGCGAAGGTGAAGATGCCATTGGCAGCAAGAGTCAGGCTGTCGCCACCGTTATCCTGCAACACAAGGCCGGTTCCGGTCAGACCGCTGACCGTACCGCCGATCGTATAGGTTGCAGTGCCGCCCCCTGAAGGGCTTCCGCTGGTTGCGCCATCTGTGACAGCGCCTCCGCCACAGCCAGCGATCATCGCAACGAACACAAACAATATTACTCTTGCAGACAGCGACCAAAGACCCAGATTCATAGACTACATCTCCGTTTGTGCTTATTGTTCATTTATCCGTTCCGGCAGCTGGGCAAATATCATCAGAGCCAGCCATCCCAGAACGATCCGCTTGATATGTTTCATGTTGCCATTTTTCATTGCTGAAACTAATTATTGGAGGACACTTGCGGCCGGCGGCTCTTGGCCGAGAGGCGACCATTGTCAATCAATGTAATCATGTCCGCTCACTTGCGGTCATTCAACCGCCCAGCTAGCTTTAAAATGTAACCGACCAAGGTGCGTATAACTGAGTTGCGGTAAACGGACTGCTTGGTAGGGGTGTAAGCGCACCAGTAGTTATATTGATGCTGTAACTCGAGATGCTGTTACCGTTCGCATTGGAGACATAAGCGTAACTGCCACTGGGATCAATACTTGCTGAAGTAGGATACGTACCAGTAGCAAAAGGACTGCCGGGTATTTGGGACATCACTCCTGTTAGAGAGTTTATTGTATAGACGGAAACTGTATTAGACAGCGCATTTGGAACATAAGCGAACTTGCCAGTCGGGTCGATTGTGACGGACGTCGCGTAACTACCTGCGGCAACGGGACTACCAACTATCTGCGTCAATACACCTGTGATGGCATTAATGCTATACGCGTAGACGTTATTTACTGTCGCGCTGTTTCCGTCCGCAACGTACGCAATATTTCCAGACGCGTTAATCGTTATTCCTCCAGCACTTGCCGATCCAGAACCATTTGCAAATGGACTCCCTGCTACAAGAGACAATGCACCAGTCGTTGAGTTAATGGAATATGCCGAGATGCCGTAGTTGATAATCACGACATAGAGAAATCTTCCATTTGGATCAACCGCGACATATGAAGGATATGTGGACGGTACTGAGGAAACGCTAAATGGACTCCCGGTTATCTGGGTTAGTGCGCCCGTCGATGTATCAATGGTATAAGCTGAAACATTGTGCGAATTATAGTTTGCTACATATAAATACTTTCCCGTCGGGTCAATCGCAATCGAATTGGGGGTCGAAGTCACAAAAGGACTTCCAGCTATTTGAGATAGCGCGCCAGTAGACGAATTGATAGCGTAAGCAGAGATGTTGTTGCTCGAATTACTGGGGACATAAGCGAATCTACACGTTGGGTCAATCACAACTGACACGGGATTTACGGCTGATGTATACGGACTAAATGTACCGCTTGTTGTTGTAGTCAAAGCACCGGTCGCGGAATTGAAGTTAAGAACCGAGATATTATTGGATCCGGAATTGCTAACATAAGCGAACTTTGATGTTGCACTGCAAGCGGATGGATTATTTGCAGAGGGAGTGCTGTTGCTAGATGCGCTCCCGGTTGAAGTCGCCCCCCCTCCACAAGCCGTCACAAAAACCGTAACCAGAACAACAGCGCAATATCTCAGCAAAATCATTTAGTCTCCAAAAGTTATTCCATAAGCAGAGAGAGCATACAAATACACTATTAGAAGGAGCTCGGACACTACATGACTTCTTAGCGCAGAACAATATGCCATTTGGCCTATTACTTTCGACGACTGACCGTTATCCAAAACAGATATCCTTGAATTGGGAGACTACCGCGAATAACCATTGCTGGTCGATTATTGCCAGGTGTTTGGTCATCGCAATTTCTCCGAAGTGAACTTTCGGATTTCAACTCAATTCTGTACATGGAATGATGCTAGTTTGGCGGATTGTGGGTACGTATTCGCACCGTTTGTTTCATGCCGCCCCTTTTTCAGTGCCGAAACTCTTAATTGGAGGGCTCCCTCGAATGACTGGTTCTGGCCGAAATTAGCCCCCTTCTTCATGTTAACTGCGAATGACTGCTTCTCGCCTGCGATTTCAACCGGTCGATGCAACACATTGGTTAAACCGTTCTGCTGGTGTTTCGAAGTTTAACGTCTTTCGTGGACGTTCATTTAACTGACGAGCAACTGCATTGAGTTTCGATTGAGAGTGTACCGACAAGTCTGTTCCTTTGGGGAAGTACTGTCTCAATAAGCCGTTGGTATTCTCATTCGTTCCACGTTGCCAAGGATTCTGCGGATCACAGAAATAGACTTTGATGTCGGTTGCCAGCGTGAATCGCTTGTGGTCGGACAGTTCCGTGCCACGATCCCAGGTCAGCGATTTGTAGAGTTCCTGCGGTAACTTATGAGCATGCTTAATCAGTGCGTTGATGACGATCTCGGTATCTTTGCTGGGAATCCTCACCAACATCACATAACGCGTCTGGCGTTCAACGAGGGTCGCAATCTGACTGCTACCACTGCCGCATAACAGATCTCCTTCCCAGTGTCCCGGTACCGCGCGATCTTCAACCGAGGCAGGACGCTCACTGATCGATACGGCGTCGATAATCCTGCCGTGATCTTCTGTCTTCTGAGTATGATGACGTGAACGACGCATGACGCGAGTCCGCCGCAAGTGCGCCAGAAGCTCCTTCTTCAATGCGCCTCTGGCCTGGATATAGAGGCTGCGGTAGATGGTCTCGTGTGACACTTGGTAACTTTCGTCGCTTGGGTATGTCTGCTTCAGCCATCCGGCAATCTGTTCCGGTGACCACAGCCCTTGGAGCTTAGCGGCCACGATGTGCGCCAACGCTCGATTCTCAACCAGTTTACAGGTCTTGGGGCGAAGTGTCCGATCCCAAGCAGCCTGGTCAGCTTTACTGGCCCGATAGCATTCCTGACCACCGTTGCGCTTGATCTCGCGACTGATGGTGGATGGAGCACGCCCGAGGGAGGTTGCAATCGCGCGAGCCGACTGGCCAGCTACCACCGCACGCGATATTTCCTCTCGCTCAGGAAGCGTCAGCGCCAGTCTGGAACGGCGTCGTTGTGCCGGCCGTATTCCTCCAGTCTTGGCTAGAATCCCTTCGACCGATGAATGGTTTCGATCGAACAGTTGGGCAATGTGCTGGAGAGAGTCACCTTTCTGCCAGCGCTCCCACATTAACGCTATTTGACTTTCAGTATAATAAATCCGGGTTCTTCGTTTCATCTGCAACACTCCTTCTGCTTACGCAGATTCTAGTGTGTTGCATCGACCGGTTGAAATCGCAGCCAGTTTTCTGCCGTTCAACCGTAGACTAATTCTTTCTGAAATCGCCTAATGTCTTTTGTAATTTCGGCTGTAGCCCGTGATAGGTGACAGGACATATCCACTCTGACTGTCCTTTGCACGATATTGCTATCCTATTCGTTTCCTCATCCAACCATTTAAAGAAGGCATCTTTACCGCCAAATGCTTTGGCATGCCGGACAAGATAGTCTTCAAAAACGCCTGTGACCTCCTCATCGGTTAGGATTGGCTTTACCGGCTCATGGGTATAAGAATTTACTTTTTGGTTAACACTATGTATCGGGAAGTTGGTCGTATCGCAATCACCATTTCTAAGTACAACAAGTTTTATGTTATCCCCGATGCCAGCAATATAGATTGCCGTCGATCCTCTTGTATAAGAAGAATAGAGTGTTAGGTCTTCTGGTAAAGGATTTATGTCGGAGAAGAACTTTTGGCAACTAGGCAAAAACGTTTGTGTTTTGATCATCTCAAAGTGCACACTTCCTTGATCGTAAGACGCATCAAATAACGAATCTACAATAGTCGTAGGTTCTGGAACATCTAATAACGTCACAAGTGAACCATACGGACTCTTCATATCCTTGATTCGCCACCCCGCAGGTGTTTCCCTTAAGTAATAGGTCAACCTAGATGTACCATTGAAGTAAATCACATCTACAGTTACTACGTCAGCGCGAGCGGTACTTTTAATGGTCACAGAAACGCCATCTGGATCCTGGCTGTTCCACATAGGGCTGTAATCGAGACCACACATTTGGTAATTACAGTTTCTGCGCTTTGTTACCAGATCAACAAGCGTCTTGTCGAAATATTTGCTTAATACTTCTGGAGGGGAGTCGAATAGGGTTACCTTGCCAGTAACTCCCGGCTCTGTTTCCCATTTGAAATCTTTATACATCTGAGCAACAACTGCTGAAGCAGGAATTTTTGGTTGTTCGGCTGCAACAGACACGGCGAACAGTGTTGCAGCAGCAAATGCCATTAATCGAAATTTACCCATCACTTACCCTATTGGAGGATCGCTGCAAATGTCCGTTGTTGGCCGATTTTTGTCCCAAGTTCATCATACCCGCATACGTCTGTTTCTCTCCCCACAAGGGACATAGCGCATTCCCGAACGCTCATGAACAGACTTCACTCGCTATGGAGTTTTATCTGTCTCAGTCAGCTGCGTATTGCGCCGCTCAGTCAGCATAGCTTTCCATGCATGCGCAGGCACTGAAGGGTAGCGTAAGTGTCCGTATTCCACCCAGGCATCGCGGTATTTCAGCCAGAGCCTCTGGGTCTTTTTAACCCCATCTTTGGTAAGAGCCGAATCGATAGGTGATGGACCTTTCGCTTCTGGCGTCGCGCGCAGGTAAGTCTGATAAGCCTGGTTGAGTCGCTTATCGAGTTCAGCGAATTCCGATTGGGTGTAGCTTGGAAGCTTGCCCTTTTCGGCTTGCTCGATACTCCTCTGGAAGAAACCCTTCTCATCCATTTGGGCAGATATAGCGGCCTGGTTCCTGATAGACCCGCCGATGTTTTCCATATACGCATCAGTTCCGCATGCATCGGCGAAATCCTTAGCCGTCTGCTGCAACTTGGCAAGCGCCGCTTTCTGCTCCGCACTCATGTTGATGCTCATTTCATCCTGTTCGCGCTTCGCAGCCTTGTCAGCTTGCCTTTCTGCTATGCCTTGGCAATAATTTATCTCAAGCGTGTTAGCTGCGTATTTGCACGTATCGAATGCTTCCCGTGGTGGCCCACCTGCATTCTTTATATCTGTGATGTCCGGCACAAGAATACTGGAGTCTCCAATTCCCTCATCTTCGATACATGCGTACTTGATAGCGAGGTCCGGATTGAATTTCACACCTAGTGCATTGACGTACAGCATCAACAGCACGTCACGATCATCTCTGGTAAATGCGCATGCCCGCACGTTGTCCCAATTGTTTTGGGTTGTCTTGGGATCATTTTCAGTATCGTAATAAAGTTGACTCGCATCGCACTTCACAAGTTTGTCCCGCTGATTTTGGGAAGGTAGATCGGCTTTGGGCGGCTGCAGGTCTTTTAATTGCGCGCATGTCTTTTCCATTTCCACTTCAGCGTTTGTCTGATCATCAGGCACGGCAGTATCCGCAGCGAAAATCTGGGTTGCCATTAACAACCCCGCTAGCAGTAGGATGGAAGTTAGAATTTTTTCAATCATACGGTGTTTCATGGTATCCCCATAACTCTTGTTAAATGCTGCCCCCATATGATTACAGGAAAACTGGACAACGACCTGAAAAGACTGCTAGTGGCCGCATTCTGACGGGTTGCATTCGGTAACGCCACCGTCTGTTGCTTGCTCGAAAGCAGACTTAGAAGATTTCCGATAGCTGGCCATCTATTTTCCCACTAAATTTGTGATCCCAATTTAGTGGGATCCCGTAACGCTCATAATAACGACGGTCATCCCCCACATCACGCCGGCAACTACTACTAGTGGTGCGGTAACGATAGTAGTAGCAACTGTTTTTATCTTGGAAAAAACCGATGGCGGACTTACTTCGGAATTGTAAAAATCAAGGTCCCGACTGATTTTGAGTTGTTGTTTCTGGTCACCGGTCATAGCTACCGGTTCAAAAGCTATTCCCTTTACATTGACTAGCTTGGAATAACCTCGAAAATAATCTCCAGAACGAAGTTTTTCGAAGCCTCTTTTTTCGAGTATGGATTTCTCTTCAGCACTAACATCTACGTCTCCTTTGTAATATACCAAAAGCAATCTTCCCCAAACCTGGTTATCTTTAATAAACAACCCTTGGTATATATTACGAACTATGAAATAGTTACCATCAAGCTCTTGACCAACATTCTGCAATTCATCACCACCTTCAAACAGCATATAGGTTTTTTTATTTCCCAAAAATGCCACAACATTTGGATAATCTAAACCTAGTCCCCTTGCATCAGATTGGCTAATTTTAGCCATTGCAAAGACGCTGTCTCTAAATAATGGTGCTTCGTTGCCGTCACTTCTTGCTATACAAGATGAAGATATAAACACAAAAGCAAAACTTGCGATCAAGCTAACCAGCAATGAAGCATTGGATTCGTTGCCCATTAATCATTCCTTTGACTGAAGTACTGAATGAACTAGATGTTCATTGCGTGTGACCGTTATTGGCCGAATTTTGCCTGTTTGCCTTTGCTAACACCACCGTCCGTAGCTAACCCGACACCGGACCTTCACGACCTGCTGTTCCTAACCCTTACCGGACAGCCGAGCATGTAAATTTGTTGCCCGATAATAGTCGAACTATCAGCAACAATTTGGGCGGCTCACGGCCATCGCCAATGGCCGCCGTCAGTCGATCGATCAGGCCGATACGACGATCCACGGCACCCTGTATCCAGGCCCACAGGCAGAGGATATTTCCCCGCCCGTGAAAGCGCTTCGCGAACCGTATAGCCCGCAGCAGGCGGAATGCAGAGTTGTTCTGGGGAAAAATCGGTAGCAGGGCGTGAAGCAGTAGGCATTTTTTTGCGAATCGGTTTATAGATAACTCCGATTCCGTCAAATAGTTACTATCTTATTCGCCCTATTTATGCAATATTCAGATTAAATACCTCATCTGATCTTTAATCACTTGTACGTTAAATCGAAAGGAAATACATGAAAAGCATCAAAGTTGTATTGCTCACAGTTTTATACGCGATCTTTGCCGGCTGCGCTACTCAGCCAACCATTGAAGGAACTATTGATCCGCATAGCAAGTTTGCCAAACTGACGTTGGGAATGAGTAGGAAAGAGGCTACAGATATTCTCGGCCCGCCTACCGCCACTGGGACACATCACAACAAGTTGCTGGATCATATTCCCGTGCCTTATGGCGTTAATGATGCCGAAAATGGTTATTTCTGGGACGATTACTACAAGGCGCAGGGTGAGTTGATGTTCGAAGGAATTCACAATCCACGACTGGTCAAGATTGTGGCTGACAAGAACGAAAGCGGTTACCAGAAGTAAGTCTGCTTCGGCCCGACAAAAGCCCGCTCATGCGGGCTTTTTACTTAAACCAACATAGCCATAAAGCTTGCATGCAAAAACACTCCCGCCATAAGTTAATGGTTCATCGCGTTTTAATAGGCGAACTTTTGGGAATTCATTGGCATTTTTATAGGATTGGCAACATGCAAGTCATGATTTTCAGTCGTAGTTATCTTCATCACGCAGTCCATACGATCTTCTCTGGATGATTCGTATTTTGTTGTTGAATCCCTCGACAAATCTCAACGCAACTTTATTCTCCGGCTTGCAATAAGAAGCTATTCCATCCCAATGACGGCCAATCATTTCAGCGAATTTATTTATGGTTTGCAATACAACAGCATTAAATGTTTTAGGTGCCCTTAATACCTACCAACATCAAAGAATTGAACAACCGCACGATTTGCTCAGGTTGCATTCTCGTTAACTTCGTTACCACATGAGGGACAAAATGCCATGATAAAACTATCCTTTTTTTTTAAAAATATGCTGGGCAAAGATATCAATCATCTGTTTAGCTGGGCTTTTGAATTGGTGCATCTGACCAGCTCCCCAATTTAAATTGCCCCTCTGAAGAGGGGCCGTTGGGTAGGTCTAACAATTACTGAATCGACGATTCATTCTTGAATCTGCCATTAAAATTAAATGGAATCCCTCAATAAAACTCTACCGTATCAATCGAACTGTAAGTGGAAATTTATAGGATTCTTTTTTACTAACTTTGACGGCAGCGATAATCATAAGAACCAAGTATCCAACTCCCATAGAGAAATTAACAAACCCCATCAACATAACACCAAAGAAAGCACCTATCCCGTGAGACAATAATGCGCCCATGAAGGATAGAATCCCCAACGCAATCATGAGAATAACCAAGCACACAATGTATGTCAGTTGAAAGTTCAACACTTCTTTTGCGGTTTCTTCAACATGTTTATTCTGGTTTCTCTGTGTGAGCCACATGATCAGAGGGAAGATAATTGGTATAAATATTGACACCACCACTGAGATTACGGATAGAGAAGAATCGGAGCTTTCCGATGAGGCTTTCGATAATACTGCCGCCCCTGACTGCTGCCCACACTGCCCACAAAAATTAATATCGTTTTCATTTTGAAAACCACATTGAGTACAAAACTTAGCCATGTCACTTTTCCTGGTTGGCGGATCAAGTCAAAAGTGCACTTAAAATTAAATCCGCAATTAATAAATAACTCTATTACAGACTGCTACAACATAGAGATAGCTGTCTGAGAGCCTATACAAACATACTTCTAACAACAAAATTCCCCCAAACTACCGTAAATAGTTGAGTTAATCAGGTAGTTACTACGGTTACAACGATCACAGTCCGTGATGAGGACACTAAAGCATAAAACCCTATTCAGAGTACTGCTAACTGCAGTTGCTGTCTATCTGAAAATGGACATAACTTTCAAATAATTTGATTTATGATGAACATCTCTGGTTTTCTATTCCTACAATGGAACTCCCATCCGTCTAAATAAAAGCATGGGCATCCGTCACGAGCCTACCAAGAATCAGCTTCTTGCTGCGTTGTCTACAGAAGAGCGAAGTCGTGGACATGGAACTGGTTCCGCTGTCACAAGGCCAAATTCTTTACAATTCCGACACTCGAATTCAGCACGTCTTTTTTCCCACCACCGCTGTCGTTTCTATGCTCGCAGAAATGGATGACGGCTCATTAATTGGAACTCGCCATGGTTGGCATTGAAGGCGTTGACGGCGTTTCCCTTTTCATGGGTGGTGAAATCACGGCGAGCAATGCCTTCGTGCAAACTTTTGTACACAGCTATAGGTTGAAAGGGAAGTTATTGATGGGAGAGTTCCTTCGTGCGGGTTGCCGAATAGCGGACTGTCGCGAAGTTCCGTTCTTGGCCGGAAGTCGTCTGTTTGATAAATTGGGTGTCAATGACCGCTCATCTCCTAAGCGGACCATCATTAATTATTCATAACTGACGATATTTGTTCCGCAGCCTGCTCATTCTGCTCTAGCGTCGGCTCCATGTTCTGACAGTTGAGCTCCGAACCAACGATGCAGTGCGGTTAACAAGTGAAGATCGGTCGTTTCAAATGTAATCTCTGCGCCGTTTGGAAGGGCTGTGTATGAGACTTTTATGCTGGATGCGCCAATTTGCAGTTCCTTTAACCCAGGCATATCTGCGCCATGCAGTGATGCCGGATCTGAATAATTTCCATGCCGGAACATCTCAGATTCCATATGCAGATGATGCTGAATGAGCGCGATTTGATTGGTGTCCTCTATGTCTTTCACAACGACCGTCTGCACACCCCCAGACTCAGTCATCTTAAATATATGCACTGTCTTCGCCATATCGAAAGGCATTACACTGTGCGACATATTGTGCACATGCTCTTGCTGTGTTTGAGCATTCACACTGACGGCGTTGAATAAAGACATGACAGCCATCAACGTTACAAATGTGTGTGTTCTCAGTAAATAGCTTTTCATCTTGTCGTCCTAACTTTTAAATCCCACCAATGAAGTTCTGTGCAGGCTGCGACCGTCTGCTCTTGCAGAAGCAGACATTCGCGACCTTCGGTTCCTAACCCAATGCAGTCTGTATCGACCGACCGCTTCGGGCAGTGATTGTGCAATGCTAGCATTTCTTTCTCGCCCATTATTGCCATTCAGCTTCTCGTAAGCGGATACAGTGAGTATGGAAAATCAGTAAATCAAATGCTATTCGAATGTCGTGCACGTTCACTGCTACGAATAACTCATATATTCCAATAAGGTATGATTATATGAACAAATGTAATTATCGGGAATAAGTGGCTTCAGTTTAAACTGTGTGGCACAGCAATAGTTTTCTCAACAACGCCGCGAATGAAGCAATCCAGATTACTGTCAACAAGTCATTTCCAGCAGAAAAGTTGGAACACAAAGGGCACTATAATTATCCTGTTATCGGTATTTTCAGTGACAAATTCTTTTGCCTCTAACGAAGGCACTGAACCGGACAGTAGTTTCTTTTCTCACTGGTTGGACAATGTCACGAAGACTCAGGAAGTTCAGCCACATTGGGAGCCACTGCTCAGTATGCCCTCCCCACGACTAACTCAAGGACTTCGCTATAACTATAATCAGCAATCTTTCCCCAACAGTTCCAAGCTTACAAATTACGGTATGGGAAAAGGGCTGGAATTAATTCTTGGTGAAAATGTCGAGGTTCAAATTGGCATTCCTGCGTATCTAGACAGGGAAACGCCTAAGGCTGCCACCTCAGGCTGGGCCGATGAAACCTTCCTCAGCAGATTCCGATTCATAGCAGCCAATGAGGAAAATGGCAACTACATCGTAAGTGGTTCGTTTGGTCTGAGCATGCCAACTGGCAGTGACCAATTTTCTTCTCACAATACCATCTTGACTCCAACCTTCGCTGCCGGAAAGGGATGGGGTACAAGGCAATACGGAATCAACATTCAGAGTTCCTTGTCGGCAAGTGTGCCGAATAATAATCTTTCGACAACAGGCATACCTCTGTCATGGATTTTCGCATTGCAGGCACATATTTTGCAGAATTTTTGGCCGGAGATTGAAGCAAACTACACCCACTGGTGCAAGGGTGCTTATGACGGCAGGGAGCAGCTTGTGCTGACGTACGGAATAAATTTCGGCCGTTTTGATATTAATAATAGGAAGAAGATAACCTTTGGCATCGGCTATCAAGAACCGAGATGGGCAAATTTCAGCACCTTCAGTCGGGGGTGGATATCCACAGTAAAATTGTCATTTTGAAGCTTCGTTAAAATCATTAGCGGGCATTCAATGCGTTATCAAAATACCGCCTGGCTATTTTTAGCGACGGCGGCATTTTGGAATTATCGCCAATTTTTTGCTACGATAATTCCGCCAATCAATTTCTGATTAACCTTATCTTTCGTCCCTGCGTTCTTCGCGCCTGTCGTCCCTGTGCTCTTCACGCCTGTCGTCCCTGCGCTCTTCACGCCGGTCATCGTGCCGCATTTCTTGTCGATAACCCGGTTCATACTCACGCGATTTTACAAAGTATACAGGTCGGTTACAGGCGTGGTATTCATGACAGTGCCTAGCCCAATTCCTCTGGTGATCGGGTGGTACATGCAAATAGATCGGTTGCATAACAATATTTGGCTGCCTCTCAATTATCGTAGGCTGCGCTAAGACAACGGGGGGTGGGGATGCGTTACCAAATTGCACTTGGCCATAGACACCCGGTGCAACCTCTCCACCGACTGAGAGATTGATAATAGGCTGCTCTGCAAAGGCAGACACGCTGGCGAGCATTAGTGATGCAAAAGCGATTGGCAGCAGAGGTTTCATGATATTCCTTTCTGAAGCTGTATTGATGAATCTGAATGGGTATCGCTGATAATTCGCGACAAGACCATTAACGAACCAACTGCGAATTGGAATACAGTTTCTCCATAAAGATTTGTAACAGGCTTGTAGCAAATTGTGTCCCACTTTTTGAATGCAAGGCGGTCATTCGTAAGTGTCCGTTGATGGCCGGTTTACGCCCCACGATCATCTTTCTTGCGAACGTCCGCTCCCCGCCAGTTTGCAGTCGTTAGATTTTCCTTTTTTAGCTCTCCATTGATATATCTTCAACTAGCCCAGATTCATCAAAGCGAACGCTTATTACATAATCCGTTACATTTTCAGGCAGCGTAAAGTCAAATGTTTCAATTTCATCCTCACCGCCCCAGTGTGACCGAAGTACAAGGATGTCGAGTACGCTAATTGGTTCTGGTTTTGCGGTACCGAGATGTTTTTGCCAATATTCGCTTTCGATTTCTTCTAGGTGATGTTCTACGAATAGGTCAGCACTAGACTCATCATTTTCGGAACCAAATGCACTCCGTATGGCGGCGATTGCTGCTTTCTTTCGCTTTTCAATTTCATTTTGCATATTTCTTTTCCCTATTTGGAGGACCGCCGTGAGCGTCCGGTATTGGCCCAGACTGTGTAAAAACGCGAAGTCAATAATAGGCTAGTTTCATCCACAGACCAGTTTCATTCAGATTCTGCATTCCATCGCCGCAATTTATATGCGAAGCAAAAGGCCATCAAGCCTTCATCGCTTCCATCAACTCTGCAGTTCCCAGAATCTTCATCATTCGCTTCTTATCCTTTGCCTTTTCAAGGCGAGCTTTGATACCTGGGATGACGCTGGGGCGGGGCATCAGTTTTTCCTTTTCGGGATAGGGGTAACCTTGGACCTGCCGGACACGCGCATCTGTTCGAGCAGGGCTGCATTGTCATCTCGAAGCTTTTGCGCCTCCGCTTGTAACGACTGGAGTTCAAGTTCGGTGCAGATGTGGCGCAACTCCAGCGCTTTGTATTTCTTTTCCCATGAATCGGCACGCTCAGCGTGAGTCTTTCGAACACGCATGCGCCCCACGGTTTCCTTTTTCTTGAGGGTGTCGAGCCATAGCTTTGCTCGCTCCTTGAGCGATGCATTGTCTTTCTTGTATAGCGTCGACTCGTTAATCCCCGCGCGTCTCGCTAGCTCGGCCATGGAAACTGCTCCGCCGTTGTGGGGATAGATTCCGTTGTTGGCCTGCATTTCCTCCACGATGGCTCGCATGGCATCGGCCACGTCTTGCTCCATTTGTGCGGTACGCTCCGTTCCTCGCTTCATCGCAGCAGCTTTGTGCTGTTCGCTCATGCCCCGACCTCCTCGCAATATTTGAACAACGCTTGAACCGCAGGGTCGGCAAGGAACTTTTCCTTAAGATCAAGGAATGCTTCGAGTTCTTCGCGCAGGTTATCCATGGTGTGTGCCAGCACCAGCACCTGCCCGTCCTTCATGGCTTGGTGTGCAATGTCGAGATATTGCTCGGCAATTGCCTCGATATCCCGCCGATGCCGCATCAGCACGATGCGGTTGTCGCACTCAGGCTTACAGTTTGAGGTATTCGGTTCTCCCTTGTTTCGGCTCTGCTGGCACAACCCATTTTCCCCAGGCGCTTTGCCGCAGACGATGTTTTCCCTGATGAGGCGCCAGCCCTGACCGTTAGCAGTGAGTAGGAAGGCCAGATCGTGGGCGCTGCCGTTGTCCCATACTCGCCCCTTCTTTTTCAACCGCTCCTGTTCGTGGATTACCGTCTGAACCAGTCGCGAAGCCCCCGGGCCGCCATTGCCCGGCAGCGAGGCGCCACTGTCCATCGCTTCGTGAATTTCTTCCAGCGCTTCGGCGCAATGCATAATGCGCAACTCGCGCAACACGTTTTCCGCTTCGGCTCGGATGTCCGGGTCGCACAGAATGTAATGCAGCGTCATCTCGATCGACTTGTGACCAAAAAGCCGCTTGAGTACCAATGGCGAATTGAATAGGGCGATGCCCGCCAAACGTCCTATAGTCTTGCGGAAGCGGTGGGCATGCAGGTTCTTGCCTCCTGGCTTGGGGTCCATGCCAACGCGCTTTGCAAGCGCCATTAATGCTGCGTTGATGTTTAGACTTGAGTCTTCTTGCTTGTTTCCACCTGATGTACCCACACTCACCCACAGACTGTCATCGCTGCTGGAATTTTCAGGAAGGCCCCTATTTAGAGCCACCTGTGGTAGTTGGCGCCAAACCTTCGCAAGTCGCGTTTGTTGCCCCAGGCACTGGACGAGCAATTCAGGCACCGGCCACTGCTTAGCATCGCCAAAGAGGTTGCCGCTGAGCTTGTAGGTCCGCCCAGCCAAGTAATCCTTGCCGTCGTTCGTCGGCGCGACGCAGTCGCAATTCAGCATTTCAACTTCACCTATCCGCCCGGCACTCGCAAGCAATGTGAGGAACAAGTGGGCTGATTGCAGTGTCAAGCTCAATATCTTGAGATGGGACCACGTGCGAGGGGGCCATTCGAACACATCTACATCATGACCACTTTTGTTATGGGTTGCGATTGCCAGCGGAAAGGGTGGCGCTAACGGCTGACCCATGTGATCTTTCCATGTGTGTTGCTGCAGATGGTCCGCAATGAAGATCTGTAGAGACATAAGGATTGTCGAACGATCTAGAGACCAGTCGACGGTCCCCAGAAAGACTGGAATCTCTTCCAACAAGCACAGTAGAGAGGGAGCTAGGTCGCGCACTACCCAAAGGACACGCGGGCCAATGGCGGCCATGTACTCATCCGGGATTGGAGGATGGGGAATCTGTACTGACTGGGATGGCCGTGCTTCGGCTATGCCCGAAGGATCGGTCGTCTTGGTAATGTCAGGCAATGGCGGAGCGTCTGACCACAAGCCAAGTAACACCAGTCTATCAAGGCGTTCAAGTTCAAGCCGCGTCTGCTTGTATTCTTTGAATTCCCGCACGTCATCGTCGGTCAGGCAACACATCAGTCCGGCGGCGGCGTCCGGATCCATAGCTTTCCTCCAGATTGCCCGTGCAGTGATTTTTGGCCAATATTGATAGAGGTACATGGCGACTGTCGAGGGCTTCAGCCGCGCAGTCATGCTACCGCTCTGTCCGAGACGAGTTAATAAAGCGAGGCGCGTCAGGAGCAGGGCACCTTCTTCGATCAAGGCGTCCAGCGATGCACTGGACACAGGCTCCTTTGCGAGGTAGTCCCGGAGGCGCTGATAGAGGTCGATGTTTCGACTACATTGATGCTGACGCCCGGGCGATATAGATTCTGGGGTCTGCCAAACACCCCAGACGTTTCCATGGCCGGCGAGGCTCTGAGCAAACAGCAGATCAGTCTGCACAAGATGCTGAATCTCTTCCACGTTGAATTGTTGCAGGACCTTATGTCGCGCCGCTTCTGCGGGATCAGCAGGCGTGAGTGTCGAGGATTCTGGCGCATTCATGCGGACTCCTGTTCAGGTATCGGCCCCATGCCCGGGACCAGGTGATCGCCACTGGCGATCTTACCGCGCCACTTCTCTCGTGCCGCCGTCACAATCCCGGGCTTAAAAAGTTTGTTGAGGAGGCACTCGCCAGCCTCAAGTTCCTCTGGAAATTCGCCCCGCAGCCAGGTTTCGCGCGGCAGATTATCGTACATCGCGACTAGTTCCTCGACGCGCATGGCAATGCCGTCGATCGACTCGGGCAGGAACTTGGCGTGAGGGCAGTCGCGAAGGCAGAGTTGCGTTCCGCACAATTTTCCCTCGTGATGGTCTGGCGCAACGTGCCCGGGCGGGTGCCGTGGATCGGCGCAGCCAACACCTACTCGACTGCGCATCAGCCGACGGAATTCTTCAAGGCGCGTTTGCATCTCCGGAGTCAACGGGCCATTGCGTACCAGATGCGCAAGTATCGTGAGATCGATCCGCCCCAGTTCTAATTCAGAGAACAGACTGGTCATGAAGCGCCGTGCGTGCTCGTCGCTCTCTTCGTTAAAGATATTGTTTTCAAGATAACTATTGGTGGATTGAGTTGAGGAGTGCCCCAATGCAAGCATGACAGCGAGGATGTTGCCGCCGGACTGGACATACACCATGCGACCATAGATGTCGCGAAAGTCGGAAGGCGTTACGGAGGGGATCGGCTGCTCGCCCCGTGACACTCGTTGTTTGTTTAGACGCTCCAAGACCAAGTCAAGGTAACTGACGAGTTTGCCCGAATTTCTTTTGTATCTGTTCCAATGTTTGTAATCTAGCCAGTTGATACAGCCTTTCCCGTCGAGGTAAAGCCACACACTTCGGCAACCTTCCTGTAGTTCCTGCACCTTTTTCAACTGACGCGCTATGTCAGTTTGATTCGCCGTCATTGAACGCAGTCGGTCCAACTCAGCTTTCGCCGCGTCGCAATCTTGTCGCAGTTGCTCGCGCAAAGGTGCCGAGCGTTCTAGATAGGCCCCAACGATCATCGGCGGGCTTGACTTGTGTTTCTTGAGGCCAGTGAAATATTGCGTCTTGCCACGCGCCCGTGGCTTGTCGGCCTTCATGGTGACCTCCTCAACCTCCTCGGAGGCAAGAACCCTCTGCGCACCACTCTTGGGGTGATCGAAGATTATGTCGGGCTTACTGGCATCAATCCGTCCGAGCGTACTGGGGTTCCAACCGCTGCCCATCAAGGCTAAGTGGTAGGCGACGTCGGCTTCCTCTACTGTGGGAAAACTAATGGCGCGCATGACCTTCAGTTCCAGCCCTTCATAGTGTAGAGCAGGTCGACTCATACCATCCATCAACTGCTCGCCGGACGGCAGAAGCCGGCCTGAGGCTTGCTGGATGCGTTGAAAGTGCTCCCAGTTCTTTAGAAGGCGCTCAGCCTCGTCACTGAGCTGGGTCGATTGTTCGCCACTGCAGGCACCACCATCTGGATCGTCGGCAAATGCAGCGCGCCGCTGTGCTTCGGCACGAATCGCGTCATGGCGAGACCACGCGTTGCGCACTGCTTCCCAGTCCTGCTTGAGCTGTATCTTGATCGCCTTGGCCTGGTCCTGTGGAATGAGGCGCCGTACGGGATCATCTCGCCGGGGCGCAATCCAGGACAGGCGGGACAAGCGGGGCTTGTGCAGTTTTCTGGCATCGTTGGCTAGTAAGACGAAACCTGTGAAGTAGATAGGTAACATGTTGCGTTGGTGTGCCGCTGACTCATGCAGTGCATGAAGGTCTGCTACCGATTCGACACGGGCCAATGTTTTCCCATTTTGATCCGGGATCGCTTCGAGAGCATCGAAAAGTCGCCACCAGAACCGCAACACTGCCAAGTAGCCTTGGGACGTACTTTGTGAAGCTAAGGTACATCGTGCGTGGATCGCTGGGGCCAGTTCCCGAATCAAGACTGGGCGACCGTGGAAAGGACCGGCCCAGTTGCCGCCGCCGCTGGGGTGTGGATTTTGGTACGCGCCGATAGCAAACGGGTGAAGATCGACGAGGATATTTTCAGTGGGATGACCAGTCCAGAAACGCAGTGGGTCATCATTTTTGGGTGCCGAGGCTGATGAGATCAGTTCAACGCCAGCATGTTCCTTTAGGTAGTCCTTGGTCTTGTTTCCAATGCTCATGCGCGTTCTTCCTCAGTCGATTCATCCACCCCCATCTCTGCCCATCGGCGCGTCTGGTTGAGTGGGACACGCAGCTGATTGAACAGCCACTGGAGATAGATTTCCGATGTTGCAGCACTCGCATGGCGAAGTTGGGGCCTGATCTCAAGCTGTATGACTGTTTGAACGGTGTCACGTAACGCGAGAAGCATAGGGTGGTTGTTCTTCTGCATGTTGGGGACTTTCAGGACCTGCTGTATCAGTTCCGTATGCTGTTTCATACGCTCCCACAGATAGGTGCAGGCCCACCAGTCTCGGCCCAAATGCGGACTCCAATGGTCCGGCCCATTAGCCTCGGTCCAAAAGCGGTAAATCTGATCACCGGTGTAGCGCTTGCCGGTCTTTGGATTGATAAACAGATGTACCATTTGCTTCAGGATGCGCCGCTGCGCCTCTGCCGTTTTCCCCTGCCTCAGGGCAGGCTTCAGTGCCAGCAATCGGTCGTTGTTTCGATACTCGTCAATCCGGCGAGCCAGCCATATGGGCACGTGTATGGTTCCCTCGGGTCCTAGCTTGTCACCATGCTCATCAATGGCGTATTCCTTTCCCTTGGCTCCGTACTTGACCGTAACTATGACGCTTTGAAATTCCTCGGGCTGATCCGGATTGACAATCTTCCATTCCTTGGGATCGAGCGGCAGGGTGTCCACACGCCAGCATGACGCTTCTTCGCGGCGGATTGCGGTGCTGAGTATGACATCTGCAATCAGCCCTTCTGTCTTGCCTACTATCGGTTTAGCATAGACGCGCATACGCCATGCTGCGATCTGCTCATCGCTCGGAAATACAAGTGTACGCTTGTTGACCTTGACCTTACCCTTTCTCGACTCAACAGACTTCACCTCGTGGGATTTACTGTTGTTATGCGAACCTGCTACGTAGATGCTGGTAACCGTTGGAACAAGGAACGGCTCGCGCAGCCCCTTGTCTGCAGCCCACATCTGATATTCAAGGGCGATCTGAGCCCTTGGATTGATTGTCTCCGGAGCCAGTGGCGTATTGTTGAGCGACCAGATTCCTTTCAGCATCTCGTCCTGGTAGCGATTGATCAATACGTCGGTGTAATCCGCGGTCATCAGATCAATGCCTCCTCGCTTCTTCGCCCATTCCAAGGCGTTCGCCAACCAGTAGGCATAGTCTTTCATCGATTGCCGTGTTGGCGGAAGCGGATTGCGCTTGGCACCACGCCACTTCGGATCCCAATATCCCAGCCCCTTGTCGATCAGAAACTGGTTTGGCAGCCTCGCATATCCAGGTTCACCGTCGAAGATGAAAGGAAGGCGGGCAACTTTTCCGAATCCCGCTTCTTTCAAAAACTGTGGCTCGGGAAAAACCACTTTGAACCCATAATCAATCATAGTAAAATTTGACCTTCGTATAACAGCAAAATACGTCAGAATAGTACTTAAGGCAAGTGTAATTGAACACGCCGTATAACGCATGGTACGGACACCTGAAGAACTTCGCCCATTCGCCCTGGTATGTGGCGGCGCTGGCAAGCTGGGGCATCGCGCTGTTCGAGTACCTGATCCAGGTTCCCGCCAACCGCATCGGCTACACCCAGCTCAGTCTCGGGCAGTTGAAGATCATGCAGGAGGTCATCACGCTGGTCATCTTCGTGCCGTTCGCTGTGCTGTACATGAACCAGCCGTTGAAGATGGATTATCTGTATGCGGGGCTGTGCCTGATGGGTGCGGTGTATTTTATTTTTAGGACTTAACTCGTCATTCCGGCCTGCGCCGGAGTGACTAAATTGGAATTGACGATGAGCCAAACGAAACACATCCACATCCTCGGTATCTGCGGCACCTTCATGGGCGGCATCGCCGCCATCGCCAAGCAATCGGGCTATCGCGTCACCGGTTGCGACGCCAACGTCTATCCGCCGATGAGCACGCAACTCGAAGCCCAGGGCATCGAGCTCATCGAAGGCTGGGGTGTGGAACAGCTGGAGTTGAAGCCGGATGCGTTCGTGATCGGCAACGTGGTATCGCGCGGCAACCCGCTGATGGAAGAGATACTCAACCGCAATCTGCCGTATGCCTCAGGCCCGCAATGGCTGGCCGATACCTTGCTGCGCGACAAGTGGGTGCTGGGTGTGGCGGGCACACATGGCAAAACCACCACCACGTCGATGCTGGCGTGGATACTGGAACATGCGGGATTGAATCCCGGCTTCCTGATCGGCGGCGTGCCGCAGAACTTCGGCATCTCGGCGCGCTTGCCCTCACCCCAACCCTCTCCCGGTGGGAGAGGGGGTCATGGAGGTTTCTTCGTGATTGAAGCGGATGAATACGACACCGCCTTCTTCGACAAGCGTTCCAAGTTCGTGCACTACCACCCGCGCACCGCGATCCTGAACAACCTCGAATTCGACCACGCCGACATCTTCCCCGACCTGGCGGCCATCGAGACGCAGTTCCACCATCTGGTGCGCACCGTGCCGGGCAACGGGCTGGTGGTGAGCAACGGGCGCGAGGAATCTTTGGGACGCGTGATCAAGCGCGGCTGCTGGACGCCGGTGGAAAAGTTCGGGACTCTCCCTCACCCCAACCCTCTCCCGGGGGGAGAGGGAGTATCGGCGCAAGGTTGGCAGATTGACGAAGACAATATAGTGAGTTTCAACGGCAAGGTGCAGGGCGCATTGAAGTGGGACCTGATGGGCGAACACAACCGCATGAATGCACTCGCCGCGCTGGCCGCTTCACGCCATGCCGGTGTTCCCGTCGCACAAGGCTTGGCAGCACTCAACGGATTCAAGAACGTAAAGCGCCGCATGGAAGTTCGCGGCACAGTCAACGGCATCACCGTGTATGACGACTTCGCGCATCACCCCACGGCCATCGACACCACTGTCGCCGGGCTGCGCCACAAAGTCGGCACGGCGCGCATCCTCGCCGTGCTGGAACCGCGCTCCAACACCATGAAGCTGGGCGTGATGAAGAATGCCCTGCCCGGCAGCCTGAAAGATGCCGACCTGGTGTTCTGCTACGGCGCAAACCTAGGCTGGGATGCTGCCGCTTCGCTCGCCCCGCTCGGCGGCAAGGCCGTGGTCAAGGATGACCTGGACCAGTTGATTGAAGCCATCGCTGACGCGGCAAAATCCGGCGACCAAATTCTGGTGATGAGCAACGGCGGCTTCGGCGGGATACACGAAAAACTGTTGAAACGACTGGCGCAGTGAACTCTTACACTTTTCGCCTGCTCAATGTGTTTGCCATCGCCGACGATCCCTTCTCCGGCAACCCGCTCGCGGTTTTTGAAGATGCCCATGGCCTGACCGACGAACAGATGCAGGCGATCGCGCGGCAGATGAACCTGTCGGAGACGACGTTCATTTTCCCCAGCGAGCGCGCTAATGCGCGGGTTCGCATCTACACCCCTTCCTTCGAAATGCCGTTCGCCGGACATCCCACGCTGGGCACGGCACAGGTCGTGCGTTCGCTCAACCATGCCGGCGACAGCCTCACGCTGGAGATGAAGGCAGGCATCATCCCGGTCGCAGCCCAGGGCAACCGCTGGGAACTGCAGGCCAATGCGGCCAGGACACGCCCCATCGAGGCTACGCATGCCGAGTTGGCCCGGATGCTGGGGCTCGAGGTTGCAGATATCGGCGAACGGCCGTTGTGGATCGATACCGGCAGCGAACAGTTGATCATCCCGTTGCGTTCCGTCGCAGCCGTCGAGCGCGCTTCACCGGATATCAAACTGATGGCGCAACACGCTTTCTCGCCCATCCGCGGCGCAAGCATGTCCTATGTGTGGACGACGAATGATGCCGGCGAAATTGTCTCGCGCTTCTTCTTTCCCAAAACGCGCTCGATCGCAGAGGATCCGGCCACCGGTTCTGCCTGCGCCAATCTCGGCGGATGGTTCGTTGCCACTGGCGTGGCACTCCCTTTCCGGCAAATAATCCATCAGGGTGCTGCCGTGGGACGCCCGTCGTTACTGGGTTTGCGGGTAGAGCCGCGCGGGCGGATTTTTGTTTCGGGTTTGGTGATCGAACTTGGACGCGGGCAGATCGGCCTGTAAGTGCTGGTCGACCGGCCCGTTTGGCTGGTCACTGCAGGATATATTCAACCACTTCGACGGGCGTTTCCGAAAACGACTGGCCGAGACTGATCTGCCCGGCACCATGCAGTACGATCTTCTGGTGATTGAGTTGGATGACTTGTCCGTCACTGAAACGAATGTATGTGCCGTTTGCACTGTGATCTGTAAGCAGAAATTTACCGAAGTTGTATTCGATGAGTGCATGCTGGCGTGATGCCAGTTTGCTCTGAATCATGAGGTTGCAGGTTTCGTCACGCCCCAATAACGCGCTCCTTGCCTTCTCGTTGATCGTCAATACTTGCTGGCGATGGCGCAAGAGCAATTCATGCCGGCTTAGCGCTTCAGCGGGTTTGCGGAATGCCGACATACCGATGCGCGTGCTCATCGTATCGTCTTTTTCCCAGATGATCTGAAAGATGGAGAGCGTACCTTCCTTGCCGCGAAGTTCGCCGCGCATGACTGGACGGGCTTTCTTGCGCAGTTCCTGCGACAACTGATCCACCACGGTCTGGGTCGTCAGTATCTGCCTGGCTCTGGTGATCGCAGTGACGCGTGCGGCGACATTGACGGCATCGCCGAATATATCTCCCGATTCCCGGATAACATCGCCGCAATGCACGCCGATGCGCACATTGATATGCTGTCCGTTGACGGGATCTTGTTCTTCCATTGCCATCTGCATATCGCGCGCGGCATTCACCGCAGCGGTGACACTGGCAAATGTGCACATGATCTCGTCGCCTATGGTCTTGATCAATGTGCCCTGATGCCTGGCCATTTCCTGTTTCAGGACATCCAGCGTGCGCGAGACCAGATGCAGTGCCAGTTCATTTCCGAACTTGTCGTAAAGCGCGGTACTGCCACTGATGTCAGCAAACAGAATCGAAAGTTGTGATTTTTGCTGCTCTGTATTCATTAGCCGTTTGCGCCGAACATCATCCTCTTTGCCACGAATTTTTTGACCGGTGGCAGGCAATCCAGCAGCGTCAGTGCGGCAGAGCGTACATGTCCCAGCAGCGGCAAGTCATTTGAGAACAGGCGCACGAGACCGTCGGTGAAGCGGATGCCCGCATTGCGGTCGATGCGGCGCGATTTGCGGTATGCGGCACACATCGCTGCCGAACCGATGTTTTCCGGCGCGCTGTCGAGTATGGCCTGCGCCAGTTCCCACGCGTCGCGAATACCCATGTTGAAACCCTGTCCTGCCACCGGATGCAGGGTCTGTGCGGCATTGCCGATAAGCACAGTATGGGGAAACGTGATGTCAGGTGCGCGCTTCAGGCGCAAGGGGTAGCAGCTGCGTTTGCCGACGCTGAGGAACGTACCGACGCGGTCGCCGAAATGTTCCTGCAGGTTTTGCAGGAACGTCCGGTCGTCCCAGGTCAGCATCTCTTGCGCCTTGTCATGAGAGGCCGTCAGGACCAGTTCGTAACCGTCCAGATACGGCAGCAACGCCATCGGGCCCTGCGGGGTGAAATGTTCGAACGCCTTGCCGCAGGCAGGCTGCGAACTGGTGACATGGGCGATCACGCCGCTTTGACCGTAATCCTGCACCTGCGGCGGGTGCGATGCTTCCAGTAACTTGCCGCCCTCGGCGACGACAGCAAGACGCGCGGTGAGCGTGCGCGGCTGTCCCTGGTACTGATAAGTGATGACGGTGTTTTCGTTCGTGCTGCCCAGATCGCTCACCGTGGCTCCATAGAGGCAGGTAATGTCCGCGTTGTGCAGGACTTCCTGCAAAGCGGCATGCAGCGCGGTGTATGGCAGGACATAACCCATCTCCGACACCTGCATCTCGTCGGCATGCATGGTGGTATGGCCGGGTGAATTCTTCTGGGTGACTTCGATGGTCTTGATGCCGCTGACGTTCTGTATCCTGTTCCACGCGCCCAGCCGCTGCAGCAACAGGCGCGTGCCGTACGACAATGCCAATGCGCGCGGGTCGGTGGTGTTGATCTCAGATTCGCGCGCTTCGAGCAATACCACGTTCAGATCGTTGCCCTGCAGGACAATCGCCAGCGCAGCGCCGACAGGGCCGCCGCCTATGATCGCGACATCGCACCTGTTCTCATTCATGGCGCATCGCCTCTTCGATATCGCCGACGGACTTCGGTGCATCCTGCGTGATCACTTCATTGCCTTTCGCCGTGATGAGCACGTCGTCCTCGATGCGGATGCCGATGTTCCACAGGCCGCGCGGCACGCTGTCGCCCGGGCGGATATAACAGCCGGGTTCGACGGTAAGCATCATGCCGGGTTGCAGGGGCCGCCATTGCTCCCCTATTTTGTATTCGCCGACGTCATGTACGTCCATGCCCAGCCAGTGCCCGGTGCGGTGCATGTAGAACTGTTTGTAGCTTTCGGTTTCCAGCACCGATTCTACCGAGCCCTGGCAGAGCTTCAGGTCGATGAACCCTTGCGCCAGCACACGCAGTGCGGCTTCATGCGGTGCATTCCACAGCTTGCCGGGTATCGCGGCGGAGATGGCGGCGGCCTGTGCGGCAAGCACGATCTCGTACACGTCTTTCTGGGCGGCGCTGAACTTGCCGTTCACCGGAAAGGTGCGCGTGATGTCGGAAGCATAGCCGTCGAGCTCACAACCCGCATCGATCAGCAGCAGGTCGCCGTCGTTGAGGCGAGCGCTATTGCCCACGTAGTGCAGCGTGCAGGCATTCGCACCTCCCGCGACGATGCTGGTGTAGGCCGGATGGCGCGCGCCATGGCGGCAGAACTCATGCAGCAGCTCGGCCTCCACTTCGTATTCGTGCCGACCCGGACGGGTGAAGCGCATGGCACGGCGATGTGCGCCGCAGGATATCCTAGCGGCACGATGCATGATGTCCTGTTCGTGCTTGTCCTTGATCAGGCGCATTTCGTTGATCGGTTCGCGCACGTCGCGGATTTCGCTTGGCGCCCGGATGCCGCTGCGCGCTTTCGCTTTCACGGCTTCGCGCAACTTGATGATGCGCGCATCCCAGCCGGTGTCCGCACCGACCGGGTAATACAGCACAGGCTGGTTGCCCATCAGCTCGACCAGCTTCTCGTCCAGCTGCGCGATGGGATAAGCAGCGTCGAAGCCAAATTTCTCACTCGCCCCGTCCGGACCGTAACGGAAGCCATCCCAGACCTCGCGTTCCGCGTTCTTTTCGCGGCAAAACAGTATGGTCTGCATCTTGTCGCCTGCGATCAGAACCAGCACGGCTTCCGGTTCGGTAAAGCCTGTCAGGTAATAAAAGTGGCTATCGTGGCGATAGTCGTAATGCGTGTCCGCATTGCGCGCCACTTCGGGCGCGGTGGGAATAATGGCAATACCCTGCTGCATCTGTGTTTGCAGGCGTTTGCGGCGTTCGGGGAAATGAGAGAAGTCAGTCATGGCGACCATTCTGCGGTGCGCGCAGCTGCTTGTCGAGTTCATCCAGCCGTTGCGGCGTTCCCACATCGACCCACATGCCGCGATGATGCTCGCCGCTGACCCTGTCCAGCACAATTTGCTCGCGCAACAAAGGTGCCAGCGGCGCTTTGACCCCGCGCTTCATATGGGAAAACAGCGAAGGCCGATACAGGCCGATGCCGCTGAAAGTCAGGATTCGGGATGCCGGATTCGGGATACCGGATTCGGCAGGATATTCGGGGATGACGCGGTTTCCCTGCAGGATGAAATCACCCTTGGCGTTGTGTTCCGGGTTATCCACCAGCACCAGATGCACTGTGTCCTGGCTGCACCGCATCTGCTCGGCGCGCGCAAGAAGCCGCGAAAAATCGTAATCGCAATAGATATCGCCGTTGACGACCGCAAAGGGCTCGCTCCCCAGCAGGGGCAAGGCGAACGCGATGCCGCCCGCCGTTTCCAGCGCGGTGCCTTCATCCGAATAACGGATGTTTGCCCCAAACTCGCTGCCGTCGCCCAATGCCTGCTCGATCTGTACGCCAAGGTGAGCGTGATTGATAACGAGGTCACTGATACCCGCGCGGACCAGCCGCTCGATATGCCACACGATGAGCGGCTTGCCTCCTGCCTGCAACAGGGGTTTGGGCGTGTGGTCGGTGAGCGGGCGCATCCGTTCGCCGCGGCCGGCTGCAAGGATCATCGCGATCAAGGGGTTACGCCTTTCACGATTGCTCTTTCTCCCGCTTGCGCAGGGGGAGAGCGCAGCGAGGGGGATTTGGATAGGGGGAGAAGCTCAGCATTAAATGGAGGCTCCCGTTTGATGCGCCTGCATTTCCAGTTCGATCAGAATGTTAAGAAGCGGTTTGAGATCGATGTAGCGCTCGCACGCTAGGCGCAAATAGTCCATCACCAACGGCATGTCCTTCAGGTAGCCATCCTTGCCGTCGCGGTGATACAGCCGCGCGAAGATGCCGAGTACCTTGATGTGGCGCTGGACACCCATCATTTCGTAGTCGCGGTAGAACTCGCCGAAATCTTCGCGCACCGGCAAACCGGCTTTACGTGCCTTCTCCCAGTAGAGAATGATCCAATGCATGATCTCTTCTTCTTCCCAACGGATGTAGGCATCCTTGAACAGGGAGGCAAGGTCGTAGGTGATGGGGCCAAATACCGCGTCCTGAAAATCCAGGATGCCGGGGTTGTTCTTTTCAATCAGCATCAAGTTGCGAGAATGATAGTCGCGGTGCACATACACGCTTGGTTGTGCAAGGTTATTTGCAAGTATGCGGGCAAATACTTCTTCCAGTTTGGCTTGTTGTTTTGCACTAAGCGTCACACCCAGATGCCTGGAAATGTACCATTCAGGAAACAGGTTCAACTCGCGGCGCAATAGCGCCTCGTCATAAAGTGGCAGTTCGTTCTCGCGTGAAGCCAATTGGATTTGGATCAACGCGTCGGTCGCTGCACCGTAAAGCCGGGTTGCGCTCTCCTGCGTCAATGCTTGCAGATAAGTCGTGTTGCCGAGATCGGACAGTAACAGGAACCCCTGCTTCAGGTCTTGCGCATAGACATGCGGCACATGCGTGCCCGCGTCCTCGAACAATTTGCCCACATGCAGGAACGGCCGGCAATCTTCATGTTGCGGTGGTGCATCCATTGCGACCCTGGTTGTTCCGTCAGCGAACGTGGCACGGAAGTAGCGGCGGAAGCTGGCATCGGCAGAAGCGGGGGCAATCGTGAAGGTTTGATTCGGGTACAGGCTGGAAAGCCAGTCAATTAGCTGTTTTTGACGCTGCATTTGATTGCCTTAATGATGGTTTTGTGCGATTTTAGCACCTTAAATATATTTGCCCCGCACCATGCCTTTTCGCTTTTCCCCCGTTGCGATTCTTGTACTAGGACTGTTTCCCCTACTCGGCCATGCCGAAGATACGGCATTGCAATTGAAGCTGGATCGCACGTTCAAGCGGCATCCGGTCGAAGTAGAAGGTGCAGCCGCATTCATCAATGCGCAACATGTGGAAGCCAAAAAGGACGATCAGATAGAGGCGAGCGGCGATGTCGAATTGCGCCAGAACGGACAGATTGTGAGCGCCAACCATCTGATTTATGGACAAGTCAGCAAGGATGTACTCGCTGAAGGCGCGGTGCGACTCGAACAACCCGGTGTTATTGCCACAGGACCCGTATTGAAGTTGAACCTTGCCACCGACCTGGGCGAGATGAGTCAACCGCAGTTCGAGTTTCCCGATAATCACGCGCGCGGCGCGGCAGAAACAATGCATATCCTCGGGAAAAAGAGCTACTCTTTTGATAATACGACTTTTACGACGTGCCCGGCCGGAAACGACGATTGGTTGCTGAATGCCAATCAACTGGATATCGATCGCACGACGCAAATCGGAGTTGCACATCAAACAGTGGTGGATTTCAAAGGCGTGCCCGTACTCTATACACCGTGGATGGACTTTGCCCTGAACGACAGTCGCCGCTCGGGTTTCCTGGCACCCAGTTTCGGCAGCACCAGCACAGGCGGTACGGAACTTTCCCTGCCTTATTACTGGAACTTGGCACCTAACGCGGATGCGACTCTTACGCCGCGATGGATCGCCAAGCGCGGCACGCAATACAATAGCGAGTTCCGTTACCTGGAGCCAAGCTATTCCGGACAATTACATTATGAAGAGTTAGCGAATGACCACTTGACCGGCACTTCACGTTCCTTTCTGTCGATGAAACACACCCAAAATCTGGGTGACGGTTTTGGCTATGCCATGGATGTCAGCAGAGTATCGGACGATAATTATTTTCGCGACCTCGCTACTACAGTAATGGGTACCTCGCAAACCATTCTGATGCGTGACAACGCGTTGACCTATAACACCGGTCCGTGGGCGGCCGTAGCGCGGGTGCAAAGCTTCCAGACCCTGCAAGATCCTCTCGCACCGGTCGTGCCACCTTACAGGCGTCAACCGCAATTGCTTCTGAATGGGCAAGAGAATTTGGGTGACGCCAATGTCCGTCTTGCCAGCGAATATGATGACTTTCACCACGACACTTTGGTCAACGGAGAGCGTCTGGTGCTCAACCCTTCCGTAAGCTACCCGCTGATAGACGAACTCGGTTATTACCTGACGCCAAAACTGGGTCTGCACTATACGCAATACAAAATGGGCGCGAACAATACATCGGCATTGCCGGATGCATCGCGCGCCCTGCCCATCTTCAGCGTGGACAGCGGCATGACTTTAGAACGCGACTTGCCTTCTCTTTTCGGCGGCAGTTATTTGCAAACCCTCGAACCCCGTCTTTTTTATACCTACATTCCCTATCGGGACCAGAGCCAGTTGCCTGTTTTCGACTCGGCAGTGGCTCCGCTTACCTTTGGGCAGCTATTCACCGAAAACCGCTTTTTTGGCAGCGATCGCGTGGGTGATGCCAATGCAGTATCCATGGCAATGACTTCGCGCCTGATCGATAACGAGGGAGGCACAGAGCGTTTGCGCGTAATGCTGGGAGAGCGCTTCAGTTTCAAGACACCTCAGGTGTACATGTATGCGCCTACGGAAAACGCTGCCCGTTCGGATATTCTGGCGGGCTTGGGCGGAAGGCTGTCCAAAGCCTGGACAATGAATAGCCTTTACGAATACAACCCCAATCAGTCGGAAACCATGATGTATAACGTGACGGCGAACTACAAACCGGAACCCGGCAAGGTATTGAATCTCGGTTACCGTTACACAAGTCAAGCCCTGGCCCTGAATACTGGCTTGCCCTACGCCCTGCGCCAGGCGGATATCTCCACCGAATGGCCGCTATTCGGCCACTGGCTTGGTGTGGCGAGCTGGAGCTATTCACTGATTGATAAAAGTCCTGTGGAGTCGCTGTTCGGGCTTGAGTATAATCAGGCTTGCTGGACGATGCGGTTCGTTGCGCAAAGTGTCGTGACAGCTATCAATGTTAAAGCCACCGGTATCTTCATACAACTTGAGTTGAACGATCTGGTACGCATCGGCTCCGATCCGCTGGATGCATTGCGCCTCAGTGTGCCCGGTTACACCAAGATGAACAGTCTGCCTGCCGCTCAGCCTGACCCGGGCCTGCGTTGAGTCGAAAAATAAACGAAAGAGAAAATTTTGAGCAAAAAAATATTCGCCTTAATTCTGTTTGCTTTTGCAGCGTTTGCATCTGCAACAGAATCGCAAAAGCAGGGCGTTCCCCTCGACAGTATCGAAGTCATCGTAAACGACGATGTTATTACTCACCTCGAGCTGGAAAAGCGCGTCGTCAGTGTGTCAAAGATGTTGCAAAGCCAAAAGACCGCACTGCCCGACAAAAGCGTACTGGAAAGGCAAGTTCTCGAACGCATGATCACCGAGATGTTGCTTTCGCAGTTTGCCAAGGAAAGCGGTTTGCGTATCGACGATGCCCAACTGGACAAAACCATCCTGCGCATCGCGCAGCAGAACAAGTTTGCCACGGTGGCCGCTTTTCGCGCAAAACTGGAACAGGATGGCACAAATTTCAATGAATTTCGCGAAGAGATACGCAACGAAATCATCTCGGTACGCCTGCGCGAAAGGGAAGTCGACAGCAAGCTGGTCATCAGCGAAAACGACGTCGACAATTATCTGAGCAATCAGGAGCGCCAGGAAGGAAAGGGCGATGAATTGCTGCTCGCCCACATTCTTGTGGTCGTTCCCGAACAAGCCAGTGCGGACAAGATTCAGAACTATCGCGGCCGTGCAGAGCAGGCCCTTGCCAAGTTGCGCGGCGGCGCTTCGTTCGCGCAGGTTGCGGCCGGCTATTCGGATGCCCAGGATGCGCTGAAGGGCGGTGAACTCGGCTGGCGTCCGGCCGATCGTATGCCACCCATGTTTGCCGATGCTTTGGCCAAGATGAAGCCCGGCGATGTAAGTGATGTCCTGCGCAGCCCGAGCGGTTTCCATATCATTAAATTGCTGGACCGGCGCAACAAGGATGCAGCCGTCGTTGTCACGCAAACGCATGCTCGACACATTCTCATCAAGACCAGTGAGCTGGTTTCCGAGAACGAAGCAAAGAGCCGCTTGCAGGAAATCAAGCAGCGCATCGACAAAGGAGCCGATTTTGCCGAGGAAGCGCGACTGCATTCCGACGACGGCAGTGCCTCCCAGGGCGGCGATTTGGGCTGGCTATCTCCCGGCGAAACCGTACCCGAGTTCGAAAGCGCAATGGATGCATTGAAGGTCGGTCAGATCAGCGGTCTGGTGCAAACGGGTTTCGGCTGGCACCTGATTCAGGTACTGGAGCGCCGCAATACCGATGTAAGTGTCGAACAGAAGCGTTTGCGTGCACGCAATGCCATCCGCACTTTCAAGTCGGATGAAGCATATCAGGACTGGTTGCGCCAGTTGCGTGACCGCGCTTTTGTCGAGTATCACAACGAATCGAAGTAATGCAGCGACCTCTCGCCATCACTGCGGGCGAACCTGCCGGTATAGGCCCCGATCTGTGCGTGCAACTGGCGCGGCATGAACAACCGCTGGTGATCATTGCCGACAAGTCGTTGTTGCAACAGCGTGCTGCTGAACTTGGTATCGACCTTCAGCTGCATGACCACACTGCTGCCATGCCCCACCTGTCCGGCAAACTCAGCGTACTGCACATTCCCCTGGTTCACTCCGCTCAGGCCGGAAAGCTTGATCCGGCAAACAGCACTTATGTGCTGGAAACCCTGCGCCGTGCAGTGCAGGGCTGCATGTCGGGTGAATTTGCGGGTATGGTCACTGCACCCGTGCACAAGAGTGTCATCAACGATGCGGGCTTCGCCTTCACCGGACATACGGAATTTCTTGCCGAACAGTCTCACACTCCGCAAGTGGTGATGATGCTGGCCGGCGGGGGCATGCGTGTTGCGCTGGTGACAACGCACCTGCCGTTGCGGGAGGTGGCGGATGCCATCACTGCGCCATTGCTCGAAAGTGTGCTGCGCATCCTGCAACACGATCTGCAATTCCGATTTGGCATCGCTCAACCCCGCATCCTGGTCGCGGGACTCAATCCTCATGCCGGAGAAGACGGATACCTCGGACGCGAAGAAATTGATGTGATGATCCCTGTTTTGAACAGGCTGCGTGCCGAAGGCATGAATGTCAGCGCGCCTTTGCCTGCCGACACCCTGTTTGCCCAACACCGTTTGCAGGAGTGCGATGCCGTACTGACGATGTATCACGATCAGGGGCTGCCCGTACTCAAGCACGCCAGCTTCGGCGGCGGGGTAAACATCACACTGGGGCTGCCTTTCATCCGTACCTCGGTCGATCACGGCACCGCATTGGAACTGGCGGGCACGGGCAAAGCTGAAGCGGGTAGCCTGCTTGAGGCGATCAGGGTCGCTTCGGAAATGGCGCACAATGAGCGCGCATAAGGCCAAAAAGAAGTTTGGCCAGAACTTCCTGGTCGACGAGCAGATCATTGCCGATATCATCCGTGCGATCCGCCCCAAAGCCGACGACAACATGGTGGAGATCGGCCCCGGACTTGGCGCACTGACAAGGCCGCTGTTGAAGCTGTTGAATACACTGCATGTGGTAGAGATCGACCGCGATATCATCGCCCGCCTGAAAACAGATTATCCGCAGGACAAGATCGTCATTCACGAAGGCGATGCATTGAAATTCGATTTCGCCGGGCTTCCCGCACCCTTGCGTATCGTCGGCAATCTGCCGTACAACATCTCTTCGCCGCTGCTGTTCCATTTTTCCGACTACGCGGCACGCATCACCGATATGCATTTCATGCTCCAGAACGAGGTCGTGGAACGTATGGTTGCCGCACCTTCGACGCCGGAATACGGACGGCTGTCGGTGATGCTGCAATACCGCTTCTATATGGAAAAGCTGATCGACGTGCCGCCGGAATCGTTCCGCCCTGCACCCAAGGTCGATTCCGCCATCGTGCGCATGATTCCGATACCCGCCGACAAGATCACGGTGAAAGACGAAGCCCTGTTCGCCAAAGTCGTATCTGCGGCCTTCGGCCAGCGGCGCAAGACCTTGCGCAACACGCTCAAGAGCCGTCTGGGCGAAGCGGACTTCGCGCAACTCGGCATCGATGCGCAGTTGCGTGCCGAAAATCTGGGGGTGGCGGAATTCGCCAGCATCACCAGGCTGTTGAGCGGGCGCGCATAAGTCCGGTTTCGGTTAGAATCACGCTTCACCATATCCAAGCCAGTCGGCGTCCCATCATGTCTGACATTCCACCCATCGTTCTCACCTTCGCCGCCACCGACCCCAGTTGCGGGGCGGGTATGCAGGCCGACATCCTGACCATCGCCAGCATGGGCTGTCACCCGCTGTCTGTAGTCACTGCCATCACCGTGCAGGACAGCAGCGGCGTCGATGATGTGCAACCCGTGGATTCCGATTGGGTGGCGGATCAGGCGCGTACAGTGCTGGAAGACATGCCCGTCGCCGCGTTCAAGATCGGGCTGCTGGGCAGCGTGGAAAACATCGCTGTCATCGCGGAGATCATCTCGGATTATCCGGATATTCCGCTGGTATTCGATCCGGTGCTGGCTTCCGGCCGCGGCGACGAACTGGCGAACGAAGACATGCTGGATGCGCTGCGCGAACTGCTGTTGCCGCAGACGACTATCCTCACGCCAAACAGCATGGAAGCTCGCCGACTCATCGTTGATGAGGAAAATGAAGGCGACGATCCGGAGTTGTCCGAGTGTGCCAAGCGTATCCTGCGGCTGGGCTGCGAATATGTGTTGATCACCGGCACCCATGAGCACACGCCCAAGGTGATCAACAATCTGTATGGCGAGCGCGGTCTGGTTCGCAGCGACACGTGGCCGCGCCTGCCCGGCATCTATCACGGCTCCGGCTGCACCCTGGCCGCGGCGATCGCCGCACTGCTGGCGAACGGATTGTCGATGGAAGACGCCGTGCACGAAGCGCAGGAATACACTTGGGAAGCGTTGAAATACGGTTTCCGTCCCGGCATGGGTCAACACATTCCGGATCGCCTGTTCTGGGCGCGCGACGAAGACGCGGAAGATGAAAGCGAAACCCGGCATTAAAGGCGGGACTGAACGAATACAACCCCGATAAGGTGTGGGCGGGGAAGATGTAGGTGAGACTCGTTGTTCGGAGATCAGTTTGACCTTGCAGCAAACCATTAGCGGCCTTTATGCCATCACGCCGGACCGCCCTGATACAGAAGAGTTGTTGCTATGCGTGCGTTTGGCCTTGAAGGGCGGTGCACGGGTGCTGCAATACCGCAATAAATCCGCCGATACCGCATTGAAATTGCGACAGGCGCAGGCCTTGCGCGCACTCACCGAAGAATTTGGTGCGATTTACATCGTGAACGATGATGCGGGGCTTGCGGCACAAGTCGACGCGGACGGGGTGCACCTGGGTGGCGAAGATGGCAGTGTTGCCGCAGCTCGCGCCCTGTTGGGCAAGCAAAGGATCATCGGTGTGTCTTGCTATAATCGCGCCTCGCTTGCGCAGGAAGCAGTGCATCAAGGAGCGGATTATGTGGCGTTCGGCGCGTTTTTTTCTTCGAGTATCAAACCCGGTGCGGTCAAAGCAGACGTAGAATTATTGCGAACGGCTCGCGACGTGCTGAGCGTGCCCATTGTCGCTATCGGCGGTATCACGCAGCTCAACGGCCCAGCCTTGATCAATGCCGGTGCAGATGCATTGGCGGTGATCACCGCCCTGTTTGAGGCACCGGATATCGAACTTGCCGCACATGGATTTTCAACACTTTTCAGCAGGACATAAGCAATGACTTTTCACAATCCCATGACTTCCAAAAACGAATCTCTTTTCGAGCAATCCCAACTACGCATCCCCGGTGGCGTGAATTCTCCGGTGCGCGCCTTTCGTTCCGTGGGCGGCACGCCACTGTTCTTCCAGCGCGGGCAGGGTGCCTACGTATGGGATGCCGACGGAAAGAAATATACCGATTACGTCGGATCCTGGGGGCCGATGATCGCCGGTCATTGCCATCCTGAAGTCGTTAAAGCAGTGCAGGATGCAGCAGCCCAGGGCCTGGGTTTCGGCGCACCGACCGCGAGCGAACTGGAGATGGCCGAATTGTTGTGCAAGCTTCTGCCTAGCCTGGAAATGGTGCGTCTGGTCAGTTCCGGCACCGAAGCCACCATGACGGCGATCCGTCTGGCACGCGGTTTCACCGGCCGCTCGCGCATCGTCAAGTTCGAAGGTTGTTACCACGGCCACTCTGACGGGCTGCTGGTCAAGGCTGGCTCCGGGGCGTTGACGTTCGGCCAACCCAGTTCTTCCGGCGTGCCTGCCGAAATTGCCGCGCTGACCACTGTACTGGATTACAACGATGCAGCCGGACTGGAAAAGACGTTTGCCGAAATGGGCAAGGAAATTGCTGCGGTGATCGTCGAGCCGGTCGCAGGCAACATGAATCTGATCGCGCCAAAGCGCGAATTCCTTGATGCGCTGCGTAACCTTTGCACCAAATACGGCGCCGTGTTGATCCTGGACGAAGTGATGACCGGCTTCCGCGTCAGCCTGCAGGGCGCGCAAGGCTATTACGGCATCAAGCCCGACTTGGTCACGCTGGGCAAAGTGATGGGCGGAGGCTTGCCCGCCGCCGCGTTCGGCGGACGCCGCGACATCATGCAATGTCTGGCACCGCTGGGGCCTGTGTACCAGGCAGGTACGCTGTCCGGCAATCCGGTTGCAGTCGCGGCAGGCCTGACTACGCTCAAGCTGGTCCAGGCACCCGGTTTCTATGAACGCTTGTCGCAACTTGCGAAGCAGCTTACCGAGGGTTTGACTGAAGCAGCCAAAAAACACGGAGTTCCGTTCTGCGCACAATCGGTGGGCGGCATGTTCGGTTTGTATTTCAGCAAGACTGTGCCGACCAGCTATGCCGAAGTGATGGCCGGCGACAAGGAAGCGTTCAACCGTTTCTTCCATGCCATGCTGGACGCGGGCCACTACCTTGCGCCGTCCGCTTTCGAGGCTGGTTTCGTTTCTGCTGCGCACACCGATGCCGACATCGCGGCGACCGTCGCGGCGGCAGACAAGATCTTCGCGGCCTGGAAATGAGCGCTCCAATAAATTCGGAATTTTGGGATGCAGCGCAAGGCGCACGGCGCGCAGCGACCGAGACATACCAGATAGGTAGGCGAAAGAGCGAGCACCGTGCAACGCCGCGGTGCGCCCAAATAATGAATTTATTGGTGCGCTCATAATGGGACTTTTTTCACAAGCGGAGTTCTTTACCACCGTCAATCACATGAAGGACTTGCCGTGGCATGGCGGCAAGGAAGTGGCGTTCGTCGGGCGTTCCAACGCAGGCAAGTCGAGCGCCATCAATACGCTGGCCAACCACACGCGTCTTGCCTACACCAGCAAGACACCGGGACGTACACAACACCTCAATTATTTTTCTCTTGGCGAAAACAGATTCCTGGTCGACCTGCCCGGTTACGGTTATGCCAAAGTGCCGCCGGATGTCCAGGCGCATTGGGAAGCATTGTTGAGCGAGTACCTGCAAACCCGCGATGAGTTGTGTGGCTTGGTAGTCATCATGGATGCGCGGCATCCACTGACCGAGCGCGACCAGGGCATGCTGGGCTGGTTTGCCCCTACCGGGAAACCCATCCATATCCTGCTCACCAAGTCGGACAAACTGAGCCGCCAGCAATCCACGCAAACACTGCGCGATGTCAGAGAATTTTTGCAGGAACATTTTCCGCAGTGCACAGCCCAATTGTTTTCCAGTCTTAAGAAACTGGGCACGGATGAGGCGGAGGCGGTAATCGCGAGCTGGTTCGCCGCAGATTCAGAAAATTCAAATGGCTAAGCCAGACAAGGCGCCTGGAGAAAAGCCGCCGCGCCGCATACACTAAGTATGCAAGCAAGGTTTTGCGAGGGCAACGCCGTATGGCGACGCCATTTGGATTTTATGGGTAAAAAAACGCCCCTGAACCAAAGGGGGAGGTCAGGGGCATCAAAAGTCTTTACAGGGTAAAGACGCCCGCTCAGGGAGGAGAAACGGGAAGCAGCTTTCGCTACTCGGAGAGTCAGACGGGACTGTGCGAAAATAGTTCCGGAAATTTTGTTAATTTTAGGAATAACCATGCAAACACTCGGACAATTTCCCCAAAGCAGAATGCGCCGCATGCGCCGTGACGCGTTTTCACGCGACCTGATGCGAGAGCATATACTCACTCCGAAAGATTTCATCTATCCGGTCTTTGTACTTGAAGGCAGCAACAAGGCCGAGGACGTCAAGTCCATGCCGGGCGTACAACGAAAGACACTGGATTTGTTGATCAAGGATGCGGAGCAATGCATGAAGCTGGGCGTTCCGGTCATGGCTATTTTTCCGGTCATCGATGCGCCGTTGAAAAGCCTGGATGCGCGCGAGGCCTATAATCCTAATGGTCTTGTACCGCGCGTAGTTGCCGCGCTGAAGAAAAATTTTCCGGAATTGGGCGTGATGACCGACGTCGCGCTTGATCCCTATACCACTCATGGTCAGGATGGCCTGATCGACGACAGCGGTTATGTCCTGAATGACGAGACCGTGGAAGTGCTGGCGAAGCAGGCGCAATCCCATGCAGCTGCCGGTGCCGACATCGTTGCCCCATCGGACATGATGGACGGACGGATCGGTGCGATACGCGCGGCGCTGGATGCACATAATCACATCTACACCCGCATCATGGCGTATTCCGCCAAATATGCTTCCAGCTTCTATGGCCCGTTCCGAGATGCGGTCGGCTCCAGCGGCAATCTGGGCAAGGGCAACAAGTACACCTACCAGATGGATCCTGCCAACTCCGACGAAGCACTATGGGAAGTCGGCCTTGATCTGCAGGAAGGCGCGGACATGGTGATGGTCAAACCGGGCATGCCTTACCTTGATATCGTGCGACGTGTGAAAGACGAATTCAAGGCACCTACTTTCGTCTATCAGGTGAGCGGCGAATATGCCATGTTGAAAGCCGCAGCCCAGAACGGCTGGCTGAACGAGGAAGCCTGCGTACTGGAAGCGTTGCTGGCGTTCAAGCGTGCGGGGGCAGACGGGATACTGACTTATTTTGCGCTGGATGCAGCGAGATGGTTGAAAGAATGACTGTTCGGTAGCGCATCGTGATTCTTATCCCGTACCTCCAAACCCCGCGCAGTCGCTGGGGTTGACACGATACAGCAAAACACTGACACTTTAGCCATGTGCCGATTTGAGTTCAGCTTGCGGGGCACGTTAAATATACCAGCTAAAGCGAGGAGACCCGCTCTAGCCCAAGCTGCGCGGGTTTTCTTTTTGGGGTTCCATTGAACGCTTCGGTTGGCATCGTCAGCGCACAGCGCGCATTCTTTGATACACCGCTCACATTCAAGAGCGGTGCGGTGCTGTCGCGCTATGAACTGGTGTATGAGACTTACGGCACATTGAATGCCGACAAATCGAATGCGGTCCTGATCTGCCACGCACTGTCCGGCCATCATCATGTCGCCGGGTTCTACGCCGACAACGAGAAGAACGTCGGCTGGTGGGACAACATGGTGGGACCGGGCAAGCCCATCGACACCAAGAAATTTTTCGTCATCGCGCTGAACAACCTCGGTGGCTGTCACGGTTCGACCGGCCCTTCCAGCATAGAGCCCCAGACCGGCAAACCGTATGGCGCGAATTTCCCTGTCATCACGGTAGAAGACTGGGTGGAGTCCCAGGCGCGCCTTGCCACGCTACTCGGTATCACTCAATTCGCTGCCGTGATCGGCGGTAGTCTCGGCGGCATGCAGGCGATGCAGTGGGCATTGTCTTATCCCGAGCGCGTGCGGCATGTACTGGCCATCGCTTCGGCGCCTCATCTCACCGCGCAAAACATCGCCTTCAATGACGTCGCGCGCAGCGCCATCCTGACCGATCCGGATTTTCACAGCGGCGATTTCTACCAGCATGGCGTAGTACCCACTCGCGGCCTGCGCCTGGCGCGCATGCTCGGACATATAACCTATCTTTCCGACGATGCGATGGCAGATAAATTCGGGCGTGAGCTGCGCTCGGGAAAACTGAATTTCAACTTCGATATCGAGTTCCAGATCGAGTCTTACCTGCGCTACCAGGGTGACAAGTTCGCTGCGTATTTCGATGCCAACACTTATCTGCTGATGACCAAGGCGCTGGACTATTTCGATCCGGCGCGCGAACTCGACGGTGACCTGAATCGCGCATTTGCCGCGGCGAGGGCAAAATTCCTCGTAGTGTCGTTCACCACCGACTGGCGCTTTTCACCGGGGCGGTCGCGCGAGATCGTACATGCGCTGCTGCACAACAAGCTGGATGTGAGCTATGCGGAGATCTCTTCACAACACGGTCACGATTCATTCCTGATGGATGACGAACAGTATTTCTCGGTGATGCGCAATTATCTGGATCGCGTAGCGCGGGAAGGGGCTGCATGAATAGCTCTATCATCGAATCGCGTCCTGACTTCGCGGCCATCGCGGCCTGGATACCTCAAGGTTCGTCCGTACTCGACCTCGGCTGCGGCGACGGTAGCCTGTTGCGTTACCTGCGCGAAACGCGCGAGGTGCAGGGTTACGGTGTGGAAATCAGCGACGCCAACATTGCTGCCTGTATCGCCAACAACGTCAATGTGATCCAGAGTGACCTTGAATCCGGCATTGCCGATTTCGAAAACCAGTCATTCGATTTCGTCATCCTGTCGCAGACATTGCAGGCAACGCGCCACACCGAGGCCTTAATGAATGAAATCGTGCGCGTGGGACGCGAAGGCATCGTCAGCTTCCCCAATTTCGGCTATTGGAAAAACCGTTTGCAGGTGTTGCTGGGCAACATGCCGGTTTCGGACGAATTGCCGTACCAGTGGTATGACACGCCCAACGTTCACCTGTGCACGCTGGACGATTTCGAATTTCTTTGTGCGCACTTGCATATTCGTGTACTCGGACGGCATGTAATGGCAGGCGGCAGGAACGTTCATGCAATGCCTAACCTGCTCGGGAGCACCGCGGTGTATCGCTTCCGTCTCGACGCTTGATCCATGACTGTTTGGGAGCAACTCTTTACGAAGCGCATGCTCATCTGCGTTTTCACGGGATTTTCTTCCGGCCTGCCTCTGTTCCTGCTGTTCAATCTTTTGCCTGCGTGGCTGCGTAGCGAACAAGTCGACCTGAAAACCATAGGCCTGTTCGCGCTGATTCAGTTTCCCTATACATGGAAGTTTCTATGGTCGCCTTTGCTGGACCGCTACGCGGCACCGATGCTGGGACGGCGGCGTGGCTGGATGCTGCTGACCCAGATCGGCCTGCTGGCTGTGATCGCTTCCCTGGGTGGTTTCTCGCCGACCACCGATCTTGTTGCAATCGCATGGGTGGCGACACTGCTTGCCGTGCTGAGCGCCACGCAGGATATCGTGCTCGACGCCTATCGCCGCGAACTCTTAAGTGATGCCGAGCTGGGCCTGGGCAACGCGATCCACGTCAATGCATACCGCATCGCCGGGTTGGTGCCCGGTTCACTTTCGCTCATTCTTGCCGATCATCTGCCGTGGAGCATGGTGTTCATCATCACCGCGCTTTTCATGCTGCCCGGCATGGCCATGACGATGATGGTAAAGGAACCGCACCGGGCCTCACCGCCCAAAACCCTGCGCGAAGCCGTCGTTGAGCCTTTCCACGAATTCATCACCCGCCAAGGCTGGAAGAGCGCGCTGCTCATCCTCACATTTTTATTGTTCTACAAACTCGGTGACAGCATGTGCACCGCCCTGGCAACGCCCTTCTACCTCGACATGGGCTTTTCCAAATCCGATATCGGCCTGATCGCCAAGAATGCAGGACTATGGCCGTCCATCATCGGCGGTTTGCTGGGCGGGCTCTGGATGGTCAAGATTGGCATCAACCGCGCGTTATGGCTGTTCGGGGTGGTCCAGGTGGTATCCATCTTCGGCTTCGCCTGGCTGGCTTCGGTCGGCCATCACGCCGAGATCAGTGGGATCGAACGTGCCCAGTTGGCGCTGGTCATCGGGATGGAAGCATTGGGGGTGGGGCTGGGCACAGTGGCCTTCGTCGCGTTCATGGCGCGCACCACCCACCCGGCCTACACTGCAACCCAATTCGCCCTGTTTACCAGCCTGATGGCAATGCCGCGTACTTTTGCCAATGCGGCCACAGGGTGGCTGGTCGAGACGATGGGATGGATGAATTTTTTCTTTTTGTGCGCGCTGCTGGCGATACCGGGGATGCTGTTGTTGTTCAAGGTTGCGCCGTGGAATGAAGCATCAAGGAATGCATCAAATTGACGTCCAGTTAATGTTTCTTAAAGGTATCGCTGCTAATGCATTTTAAGGTGTCCACTTTTAGCTAGGAGCCAAGCTATGGTGCAAGACGATGGTGACATTGTTCGGGGTCTCGGCTTCATCTCCATGTACTCAGCTTGGGTCGAAGAAGACGTTGATGACATTCTTCGTTTACTTTCTCCTATCCATCCATTTGACGAGAAAATTCAACGTTGGCAAATTAGTCGCAAGCTAGAGCATGCAGCTCAAATTGTTGAGCGTCTTGAAAGCGAAGAATTAGTAAAACTACCCGGCGTACTTCGAGCAGGAATTGGTTTATTCGAAGACAGAAATGCTGTTATTCATGGTCGCATTTATGCCGGTTTCGATAAGACAGACTACGTTCAATCTGGAAGGCCAAACGTTCCCACTCGTGCAGTCACGTCAGAAGAGCTATACAAATTGGCCAATGAATTCACAAACTATCGTGGTCACCTCATTGGGCCGCAGCTTTTCCGACTCCCTAGGGCTATCGCTGCTGTAATTAGCCAGCGTAGGGTGCAATAAGCGTAGCGCATTGCACCGCTTGTCTTCCCCTGTGCGCCGCCGAGTAGCGCAGGCTGGTCAGGGGATTTCGGCGAGGACTGTCTGAGCGCGTAGCGCGAGTTCCGCAGCCGCCTGACCAGTCGAGCAACGCAGGGTACCCACGAAGTAGGCGGCGCACCGGGGGCGCCCTCTTTTGGTTACTTTTCTCGGCAAGACGAGAAAAGTGACTTGCTGTCGGGCAACCACCGACGGTGTTGGGTTTGAATATCGTTCATGCTTCGACAAGCTCAGCACGAACGGTGCGCAGTTGCCGATCCTGCACTTTCGCCAACACCACCTGCGCACAAACCGCCCCGATCAGCGCCATCAACATATCCGTCTGCGTATCCCACGGATCGCCCTGCGTGCCGAGAAATGCGTCTGCTCCTTGCCCCATGGTGATCGCTGCCACCCATTCGATGAGTTCATAGCTCGCGCTGACTGCCAGGCAACACGCCGTTACCAGCGTGAACAGCAGTTTGCCGCGTTGCAGCGGCGAGCTTCGCAGCAGCAATTCGCGGAACAGAAGGGCAGGCACGAATCCCTGTGCGAAATGGCCGATCTTGTCGTAGTCGTTGCGCACAAATCCGAACCAGTTCTCCATCCAGTATCCCAATGGAACTTCGGCATAGGTGTAATGCCCGCCGACCATAAGAATGATCGCATGCACGAACAACAGGCGATAGACCAGTGGCGTTAAGGTGTAACTTTTATAGGTGGCAACGAAGACGGGAACTGCGATGAAAATCGGTGCGGTCTCCATCCACCAGGTGGTGTAGTCGTGCGGATGGATGGCGGTGAGGGCAAGCAGAATGCTGCCGGTGATCATTAGCCACAATGGCTCGTTCCCTGTTTTCATTTTTCCCCCTGATTGCGCGCCTTGCTGCCGCGTTGCTAAACTGGCTGCATGAACGAACGCAGACTAATACGCCTGGCATTGATCTTGTTGGTAACCATCGCCGTGATCATCTTGGCTAAATACTTACTGACCGAGGCTATGACCAATCTGGGCAACGCTGCGCTGGAAAAGAAGCGTGCTGCAGTGATGCAGCGAACGCCAGAGGCGGCCAAACCCATTGCGACTGAACCAGTACCCGAGCGTGTTCCGGCAAGTTCGGTTGAGGTGACAAGCGATGTTGCTTCGGCTGTTCCGCCATCGGATACACCCAGCCGCTAGGCCAAGTTTTTCTCGTAATCCACCATCAGCGGCGCATGGTCGGAGAATCGCTGCTCCTTGTAGATGCCCGTCGTGACGGCCTTCGCGGCGATGCTAGGTGTGGCAATCTGATAGTCGATACGCCAGCCCACATCCTTGGCCCATGCCTGGCCGCGGTTGGACCACCAGGTATAGGCCTCGAGCTCGGGGTGCAGTTTACGGAATACATCGACGAAGCCGACTTCGTTGAACAGTTCGGTGAGCCATGCGCGTTCTTCCGGCAGGAAGCCTGAATTCTTTTTGTTGCCGCGCCAATTCCTCAGGTCTTTTTCGGTGTGGGCGATGTTCCAGTCGCCGCAGACGATGATGTCGCGTCCGCTGGCATAGAGCGCCTTTAAATGCGGCATGAAGGCTTCCATGAATTTGAATTTCACGGCCTGACGCTCTTCGCCGCTGGAGCCGGAAGGCAGGTACAACGACACCACGCTCAAGTTGCCAAACTGTGCCTCAATGTACCGTCCTTCGGCATCAAATTCGGGAATATCCAGGCCGATTATCACGTTATCCGGTTTGCGCTTGCTGTAGATTCCTACGCCGCTGTAGCCCTTCTTTTCCGCGTAGTGAAAATAGCCGTGGTAGCCAAGCGGGGCGAGCATATCCGGCGTCATGTCAGCGGCTTGTGCCTTGAGTTCCTGTACGCACAGAATATCTGCGTTCTGTTTGGCGAACCATTCCAGCATGCCCTTGTTGCAGGCGGAACGGATCCCGTTCAGGTTGAGGGTGATGATGCGCATGAATTCTCTCGATAGATGGACGTGCGCATTATAATAGTGGCATTCATTAATCCGTACACTTGCTTCTCATGCACGCTTACCGCCAGGATTTCATCCGCTTCGCCGTTGCCCAGAATGTATTGCGCTTTGGCGAGTTCCAGACCAAAGCCGGGCGCTTGTCGCCGTATTTTTTCAACTCCGGTTTGTTCCAGGATGGTGCAGCATTGCGCGAACTGTGCCAGTTCTATGCCCAGGCCATCCTTGCTTCGAATGTCGAATTCGATATGCTGTTCGGCCCGGCATACAAGGGCATTCCGCTGGTAGCGGGCACTTCCATTGCTTTGTCGGAAATGGGCCGTAACGTACCGTATTGTTTCAACCGCAAAGAGGCAAAAGACCACGGTGAGGGGGGCAGCACGGTAGGTGCAAAGCTTCAGGGCAGAGTGCTCATCATTGATGATGTCATTTCTGCAGGCACTTCAGTCCGCGAATCCATAGAACTTATCCGCGCTGGCGGCGCAGCGCCGTGCGGGGTTGTCATCGCGCTTGACCGGATGGAACGCGGTCAGGGTGAACTTTCGGCTGTGCAAGAGGTAAAGCGCGACTTCGGGCTTCCTGTCATTTCCATTTCTGCGCTGGATGATTTACTTGGTTATTTGCAAGGGCAAGCCGAGTTGGTGCAAAATCTGCACGCGGTGCAAGCTTATCGAGACCGCTATGGAGTGAAGAATGATCAAATCTAGGTTTATGTTTTTGCTGGCTGGTGTCGTGACATGTACTGCATTCTGCCTCAATGCCGAAGCCAAACTGTACAAATGGGTGGACGACAGCGGAACGACACATTACGGTGAGACCATCCCGCCTGAATACGCCAACCGTGATGCCAAGCAGCTCAGTAATGGGCGCATAACTGACCGCAACGAGAATTTCGACACCGAAAAACTTAAAATTCCAAAGGTTGAAACTGATGCTGACAAGGCGGCGTTGGCAGCAAGTCGGCATGACGAGGCATTACTGAACAGTTACAGCAGCGAAAAGGAAATTGACCTCGCGCGTGACCGGAATTTGATGCAGGTTGAAGCCCGCGTAAATAGTTATAGCACTGTGCTCAAGTCCGCTCAGGCTTCCCTTGACGACCTGCATCGCGAAAGCGATTCCCGTACCAAGGCAGGACACAAAGTTCCTCAATCCCTCACCGAAGACATCGCCGCCGCCGAAGCACGGGTTGCCGACCTGCAAAAGAACCTTGATGCCAGTCAGAAGGAAATGATTTCAGTCAAAGCGCGTTACGATGCTGACAAGCAGCGTTATCGCGAACTGAAGGGACAGTCACCGGGAAGTACCGGTACCAAGTAATCTGGTCACAGTGCAATGTAGTCACGGACAGCTTCATCGTATCGCAGCAATTGCCCGTTTTCTATATCGAAATACCACCCGTGTAGCCTGAGTTTTCCTGCCTCGACGCGTTCGCGTACCCATGAAAACGTCATCAGGTTTTCCAGCGAAACCAGTATCGCGCGCTGCTCGCAGGCTCTGGTCTGTTCTTTCAGGCTTGCATTCGGCATCTCTGCCATTACGCTTCTGCGTGCGCTCTCAACCAGACACATCCAGTCGTCGATAAACGAACCGGGGTTGCTCACGCCGCCGCTCCTCACCAGCGCCCCAATACCGCCGCAATGTGCATGGCCCAGCACGATGATGTGTTCGACACATAGGTTGCGCACTCCATATTCGATGGCGGCGGTCGTCCCGTGATGTCCGGCACGGCCTTCGATAGGGGGAACGAGGTTAGCAACGTTGCGGATGACAAACAGATCCCCCGGTTCACAATCCAGCACCAGTGCCGGATCCACGCGCGAGTCGCAACACGCCACCACCATAGTCCTGGGTGTTTGCCCTTCCGTCACCAGTTGTTGGTATAAGCTGTCGTCGCTTTTGAAATGCCGCTCGCGGAAACGCTGAAAGCCCTCGAGCAGTTTGCGTGGAATCGTGTTCATGTGCCCGTCAGCAAGCGCTGCGCTTCGCGGTATTTGTCCGCGGTCTTTTGCAGAACATCTGCGGGCACCTGGGGAGCCGGCGGTTGCTTGTTCCAACCTGAAGATTCCAGCCAGTCGCGTACAAACTGTTTGTCGAAACTGGGCGGATTGCTGCCGACTTTGTATTGGTCTGCAGGCCAGAAACGTGAGGAATCCGGTGTCAAGGCCTCGTCAATCAGATAGAGCTTGCCCGCTTTGTCCACGCCGAATTCGAATTTGGTGTCCGCGATGATGATCCCGCGTGTCAATGCGTAATCAGCAGCCTGTGTATAAAGCGCCAGCGTGGCGTTCTTCACTTGTTCGGCCAACTCTGCACCCAGCAGTTTCCTGGCTTCTTCAAACGAAATGTTCTCATCATGCTCGCCTATGGCCGCTTTCGTTGAAGGCGTGAATAGCGGTTGCGGCAGTTTTTGTGCTTCCTGCAATCCCGCAGGCAGTTGGATGCCGCACACAGCACCGGTCTTCTTGTAATCTTTCCAGCCGGAGCCTACCAGATAGCCGCGCACGATCGCTTCTATCGGCAACGGCTTGAGTTTCTTGGTGACAAAGGCGCGGCCGCGAACTTGCGCGCGCTCGGCATCGGTTTTCACAACGGATTCGGGATCGATTCCGGAAAGATGATTGGGAATGACATTGCCCAATTTCTTGAACCAGAAATTGGATACGGCCGTCAGTACTTCGCCCTTGCCTGGAATCGGCGTGGGAAGAATCACATCGAACGCGGACAAGCGATCCGTCTGAACGATCAGCAGATGATCGGCGTCGACTTCATACAGGTCTCGCACCTTGCCGCGATGCAGGAATTTCAGGCTGGGTAGATTGGATTCGTGCAGTGCGCTCATATCAATTCAAGGTCGGTAATGTGGTTGCGGCGATTTGTTCTGCTTGTTTCTTGCGGTAATCGGCCAGTTTCTGCGCCAATTTATTGTCGTTCAATGCCAGCATGGAAACGGCAAACAGGCCTGCATTCGCAGCGCCCGCCTCGCCGATGGCGAAGGTGGCTACCGGTATGCCTTTCGGCATCTGCACAATCGAGAGCAGCGAATCCATGCCTTTCAGATATTTCGATGGGATCGGCACACCCAGAACCGGCAACGTCGTCTTTCCGGCGATCACACCGGCAAGATGGGCCGCACCGCCGGCGCCGGCGATGAAGCATTGCACGCCTTGCGCACTCATTTCCCTGATGTAATCGAACAACAGGTCGGGCGACCGGTGCGCCGAGATGACTCGCGCATCGAAATCCACACCGAAATCCTGCAACGCACGCGCGGACTGTTGCATGATCTCCCAGTCGTTGCTGCTACCCATCACGATCGAAACGAGCGGCCTGGACATCAATCAGGCTCCCTTGTGGTAACCCACAAGGCGTTCGACTTCTTTCTTCGAACCAAGAATGACCGGCACGCGCTGATGCAAGCCGGTGGGCTTCAATTCCATGATGCGCTCGCGACCGGTGGAACTTGCACCGCCTGCCTGTTCAACGATGAACGACATCGGATTGGCTTCATACATCAAACGCAGTTTGCCGGGCTTGGTTGGATCCTTGGTGTCGAACGGATACATGAAGATGCCTCCGCGCGTCAGGATACGGTGTACTTCGGCCACCATGGACGCAACCCAGCGCATGTTGAAATTCTTCTCGCGGCCGCCGTCCTTGCCTTTCACGCACTCTTCAACATAGCGTTGTACCGGCTTTTCCCAGTAGCGCTGGTTGGACATGTTGATGGCGAACTCGGCGGTATCTTCCGGAATCGTCATGTTCGGATGAGTCAGGAAGAAATCGCCCACATCGCGATCCAGCGTGAAGCCGTTCACACCCTGACCGGTGGTGATCACCATCATGGTGTTCGGGCCATACAGCGCGTAACCCGCGCATACTTGCTTGGTGCCGGGCTGCATGAAATCGGCAGCGATCGGATTGGTCACGCCTTCGGGACAACGCAGGATGGAGAAGATGGTGCCGACAGAGATGTTCACATCGATGTTGGAAGAGCCGTCCAGCGGATCAAACGTGATCAGGTACTTGCCCTTGGGATATTTGGCAGGGATCGGGTAGATGTCATCCATCTCTTCCGAAGCCATCGCAGCCAGGTGGCCGCTCCATTCATTGGCCTTGATGAACACTTCGTTGGTGATGATGTCCAGTTTCTTCTGGGTCTCGCCTTGTACGTTTTCGCTGCCCGCGCTGCCAAGTACCCCGATCAATGCACCCTTGTTCACGTCATGGGCAATCTGTTTGCAAGCTGAAATAACATCGCTCAGCAAGCCTGTGAAATCGCCGCTGGCATTGGGGATGTGACGCTGTTCTTCGATGATGAACTGGATCAAACTCTTGCTCATTACTGCTCTCCTCTGATTTGAATTTTAGTTGATGAATTTTACAGGTTTTACGATTTGCTCTCTACGGCTATTTGGTCAGTGAAATGAATAACTCGGGCAGCTTCTGCGGCAATTGCTCCACCTTGTCGATGATGGTGTACTGCCTGCCGAATATGTCTGCCACATACTCGTCCGCCTTGGGATCGAGATTGATGCAGTAGCTGTAGATGCCCTGCCTGTCCAGCTCCTGTACCGCCTGACGTGCATCCGCGATCAGAAGTTCCCCGTCTTTGGTATCAATATCCGATGGTTGCCCGTCGGTAAGGATCAGCATCAGCTTCTTGTCGGCTTGCTGCTTTTCCAGATAATGCGCGGCATGGCGCATCGCTGCTCCCATGCGGGTGGAGTATTTCGCTTCCATCGCTGCCAGGCGGCCTTTAACTTGATCGTCCCAATGCTCACTATATCCTTTGATGTGCAGGTAGCGCACGTCATGTCGCGTGTTGGAATGAAAGCCCGCAATCGCAAACGGGTCTCCCAGTTTTTCCACCGCCCACCCCAGCAGGGAAACTGCTTCCTGGCTCAATTGCAGAATGGTCTGTTCGCTGCCTGCCGCTTTCTCGTTGAGCGATTCGGACAGATCGAGCAACACCATGACGGCAATGCTGCGCCCGTCGTTGCGATGGCTCATGTTGATGCGGGGATCGGGCTGGGCACCGCTCTTGTAGTCGATGAGCGAACGAATCGCCACATCCAGATCCAGTTCACTACCTTCTTCCTGATAGCGGATACGCACCTTGTCTTGCGGCTTGAGCAGCTCTAGCATCTTCTTCAGGCGCTTGGCCAGTCCCGCGTGTTTTTCCAGCAAACGATCGATGTCCGCTGCATTCCCTTGGGGATGCAATCCTTCATATACGCTTACCCAATCGGGGCGGTAACTCTGGTTCTTGTAATCCCATTCGTGGTAATGCCTGGGAGGCAAACCCTTTAATTCTTCACCCGGTTCAATCTTGCGCGGTTCATCGAACGCCTCCTCCTCATCACCCTCTTCGATGAACTTCCACATTTGGCGGTTATCGTCCCGATAGTCCACCAAGGTATTTTTGAAGTGGGTCTTGGGCAGGTTGTCGCTTTGCAAACGTGTCTTAGTAATGAAGGCAACGCCCAGATCGGCCATTTCCTGTGTGCTGGATTTCCCGCTCTCCATCAATCCATGGAAGCGTTGCGCATACTCGATCACATACGGGTTTATATAAGGGTGGTGCGAATCAAGTATGGCTCGTGACAGCATCGCCAGACGATGACGCAACCCTGATTCTTTTTCCGCATCGCATGCATCTTCTTCTGGAACGGGATGCAATGCCAGGAAGATGCGGCGCAGTCCCGGATATTCTTTCATCGCCAGGAATTCCACGCGGCTGTCTTCCAGAAACTCGGCAGCCATACGCTGGAATGGGCTCAGATTGTCCGCAATGATGGCTTTTGTCCAACGCCGGTGTGCGACGATATGTGCCAGCGCGGCACGGTAGCGATTCAGTCCGCTTATGCCATGCTCATCTTCGTACACATCGGGAAGGCGTATACCCAATTTGTCGTAATAGGGAATGGGCTTTCTCAGTTCGTCGTATGCGCTGGAATAGGGTATGAGCATATCTTCGTCCTGCCATAGCCCGCGAAGATACATGCCCAGTTTGCGTTCGTTGTTCACCAGCAACGTACCGTTTCGTTCGCGCATCAACACTGCCTTGCTGTCTGCCGACTGCAGGCTGAAGTATTCGGTCTGGCGTTCCGGGTGGTCTTCGTAATACCGCACGCCGTATTCCACCCAGTTTTTCAGGCCTGCCAGCGACATTTGCCCAAGCAAATGCGATATCTGCTTGAACATCTCCGGCAATCCCGGACTGGGAAAGGTCTGGTGTATGCCATGCACGGAGCCGGTAGTCGATTCCATCAGATCTTGCGCGATGGCAATGTAGTTTCTTAGTTGCTCATGAGTGTGCAGCCTGCGCGCGGTCGCGGGGAGCGACTGCAGAAATGGGGCGATTGCCTTGCTGTTTGGCGATTTCGACATCTTGCGGACGAATCCCATGATGTCTGATAGCACTTCCTCGCCAGCCACTTTGGCGACTTCCGGCCACTCTTCCAGAAAGATCAGGATAGGCTCTGCGCCACGGCCCATTTTTCCAAGGAATCGCGCGTGTTCGATGTACGCGGTCAATCCTTCATCCGACAACAAAGCCTGCGCCTCGCGCATGCAATCCGGGAACACCTCAGCCACACGTGGAAAGCCGCAATCAAGCTGCTTCCAGTAGGGCTGCAATTCTTCCGGCATGTTGACGGTCTGTAGTGTCATCTTACTAGGCGAAAGTTGCGTCGATCGCGTGATCCAGAGTATCGCGTATGTCTGCATCGTCGGTGATAGGACGCACCAGGGCCATGCGACAGGCATCCCTGGGTTCGACGCCACCTTTCATCAGGGTTGCTGCGTAAACCAGCAATCTCGTGGAGATTCCCTCGTCCAATCCATGTCCCTTGAGATTGCGTGCTGCCTGTCCGATCTTTACCAGTTGGGCTGCCAGCACGATATCGATCTTCGCTTCCTTGCTCAAAATCCCGGCTTCAACAGTTGCTGCCGGATAGTCGAAATCAAATGCCGTGAATCGTTGCTTGGTGGATTGCTTCAGATCCTTCATCAAGCTTTGGTAACCGGGGTTATAGGAAATCACCAGCTGAAAATCAGGGTGAGCCTGCAGCATCTCGCCTTTCTTGTCCAATGGAAGGGTGCGGCGGTGATCGGTCAGCGGGTGGATCACCACTGTGGTGTCCTGGCGCGCCTCGACGATTTCATCAAGGTAGCAAATCGCACCGATGCGGGCGGCGGTGGTGAGCGGGCCATCCAGCCAGCGCGTCCCGTTTGCATCCAGCAGATAGCGCCCAACCAGATCGCTGGCGGTCATGTCTTCGTTGCACGCAACGGTGATCAGCGGCTTGTTCAGCTTCCAAGCCATGTATTCGATGAATCTCGATTTTCCGCAACCCGTGGGACCTTTCACCATCACAGGCAGGCGCGCAGCGTAGGCTGCCTGGTACAGCTTTACTTCATTGCCTTGTTCCTGATAGAACGGCTCTTCGTGAACTTTGTATTGTTCTATGTTCGTCATGAATTGCTCCAATTTCCACAATGTGACCGCATATGCAGAACGGTCTTGAATCCCGGAAAAAAACGCCCCCAGCTTGTGGGGGCGCGTAAAGATTCAAAACTTCTGAATTTACTTGTGCACGCCCAGCTTTTCGCGCCAGCCCGGATACAGTTTGTCCGCATCTTTCGGGAATGATTCGAATGCACGTGCAAACTCTTTGTGCTCTTTGGCGTAAGCGATCGGGTCAGCACCTTCTTTCCAGCAGTTGTAAGCCTGGCGCAGAGAGATCGCACCTGCTGCCGGAGAATCGATATGCCCGTAGGAACCGCCGCCTGCCGTATTGATCACGTTGCCGTGACCGAGGTTCTCGAAGAAACCCGGCAAACGCAGAGCGTTCATGCCGCCGGAAATGATCGGTGTCGTCGGCTTCATTCCCAGCCATTCCTGATGGTAGTAAGGACCATCTGCCGAGTCGCGCTCGATCATGTAAGCGATATTACGGTCATCGGCGCCACCTTCCATCTTGCCGAATCCCATCGTTCCTACGTGGATACCGGAAGCACCTTGCAGGCGTGAGATCTTGGCCAGCACGAACGCGGTGTAACCGCGAACTGCCGATGGCGAGGTGATCATGCCGTGACCGGCACGGTGGTAGTGCAAATACTGACGCGGATACTGACGGCGGGCTGTTGTGATCATGCCGGGACCGCCCACGAAACCGTCTACCAAGAAAGCTACCTTGTTTGCATCCGGTCCGAAAGTTTCCAGAATGTAGTCGGCGCGCGCGCACATCTCGTAGTGGTCGTCGGCGGTAATGTTTGCCGAGAACAATTTCGCGTCGCCTGTTTCGTCCATTGCACGCTTCATCGCGTCGTAAACCAATGGAATTACTTTCTTCATCGGGCAGAATACCTGGTTGCCTTGTGGTTCATCGTTCTTGATGAAGTCGCCACCCAGCCAGAATTGATATGCCGCTTTGGCAAACGGCTCAGGACGCAGACCCAGCTTGGGCTTGATGATGGTGCCGGATATATAGCCACCGTCCTTGATCGGGCGGCCGAGAATGCGCCACATATCGGAGATGTCGATAGAGGGACCGTCGAACTGCATCAGCATTTCGGGCGGAACGTAGAAATCCTGCATTTGCGCATGCTTGATGTCGCCCATGCCCTGGTTGTTGCCGATTGCGCAGGTCAGGAAGGACACGATCATGGCGCGGCCGTCGGTGATGTTGCGATCGAACAATACTGATGGGTACGCGATCTTCATCACACCTTTTACTTCATCAATGAAGTAAACCAGTGCGTCGACACCTTTGGTAAATTCGTCCGTAGTCGAAACTTCCACGTTGGTACCGGTAGAAGATTCGGCTGCAAAGTGGGCTGCTGCTTCCAAATAGCCATGGCCATCTGCAGGACGCATGTGATATGCCACCAGGATGTGCTTGCCATTCTTGATCAGATCTTCTTCTTTCAGGCTCAGATCCGAGTAACGATTCGATTGATCCATCTTTGTTCTCCTCTTTGTTTGGAATTAACTACGGAGCGAACTATACGCTCGCATATCATAATCAATAGTCAATTGTTTTTATGTCAACCATAAGCATTACTTATGATATAAATCGTTTTATGTTGCCTATCACTCTGCGCCAATTACAGGTTTTTGAGAGCGTCGCCCGCAATTTGAGCCATTCGCGTGCTGCGGAGGAGCTGTACCTGTCGCAGCCCGCCGTATCGATGCAGATCAAACAAACAGAGAGTGCTGTCGGATTGGCTTTGTTCGAGCAGGTTGGCAAAAAATTGCACCTCACTGCTGCCGGTACCGAATTTCTGCACTATGCTCGCTCCATGTTGCAACTGATGCTGGAGATGGAATCGGTGTTCGATGAAATGAAAGGCTTGGAGCGCGGGCAATTGAGCATTTCGGTTGTCAGCACTGCCAACTACTTCATGCCGCAACTGTTAGCAAAGTTTATTCAGGCGCATCCCAAAATACAAGTCAGCTTGTCCGTCGCCAATCGCGACGCAGTGATCAGGCAGCTCACCGAAAATAACGCCGATCTCGCCATTATGGGTCAGCCGCCGCAAGGAACGGACATGCGCGCAGACGCCTTCATGCAAAATCCGCTGGTGGTCATCGCTGCACCTGCGCATCTGCTCGCTCAAGCCAAAAGGATTCAGCCCAAACAACTGGCAAACGAAACTTTTCTGTTACGGGAGCAAGGCTCCGGAACTCGCGGTGTCGTGGAGCGATTCTTCGCCAGCCACAATCTGGCCCTGCCCGCGCACATGGAAATGGACACCAATGAAGCCATCAAGCAATCGGTACAAGCCGGCATGGGCATAGGTATCATTTCCCGGCACGGCATCGAGTTGGAATTGGAAACCAATCGCCTGGTTGTATTGGACGTTGACCATTTCCCCATTGTGCGCCACTGGTATATCGTGCACCGCAAAGACAAGCGGCCATCAACTGCGGCACAGGAGTTTGAACTTTTTCTGCTGGAGGAATCTCAAGGTCTGGTTAAACAGAACGCTGGTTCAGTGGAATAATTTCTTATGTTGAGAGCCAAGACGCAGCCTCTCCTGATCATTACCCTTTAAGGTTACATACGTAATCCTGTAAACGATTATTATGTCAACCTTTCCCATTGGTCATTTGATGTATAAATTTCATATCAAACGATTCGTTAATACTCTGCCTATTAGTTTGTGCGCACATGGACATTACACTTTTTACTCCAATAACGAATGATGTTTTAAGCTTTCTGATAAGCGCATCGCTTGTTTCTGCTTATCATCTCTTTCTTCGCCATAAAATCAAAATTAACCCCGCCTATACCGTACAGTCTGTAAACATGATTGCACGCACTGCCTGGGTGGAAACCATCATGCAGGATGAGAAAAACGGCGTGCTGGCTGTGCAAACGCTGCGAAATTCCACCATGGCGGCTACTTTTCTTGCCTCAACTTCGGTGCTATTGATTATCGGCGTACTGACTCTTAGCGAACAAGGCGAGAAACTTGAGGCTCATTGGCATGCCCTCAATATGATAGGTGCTATCCATCCGATGTTATGGATGGTGAAACTGCTGCTGCTATTGCTGGATTTGTTTGTCGCTTTTTTCAGTTTCTCAATGTCTATCCGTATCTACAACCATGTGGGATTCATGATCAATGTTCCACTCAGGCTAAATCATAAAATGCTCACCCCGGCACATGTTGCTACCCATCTTAATCGCGCAGGTTATTTCTACAGTTTGGGTATGCGTTCCTATTATTATTTAATACCGTTGGTGTTCTGGCTCTTTGGCCCGCATTTCATGCTTGCAGCGACCATAGTCATGCTGATCGTTTTATACCGTATAGACCGGGCGCCTGACATCATGACTATGAATTTCAGTGATATCGACTGATTTTTGCAAGTCCCCGATTCATTTATTACGTAAAAAAAGCGACCTTCAGGTCGCTTTTTTTATTGCATTCTGCAACAACAATTACTTGATGATCGCATTCAATTCGCCCTTGGCGTAACGAGCGGCCATTGCATCCAGCGAGATCGGTTTAATCTTGGCGGCTTGGCCGGCAGATCCAAAGGCTTCGTAACGTGCCTTGCAAATTGCCTTCATGGCCTTGGTAGTTTCTGCCAGGAATTTGCGCGGGTCAAAGTCCTTTGGATTCTGCGCCAGATAGCGACGTGTTGCGCCGGTGGAAGCCATGCGCAAATCGGTATCAATGTTCACTTTACGCACGCCGTGCTTGATGCCCTCGACGATTTCGGCAACCGGCACGCCGTAGGTTTGCGGCATCGCGCCACCAAACTGGTTGATGACTTCCAGCCATTCCTGCGGCACCGAAGAAGAACCGTGCATCACGAGGTGGGTGTTGGGGATACGCGCGTGAATTTCCTTGATGCGGCTGATCGCCAGCGTATCGCCTGTGGGCGGCTTGGTGAATTTGTAGGCGCCATGCGAAGTGCCAATGGCGATCGCCAGTGCATCCACTTGGGTCAGCTTCACGAATTCTGCAGCTTCGTTCGGGTCGGTCAACAGCTGGTCGTGAGTCAGCTTGCCTTCGGCACCGTGGCCGTCTTCTTTTTCGCCGTGGCCGGATTCCAGAGAACCCAGACAGCCCAGTTCGCCTTCGACAGAAACGCCGACAGCGTGCGACATTTCCACGACGCTACGGCTGACGTTGACGTTGTAGTCGAACGTTGCGGGCGTCTTGCCGTCGGTCATGAGCGAACCGTCCATCATCACGCTGGAGAAGCCGGACTTGATGGCGTTGATACAGACTGCCGGCGATGCGCCGTGGTCCTGGTGCATGACGACGGGGATATGCGGATACATTTCCACTGCCGCTTCGATCAAGTGGCGCAGGAAAGGCTCACCGGCATACTTACGCGCACCGGCGGAACCTTGCATGATTACGGGGCTGTTGCATTCGTCAGCCGCTTCCATGATCGCCTTGACTTGCTCCAGATTATTGACGTTGAAAGCGGGCAAGCCGTAGCCGTTCTCTGCCGCGTGATCGAGTAGTTGACGCAAGGATACTAGTGCCATTTTTCTCTCCTAAATTAAGTAATTTCAATAACGGTTGTTGTTCTTTAGTTTGTTCAGCTTTTGCTGTGGTCGCCCACGCGCACGATCTTCATGGTATTGGTGTGACCGGCTTTTCCGATCGCTTCACCGACAGTCATCACCATCAGGTCGCCATCTTCCACCATTCCCAGGCGCACCAATTCGTCTTCCGCCTGACGTAACGAAACGGAATAATCCTTGGATTCGATCTTGAATGCGATGGGATGCACGCCGCTAAACAAGGTCACTTTGTTCAGGGTTGCTTCAACTGGTGTCATCGCGTAGATCGGTGTACTGCCATTTATACGCGACATCCACAACGCAGTCGAGCCGGATTGCGTCAGTGCAACAATGGCCTTAACCTTGAAATGGGATGCGGCATACAGAGCGGACATGGCGATAGATTGGTCTATCCGCGTGAATTTGCTGTGATCCAGACGTCGATCTGCAGACCCTTCTTCGGTTTCTTTTTCCGCACTGCGGCAAATGCGATCCATGGCTTCGATGGTTTCCACCGGATAATCGCCGACAGCTGTTTCTGCCGACAGCATCACCGCATCTGTCCCGTCCAGCACGGCGTTCGCCACGTCGGAGACTTCGGCTCTTGTTGGAATAGGTGCCGTGATCATCGACTCCATCATCTGGGTCGCGGTGATAACCAGTTTATTCCTGGCACGAGCCATCTTGATCATCTTTTTTTGCAGCCCTGGAACGGCTGCATCGCCGACTTCCACAGACAAGTCACCGCGTGCCACCATGATGGCATCTGACGCATCGATGATTCCACCCAGTACCGGGATGGCTTCTGCGCGTTCGATCTTGGCTACGAGCAAGCTCTTGCCGCCCGCAGCGTGCATCAGTTCGCGTGCCTGCTTCATGTCGTCAGCCGAGCGGGGGAAGGAAACCGCCAGGAAATCCGCCTTGATCAGTGCAGCCGTCTTGATGTCTTCCTTGTCTTTATCGGTCAGCGCGGGAGCCGTCAATCCCCCGCCTTTGCGGTTAATTCCCTTGTTGTTGGACAGAACGCCGCCGCGGACCACAACGCAATGCACTTCCGCACCTTTTACTCCGGTGACATGAAATTCCAGCATGCCGTCGTTGAGCAGCAATATAGTCCCGACGTCCACATCGTTGGGTAGTTCCTTGTAATCAAGACCCACGCGCTCCTGGTTGCCCAAGCCATCCAGCGAAGCATCAAGGATGAATGCATCGCCCTTGTTCAGGGTGATTTTGTCGTTCACGAATTTGCGCACGCGGATCTTCGGTCCCTGCAGATCCGCCAGGATACCGATGGTACGGCCTGCCGCCTTGGCGGCAGCGCGTACCTTCTCGGCACGACCCATGTGATCCTGGGCCGTTCCGTGAGAAAAGTTCATCCGTACTACATCCACTCCCGCGCGGATCATTTGTTCCAGTACTTTTTGGTCGCTGGACGCGGGCCCCAGTGTTGCTACTATTTTTGTTCTGCGCAGCATGTGAGTCCTAGTTAGTTATTGCCTGGCACGTTGCTCCAGAATTTCTACAGCGGGCAAAGTTTTGCCTTCGAGGAATTCCAGGAACGCACCGCCTGCGGTTGAAATGTAGGACACCTTGTCGTAGATGTCGTACTTCTGGATCGCCGCGATGGTGTCGCCGCCGCCTGCCAGGGTGAATGCCTTGGTTTCGGCGATGGCTTTGGCTATAGTTTTGGTGCCTTCACCGAACTGGTCGAACTCGAACACACCGACCGGACCGTTCCATACCACGGTACCTGCCTTCATGATAATGTCTGCGAGTTCTTGTGCGGACTTGGGACCGATGTCGAAGATCATGTCGTCGTCGGCCACGTCGCTTGCATCCTTCAGCACGGCGGGTTCGTTGGCATCGAACTTCTTGCCCACCACCACATCCACCGCAATAGGAATGTTAGCGCCGCGTTGTTTCATTTTTTCTATCAGTGCCTGTGCGGTTGGAACGAGGTCGTCCTCACACAGCGATTTGCCAACGTTCTTGCCAACTGCCTTCAGGAAGGTGTTGGCGATACCGCCGCCGACAACCAGCTGCTCGCATTTTTCGGACAGCGATTCCAGCACGGTCAACTTGGTCGACACCTTGGAGCCGCCGACAATGGCGACCATCGGACGTGCCGGGCTGAGCAATGCTTTGGTCAAGGCTTCCAGTTCCTGGGTCAACAGGATGCCGGCTGCAGCAACTGAAGCGAACTTGGCCACTCCGTGAGTCGATGCCTCTGCACGGTGTGCAGTACCGAATGCATCCATCACGAATACATCGCACAAGGCAGCGTATTTTCTTGAAAGTTCTTCGTTACTTTTTTTCTCGCCCTTGTTGAAGCGGCAGTTTTCCAGCAGTACCAGTTCGCCCTCGGCGACATTGAAGCCACCATCCACCCAGTCGCGAATCAGGCGCACAGGCTTGTTCAGCTTGTTCGCGATAACATCGGCAACTGGCTTGAGCGAATTCTCTTCCGAGAAAACGCCTTCTTCGGGTCGGCCCAGATGGGAAGTCACCATTACGCGAGCACCCGCTTGCAAGGCAAAGCTGATGGTCGCCATCGACGCAGTGATGCGTGCATCGGAAGTCACTTTGCCATCCTTGACGGGAACATTCAGATCGGAACGGATCAGGACGCGCTTGCCTTTAAGCGCCAGATCGGTCATTTTGATAACGGACATGTTTTTTCCTTTGTTGCAGACTTGAGGCGAAAAGGGCCGGCATGGAGCCAGCCCTTAGTCGGATGGGTTACTTGGCGATGTGACGAACCAAGCGCATCAGGTTGCAGGTGTAACCGTATTCGTTGTCGTACCATGCCACGACCTTGACGAAAGTCGGATCCAGCGCAATGCCGGCTTCGGCATCGAATATGGATGGATTGGTACAGCCGCGGAAGTCGGTGGAAACGACCTTGTCTGTGGTGTAGCCCAGCACGCCTTTTAGCGGACCATTCTCGGAGGCTGCCTTCATCGCATTGCAGATTTCGTCGTAGGTCGCTGCCTTGTTCAATTCGACCGTCAGATCGACCACGGATACGTCAGATGTGGGTACACGGAATGCCATTCCGGTCAGCTTCTTGTTCAGTTCTGGAATCACGACACCTACGGCCTTGGCTGCACCGGTGGAGGAGGGGATGATGTTTTCCAGAATTCCGCGACCGCCTCGCCAGTCTTTGTTGGACGGGCCGTCAACCGTTTTTTGGGTTGCCGTTGCTGCGTGTACAGTGGTCATCAGGCCGCGCTTGATGCCGAATGTGTCATTCAGAACCTTGGCAACCGGAGCCAATGCATTCGTGGTGCATGATGCGGCGGAAACGATGTTCTCGCCTTTGTAAGTAGTGTGGTTCACGCCGTAGACAAACATCGGCGTGTCATCCTTGCAAGGCGCAGATTGCACGACCTTTTTGGCGCCTGCGTCGATATGCTTCTGGCAGGTTTCCTTGGTCAGGAAGAAACCGGTACATTCGATCACGATATCGACGCCGGCTTCTTTCCATTTCAGATTTGCCGGATCCTTTTCAGCAGTCAGACGGATGGTCTTGCCGTTAACAACCAGATTATTACCGCTGACGGACACATCGCCCTGAAAGCGGCCATGCACAGAGTCGTATTTCAGCATGTAGGCCAGATAATCCGGCTCCAGCAAGTCGTTGATGGCAACGACCTCGATCTCTGGAAAATCTTTGGTCGCAGCGCGGAAAACCATGCGGCCGATACGACCGAATCCATTGATGCCAACTTTGATAGCCATTTATTTCTCCCGTTTATTTAAAAAAATCAATAATTTACCCTTGACGTTCTTTAACCCCATTCTGGCATCTGCCGAGACAACGTCCCAAACGTTCTCTACATGCATATCCACATTACAAATATGCACTTCTGCCTCAATGAGCCTGCGTCTTCAGGTTAGCCTATAACTTTTTTCGTTGTCGCGACCACGTTGTCAACTGTAAAGCCAAAGTGCTTGAACAGCTCGGGTGCCGGAGCGGATTCACCGAAGCAATCCATGCCGATCACTGCACCATCAAGCCCAACGTACTTGTACCAAAGACCGGTAACCCCTGCTTCTACAGCTATACGCTTGATGCCCTTTGGCAACACGCTGTCTTTGTAGGCCTGATCCTGGCGGTCAAACACGCTGGTGGATGGCATGGACACCACGCGTACCTTGACGCCTTCGGCGGCCAACACAACCTGTGCTTTCATCGCCAGATCAACTTCAGAACCGGTCGCGATGATCACTGCCTGTGGCTTGCCGCCTTCGGCTTCAGACAATACATAAGCACCCTTGCGGATGTTCTCGATCTGCTTCGCGTCGCGCTTCTGGAAAGCCAGATTCTGACGGCTGAATATCAGTGAAGTCGGACCGGTCCGGCGCTCCACGGCACACACCCACGACACCATGGATTCAACGGTGTCGCACGGACGCCATGTGTCCATGTTCGGAATGAAGCGCAGGGTGGTTGTTTGTTCAACCGGCTGGTGCGTGGGTCCATCTTCGCCAAGTCCGATGGAGTCGTGTGTAAACACATAGATCACGCGCTGTTTCATCAAAGCCGACATGCGCAAGGCATTGCGGGCATATTCCGAGAACATCAGGAAGGTGCCGCCGAAAGGCAGCAAGCCGCCATGCAAGGCCATGCCGTTCATGATGTGCGACATGCCGAATTCACGTACGCCGTAGCTGATGTAATTACCCGGCGTCTTGCCGGACACGTGATGTGCACCAGTCCAGTTTGTGAGGTTGGAGCCGGTCAAGTCGGCTGACCCTCCCAGGAATTCCGGCAATGCAGGAACCAATGCATTGATCGCGTTTTGCGAAGCTTTGCGTGTGGCAATGGTCTCGGCCTTTTCGTTGGCTTGTGCGATGGCCTTGGCAGCATGTTCCAGCCAGTTTGCCGGAAGGTCACCTTTGGTCCGACGCAAGAATTCTGCGGCCTCTTTCGGGAAAGCCTTCTTGTACTCGGCGAACTTGTTGTTCCACAGTTTTTCCAGGCCCTCGCCTTTGGTACGGGCATCCCAAGCCTCATATACATGGGCGGGAATCTCGAACGGGGGATATTTCCAGCCGATATGCTCGCGTGTAGCAGCCACTTCCGCGTCGCCCAGCGCCGCGCCGTGTACATCGTGCGTACCAGCCTTGTTGGGAGATCCGACGCCGATGATGGTCTTGCAACAGATCAGGGTAGGTTTGTCTGTGACAGCCTTGGCGGCGTTGATAGCGGCATTGATTGCCTCACTATCGTGTCCTTGTACGTCGGCGATAACATGCCAGCCATACGCTTCAAAGCGCTTGGGAGTATTGTCTGTGAACCAACCGCTTACGTGACCGTCGATAGAAATATCGTTATCGTCCCAGAACGCGATCAGCTTGCCCAAACCCCAGGTGCCGGCCAGTGCACAGGCTTCATGCGAAATACCTTCCATCATGCAACCGTCACCCATAAATACATAAGTGTGATGGTTAACGATCTCGTGACCTGGTTTGTTGAATTCGTTAGCCAGCAACTTTTCCGCCATCGCCATGCCCACGGCGTTGGTAATGCCCTGGCCCAACGGACCGCCCGTAGTTTCCACCCCTGCGGTATAACCGTACTCGGGGTGACCCGGCGTCTTGGAATGCATTTGACGGAAGCGTTTCAGTTCGTCCATCGGCAGGTCATAGCCGGACAGGTGCAACAGCGCATAGACCAGCATTGATCCGTGGCCGTTGGACATCATGAAGCGGTCACGGTCTGGCCACTTGGGATTTGTCGGGTTGTGGCGCAGGTGATGGTTCCACAGCACGTCGGCGATTTCCGCCATGCCCATCGGGGCGCCGGGGTGACCGGAGTTGGCTTTTTGAACTGCATCCACGGCCAGCATACGGATCGCGCCAGTGATGTCATTAAATTTCGGGGGGGTTACATTACGTGCCGCAGTCATTTTCCTGCCTCCTAAAAACTTCTCTAAGCCTAAGCCAAGTTAAGATAATAAATAAATTTATATTGATTATTAATTTCAACGAAAGGCGCCGATTATGCCTTAAGCCCCCGCCCTAGAGCAACAACGGTAGGCCTCAAGGTCTGATAACTGCATCTTACTGAAGGTCGCCTGAGCCTCTTTTAATGGGTTTTATCCCCAATTGTTTGAGTTTTCGGTAAAGATGCGTACGTTCTATGCCGGCCTTTTCTGCAATGCGTGAGATGTTCCCGTTCTCTTTTTGCATCTGATAATTGAAGTAAAGGCTATCAAAATGCTCGCGCGCTTCCCGTAGCGGCAGATCTAAAGGCAAAGACATTTGCGTGCGGCCGTCACTATCGGCTGCTTCTGGCGCACGTTCTTGCTTATGTGTCCCGATGACAGGCACGCCATGATGGATTGCCTTTTCCACTGAGGCCAATAATTTCTGCAATGCAATGGGTTTTTCCAGAAAATCGGACGCACCGATACGCATCGCTTCCATCGCCGTCTCTATCGTTCCGTGTCCCGACATCATGATCACAGGCATGGTCAACTGATCGCGTGCGACCCATTCCTTGAGTAAAGTCAGGCCATCGGTATCCGGCATCCAGATGTCCAGCAGCACCAGATCGGGAACATGTTGTTCGCGAAAGCTCCTTGCTTGAGTGGCATTTTCGGCCAGATGGATGCGATAACCCTCGTCGAACAATATTTCGGAGAGCAACTCGCGGATTCCCATCTCGTCGTCCACTACCAGAATATCTTTTGTCGCCATTACACTATCTCCGTTTCCGCCACAACCAAAGGCAATACCACACTCACACAAGTCCCCCCCGACGGTTGGCTTTCTATTGTTATTTTTCCACCGTGTTCCTCAACAATCTTCTTCACGATAGCCAAGCCTAGCCCCGTCCCTCTCTGTTTAGTCGTCATATAAGGTTCGAACAATCTTCCCAGCATATGCTCGGGGATGCCACTGCCGTTGTCTTTCACCACTAGTTTCAATGCGCCATCGGCAGTATTTTCGGTAGAAAGCACGATCTGGGGATATTCAACTTGCTGCAAGGCATCGTGTGCGTTCTGCAACAGGTTATGGATCACCTGGCGCAACCGCGTCGCGTCGCCATTCAGCACCGTATTTTGTGCGTCAAGCTTCAATGCGATCGGGCTGCTGTTGGCTTCATACAGGCCCATCACTTCGAGCAGCAACTGATGCATGTCCAATTCAACCAGGCGTGCGGCAGGCGCACGCGCATAGTCTGCAAACTCGGTGACCATGTTTTTCATCGCAGAAACCTGGCTGACTATGGTTTGGGTTGCGCGTTGCAGCAACTGGGCATCATGGTCGTCCAGCTTGCTGTGCAGTTTGTGCTGAAGACGTTCTGCCGAGAGCTGTATCGGGGTAAGGGGGTTTTTGATCTCATGTGCCAATCGGCGGGCAACCTCGCCCCACGCTGCCTGGCGCTCGGCTTGCAACAAATGCGTTATGTCGTCGAACACCACCACGTAGCTGCTGTCTTCTTCCATCGTGGAAAGCCGCGTACCGCGCAATAACAAAATCTGGTCGCCGTTTTTGCTCATGCGTTCAATTTGTTGCCTCCACTCATGCTGCGACGACGCATCGAAACCCTGCATCACTGCGCCGATGAAGGATCGCAACAGCATGTGTTCGGCTGCAATTTCCGAAAGGGTTTTGCCTTCGATCTCCTGTAACGACACTCCCAGAATCTGGTTCGCACTCGGGTTGGCTGAACGCAGCCGATGCTGTTCATCTACTACCAATACGCCTGACGACAGGTGGGCCAATACGCTTTCCAGATAAACCTTGGCATTCTCCACTTGCTGTTGTTGCTGTTCTCCCATCCGTTTTGCATCGGCTAGATAGGTGGTCATCTGGTTGAACAATCCGGTCAGTGCTCCCAATTCGTCGCGGCTCTGCACCGGATAATTGCCGGTGAAGTCGCCCTTGGCCACAGCCAGCGTTCCCGCCGCCAAAGCCGCAAGTGGCGCACTGAGCTGTTCGCTCAAATAGAATGCCGCGGAACTCACGCTCAACAGTACGATCAACAATGACAATGTCAGCGTAACGCCATACAACCGTTTTAGTCCAAGTCGCGACAGCGACAACTCCTGATAGTCCCGGTATACCGCCTGTACGGTCTCTGCATTTTCGGCGATCTGCTTAGGGACCGGCTGCATGAATTGCAGTGTTCTGCGCTCTCCTTTCCACAATGCAGATTTCATCGGAATCAACACGCGCAGGGCCAGCTGGTCATCAGGTAGAACCTCCACCGTGCTGTAGCCGTCCTTTTCCCAGGCTTGTTGCAGTAATTCGGCTGATGGCATTACCGCGTCTTTACTGCTGCTGTTACTGCTGCTTGCGTACGCCAGCAATTGTCCTTTGCTTCCGAACACTGCCGCTTCTTGTGCCCCTCCCTCATTGATCAGCCTTGCCAATGTCCCTTTGTGGCGCCGCTCTTCTTGCTCACCCAGAATCATGGCGACCAGATGACCTTTCTTGCCCAACTCCGCCAGCCCGTTCTCCAGTGAGCTTCGCCCGAGATTCAGGCCTCCTTCCAGTGCTTTTTCCACCCGCACATCGAACCATGATTCGATACTTTTACTGAGAAACTGTACCGAGACAACGTAAACAAGAAATCCGGGCAAGATCGCGATCACTGAAAAAATCATGACCAACCGCAACGTCAATTTTGCACCATATACCTGCTGTTTGAGCTTGTTGCGCAACTGCCACACTTGCGAAGCAACCAGGCCAGCCAAGCCTAGCGCGAGGAGGCCGGACATCATCAACAACACGTAGTAGTTGTGCGAGAAAAGATCGGTATTTGCGCTGGCGCTGGACAGCAGATACAAGAGCGCAGTACCGATGATGCCGCTGATGATAACCAGGTACTTCATGGTTCAACCTCGGTTTCAACCGGCTTGATTTGCCAACGGTAAGGCTCCGACTCCAGCTTCCAGTCTTCGTTGGTCAGCGCATTCACCTGTAGAGGCTTGGGTAATTGCGTCACATCCAATTTCATCTGCACGATGGCAGAACAGCATTCGCTCCCCTTTTTCAGCAGCCTTGAAAAATATCCCCCGCCTTTCTTGTCCAGGAACTCAATTGGAACAGGAGGTGAAGTTTGATGGCCAAGAACCTGCAGAGCATCTTTCAAGTCATTGAAGCTCTGAAACAAGGAACCGTGCGTGATCCGGTATTGCTGCGTAAGTGCGTTGAATGAGAGTTTGGCAACCTGCTCGTCTCTTGCAACATCGGTATCCAGCCAATACCAGCGTGATCGATTGATGGTCAGTTCGCTGACAAAATACAGCGTCACACCGTGCTTCAGTGCCATTTCAATCATTGGGGACAGTTGTATGTCGAAATCAACAGATAGCCGGTAGCCTTCGTCTGTTAGCCGCGCCTCTGCCTTGCTGATGCTGATGCCTTCCGCGACCGCTAAAGAGGTGCACAAGCTTAGGCCGATCACCCAGATCGACCGATAAAGCCAATTAAGCTTGTTTGTGCAGCAGCGCATAAAAGAACCCGTCGTGGTCTTCGTTTGGAAGCAACTGGCCGTCAGACATACCCGGTACAGACAGTTCTAATCGTACCGCATCGTTGTGCTGGGATAAAAATGCTGCAACTACCCGCTGGTTTTCGCGCGCAAAAATCGTGCAGGTCGCATACAGCAATTTACCATCTCTTTCCAGCAGCGGCCACAATGAATCCAGTATCTGTTTCTGCTGTACCGCAAAGCTTTCAATGTCATCCGCTCTACGCAACCACTTGATGTCCGGGTGGCGACGCACTACTCCTGACGCGGAGCAGGGCACGTCTGCCAGAATACGCTGGAATAACCTGCCATCCCACCAATCTTTGGGCCTGGCCGCATCGCCGCAGGCTATTCGCGCTTCCATGTGCAACCGTTGAAGATTTTCTCGTACTCGCTGCAAACGCGGCTCTTCTTTGTCTACTGCCAACAGATCAATTTTTGCCAACTCCAGCAAGTGCGTAGTCTTGCCACCCGGCGCTGAACAGGCATCGAGTACGTGCATGCCATCTTTTACATCCAGCAATTTTGCCGCATATTGCGCACCGGCATCTTGCACCGATATCCAGCCCTCGTTGAATTTTGGCAGGCGCTCTACCGGCACCGGTCGTTCCAGTTTCAGCGCGCCGGGTTGGACAACCGTCGCTACGATGTCTTGCGCCGCCAACATTGTCTGGTATTCAGTCAAGCTTGCTTGTCGTGCATTTACTCGCAGAGTCATCGGCGGATGCCGGTTTCCCTCTTCCAGAATTTCGTCAGCTCTTGTTCCGTACTGCGCTTTGACAACATCGACCCACCATTCCTGGTAAGCGTAGCGGCTTTCTTCTTTCAGATCGGCAGCTTCCAGCAGCGCCGACTGCCTGCGCAAAAAGTTGCGCAGTACTGCATTGACCAAACCGCTGGCTGCAGGATTGCTGCTCTTTGCTGCTTTTACTGCCTGATCGACGATCACATGCGCGCCTGCCTTGGTGTATTGCAACTGATAGATTGCCACGAGCAGCAGATTGCGTAACGCCGTATCGGGGATGGGTCGTTCCAGCAGACTGTCCAGCATGAAATCCAGGCGAGAGTAATAACGCAGAGTGCCATAGCACAGGTCTTGCAGCGCACCTCTTTCCTGTGTGGTATCGAATTGTTTGCGCAGCGTTTCGGTCAAGACCTGGGTGAGATTGCGCCCGCCATGCACGACTTTGCTCACTATTTTTCCTGCTTCCAGTTGGATAAGCTGCATGATCAGTTGGTCGTACTAAAACGATCTCCGACTCTCACGGGAAAGCTTTGAACGAATTGTGCGACAGGCAAAGCTTTTCCTCCGGGTTTTTGCAATATCTCCAGCGCGAGCACACCTTTGCCGCATGCGACATAGATACGCTCTTTATCCACAGCAATGACATTTCCAGCCGCAGCTCCACTGCCTGAACCCAAAGTCGCTTTCAATATCTTGATCGTTGTCTCTCCAAATTGTGCATAAGCGGTCGGAAACGGAAAATATCCACGTACGGCTAGTTCCAGCTGCTTCGCTTCCTTCGTCCAGTCCAGTTGCCCTTCTGTTTTGGTCAGTTTGGCCGCATAGGTTGCCTGTTGCGAGTTTTGCTGTTCCGGATGCAGGTTGCCTAGTTCCAGATCTTGCAGGGCTTCGATAATGGCCTGTGCTCCCAGTTCGGCGAGTTTGTCGTGCAAGCTTTGCGCTGTATCAATTGCCTCGATCGTACAAACCTTCTTTACCAGCATATCGCCCGTATCCAGGCCTTCATCCATCTGCATGATGGTGATGCCGGTTTCGGTGTCCCCCGCGAGGATAGCCCGTTGTATCGGCGCCGCACCGCGCCATCGCGGCAACAGTGAGGCATGAATGTTCAGGCAACCGTGTCGTGGCAACTGCAATACCGCTTTTGGCAATATCAGACCATATGCCGCAACTACCATTACATCAGCATCGAATCGGGCGATGGTCTGTTGGATTTCCTCATTTTTCAGAGTGGCGGGTTGCAGGACCTGCAGTCCATGCTGCAGCGCGAGTTGCTTTACCGGACTGGCATTCAGGTGCATACCGCGGCCCGATGGCCGATCAGGCTGGGTAAGCACAGCTACGATGTTATGTTGTTTGACCAGAGCAGCCAATGCGCTGGCCGCAAACTGCGGTGTTCCGGCGAATATGATGTTCACGGTTTCGGTCTTAGAACGTCTCGCGCCGTTGTTTTTTCAACTTGGCGCGAATACGTGTTTGTTTAAGATGCGAAAGATGTTCGACAAAGACTCGGCCCTGAAGATGATCCATCTCGTGCTGGATGCACACTGCAAGTAGTCCTTCCGCTTCCAGTGTGAATGGCTCGCCATGCTCGTCAAGGGCACGGACGGTTATGCGCTCGGCCCTGGTGACGTTTTCATAGATTCCGGGAACGGATAAGCAACCTTCTTCGTTCTCTTTCTCACCCTGACTATGCACCAATACCGGGTTGATGAACACTTTCAGGTCGTCATGCATCTCTGACACGTCGATCACGATCAATTGTATATGTTGGTCCACTTGCGTTGCAGCCAGTCCGATTCCCGGGGCGGAATACATGGTCTCAGCCATATCCCGCACCAGTTTGCGGATGGTTTCGTTGATCTGATCCACCTTCTTTGCGACTTTGTGCAGCCGCTCATCGGGGTACTGCAGGATAGGGAGAATTGCCATAAATGCTTGCCAACTGAAGAGACTAGATGCAGAATTTAAACCGCCGTGCAAACATCACACCGCTTTCCTTTACTTTGCTGGGGTTTTTCCATGCGCAAGATTATATCGCTGATTTGTCTCCTGTTGCCCATCACCCTTTATGCTGATGAGCTTAAATTGCAGGAAAATGCGCCAGACCGCTATGTCGTAGTGAAGGGCGACACACTATGGGATATCTCCGCAAAATTCTTCAAGGATCCCTGGAAATGGCCGCAGATATGGGGTTACAACAAAGATACCATCAAAGATCCGCACTGGATCTATCCCGGAAATGTAGTCTATCTTGATCCCGGTACGCAAACTCTAAAAGTCGGGGAGTCGGTTCAAGGTACTGCATCAGAATCTGAAATTCCCTCCGTAACTGAGAACGGGCAATCCTCATCCGACACTGTGAAGCTCTATCCCCGCGCCCGCCAAATCACCGGCAAAGGCGAAGCAATCCCTATTATTTCACTGAAAGACATTGGCCCTTTCCTTAGTCGCCCATTGGTAGTCGATGAGAATGAACTCGATACCTCTCCCGTACTGATAGGTACTTATGAACATCGAAAGCTGATTGCTACAGGCGACATCGCTTACGCAAAGGACATGCCCAACAATAAGGGAGAGCGCTGGCAGATCTACCGTCCGGGTCAGACCTTCAAAGATCCAGATACTGGTGAGATATTAGGTCATGAAGTCGTGTATTTGGGCGACTCGGTCGTTGAAAAATTCGACGCTATATCTACTTTGAAGATTACCAGATCCATTCTTGAAATTGCACCCGGTGATCGCTTCGCGCAAGCCACGACAGGATTTGCCAGCAACTATCAACCGCGCGCCCCCGAGAAACAAATCAATGCGCAAGTCATTTCCATTTACGGAGGCCTGCAACAAGCCGGACAGAATTCTGTCGTCACTTTAAATAAAGGTCGTCGCGACGGTTTGGACAATGGGCATGTGCTGGCGTTGTTTCAGAAAGGTGACGTAGTGCCAAGCGATAGTAGCTTTTCTGCTGACACTACATTGCCGGATATGCGTTACGGATTGCTATTCGTCTTCCGCGTGTTTGACAAGGTTTCCTATGCGCTTGTAATGCAAACCAAGCTCCCCGTCCAACTGTTTGACCGTGCAAGCACTCCTGATTGATTAATGGCAATCGACGCCTCACTCGCGTCATGGATTATCCTGAGTCAAATACCCGGCTTGGGTAACGAGGGCTTGCGTCGTTTGCTGCAGGCCTTCGGTTCCGCCGACGCTGTTCTTAATGCCTCCGTTTCTTCTTTATCCCAACATGTCAAACCTGTTGTAGCCCAAGCAATTTCGCAAGGGGTTGATGAATCTGCGCTTGACGCCGTTTCAACATGGCTAGGCGATCCGCTCAATTCTGTCCTTACAGTTGCCGATACTGATTATCCCCAAACCCTGCTCAATATTTCAGATCCGCCTTTGCTGTTGTACGTAAAGGGAAGACTCGACTTATTGAACATGAGTTCTCTTGCTATAGTCGGCAGCCGCAACGCTTCTGCGCAGGGTTTACGTAATGCCGAGGCCTTCTCCAAATCAATTTCTGATGCAGGCTTGTGTATCATCAGCGGCATGGCGCACGGCATTGATGCTGCTGCACACCTTGGAGGACTGCAGGGCGTCGGTTCCAGTATTGCCGTTGTTGGGACAGGTTTGGACAAAGTTTATCCCGCGGCCAACCGCGAACTTGCGCATCGCCTGGCGCAGCATGGAGCCATCGTTTCTGAATTCCCGCTTGGAACGCCGCCCCTGCCGGCAAACTTCCCGCGCCGGAACCGCATCATCAGCGGATTGAGTCTTGGCTGTCTGGTGGTTGAAGCATCGGTTCAAAGCGGCTCACTTATCACGGCGCGTATGGCCCTGGAGCAGGGGCGGGAGGTCTTTGCGATCCCCGGTTCCATTCATTCACCGCAATCCAAGGGTTGCCATGCACTTATCAAGCAAGGTGCGAAATTGGTTGAAAGCGCACAGGATATTTTGGAAGAGATCGGTTGCCGCGCTCCTGCCGCCACTCAGACTACTGCTACGGAACACCCACTTTTCGCACATATGGGCTTCGACCCGCTCGATGCAGAGAGCCTTGCAAATCGCAGCGGCTTGACGATAGGCGAGCTATCCGCCATCCTGTTGCAACTGGAACTCGACGGGCACATCGCATCTTTGCCCGGCGGTTTATATCAACGAATCACATAAATCACTCATTCATGTTCGATATTTTGCTTTTTTTGTTTGAAAGTTACTTCGATATCGGTAGCTATCCCGACCACGACAAACTCTCTGTAAAGCTTACTGCTGCCGGGTTTGAAGAAGACGACATCAGCCAGGCATTAACCTGGCTGTCCGGTTTGAAGCAACTTACCGGGGCTGCATATCCCGAAAGCATCAACCACAGCGGTATCCGCATTTATACTGATTTCGAAGAGGAACGCATCAGCCCTGAAGGCTTGCGCTTTCTTTCGTTCTGGGAACATAACAAGGTCATCACACCGATCGAACGTGAGATGATCATCGACCGCGTACTCGCTTTGGGTCGTAAGAACTTGTCCTTGGACAAGATCAAACTCATCGTACTGATGGTGTTGTGGAGCCAACATGAGGATCTCGACCCGATGATTATCGAAGATCTGCTCACCCCCGTTGACGCAGCACAGGCTCACTGAAACCAATAATGGCAACCAATCTTCTTATCGTCGAGTCTCCGGCCAAGGCCAAGACCCTTAAAAAGTATCTGGGCAAGGACTTCGAGGTCCTTGCTTCATATGGACACGTGCGCGACCTGATTCCCAAAACCGGTGCGGTAGATCCGGACAACAACTTCGCCATGCAATACGAGACCATCGCGCGCAACAGCAAGCATGTCGATGCCATCGCCAAAGCAGCCGCGGAAGCCGATCACATCTACCTTGCGCCCGACCCGGACAGGGAAGGGGAGGCGATAGCCTGGCATATCTCCGAATTACTGAAAGGCAAGCGCGCGCTCAAGGGTAAATCCATGCAGCGCGTGGTATTCTACGAGATTACCGAGTCTGCCGTTAAAGAGGCTGTTGCTCATCCGCGCGAGATTTCGATTCCTTTGGTTAATGCCCAGCAGGCGCGGCGTGCACTGGATTATCTGGTCGGCTTCAATCTTTCTCCTTTATTGTGGCGCAAAATCCGCCCCGGTTTGTCGGCTGGCCGTGTGCAAAGTCCGGCACTGCGCCTGATCGTGGAGCGCGAACTGGAAATCGAAAAGTTCAAGAGCCAGGAATACTGGTCAGTTCATCTTGATAGCCAGAAGAACAGCATCCCGTTTACTGCCAAACTATTCCAGTATCAAGGCAAGAAGCTCGAGCAGCTCAGCATTGGCAGTCAGGCTGAATACGACGCGATTCACGCCAAACTGGTCGACGCCAAATTACCACCGAAAGTGGTGCGCGTCGAAAAGAAAGCCAAGCAACGCAACCCTGCTGCACCTTTTACAACTTCCACCTTGCAGCAGGAAGCGGTGCGCAAACTGGGCATGACCTCGGATCGCACTATGCGCACTGCGCAGTCGTTGTACGAAGGCGTCGATATCGGCGGGCAAACCATCGGTTTGATCTCCTATATGCGTACCGATTCGGTCAATCTTGCGAACGAGGCCGTGGCAGAAATTCGCGGCTATATCCGCGACAATTTCTCATCTGAATATCTGCCGGGCAAGCAACCCGCTTACAAGAGCAAATCCAAGAATGCGCAAGAAGCGCATGAAGCGATCCGGCCAACCTCGATTCTCCGCACGCCGGATAGCCTGCGTGATCATTTGAACATCGACCAGATGCGTCTGTACGAAATGATATGGAAGCGCACACTCGCATGCCAGATGGCTCCGGCTCGATTCGATACAGTGAGTGTCGACATCCGTTTAAGCAGTGACGACACCCTGTTCCGAGCTTCCGGCCAGACGCTGGTATTTCCCGGTTTTATCGGCGTGTACATGGAAGACGTGGATGACGCCGAGGAAGAAGACAGCGCCAAGTTGCCGCCGCTGGTGGAAGGTGACGTGCTACCCGTGGACAAACTTTACGGCGAACAACATTTTACCCAACCGCCGCCGCGCTTCTCCGAAGCCAGCTTGGTCAAGTCGCTGGAAGAGTACGGCATAGGCCGGCCGTCCACTTACGCAACCATCATTTCCACCCTGCAAGCAAGAGAATACGCCACTCTTGATAAGAAACGCTTCATGCCGACCGACGTGGGTCGCGTCGTCATCAAGTTCCTCAACGAGCATTTCACGCGTTATGTGGACTACGGTTTTACCGCCCATCTTGAAGACGAGCTGGACGAAGTCTCCGAAGGCAAGCGCGACTGGATTCCCGTGCTTGAAGAATTCTGGAAAGGGTTCAACAAACTCATCGTCGACAAAAAAGACGTCGATCGCCCCGGCACCGAAATCCTGGAAGAGCTTTGCCCGAAATGCGGCAAACCTTTATCCAAGCGACTCGGCAAGCGCGGCAGCTTTATAGGCTGCACCGGTTATCCCGAATGTGACTACACGCGCAGCATGGCCGGTGAAGAAGATCCGGGCGAAGCACGCAAAGAACTCGGCGTGCATCCCGAAACCAATCAACCCGTGTTATTGCTGCGCGGACCTTACGGCCACTACGTGCAACTCGGTGAAATGGAAGAGGGCGCAAAGACCAAACCCAAGCGTGTTTCCTGGCAGAAAGAAATGCCGCTGGAGCAGGCTGATCTTGCCTCTGCCTTAAAACTGCTTTCGCTTCCACGTGAAGTAGGCATACATCCCGAGAGCGGCAAGAAAGTCATCGTAAACATCGGCCGCTTCGGTCCCTACATCGGCCACGACGGAAAATTCAAATCCATTCCGCGCACGGACAGCATATTCGATATCGGTCTGGATCGCGCCCTGGAACTGCTGGCGCAAGCCAAGACCGGCGGCAACACCGTCTTGCGCACGCTGGGCGAACATCCGGACGACAAAGCCCCGGTGGAGATCTGCAGCGGCCGCTATGGCCCCTACGCCCGCCACGGCAAGGTGAATGCGACCTTGCCCAAGGAAACTTCACCGGAAGCCATCACGCTGGAAGAGGCACTGGAACTGATCGCCGCCAAAGCGGCGAAGGGTCCGACAGGAAAATCCAAGACGGCGCGGAAGCCAGCGGCCAAGGCGAAGACTACCAAAGCGAAAGCGGCAGCCAAGCCCAAGGCGACTGTAAAAAAGACTACGACCAAGACCTCTGCTGACAAACCTGCCGCAAAGAAGACCACCAAGGCCGCAACAACCAAGGCAAAGACAGCTACAAAGAAAGTCGCAGCCAAACCAGCCGCGAAGAAGCTGGCTGCCAAAAAGACGACCAAAAAAGCTGCTTAAGATTCACCGCTCAGAGACCAGCATCGATTTCGATTGATGCTGGTTTTTTTACGTGCCTGCTCTGAAGTCCTTATTCAGCAACAGTCTGCAAGAAGATATGCTGAAGATTACCGTGTTTACTGGTTTTCAGCATTGATATGCTGTAGATAGCCGTACCTATTCGCTTACAGGCCTTGTGCTCCGCAAAACTATTTCACTGCCGTCCCCTGCACCGCTTGTTGCGCAAGCGCCGCTTGCGTAATCTTGGCTCTCGCAGGAACGGTATGCCGCTCTCTGTGCGATTTCGCGTGACGCTGGATAAATTTCCGAACCACCAACATCTATTGCGGTACGCGCCATGGGCCTGCTCTGATGCCCTGTGGCATGTTGCGCCGCCGCCGCTTAGCCCCCAGAATGCGCGGGTCGAAAATTTTGGTCGTGACTAATGAATCAGCAAGCGCTTTCTTCTTTCATCTGGTCGGTTGCCGACCTTCTGCGTGGTGACTACAAGCAATCCGAATACGGCAAGGTGATCCTGCCGTTCACCGTGCTGCGCCGTCTCGACTGTGTGCTTGAAACGAGCAAGGCCGCCGTACTCGCCGAAAACGACAAACAAAAGAAGGAGGGGCTGAACCCGGAGCAGTACCTGTTGAATAAGACCAAAGTGGGTTTTTACAACACCTCGCCCCTGGACATGAAAAGGCTCATGGGTGACCAGGACCACATCCGCGAAAATCTCTACAGCTATATCGGCGAGTTTGCCCCGGCTGTGCGCGACATTTTCGAGCGCTTTGAATTTCACATCCAGATCGACCGGCTGGCACGGGCGGGCCTGCTGTACCAGGTCACCGAAAAATTCACCAACATCGACCTGCACCCCGAAGCTGTCAGCAATGGACAGATGGGTCTGGTGTTCGAGGAGCTGATCCGTAAGTTCGCCGAAATCTCCAACGAAACCGCCGGGGAACACTTCACCCCGCGTGAAGTCATCCGCCTCATGGTCAACCTGCTGTTCATCGAAGACGACGAGATTCTTTCGAAACAGCATGTCGTGCGCACCATTTATGACCCAACAGCGGGCACGGGCGGCATGCTCTCCATTGCGGGCGAATACCTCGAAGAGTACAACCCTAGTGCGAGGCCTACCATGTTTGGGCAGGAACTCAACGACGAGTCCTACGCAATCTGCAAAGCCGACATGCTCATCAAAGGGCAAGAGGTTGGCAATATCATTCCCGGCAACACCCTTTCCGAAGACGGCCACCCGCACACCAAGTTCGACTATATGCTCTCCAACCCGCCGTTCGGCGTGGAATGGAAAAAGGTCGAAAAGGAAATCCGCAAGGAACACGAAACCCAAGGCTACAACGGTCGCTTCGGCCCCGGCCTGCCGCGCGTCTCCGATGGTTCGCTGCTGTTCCTGCTGCATCTCATCAGCAAGATGCGCCCCGCGAAGGACGGCGGCAGCCGCTTCGGCATCGTGCTCAACGGCTCGCCGCTCTTCACCGGCGGCGCGGGCAGCGGCGAAAGCGAAATCCGCCGCTACGTGCTGGAAAACGACCTGGTTGAAGCCATCATCGGCCTGCCCACCGACATGTTCTACAACACCGGCATCAGCACCTACGTCTGGATACTCTCCAACCGCAAGCCGGAACATCGCAAAGGCAAGGTGCAACTCATCGACGCTTCATCCTTCTGGCAAAAGATGCGCAAGAGCCTGGGCAGCAAGCGCAAGGAACTCTCCGACGAACACATCGCCGAGATCACCCGCCTGTTCGGCGACTGCGTCGAAGCGGAAAAGGACGGCAAGCCCATCAGTCGTATCTTCAACAACGAAGACTTCGGCTATCGCACCATCACCGTTGAGCGCCCGTTGAAAGATGCGCAAGGCAAAGTCGTGCTGCACGAAAAAGGCAAACTCAGAGGCAAACCGCAAACCGATGCCAACCTGCGCGACACTGAAAATGTTCCGCTCAACGAAGATGCGGAAAGCTACTTCAAACGCGAAGTACTGCCCCATGCGCCGGATGCGTGGATAGACCACGACAAAACCAAAGTCGGCTACGAGATTCCGTTCAACCGCCACTTCTATGTGTTCGAGCCGCCGCGCCCGCTGGCAGAGATCGATGCCGAGCTTAAGCAATGCACTGATCGGATATTGACCATGATTGCTGGATTGAGCGCATGAGTTTTCCGCGTTATTCAGAATACAAGGACAGCGGTGTGGCCTGGCTGGGCGAGGTGCCGGAGCATTGGGAGGTGAAGCGTCTCAAGCGCAATCTGCAATTGCTGACTGAAAAGACCGAACGCCGCGAGCATCCTGTGGCGTTAGAAAATATCGAGAGTTGGTCTGGTCGTTTTGTTGAAACAGAAACTGAATTTGAAGGTGAAGGTGTCGCTTTCGATCGGGGCGATATTTTGTTTGGGAAGCTTCGCCCCTATTTGGCCAAGGCATATTTGGCAGAAACTTCGGGTGAGGCAGTAGGTGATTTCCACGTTATGCGTCCTACTCAAGAAGTTGATGGCCGCTTCGCTCAGTATCAGATTTTGAATCGCGACTTCATTACAATCGTTGATGGCTCAACCTTCGGCGCAAAAATGCCACGTGCCAGTTGGGATTCCCTGTGCAACATACCATTGGCTACGCCGCCCAAGACAGAACAACAAACCATCGCCGCCTTCCTCGACCGCGAGACGGGAAAGATTGATGCGCTGATTGCCGAGCAGCATCAACTGGTAGAGCTGCTGGCGGAAAAGCGACAGGCTGTAATTTCGCACGCCGTCATCAAGGGGCTGAACCCTAACGCCAAGATGAAATATTCCGGCATCGAATGGCTGGTCGAAGTGCCGGAGCATTGGGAAGTGATGCCGCTGAAGCGTGATTTACTTTTCCTCACCAGTGGATCTCGAGGGTGGGCGGATCATTACGCAGATGAAGGTGCATTGTTCATCCGCATCGGCAATTTACCAAGAAATGATATTCACCTCGATCTCGCAGATATTCAGCGAGTCGATGTGCCAGATGGTACAGAAGGTGAGCGTACAAAAGTTCAACCTGGCGACGTGCTATTTTCTATTACCGCATATTTGGGGTCAGTTGCTGTTGTTCCGGAAAATTTGGAAACTGCCTACGTTAGTCAGCATGTCGCACTTGCGAGGTTGTCGAGTCAGTCTTTATTGCCAAGTTGGGTTGCCTACCTCACTCTTTCTTTTGTTGGTAAGACCTATTTGGAAACACAGGGGTATGGTGGCGCCAAGGTTCAGTTGAGCTTGGATGATGTGAGAAACATACCGATGATTGTTCCATCACTTGATGAACAACGAACCATTGTGTCTTTCTTGGAGGCCGAAACCGCCAAATTCGACACCCTCAGCGCAGAAGCGAACCGCGCCATCGCACTGCTGCAAGAGCGCCGCAGCGCGCTGATTTCCGCCGCCGTTACCGGCAAGATTGATGTGCGCGGGGTGGGGTAGGTCGGGCTTCAGCCCGACAAATGGCTGTCGGGTTAAAACCCGACCTGCGGGGGAATGTGCAGGTCAGGCTTTAGCCTGACGGAGTTTGTCGGGCTGAAGCCCGACCTACCACAATGAAGCTATTAGGGCTACAATCGAAGCCAAATGAGCTACGACAATAAATTGCTGGGGGTGCTGTTCGGGTCTTATCGCCAGCGGGTGCTGGAGCTGCTGTTGTTGCAGCCCGGCCAGCGTTTTCATGTGCGCGAGCTGGCGCGGCAAACGGGCACCACGGCGGGAACACTGCATCGCGAGTTGAGCAAGCTGGCGGAGGCGGGCTTGCTGTTGCGCGAGCGGCAGGGCAACCAGGTGTTGTATCAGGCGAACCGTGCTTGTCCGGTGTTTGAGGAGTTGGCGGGGTTGTTCCGCAAAACCAGCGGCGCGGTGAGCGTGTTGCAGCAGGCCTTGCGGGGTTTGTCGCCGCAGATTCGCTTTGCGCTGTTGTTCGGTTCGCTGGCGCGCGGGACTGAAACGCCGGGCAGCGATGTGGATGTGATGATTGTAGGCGACGCGGGCTTTGCCGAAGTGGTGAAGGCGTTATATCCGGCGCAGGAGTTGTTGCGGCGAGAGGTCAATCCGGTGGTGTATTCGGCCAGCGAGTTTCTGTTGCGTCTACATAATAAAGAGCCGCTGTTGCTGGAGGTATTGTCCAAACCGCGGTTGTTTTTGCTAGGGAGCGAATATGACTTTGCAGAATTTGCTGTCCATCAATAAGCTGCAATCGTTCACGCCGGATCGCGGCGCGGTGCTCAAGCTGCTGCGGGCGGCGCAGCGCAATCTGGAAGATGCGCGGCTGGTTGCGCTGAGTGCAGACAACCGTTTCGATGCAGCCTACAAAACCATCATGCAATGCGCGATGCTGGGCTTGTGGGCAAACGGTTATCGCACTTCCACCAATCAGCCCGGCCACCACTTGACCGCAATCCAGAGCCTGCCGTTGACGATGCAGGTATCCAAAGAGACGGTGATCGTGCTGGATGCCTTGCGCAAACAGCGCAACCTCAACGATTACGAAGGCGATCCGATTTCCGACAGCGTATTGGCTGCCTGCCTGAACGAAGCCGGGCAACTGCTGGCGCACACACGGCAATGGCTTGCCACCCACCATCCTGAATTGGTAGATGACAAATGAGTAAGCCACGTCATTCCGGCGTAGGCCGGAATCCAGCAGCTACAAATAACCCCGCATAGCGGGACAACAAGTTTTGCCCGCTACGCGGAAAATGTTTCATTAACTGGATTCCGGCCTACGCCGGAATGACGAAGTGATTTGGCGATAGATGATTGGGGAGCGCATGAGTCTGCACAAGGAAATCGAATTCGAAAACGACATCTGCGCCCACCTTGTTGCGCATGAATGGCTGTATGCCGAAAACGATTACACCGGCTACGACCGCGCCCGTGCCTTGTTCCCCGCCGATGTGCTGGCCTGGGTGCAGGCGACGCAACCGCAGGCGTGGGAGACGCTGACCAAAAACAACGGCGCAGCGGCGGAAGCCGTGTTGCTCGACCGCATCCGCAAGCAACTGGATGATCGCGGCACGTTGGATGTGTTGCGGCACGGTGTGGAGTTGTTGGGGTTGCGCCAGCCGGTAAGTCTTGCTCAGTTCAAGCCTGCTTTGGCGATGAATGCAACGTTGCAAGCGTGGTATGCCGCCAACCGCCTGCGCGTGGTGAGGCAGGTGCGCTATTCGATGCATAACGAAAATGCCATCGACCTGGTGCTGTTCCTCAATGGCATCCCCGTGGCCACGGTGGAGCTGAAGAGCGATTACACGCAAAGCGTGGAAGATGCGGTGGATCAATATCGTTTCGACCGCCATCCAAGGCCCAAGGGGCAGCCCGCTGCCGAGCCGCTGCTGGATTTTCCGAGAGGTGCCTTGGTGCATTTTGCGTTGAGCAACAGTGCTGCGATGATGACTACGCGCCTGCTGGGGGCGGCGACCACTTTTCTGCCGTTCAACAAGGGTGACGATGGCGCTGCGGGCAATCCGGTGAACCCGAACGGGCACCGCACGGCTTACCTGTGGGAAGAAGTGTGGGCGCGCGATAGCTGGCTGGAGATCATTGGCCGCTACATTGTGACCAAGCGCGACAGCAAGAAGCAGATCACTTCAAGCATCTTTCCGCGTTATCACCAGCTCGATGCGACGCGCAAACTGATTGCCGCTGTGTTGGCTGAACACTCACCCTCACCCCAGGCCCCTCTCCCGCATGCGGGTGAGGGGAGTAAATATCTGATTCAGCATTCCGCCGGTTCCGGCAAGACCAATTCCATTGCGTGGTCGGCGCACTTCCTGGCCGACCTGCACGATGCGCAGCACAAGAAACTGTTCGATTCGGTGCTGGTGGTGAGCGACCGTAATGTGCTGGATGCGCAGTTGCAGGAAGCGATTTTCGATTTCGAGCGCACTTCGGGCGTGGTGGCGACGATCAAGGGCGAGAGCGCCAGCAAGAGCAAGGAGCTGGCCGAGGCGCTTTCCGGCGGCAAGAAGATTGTGGTGTGTACGATCCAGACTTTCCCGTTCGCGTTGAAGGCGGTGCAGGAACTGGCGGCGACGCAAGGCAAACGCTTTGCGGTGATTGCCGATGAAGCGCACAGTTCGCAGACCGGCTCGGCAGCGGCCAACCTGAAGGCGGTGCTTTCTGTCGAGGAATTGCAAGAGCTGGCCGACGGCGGTGAGGTGAGTACGGAGGATATTCTGGCTGCGCAGATGGCCGCTCGCGCCAACGACGTGGGTATCACCTATGTGGCATTCACCGCCACGCCGAAATCCAAGACACTGGAATTGTTCGGGCGCCGCCCGAATCCGACACTACCCGCCGGCCCGGACAATCTGCCCGCGCCGTTCCACGTTTATTCGATGCGCCAGGCCATCGAGGAAGGTTTCATCCTCGACGTGCTGAAGAACTACACGCCGTACAACCTGGCGTTCAAGCTTGCCAGCGAAGGCCGCGAGTGGGACGAGACGGAAGTGGAACGCAGCGCGGCGATGAAGGGCATCATGCGCTGGGTACGGCTGCATCCCTACAACATCAGCCAGAAGGTGCAGGTGGTGGTGGAACACTTCCGCGAGAATGTTTCGCCGCTGTTGGAAGGACGGGCCAAGGCGATGGTGGTGGTCGGTAGCCGCTTGGAGGCGGTGCGCTGGCAACTGGCAATCGACCAATACATCAAGTCGCAGAACTACAAAATATCTTCGTTGGTGGCATTCTCGGGCGAAGTGAATGACAAGGAATCCGGCCCCAATCCTTTCACCGAGAACAGCAAGACGCTGAATCCGAACTTGCGCGGACGCGACATGCGCGAGGCATTCAAGACTGACGAATATCAAATCCTGCTGGTGGCGAATAAATTCCAGACCGGTTTCGATCAGCCACTGCTGTGCGGTATGTATGTAGATAAACGCCTGGCAGGCATACAAGCGGTGCAGACCTTGTCGCGCCTGAACCGCGCTTATCCGGGCAAGGATACGACCTACATTCTCGACTTCGTAAATTCGGCCGAGGAAGTGCTGGAAGCATTCAAGACCTATTACGCCACGGCAACACTGGCAGGTGTGACTGATCCGAATCTGGTGTACGACCTGCGCGCCAAGCTGGATGCGACCGGACATTACGACGACAACGAAGTGGAGCGCGTGGTGACGGTGGAGATGAACCCGAATGGAGCGCAATACGAGTTGAATGCAGCGCTGGAGCCGGTGGCGGATCGCTTGCTTAAGCGTTATGCCGTAGCACTTGTGAACTTTCGGCGTTAGGGAGCCATTTCATTTCCGGCATTAAGGAGCCAGTAGATTGTCGGCATAAAGGCGCCACTTTATTTCCGGCGTAATGGCGCCACAGGATTTCCGGCGTTAAGGCGCCACTTTGAACCCTGATCAGGGGCTCGAACTTTCATTAAGCAACTAGACTTCCGGCATTTTGCCGGGAGAGGTTGTGACTAAACGGAGGTTCGAGATGTATCAGTACCGAAATGTTTTGGTGCGCATGCGCCAAGGCGATTCTGATCGGGATATTGCCCGGTCCAAAACGATGGGACGCAAAAAACTCGCACAGGTTCGCGAGATCGCCAGCGAACGTGGCTGGCTTGCCCCCGAGTTTCCTTTGCCCGATGACGGAGTGCTGTCCACGCTGTTTGAGCGCAGGGAGGCATTGCCTGTCAGCTGTATTTCAACGCTGGAACCCTGGCGTGATCAGATCACCAAGTGGCATGCGGCCGGTATTCAGGGCACCACCATCCACGCCACGCTGGTGCGCAATCACGGTTTTACCGGCAGTTATTCCTCGATGTATCGCTTTCTGGGGCAACTCGTTTCCCTGCAGCAGCCGGATGTTCCGCTACGCCTGACGTTCAAGCCTGGCGAAGCGGTTCAGGTTGATTTCGGTGCTGGTCCGCTCATCACCGATGTGTACACCGGCGAGATCTTCAAGACCTGGTTCTTCGTGATGACCTTGTGCTGGTCGCGTCACCAGTATGCCGAGTTTGTCCGCGACCAGACCGTGGCGACATGGCTGGGCTGCCATCGGCGTGCGTTTGAGTCGTTCTCGGGCGTACCCTCACGCGTCATCATCGACAATGCCAAGTGCGCCATCACCAAAGCCTGCGTCTATGAGCCGGATGTGCAACGGGCGTATGCCGAATGTGCGGAAGGATATGCGTTCAAAATCGATCCTTGTCCTCCACGGGATCCACAAAAAAAAGGAATCGTTGAGGCAGGCGTCAAATATATCAAGGGCAGTTTCCTGCCGCTGCGCGAATTCCGCGATCTGGATGACGCCAACCGCCAGTTGCAGGCGTGGGTGATGAACGAGGCGGGCAACCGCATTCACGGCACGACCCGCGAAGCCCCTCTCAAACGCTTCGCCGAGGTGGAGAAAAGCCTGCTCAATGCTTTGCCCAGCGTTCCACCTGAGTTGGCCAGCTGGGCCAAGGTCAAAGTCCACCGTGACGCGCACGTCCAATACGAGACCAACCACTATTCGGTGCCGTTCCGGCTGATCGGATGCGACCTGTGGTTGAAGGCGACCGGCACCATGGTGACGCTGTACCGCGAACACGAAGCGGTTGCCAGCCATGTGCGACTGACGGGGAAAGGGCTGCGCGACACCGTGACCGACCATATGCCGCCCGAAGCGCAGGCGTGGCAAATGCAGGACACACAGTGGTGTTTGAAATCGGCCTTGCAGATTGGTCCGGCCTGCCATGCCATGGTGCATGCCATGTTCGGCGACCATGTCTTGATCAAGATGCGTGCTGTACAGGGCGTGCTGCGGCTCAAACAGAAATACGGCGCAGCCAGATTGGAAGCGGCCTGCCAGCGCGCCAACCATTACGGCACGCCGGGCTACAAGGTGGTCAAGATCATTCTTGAGAAGGGACTGGATCAGCTCGCGCCGCTGGCAGCCTTCGACGCACTGGCCACCACATACACCCAAGGCGGCCGATTCTGCCGCGATACCCAAACCATTCTTCAATGAGGACTACCATCATGCATCCAATTCCCGAACTGACACCCCTGCTCAAACAACTGCGCCTGTCCGGCATTCTGGACTCACTCGAGGCCCGCAACCGCGAAGCCATCGACCGCAAGCTGGCCTACACCGATTTCCTCAGCTTGCTGATTCATGACGAAGTCGCCCGGCGGGAGCAAAAGAAACTGGATATGCGACTACGACGTGCAAGCTTCCGTAACCAAAAAACACTGGAAGGATTCGATTTCGACCGACTTCCCAATCTGAACCGCTCGGCAGTCCATGATCTGGCGACTTGCCGTTTCATTGAAGAGAAAGTCGCCGTATTGATTGTGGGTCCGTGCGGCACCGGCAAAAGTCACCTGGCGCAGTCGCTGGGTCATGCGGCTGCACGCCAGGGCTATGACGTGCTGTTCATCACGCAAACCCAGCTCCTGAGCAGCTTGCGCGCAGCTCAGGCGACTGGCAATTATGCGCGGCGATTTAAATCCCTGGTCAAAGTGCCCCTGCTGATCATTGACGATTTCGGACTCAAACCCTTGCGTTCGCCTGAAGATGAAGACTTCCATGACTTGATCGCCGAACGCTACGAGCGTGCCGCCACCATTCTGACCAGCAATCTCGACTTTGATGAATGGGGTGAAGCATTCGCCGCAAATAAAATGATCGGCGCAGCGACGCTGGACCGATTGCGCCACGGTGCGTATCGCGTGGTGCTGGATGGAGAGAGTTACCGCGACCCGAAGCCAATGCCGGAAAGGTCAAAAACGCCGACAGGGAAAGGAGGCAAACCTACTCAAGCCTGAAACAGCTACACCAGCAGCAAAACAGAGTGAAAATGCGATTGCAAAAACAGCTCATTTCACGCATTCTTTACCCCCAGTTTGAGCCCCTGATTTGGCACTTCAAAGTGGCGCCATTACGGCGGAAATCAGTGGCGCCTTAATGCCGAAAAGTGACAGCACTCAAGGCTTGGCAGGACGCGCAGGCGCTGAAGGATGCTAAAGCAGTACAGGCGGCGCAGGATGAAATGAATGCACTGCAATTGTTCAAGCGCGACCTCGGCACCTTCATGCGCGTGTATGCCTTCCTGTCGCAGATATTCGACTACGGCAACACGGCCATTGAGAAACGCGCGATCTTCTTCCGGCGCTTGCTGCCGCTGCTTGAATTTGGCCGCGAACGCGAAGGCGTGGACTTATCCAAGGTGGTGCTGACCCACCACAAGCTGAAAAATCAGGGCAAGCGTGCCTTGCCGTTAGGTGCAGGTGAACCTCTTCCTCCGCTGACCGATCCGGGCTGTGGTCAGTTACAGGAAAAAGAAAAGGCGCGCCTCGCAGAAATCATCGAGAAGGTAAACACGCTGTTTGATGGCGAATTGAGCGACGACGACAAGCTGGTGTATGTGAACCATGTGCTGAAGGGCAAGTTGCTTGAATCGGACATCCTAGTGCAGCAAGCCAATAATAACACCAAGGAACAATTCTCCAATTCACCGGATCTCGCTACGGAGATTATGAACGCGGTGATGGATGCGCTCTCGGCACATACGACAATGAGTAAGCAGGCTCTGGATTCTGAAAAGGTGCGTAGCGGGTTAAAGGATGTGTTGCTTGGACCGGCGAAGCTTTATGAATCGCTGCGTCAACGGGGAAACGAGGCAGGAATACGCTAAACGGCCCTTTGGGGCGAAAACTATTGCAAGTGGGGGTTACCCTCAGTTGGTGGCTAATAAGCCGTTATAGGCGATTCTGGCATGTTTTTCATTTTTTCTTTAATTTATTGTGGTTTAATTGATAGTAAGCGCACGCGTTTGGTGGTTTGACGTATTAAATGAGTATTTCCGTATCTCATAATAAAAAATGACCGCGGATATTTCGCGGTCATCTCTACTTCTAGCTTTGGCCAAATTTTGCACAAGCTGTTTTGTGCATTTTGACCTAAACCTTCGGTGGCTATTAGGTTTCAGCTCATTTCATTTGGTGAGAAAAGTTTCACCTTTTGTGAGAACCTACAAACCTATAAGATTATACATCCAAGTTTTTCACACCGAGCGCATTCTTCTCAATAAATGCCCGACGCGGTTCAACAACATCGCCCATCAGCGTCGTGAAGATCTCATCGGCGCCCACAGCGTCTTCGATACGCACTTTGAGCAGAATCCGGTTCTTAACGTCCATGGTTGTTTCCCACAGTTGCGAGGGATTCATCTCGCCCAGGCCTTTGTAGCGCTGGATGCTGACGCCTCGTTTTGCATCTTCGATTAACCATTCGATGGCTTGTTTGAAGCTGGTCACGCCGCGTTTTTGTTCACCGCGTGATACATAGGCAGTTGGCGAGATCAGGCCGTTCAACGCGTCGGCGGTCTGGCGGATCTGTACATAGTCGCCGCTGTGCAAGAATTCATTTTCCAGATAGCTCAGCGAATAGTTGCCGTGGAACAGTTTTTCCAGGCGGAGGCGCAGATCACCATTGATATCCGTTTCGACTTCTGCACGAATGACGCCGCCACAGGCATCTTCCAGCAGCTTGGCGCTTTTCTTGGCTTGTTCTGCATCGTCCAGTGAGAGTGCTGGTAGGACGAGCAGGGCGTGGCTGGCCTCGGGCGCGATGAAGTGCGAGAGGCGGTCGATAACGGCTTCAGCAAGGAAGTATTGCTTGGCGATTTCGCCCAACGCGTCGCCCTGTATCGGCGTGGCGTCGAGAGCTGGGTAGAACGCGGCATTGTTCAATGCTGAGCGCAGCATGTAGTTCTTCAGTTCGTGCTCGTCCTTGAGATAGCGTTCGTCCTTGCCTTGCTTGATTTTGTACAACGGAGGCTGGGCAATGTAGATGTGGCCGCGTTCGACCAGCTCCGGCATTTGTCGGTAGAAGAAGGTAAGCAGCAGGGTGCGGATGTGCGCACCGTCCACGTCCGCGTCGGTCATGATGATGATGCGGTGGTAACGCAACTTGTCGGCGTTGTATTCCTCTTTGCCGATACCCGTGCCTAGCACAGTGATCAGGGTAACAATTTCCTGCGATGAGATAAGCTTTTCGAAGCGTGCGCGCTCGACGTTAAGAATCTTGCCCTTGAGCGGCAGGATTGCCTGGAACTTGCGGTCGCGACCTTGCTTGGCTGATCCACCGGCGGAGTCACCCTCGACCAGATACAGTTCTGACAGGGCAGGGTCTTTTTCCTGGCAGTCAGCCAGTTTACCGGGCAAGCCGATACCGTCCAGAATTCCTTTGCGGCGTGTGAGTTCACGCGCCTTGCGGGCAGCGTCGCGAGCACGGGCCGCATCGATGATCTTGTTGCAGATAATTTTGGCGTCGACCGGGTTTTCCAATAGGTAGTCGGTCAGCTTCTGGGCCACCACTTCCTGTACAGCGGGCTGCACTTCGCTGGAAACGAGCTTATCTTTTGTTTGAGATGAAAATTTCGGATCTGGTACTTTTACCGAGAGTACGCAGGTCAGACCTTCACGCATGTCGTCGCCGGTGGTATCAACCTTGGCTTTTTTGGCCAGTTCGTTATCTTCAATGTACTTATTGATGACACGTGTCATCGCCATGCGCATGCCGGTCATGTGCGTTCCACCATCGCGCTGTGGAATGTTATTGGTGAAACATTGCACGACTTCGGAATAGCTGTCGTTCCATTGCATGGCAACATCGACAGTAATATTGTCTTTTTCGCCGCTAGCCTGGAAACATTTTGGGTGAAGCACCGACTTGCTTTTATTCATGTACTCGACGAAGCCGCGTACACCGCCAGAGTAAGCGAAGTTCTCACTCTTGCCGGTGCGTTGATCAATCAGTTCGATTTTGACGCCGTTATTCAGGAAAGATAGTTCACGCAGTCGCTTGGCAATGATTTCGTAGTGAAACTCAACCAATCCAAAAATTTCCTTGTCCGCTAGAAAATGTACTTCGGTTCCGCGCTTTTGGCTTTCTCCCAGTTCACGCATGGGAGAAACTTCAATTCCTTTTTGGTATTCGATCAGGCGATCTTTTACTGCGCCACGGATAAATTCTATGCCGAACTTCTTTCCGTCGCGGTAGGTTGTCAGCTTGAGCCATTCCGACAAGCCGTTAACACAGCTCACACCTACACCATGCAGACCACCCGACACCTTGTAGCTATTCTGGTTGAACTTGCCGCCTGCATGCAAAACCGTCAGAACAATCTCGGCAGCGGAACGTTTCGGCTCATGCTTGTCGTCGAACTTGATACCAATTGGAATACCGCGCCCGTTATCCGCTACGGAGATTGAGTTGTCGCCATGAATGATGACTTTGATGTCGTCGCAGTGTCCAGCCAAGGACTCGTCGATGGCGTTATCTACCACCTCAAATACCATATGGTGTAGACCGGTACCATCTGATGTATCCCCGATATACATACCGGGACGCTTACGTACTGCTTCCAAACCTTCGAGTTGTTGGATACTTGATTCGTCGTAGTTATCACTCATGAGTCTGTTTTACTTTCCATTACTGTTTCACGTGGAACAAATTAGATACGCATTGGCATGACTACATATTTATAGTCATCTTTATCCGGGATAGTGATCAGGAGACTACTATTTTGATCGCCAAACGAGAGAATTAGATTTTGAGTACTGATGTTATTAATACCGTCCAGCAGGTAGTTTACATTGAAGCCAATATCCAAAGGCGCTCCTTGATAATCGTTTTCAATATCTTCCTGAGCTTCTTCCTGCTCGCTATTGCTGCTGATGATGCGTAAATTCTTTTCGGTCAATAACAGACGCACTCCACGAAACTTTTCATTAGACAAAATCGCGGCGCGCTGCAACGCCTGCAATATAGTCAGTCGATCCAATTTCAGGTGATTGGAATGGGTTGGAATGACCCGGTTGTAATCAGGAAACTTGCCATCAATTACTTTGGAGGTTAGGACGACATCTGCAAATGATATCCGAACTTGTTTCTCTGCCAGTTCAAGCTGGACTTTATCTTCGGTGTCTTGCAGCAGTTTCAATAATTCATTGACTGTCTTGCGGGAAAGAATGACTTCCTGTTTTTTGTAGCTTTCTTTAAGTTCTTCACTAATAAAAGCCAAGCGGTGACCATCTGTTGCAATGAGTTTAATGGAAGTGCCGTCTACGACCAGAAGCACTCCATTTAGGTAATAGCGGATATCTTGTTGGGCCATGGCGTACTGCACGGAACTCAATAGTCGACGTAAAACACCTTGTTCAATTTGGACCCTGGCTGCACCAACCAATTGTTCAGCCAGCATAGGAAAATCTTGTGCTGGTAGAGTTTGTAGACTGAAGCGGCTTTTGTTCGCTTTTACCAATAAACGGTTGTCTTGATCGTCTAAGAATATCGTGCTGTTATCGGGAATGGCGCGCAGAATTTCCTGGAGTTTCTTTGCGGAAATAGTAATTGCACTTTCCGTTCCGTCAAGTTCAGCTTTAAGTTGTGCTTCTATCTGTATTTCCAGATCCGTTGTAACAAACCGTACGCCGTCTTTGTTCTTTTTGATCAGTACGTTTGAAAGGATAGGCAAGGGTTGCTTACGTTCTACAATACCTACAACTGCTTGCAAAGGTTTGAGTAAATCGTTTCGATCTATTTGCTTAATGAACATATGTTTCCTTTAAAAACACAACAATAATAATAATAGGCACTGAATTTATGGATAACTAATATTATTCTTACATTACAAAAACTTAATTCATTAATTTCCTGTTCATAAAACTGCTTATCATTGCTTATTGTTTGTGTATAACTATTTCAAAATGATGTTTATGCAGGTTCATTTACAAACTATACACACGATATACATGGCTATCCACGTAACGTCTGATTCAATAAGTTGAAATCGGCATTTAATGCAGAATCGGTATTACGCAAAGACTCTATAGTTTTGCATGCGTGTAATACAGTGGAATGATCCCTTCCTCCAAAAGCATTCCCAATTTCAGGGAGACTTAATTGAGTAAGTTCTCGTGCAAGTGTCATAGCGATTTGGCGTGGTCTTGCAATTATTCTTGTGCGCTTTTTGGATAGCAATTCAATAATCTTTATGCGATAAAAATCGGCTACCGTTTTTTGGATATTCTCTATTGAAACTTGCTTATTTTGTGCAGCCAGCAAGTCTTTAAGAGCTTCCTTTGCCAAGTCTATAGATATCTGACGCTTGTGGAATTTGGCATATGCCTCGATACGATTTAAAGCGCCTTCCAATTCTCGAATATTGGAGCGAACGTGTTTGGCTATGAAGAAAGCCACATCTTCACTGATAGGGAAATTACTGGCAGCTGATTTTTGCAGCAGAATGGCGACTCTCATTTCTAAACCAGGTGGTTCTATGGCTACAGTCAGTCCACAGGTAAAACGTGAAGTTAGACGAGGTTCAATACCTGAAATTTCTTTTGGAAATGTATCGCAGGTTATAACAACTTGTTTATTTGTATCAATAAGAGAATTTAATGTGTAAAAAAACTCTTGTTGGGTACCTGGTTTGTCCGCAATGAACTGAATGTCGTCAATCAGGAGTAAATCTAGTGAGTTATAAAACTGTTTGAATTCATCAAAGTTCTTAGTCTGAAATGCACGAACTACTCCTGAAATATAGTTTGTAGCATGTACATAGCAGATTTTTGCGTCTGGATTCTGTTTACTGACAAGATTCCCAATAGACTGCAAAAGGTGAGTTTTTCCTAACCCTACACCTCCATAAATAAATAAAGGGTTGTAGGCTATACCGGGCGTTTCAGAAACTTGTATGGCTGCAGCATGGGCTAATTGGTTTGCCTTACCAGTTACAAAGGTATCAAAAACCAGCGCTGGGTTTAGTTTATTCTGATTTTTTGAGTTTATTTTTTGCGTTGGCGCCACAGACTTAATTGAAACGGGCTCTGCTACATTTGGACTGAGCGGCTTAATACCTCGCTTCTCAATGCGCAGCTCAATTTGAGGTGGTGCTGAAAAGAATGGAAGAGCGCGTTTGGATATCTCTGGTAAAAAGCGCTCTTGTACAATCCGTAATGTAAAACTGTTGGGTGCTGTAAGAACGAGTTTATTGCCATCGATCTCGAAAATCAACGGTTTAATCCATGAGTTATATTGTTGTAATGGCAGCTGTTCCTTGAAAAAACTAAGGCAGCTACCAGACAAACTTTGGGCAGACATAGGCAGAAAAATGTATCGCAATTGTTGCGTCGCATTCTACAAGCTATGGATAAAGTTATCCACAGCATAAAAAGACTTGACAGGAATCACGCTAACGATTGTAATCGCGCGCTTTTCAACAGTAAAACAGTCAGGAGCTAATCATGAAACGTACATATCAACCATCGGTTACCAAAAGAAAACGTACTCACGGATTTTTGGTTCGCATGAAAACCAAAGGTGGGCGCGCTGTTATAGCAGCACGTCGTGCACGTGGCCGCGTACGCCTTGGCGTGTGAATCCAAAGTAGACCGGACTTTACCCCGGCGCTACAGGCTATCGCGTCGGGAGGGATTTTCTCGGATACTGCAACAAAGGGCGCAAATCAACACTTGGTTTGCCGTCCATAGCGAATTGAATTTAACTGGACATGCTCGGCTTGGCATGTCTGTCAGCAAGCGAATTATACACGCATCAACACAGCGAAATATTGCCAAGCGATTGATTCGTGAATGTTTTCGTCGTTACGCCAGGCATGGAGTCTCACGCGATGTCGTTATTCGGTTACGCAGGCCACTTGAAATAAAAGATCTCTCGAAAGCCAGAGTCATGTTGGGTGAAATGTTAGAATCCGTACTGGCGGCTAAATGAAATTAATCCTGTTATTTATTGTTCGGGCTTACCAATTATTGATCAGTCCCGTGCTTCCCCAGTCGTGCCGTTTTAGCCCTTCTTGTTCGCAGTATTCCCTGGAAGCCATATCAAAATATGGCGCTTTCAAGGGATTTTGGCTGACAATTAAGCGATTGATTCGTTGTAATCCTTGGAACCCGGGCGGATACGATCCAGTCCCATAACTGAAATACAGGTGAAACCTTGATGGACATGCGGCGGTTGTTCTTATTCCTGATTTTTTCCTTTTCTCTGGTTTTGCTCTGGGGCGCGTGGACTCGTCAAAATCAACCGGTGCCACAGGTTGCAACGATTCCAGCTGCAAAGGATGACCCTTCTGTACCAGCGGAACTGGCTAAGTCAGGAGAACATACAGTTGCATCCACTGCTGTTGAAGTTCAAAAAGACGTGACCGGCAAAAAGGTCGTCGTGACAACCGATATCTTCATGGTTGAAATCAACACAGTCGGCGGAAATATCCAGCGCTTGGATTTGTTAAAACACAAGGACTCAAACGACCAAAGCAAGCCATTTACACTGTTACAACAAAAAGGTGAACACTTTTATGTTGCTCAATCGGGATTGCTAGGAAAGGGATTACCGACCCATAACGCAGAGTTTTCAACTGAAGGTCAGGACTTTCACCTTGCCGATGGCAAAGATACGTTAGAAGTACGTTTGAAGGCACTGAATACAGGTGATGCAAGTGTAACGAAGGTATATACGTTCCATCGTGACAGCTATCTTGTTGATGTTTCATATGAAATTGAAAACCATGGAACTACCGTTTTAACCCCTTCCGCATATTTTCAACTTGTACGCGATTCGGTAGCTATTTCAGGATCTTCGAAATTCGTTCCTACCTTTACTGGGCCGGCTGTTTATACTGATCATGACAAGTTTAAAAAGATCCAGTTTTCCGACATCGACAATAACAAAGTGAAGCTCCCGGTCAATCCTGATAACGGTTGGATCGGGATGTTGCAGCACTATTTTGTGTCTGCTTGGTTGCCGGCAGCAAAAGGACCCCGAGAGTTTTACACCAAAAAGCTGGATAACAACGAATACTCTGCAGGTGTGATACTGCCAGTCGCAAATATCGAGCCTGGTCAGACGGGGCGCATATCCACCACACTTTACGCAGGGCCAGCTCAAACGAAACTGGATGAAATCGCACCGGGTCTCGGATTGACAGTGGATTATGGGTGGCTAACGATATTTTCAACTCCGCTGTTTTGGCTGATGTCCCACATTAATGATTGGGTACATAACTGGGGTGTTTCCATCATCCTGCTGACAGTATTGATAAAATTGGCGTTCTTCCCGCTGTCAGCTGCAAGTTATCGATCCATGGCTAAAATGCGTCTGGTAGCTCCCAAGTTGGAGAAGATAAAGCAGCAATATAGCGATGATCGAGATAAATTGAATCACGCGATGATGGATTTGTACAAAACGGAAAAAATCAATCCGCTGGGTGGTTGCTTGCCTATGGTGATCCAGATACCGGTGTTTATTGCACTTTATTGGGCTATTTTGTCCAGCGTGGAACTGCGTCACGCGCCTTTCTTTGGCTGGATTACCGACTTGTCGGCAACCGACCCGTATTATGTCTTGCCCCTGATCATGGGTGTCAGCATGCTGGTTCAGAGCAAACTAAACCCCTTGCCACCGGATCCAATGCAGGCGAAGCTCATGCAAATCATGCCCATTGTGTTCAGCGTCGTATTTTTCTTTTTCCCAGCCGGTTTGGTCCTGTACTCTGTTGTAAACAACATCCTTTCCATTACCCAGCAGTGGTACATCACCCGCGGACAAGCAGCCGCACGCAAAGGTGGCGTCAAAGCTTGATAATATCGCGGCGATAGCCACCGCCCCTGGGCGCGGTGGTATCGGCGTGGTTCGGGTATCCGGACGAGGTCTGGCAGAAATGGCCTTCGTTCTGACCGGAAAGCAACTCGTTCCCAGATTCGCGACTTACACCCCCTTTCTTGCAGCTGACGGTACGGCGCTGGATCAGGGTATCGCCCTGATTTTTTCAGCTCCGCATTCCTATACCGGGGAAGAAATACTGGAACTTCAGGGGCACGGCGGTCCGGCCGTGTTGCAATCTGTATTGCAACGCTGTTTGGATCTGGGAGCACGTCTTGCACAACCGGGTGAATTCACGCAACGTGCTTTCCTCAACGACAAAATCGATCTAGCCCAGGCAGAAAGTGTAGCTGACTTGATTGATGCCACTACCGAACAAGCGGCCCGTAGCGCCATGCGCTCATTGCAGGGTGAATTCTCCACAACAATTAATGACGTAGTAGCCCGACTTATAGACCTTCGCATGCTGGTCGAAGCAACTCTGGATTTTCCTGAAGAAGAAATCGGTGATTCGGATCGGCAACTTTGCGCAAGCAAACTTATTTCCGTCCTGCAAGAAGTAGGACGCATTGAAGGTTTGGCGAAACTAGGCAGTATTTTGCGTGAAGGCGCACAAGTGGTGCTGGTTGGCGCACCTAACGCTGGAAAATCCAGTCTATTGAATCGTCTCGCAGGTGAAGAAATTGCATTAGTGAGCGACGTGCCGGGAACAACCCGTGATTCTATACGACAAGCGCTACAAGTAAAAGGTGTGCCATTGCACCTGATTGATACAGCCGGGTTGCGCGAAACCGCAGACGAGGTTGAACTGATGGGTATAGCACGCACACAATTAGCCCTGACAAGAGCCGATGTGGTACTAGTGCTGCTGGATGAGTCACAACAACGCGCTGAACCTGACGATCGAGCGATTCTGGAACAACTTCCTGCCAAAGTACCAAGACTGTATTTGCACAACAAGATCGACTTGAGCGGCCATTTAGCTAGCGTTGAAATTCGAAACGGGGAATGTCATCTCTTTCTTTCAGCCAAAACAGGTGAAGGAATGGAAATGCTTCAGGACAAATTGCTTGAAAATATCGGCTGGCATCAGGAAACGGGCGTCTTCATGGCACGTACGCGGCACTTGGAAGCGCTTTCGCGTGCAGGGCAACACCTTATCGCAGCCAAACATCTGCTTGATCACCCAGAGTTATTTGCAGAAGAATTGCGACAGGCACAGAGTGATCTCAACGCTATTACTGGCGAATTTACAGCAGACGATTTGTTGGGTGAAATTTTCAGCCGGTTCTGTATTGGTAAATAATTGTTTCACGTGAAACATTGCATCGCGCAAAGTTTTCGTGGTGAATAACTTTTGAGTTATGATGCGCGTCCTCATTTTGATGGGTGACAAATGCGCGATCTGAAACAATTCGATGTCATCGTAATAGGCGGTGGGCATGCGGGGACGGAAGCTGCGCTGGCTAGTGCCCGGGCAGGTTGCGCCACGCTTTTACTTACCCATAACATCGAAACCTTGGGCGTGATGTCCTGCAACCCCTCCATCGGCGGCATCGGAAAAGGCCATTTAGTCAAAGAGGTAGACGCTTTGGGTGGCGCCATGGCGGCAGCGACAGATGAGGGTGGTATCCAATTCCGTATCTTGAACGCATCCAAAGGCCCGGCAGTCCGCGCGACGCGCGCGCAGGCAGACCGGGCACTCTATAAACAGGCAATCCGAAAACGCCTCGAAAATCAGAAAAATCTCTTGCTATTTCAACAGCCTGCAGAAAAACTACTGATAGAACAAGGACGTGTCGTTGGTGTGCAAACACAATTGGGCCTGAGTTACCGAGCAAAAGCCGTGGTACTTACGACGGGAACCTTTCTATCCGGATTAGTGCATGTGGGTTTGTCGAATTATCCGGCAGGGCGAGCTGGAGATCCGCCATCAATAGGCCTCGCGCATAACTTGCGTGAATTGGGATTGCCCATTGGGCGCTTAAAAACAGGAACACCACCCCGTATAGACGGGCGCAGCATCGATTTTTCTGCAATGCAGGAACAACACAGCGATACACCAATTCCGGTATTCTCGTTTCTGGGACGCGTGGAACAACATCCACGCCAAATGCCATGCTGGATCACGCAAACAAATGAGCGCACGCATGAGATCATTCGCAACGGATTGGGCGAATCACCTTTGTTTACAGGCGTTATAGAGGGAGTGGGTCCACGCTATTGCCCATCCATCGAAGACAAGATCACACGATTTGCAGGAAAAAATTCACACCAAATATTTCTGGAGCCGGAAGGACTGACAACGCACGAAATTTATCCCAACGGTATTTCGACGAGCCTATCATACGATACGCAATTGGCTCTGGTGCGCTCCATAAAAGGATTGGAAAACGCACATATAACTCGCCCCGGCTATGCCATCGAATATGACTACTTCGACCCGCGCGGACTAAAAGTATCGTTGGAAACCAAAACGATAGCAGGCCTGTTTTTTGCTGGACAGATCAACGGAACGACGGGTTATGAAGAGGCAGCCGCGCAAGGTTTGTTGGCCGGTGTAAATGCCGCACTGCAGGCCAAGGAACAAGAAGCATGGTGTCCGCGGCGTAACGAGGCGTATCTGGGTGTGATGGTGGATGACCTGATCACACGCGGTGTTTCCGAGCCTTATCGCATGTTCACCAGCCGCGCGGAATATCGCTTGCAGCTACGTGAAGATAACGCTGACATGCGTTTGACTGAGACCGGCCGTCGTTTGGGTCTGGTGGATGATGTTCGCTGGCAAGCATTTGAAGAAAAAAGAGAAAAGATAGCGCGTGAACTGGAACGTCTGAAAACGACCTGGGTGAATCCACGCATGCTGGACAGGGCTGAAGCCGAGCGTGTATTGGGTAAAGAAATCGAGCGTGAGTATTGTCTATACGATCTACTACGCCGCCCAGAAGTGAGTTATTCGACTTTGATGACTTTGCCAGGAGCACAAGCGGCAGATGTGTCGGAGATAGCAGAGCAAGTCGAAATTCAAGCTAAATATCAAGGTTATATCGAGCGCCAGCTGGATGAAATAGAGCGCCAAGAAGGGCAAGAAACAACGAAATTACCGGAAAACATGGATTACGCTGTGGTGCGCGGATTGTCTATCGAAGTCCGGCAAAAGCTGAATCAGCATCAACCGCAGACGGTAGGCCAGGCGGCACGGATATCTGGCGTAACCCCAGCAGCGATTTCCTTATTGCTGGTGCATTTGAAGCGGGGTTTCAAACAAGACAAAGCGGCATGACGCTGGCGCAGGAATTAGCTACAGGCCTCAGGCAGATGGGCTTGGAAGTTACGCCGGAACAGCAGCAAAAACTGCTTGATTATCTGGCGTTGCTGCACAAATGGAATGGGGTGTACAACCTTAGCGCGATACGTAATCCTGAGCAGATGGTAAGTAACCACTTGCTCGATAGCTTGGCTGTAATGCCATATTTGTGGCCTCAACATTGGCTGGATGTGGGATGTGGAGCAGGTTTGCCGGGATTGATTTTGGCTGTGGTGCGCCCAGAATGGTCGTTCACCTTGCTGGACAGCAACAGCAAAAAAACAGGATTTGTACAGCAAGCGGTAATCGAATTAGGTTTGCATAACGTGGAAGTCCGTTGCGAACGGGTAGAGCGGTGGCAAGTAGAGCAAAAGTTTGACGGGATCATTTCTCGCGCCTTTGCCGAGGCGGCGGATTTTGTAAGGTTAACGCGACATTTGTTGGCGGAAGGCGGACACTGGGCGGCTATGAAAGGCGTACCGGAACAAGAGCTGGCGCGGATTCCGGCAGATATTCTGGTTGAAAAAGTAATTACGTTGCAGATTCCTGGGCTGGAAGCTGCCCGCAGTTTGGTCGTATTGGGAGTGAAAAATGAGCAAGATATTGGCAATCACCAATCAAAAGGGCGGAGTGGGGAAAACCACGACAACTGTCAATCTGGCAGCAAGTCTGGGGGCGGCAAAACAACGCGTGCTGCTGATCGATCTTGACCCGCAAGGTAATGCAACGATGGGTAGCGGCATAAACAAGGCCGACCTGGAAATTACTATTTACGATGTGTTGATGGGTGAAAAATCTGTCGCAGAGGCGCGCATCCGCTCTTCCGCATGCAAATACGACGTATTACCGGCCAATCGAGAGTTAGCCGGTGCCGAAATTGAACTGGTTGATGTGGAAGGGCGCGAAATGCGCTTGAAAGAAGAATTGCAACCCGTCTTGAGCGAATATGATTACATTCTAGTCGATTGCCCGCCAGCATTGAATTTGCTTACCCTGAATGGATTGTGTGCCGCGAAATCGGTGATGATTCCCATGCAGTGCGAATACTACGCGCTGGAGGGTTTGAGCGATCTGGTTAACACTATTCGCAAGGTGCGCGAAAATTTAAACCCCGATTTGGAGATTGAGGGCTTGTTGCGCACCATGTTCGATCCGCGCAACGCCTTGGCGCAACAAGTTTCGGATCAGTTGCAGCAACACTTTGGCGACAAGGTCTACCGCACCGTTATTCCACGGAACGTGCGTCTGGCAGAAGCACCCAGTTTCGGTATTCCCGCGCTATACCACGACAGCCAATCCAAGGGAACCCTGGCCTATCTGGCTTTAGCCGGTGAAATGCTCAACAACTCAATGGCGCAGGTCGCCGCATAACAAGTTTCATTAAGGGAAAATCATGGCAAAACCGATCAAGGGTCTGGGGCGCGGCTTGGACGCGCTGCTTTCCGGAAACAACACATCAAAACAGAATGACGTACTGCGCGACTTGAAAGTCGAGCAACTAAAACCCGGCAAATATCAGCCGCGCAGTCGAATGGACGAGGCATCGCTGAACGAACTCGCTGCTTCGATCAGAGTACAGGGCGTGATGCAACCGATCCTGGCGCGCGAACTGGCTGAAGGCGGCTATGAAATTATTGCCGGTGAGCGTCGCTGGCGCGCGGCACAACTGGCCGAACTGAAAATAGTGCCGGTCATTATTCGCAAAGTGCCTGACAACGCAGCGCTGGCAATGGCACTGATCGAGAATATTCAGCGTGAAGACCTGAATCCTCTAGAAGAGGCAATCGGCATCCAGCGACTAATCGACGAATTTCAAATGACACACCAGGCCGCAGCCGATGCCGTGGGCCGCTCACGCAGTGCAGCCAGCAACCTGTTGCGTCTTCTCAAATTGCCGCAAGCCGTGCAAGACATGTTGATGGAAGGTTCGCTGGACATGGGCCACGCCCGCTCGTTGCTGTCTCTTGAGGGGGCGCAACAAGTACTGCTCGCAAACAAGATCGTTTTGGAAGGGCTCTCCGTACGCGAGGCGGAAAAGTTGGTGCAGCAACAAGGCGAACAGTCATCTGCCAAAACAACAGCCGGCAAGAAAATACCAAAAGAAAACCGTGATACGCAACGCATGCAAGATGAAATCAGCTCACAACTCGGTGCACGAGTAGAAATCAAGCCAAATAGCAAAGGTGGCGGCAAACTGGTTATCGAGTATTCGAGCAACGAACATCTGGAAGAACTGACGGGCAAACTATACGAGCGAGCATAATCAAGGGCTGAACCGCCGTATTCCCCCGAATACGCTTGACTTGCAGTGACGGAATAGTAGAGAATGCGCGGGCTTTTTTTCAGCCCTAGCCAAATGTAGCGCTTAAGGGCACAAGATGGAAAGTGTAACAAACACAACAATAAGCCGCGCATTCAGCAAGGCGGCACGCTGGCAAATCATCATAACGGTACTCATCTCGGGTGTCTCTCTGTTGCTTGCGGGTGTAAACGCGGCAATTTCCGCATTGGCGGGCGGGGCATCAGTGGTGATTGGTGCGTATACCGGAATGTTGATTGCACAAAGCCCGAAAGGTAGTGCGGCAAGTACGGTTCTGATTACATTGCTGAAAGCAGAGGTGGTCAAAGTACTTGTGATCGCGATTCTGCTGTTGATTACATTTAAGTATTACCAGGGACTGGTTCCATTGGCCCTGATTGGCGGGTTGGCAGGTTCTGCGCTGGCATCTGGTGCGGGAATGCGAGCTGTGAATAACGTGAATGACAAGTAAGGTCCGGGATGTCCACTGAACACGAACTGACAGCATCCAGTTACATCGAGCATCACTTAAGCTTCAACGTCAAACAAATTGCCGACGGCGCATTCTGGTCTGTCAACATTGACACGCTGACCGTGTCCGCCTTGCTCGGTATCGTTACCTTCGGCTTGCTCTGGCTAGTGGTGCGTAGCGCATCAGCGGGCGTTCCCACCAAAAGACAGGCATTCGTTGAACTTCTGGTTGAATTCATCGACGAACAAGTAAAAGGCATTTTCCACGGAGATCGCAAAGCATTCGTGGCACCACTTGCGCTGACCGTATTTGTCTGGGTGCTGGTCATGAATGCGATGGACTTCTTGCCAATCGACATCATGGCGTGGGTCTACCACCATGTGTTCGGCCAGGAAAAATTCCGCGCTGTTCCCACTTCCGATATCAACACGACTTTTGCATTGGCACTATCCGTGTGGTTCCTGATGATTTTCTTCAGCATCAAGGTCAAAGGTCTGGGCGGCTGGATCCATGAACTGTTTTGCGCACCGTTTGGTTCCAACCCTCTGGTTTGGCCGGCGAACTTCCTCTTCAACCTGATCGAATATGTTTCCAAGCCGTTGTCGCACTCCTTGCGTCTGTTCGGCAACATGTACGCTGGTGAAATCATCTTCCTGCTGCTGGGCATGTGGGCGGCGACCGGTTTGGCGGGAACGATATTTGGCGCCTTGCTTGGCGCAGGCTGGGCAATTTTCCACATCCTGATCGTTGTGTTGCAAGCGTTCATTTTCATGATGCTGACGATCGTCTATATCGCAATGGCACACGAAAGCCACTAATCATTTTTCACCATTAACTTTTAATCAACTTTGTAAATCGAAAGGAAACAAAATGGAAAACACAGTTCAATTCATGGCGCTGATTCAAGCCTACACCGGTATCGGTATCGGGCTGATCATCGGCCTCGGCGCTGCAGGTGCGTGTATCGGCATCGGTATCATGTGCAGCAGCTTCCTCGACGGCGCAGCTCGTCAACCTGAATTGATCCCCACACTGCAAGGTAAGGTGTTCCTGTTGCTGGGTCTGATCGACGCTTCTTTCATCATCGGCGTTGGTCTGGCAATGATGTTCGCGTTCGCTAACCCGCTGCTCGCCGTCATCAAGTAATTGAACATTGCGGGATGCACAATCCAGCATAAGGAACCGAAATGAACATTACCCTGACAATAATCGCGCAGGCACTGTCGTTCGCCATATTGATATGGTTCACTGCAAAATTCGTTTGGCCGCCTTTGCTGGCCGCGATCGAGTCGCGTCAAAAGACCATTGCTGATGGCTTGGCAGATGCAGAGCGTGCCAAGCACGACCTGGATATGGCCGCCAAGCGTTCTGCCGATATTTTGCGTGAAGCAAAAGACAAGGCGGGCGAGATCGTCGCCAGTGGTGAAAAGCGTGCCAGCGAAATCGTCGAACAGGCGAAGGCACAAGCCAAGGTCGAAGGCGATCGCATCGTCGCAGGCGCAAAAGCAGAAGTTGAACAGGAAGTGTTTCGCGCCAAGGAACAACTGCGTACCCAGGTGTCGGCAATTGCACTGGCGGGAGCGGGCAAAATTCTGGGTCGCGAGATCGATGCCAAGGCGCACAATGACCTGCTCGACAAACTTGCAGCGGATCTCTAACAGCCATGTCTGAAGCCCTAACTACAGCACGACCCTACGCCCAGGCGGCATTCGAAGAAGCGCAAAAACTTTCCGACCTGAAAGGCTGGTCGGAAGTTTTGCTGTCGCTTGCCGAAGCAGTGAACTATCCGGAAATCCGCAACGTGATCAGCAGTCCGCGCGTTGCCAAAGCTCAGTTGGGAAGCCTGCTGGGTGACATACCGGGAGGAAAACTCAAGCCACAGCAGATGAATTTTATCAACGTGCTGGCCGAAAACCAGCGTCTGTTGCTTCTGCCCGAGATTGCATCCCTCTTTGAGGTACTCAAGTCGGAAGCAGAGAAGAGTGTGAATGTGGTCGTGGATTCGGCGTTCGAACTGTCTGCAGCTCAACAAGACAAGATTGCCAGTTCGCTCAAGAAGCGTATGGGTCGAGAGATCAAACTGACATGCAATATCAATAAAGAATTGCTTGGGGGCGTGGTGATACGCGCCGGAGACAAGGTGATCGACGGTTCTGCGCGCACCAGACTCAGTGAAATGGCGACCGCCCTAGCCTGATGAAGATTTATAAAGAATGAGGAAATCCAGATGAAGCTCAACCCTTCCGAAATTAGTAATCTGATACGCAGTCGCATCGAGAATTTCGAAGCACTGACCCAAGCGCGCACTGAAGGTACGGTGGTCAGCGTGACCGACGGTATCGTTCGCGTCCACGGCTTGTCCGATGTGATGCAGGGCGAAATGTTGGAATTCCCCGGCAACACCTTCGGTTTGGCGCTGAACCTTGAGCGTGACTCCGTAGGTGCCGTTATTCTGGGCGAATACGAACATATCACTGAAGGCGACACGGTTAAATGCACCGGCCGCATTCTGGAAGTGCCGGTCGGCCCTGAACTGCGCGGTCGCGTAGTGAACGCGCTGGGTCAGCCCATCGACGGTAAAGGCCCGATCAATGCCAAGATGACCGACAAGATCGAAAAGGTCGCTCCGGGCGTTATTGCACGCCAGTCCGTCGACCAGCCTGTGCAAACCGGTTTGAAGTCCATTGACTCCATGGTTCCGGTCGGCCGTGGCCAGCGCGAACTGATCATTGGCGACCGTCAGACCGGCAAGACAGCCGTTGCGGTTGACGCGATCATCAATCAAAAGGGTCAGAACATGACCTGTATCTACGTTGCGGTAGGCCAGAAAGCTTCGACCGTCGCCAACGTGGTACGCAAACTGGAAGAACACGGCGCAATGGAATACACCATCGTCGTCGCAGCGACTGCTTCCGACTCCGCCGCAATGCAATTCCTGGCACCGTATGCCGGTTGTACCATGGGCGAATATTTCCGCGATCGCGGCGAAGATGCACTGATCGTTTACGATGACTTGACCAAGCAAGCTTGGGCGTATCGTCAGATATCCCTGTTGCTGCGCCGTCCGCCGGGCCGCGAAGCTTACCCTGGTGACGTGTTCTATCTGCACTCCCGTTTGCTGGAACGCGCGGCTCGCGTGAATGCCGACTATGTCGAAGCTTTCACCAAAGGCGCCGTCAAAGGCAAGACCGGATCGCTGACCGCTTTGCCCATCATTGAAACACAAGCAGGTGACGTGTCCGCATTCGTGCCGACCAACGTGATTTCCATTACCGACGGTCAGATCTTCCTGGAAGCCGACTTGTTCAACGCCGGTATCCGTCCCGCGATCAACGCCGGTGTGTCAGTGTCGCGCGTGGGTGGTGCAGCGCAGACCAAGGTCATCAAGAAGCTGGGCGGCGGTGTGCGTCTGGCTCTGGCCCAGTATCGTGAATTGGCTGCGTTCGCGCAGTTTGCATCCGACTTGGACGAAGCGACCCGCAAGCAATTGGAGCGCGGCCGCATGGTTACCGAACTGATGAAGCAATTGCAATACTGCCCGCTGTCGGTGGCTGAAATGGCCGTTACGCTGTTCACCGTAAACAAAGGCTACTTCGATGACGTGGCTGTGCCCAAGGCGCTGGCATTCGAATCTGCATTGCATGCCTATTTGAAGTCAAACAACAAAGCACTGATGGATGCCATCCAGTCCACCAAAGACTTGTCAGGCGACAACGAAAAATTGCTGGTAACGGCAATCGAGACCTTCAAGGCAACAGCAGTCTACTAAAGAAGCGGGAGCTAAATCATGGCAGGCAGCAAAGAAATCCGCACGAAGATCAAGAGTGTCGAGAACACTCGCAAGATCACGCGCGCGATGGAAATGGTGGCCGCGGCGAAAATGCGCAAAGCGCAGGAACGCATGCGAGCCGCCCGTCCCTACGCCGAAAAGATCCGCAATGTTGCTGCTCACTTGTCGCGCGCCAACCCGGAATACAAACACGCATTTCTGGTTAAGCGCGAAAGCATCCAGAATGTAGGTGTCATCGTGGTGACCTCGGACAAGGGCCTGTGCGGAGGTTTGAATACCAACGTGTTGCGCTTGGCCATCAGCCGCATGAAGTCTTGGGAAGGCGAGGGCAAGGGTATCGTTGTTTGTCCTATCGGCAACAAGGGCTTCAGCTTCATGAATCGTATGGGTGCGAACGTCAAGTCGCATCTCACCGGTCTCGGCGATACGCCGCACATCGAAAAATTGATCGGCGCCGTAAAGATCATGCTGGATGCTTATGTGGCAGGCGAGATCGATGCCATCCACCTGAGTTACAACCACTTCATCAACACGATGAAGCAAGAGCCGCGCATGGAACAACTGTTGCCCCTCTCTGATGACAAGTTAGGCGGAGCCAACGGCAACTGGGACTACATCTACGAACCCGATGCGAAGCCGGTGATCGACGAACTGCTGGTACGCTACATCGAGTCATTGGTATATCAGTCCGTAGTGGAAAATATGGCGTCCGAGCAGAGCTCGCGTATGGTGGCAATGAAAGCCGCTTCCGATAACGCGAAGAGCGTCATCGGCGAGCTCAAACTGGTTTACAACAAGGCACGTCAGGCAGCGATCACGAAGGAAATTTCGGAGATTGTAGGCGGTGCAGCAGCGGTTTAGTGCGGCATGGGCGCAAAGATGGGCGAGGCTAATGTGAGCGTAGCGAACGTTATGACGAGACCAAATCTTTAAGGCGCGGCAGCAGTTTAAGAATTAATTTAGACGGGGAATCTGAAAATGAGTCAAGGAAAGATTGTTCAGTGTATCGGCGCGGTGGTTGACATCGAATTCCCGCGCGACAAAATGCCCAAGGTTTATGAAGCCTTGACGCTGGCGGACGCGGGTAATTCCGTAGCCGAAGCGGGCCTGACCTTCGAGGTCGAGCAGCAATTGGGCGACGGTGTTGTACGTACGATTGCGATGGGATCCTCCGACGGCTTGCGCCGCGGGATGCTGGTCAACTCTACCGGCAAAGGCATCACGGTCCCGGTTGGCACAGGTACATTGGGCCGCATCATGGACGTGCTGGGTCGCCCGATCGATGAAGCCGGTGAGATCAAGTGTGACGAGCGTCGCGAGATCCACCAAAAAGCACCGAAATTCGACGAATTGTCTCCCTCCGTTGACTTGCTGGAAACCGGCATCAAGGTGATCGACCTGGTTTGCCCGTTCGCCAAGGGCGGTAAAGTCGGCCTGTTCGGCGGCGCCGGTGTGGGCAAGACTGTGAACATGCTGGAACTCATCAACAACATCGCCAAGCAACACGCGGGTCTGTCTGTGTTCGCCGGCGTGGGTGAGCGTACCCGTGAAGGTAACGACTTCTACCACGAAATGTCGGATGCAGGCGTTATCGACAAGGAAGACTTCACCAAGTCCAAAGTTGCGATGGTGTTCGGACAGATGAACGAGCCGCCCGGCAACCGTTTGCGCGTTGCGCTGTCCGGTTTGACCATGGCTGAAAAATTCCGTGACGAAGGCCGCGACATCCTCTTCTTCGTGGACAATATCTATCGTTATACACTGGCCGGAACCGAAGTATCCGCGCTGCTGGGTCGTATGCCTTCCGCCGTGGGTTATCAACCGACACTGGCTGAAGAAATGGGCCGTCTGCAAGAGCGTATTACCTCCACCAAGGTTGGCTCGATCACTTCCATCCAGGCCGTTTACGTTCCCGCGGATGACTTGACCGACCCGTCTCCAGCGACCACCTTCTTGCACTTGGACTCCACCGTTGTGTTGAGCCGCGATATCGCTTCGCTGGGTATTTACCCCGCCGTTGATCCGCTGGACTCCACTTCCCGCCAGCTCGACCCGTTGGTCGTGGGCGAAGAACACTACAACGTGGCCCGCAGCGTGCAACAGACTTTGCAACGCTACAAGGAATTGCGCGACATCATCGCCATTCTGGGTATGGACGAATTGGCGCCGGAAGACAAACTGGCTGTGGCACGTGCGCGCAAGATCCAGCGCTTCCTGTCGCAACCGTTCCACGTTGCCGAAGTGTTTACCGGCGCGCCGGGCAAGTACGTTACCCTGAAAGAAACCATCAAGGGCTTCAAGGGCATCGTCGCCGGCGAGTACGACCATCTGCCGGAACAGGCCTTCTACATGGTGGGCGGCATCGAAGAAGCGGTCGAAAAAGCCAAGACGCTGCAATAATAATTAGGAGCCGATTATGGCAATGACCGTACATGTGGATGTGGTAAGCGCTGAGGAGTCGATCTTCTCGGGACTGGCGGAGTTCGTCATCATCCCGGGCGAGATGGGCGAGCTTGGCGTCTACCCGCGCCACGTCGCACTGCTGACTCGCATCAAACCGGGAGCCGTGCGCATCAAGCGCCCGGATCAGGAGCAGGAAGAGTTGATCTACGTTTCCGGCGGCATGCTGGAAGTGCAACCCGATGTTGTGACAGTACTCGCCGATACCGCGATTCGCGGTGCCGATCTGGACGAGGCACGTGCCCTGGAAGCCAAACAAGCGGCAGAGGAAGCGATGAAGAACCGCACTTCCGATATCGACTACGCGCAAGCACAAGCCGAGCTCGCAGAAGCCATTGCCCAACTGCGTGCTATCCAACAGGTACGCAAGAACACGCACTAAGCAAAGCACTGCATCTGCATTGAATAAAAAAGCAGCTTAGGCTGCTTTTTTATTTTGCAGTGACCGGAGCAGAAGGACCGATGGAAACCTCACCTGGCGGCAACAAGTCAAGAACCAACAATCACAGCTCTGCCCCAACAACTTGTTAAACCTGTTTGAACGGGCTTCTCGCATTCAGAACGTCCACATATTCTGCAATGGCATCAGTCTCGTTCTTCAGATAATCCTCCACCGCCTGCGAAAATTGCGGATGCGCCAGCCAATGTGCAGAGCGGGTGGTCACCGGCAAAAACCCGCGGGACAATTTGTGTTCGCCTCCCGCACCGCCTTCGAATGTCTTGATGTTGTTTGCGATGCAAAATTCGATGGCCTGATAGTAGCAAGCCTCAAAATGCAGTCCGGAATGGAACTCGAACGTGCCCCACGAGCGCCCAAATAAGGCATCTTTGGTACGATAATTAAGCGCGCTGGCGATGGGACGGTCTTCGCGCGACGCAATGACCAGCAATGTGTGTTGCGGCAATGTAGCGCCGATGCGCTGGAAGAAATCTTCATTCAACTGGTGCGGCGAATGATGCAGCTGCAGGGTATGCAAATAGCACGAAGCAAAGAAAGACCACTGATCTGCGGTTGCATTTTCCCCGGTGACGCATTCCAACTCGACGCCTGATTCCTTTACCTTGCGCCGTTCCTGCATGATGCGCTTGCGCTTGTCGCGGCTGAGTGTGGACAGAAAATCATCAAAATCGCGATAGCCCGGATTCTGCCAATGAAACTGTACATCCTGGCGCAACATCATTCCCTGATCTCGTGCCACCAGCGCATCGGCCTCATTTAGGAACAGACAATGCAGCGAAGAAACGCCGATGTCCTTTGCATATTGCAAGGCATGTTTCAGTAACAATCCCCGATTCTCATCTGAATCTGAAAGCAGGCGCCTCCCGTCCACCGGCGTAAATGGCACCGTACATACCAGCTTCGGGTAATAACGCAGCCCGTGCCGGTGATATGCATCGGCCCAGGCAAAATCGAACACATGCTCGCCAAATGAATTCATCTTCAGGTAAAGCGGCATCCCGCCAACCAGACACCCGTCCCGCCACAGCGTAACAAACTGGGCCTTCCAGCCGAATTGCGGCATGGCGCAGCCGCTTTCCTGCAATGCGTAAAAGAAGGCGTGAGAAAGCGTGGGATCGCCATTCGACAAGGGGTCCCAGTCCGAGGCAGGAATATCTGCAAGGTTGTCGACAATTTTCAGGATGGGCGTGCTCATGTGCCTATTGTAGAGGGGACTCGCGCGGAACAAGCCACCAAATTAAATCAGGTGATTTGATATACTCCGCCATCCACAGATTCAGAGCCGATATGAGCCCGATAAACATCGTCATTCTCGCTGCCGGTAAAGGCACGCGAATGTATTCCGATAAACCCAAGGTGTTGCATGCGCTCGCGGGTAAACCGCTGGTTCAGCATGTTCTCGACTGTGCAACCTCATTGCAACCGCGACAAATCTGCGTGGTTTACGGGCACGGCGGGGAAGCCGTACCGCAGGCGATGCAGCAATACGGTGCGAAGTTCGTGATCCAGGAACCGCAGCTCGGCACCGGACACGCGGTGCAACAGGCGATGCCGCATCTGGCAGACGGAAGCCGCACACTGGTACTTTACGGCGATGTGCCGCTGATCCAGCACAGCACGTTGCACCAGATGCAACAGGAAGGTGAGGGCTTGGTGCTGCTGACCGTCAATCTTGAAAACCCGACGGGTTATGGTCGCATCGTGCGCGATCTGCAAGGCGACGTGCAGTGCATCGTTGAGGAAAAGGATGCTACAGCAGAACAGCGCGAGATACGCGAAGTGAACACTGGCATCCTGTTGGCGCCTACCGAAATGCTGCGCGCCTGGCTCAGCAAGCTGGGCAACAACAATGCACAAGGTGAGTACTACCTGACCGATATTGTGGAGATGGCCGTTCAGCAAGGCCTGACGGTGCATACAGTACAACCCGCGCATCGCTGGGAAGTCGAGGGCATCAACAACAAAATACAACTCGCCACTCTGGAGCGCGTCTGGCAACAGAATATTGCGACTCAAATGATGGCCCAGGGCGTGACGCTGGCGGACCCGGCTCGCATCGATGTGCGCGGCAACATCACTTGCGGGCGCGATGTCGAGATCGATGTCGGTTGTATTTTCGAAGGCAAGGTAAACCTGGGAAACTTCGTACGAGTTGGCGCTTACAGTGTCATTCGTAACGCAACGATCGCCCAGGGAACCCAGATCGCGGCTTTCAGCCACATCGACGACAGTGAAGTGGGTGCCAACTGTCACATTGGTCCTTACGCACGGCTGCGTCCCGGGACGAAATTGCATGACGATGCCCATGTCGGAAATTTTGTAGAGATCAAGAATAGCGAGATAGGCATAGGGAGCAAGGCTAATCACTTGAGCTATATCGGCGACAGCACCGTGGGCAGCCGGGTGAACATCGGTGCGGGAACCATCACCTGCAACTACGACGGCGCAAACAAACATCGCACTATCATCGAGGACGACGCCTTCATCGGCTCGGACACGCAACTGGTTGCACCGGTCAAAGTGGGCAAGGGCGCGACCATCGGTGCAGGCTCGACCATTACGCTGGACGCACCCGCCGGAGAACTGACCATCTCGCGCGGCAGACAAACTACTATCGCTGGCTGGCAACGCCCGCAAAAAGGAAAGAAATAATATGTGTGGAATCGTAGGTGCCGTCGCAAAACGGAATATCGTACCCATTCTGGTCAATGGCCTGTTGCGGCTGGAATACCGTGGCTATGACTCCGCGGGGCTGGTGGTTGTGCATGACGGAAAACTGGATCGCGTGCGCAGCATCGGACGCGTGGCAGAACTGGCAGCAAAGAGCGCGAACACCTACGGCGAGCTCGGCATCGCCCATACGCGCTGGGCCACGCACGGCGTGCCGAGCGAACGCAACGCACACCCTCATATCAGCCGCGACCTCATCGCCGTGGTGCACAACGGCATCATCGAAAACTATGAAGAGCTGCGCACCGATCTGACTGCGCAGGGATACGAATTCACGTCCGATACCGACACCGAAGTCATTTCCCACCTGATCCACAGCCATTATGCACAGGGCAGCCTGCTGGTCGCCACGCAGATGGCGTTGTCGCAGCTGGTTGGCGCATACGCGATCGGCGTGGTGGCGGCAGACAACCCGCACCAACTCATTGCTGCGCGTAAAGGTAGCCCATTGTTATTGGGTGTTGGCGTAGGTGAGCACTTCGTTGCATCCGACATGTCGGC